>JAPPOV010000019.1 GCA_028873595.1 Gemmatimonadota bacterium | reverse complement strand
CGAGACGATGACGATGCCGTTCGGATCGCCAACGACACAGCCTTCGGCCTCGGTGCTTCGATCTACACAGGCGATGCCGAACGGGGAGAGAGGATCGCAGCCGACCTTCTCGACGCCGGCAACTGTTTCGTGAACGGGATCGTGAAGTCGGACCCGCGGCTACCCTTCGGCGGCACGAAAGAGAGCGGATACGGCCGAGAGCTGAGCCCGCTGGGCATCCTGGAATTCACGAATGCGAAAACCGTCTGGGTGAAATAAGACCGACGGCCCCTGCGGTCCCGCACGGCGCAGCGTTCCGTGCGCTTACTCGAAGCTACTCGGCACCGCCTCATACATCTTCTCGGCCATCGTGTCCGCGTCGACCATGCGTGACACGTCGAGGTCGAACTCCGGAATCGACGGAGCACGCAACTTCTCCATCAGCTCGCGCGCCTCGCGGGGGGACAGTCCGGCTTCCTTCATCTCGTCGATGCTGACCCCTGCGCCGTCACGCGCTCGCATGCCTTCGTCGTCTCCCTGCACGACGCGGGAGAGGAGCTCGCGCTCGACGCGGGTGAGTGGTTCGGATCCCAGGTCGTAGTCGACCCATGCCTCGTACGAGAGCGGCGCCACCCGCTTCACCATACCGGCGATCACACGCCCAAATTGCTGGATCTCCCACTGCGCCCGCGGATCGACCCGGAGCGTCAGGAAGTGAAGCAGGTTGTGGAGATCGATCTTCCAATACCACTGGGTATACGTCGATACCGGGAGGTCGATTCGGGCAAGCTCGCGCGCGACGTCCTCTTCGAGCATCCAGGAATACGCGCTGCCCGCCTCCGTGCGAAGTTCCTCCCAGCGTCGCACGGCCTCCTGGTACACCTCCGGTGGCGCCCCACCTTCGCGGCCCTGCTTGTTCGAGCGACTCTGCAGCTCGAACTGCTCCTGCTGCGGCGTATAGAAGAGCAGCGGCATCAGCGAATAGCGGGCCGAAAGCTCATTCACGGAAGCGGTTCGGTGCCGGATCCACTGACGGGCCACGAACATCGGCATGGCGCAGTGGAACTTGAACTCGACCATCTCCGACGGCGTCGTGTGACGATGACGCCGCAGGTAGCGAACGAGCCCCCGAGTCTGCGAGACCTTGCGAGTTCCAAAGCCGTAGCTGACCCGCGCCGCGCGCTCGACGTCTTCGTCCGATCCCATGTAGTCGACCAGCGAGACAAAGCCGTGGTCAAGGACGGGGAAGTATCCACCGAGGATCTCTTCGGCAGCGGGACTGGTCGGGCGCTTCGTATCCATACGGTGCGATCGCGGGTGCTGTGCCGGTTGGGTCGGCGGGTTGTGGGGCATCGAAATATAGCTCCCGTCAGTCCGCTTCGAGCCCCCACGGCTGGATGAATTCTTCGGGTTCAACACCGAGTCCGTCGGCAACCCGTGTGATGTAGTTGAAGTACCCGATGATCTGTGTGGCGTCATGGATGGCACGATCATCGAAGCCGAGTCCACGCAGCTCTTCGACCGAGTGCCGGCCGGCCGAATGCTGATCGTGCGTCAGTAACTCAGCGTAGCGGCAAAGCGCCTGATCCGCCTCGCTCAAGGTCGCGCTCCGCCAGTCGCTCGCAATTTCGTGAACGAAGGCATTCCGCTCCTCTTCCGTCTCGAACAGCTCCTCGACCTCGGCCCGGAGGTCATGCGCATGCGCCTGCGTTCAGTAGAAACAGTCGTTCGCCTTCGACGTCACGACCGCCAGCATCTCGCGCTGCCATCGAGTCAACGGAGAGGAGCCGAACATGATCGCGCCGTATAGCCCCATCGACGCGTCCATCGCCCTCGGGTTCTGACTCATGATCTGGACGATGTGCCACACACGCCCCGAGCGCTGAAGCGCCTCGTCGAAGAGCTTCTTGAGAAGACCCTTTGCTTCGCGGATCGGTACCTGTTCGATGTATGGCATGGTAGCGAAGCTACGTGGCACGTCAGGGCACAGGAAGGCACGGCCGGCGATGCGATACCGACTCCATGAACCGAATCAACCGCCGGATCGTAGTACCAGCTAGGAGCCCGATGTTTGGTGTCAGCGCTGCGATGCAGGAGGACGACCGTGGCACAGTGCGAGGGAAAGACGAGGAAGGGTGAACGCTGCGCGCGAAACACCCGCACCGGATCATCGTACTGCAGCATTCATGTAGATCAGGAGCGACGGACCCGCAGCCCGCGAGTGGAAGAGTGGGATCGGGACTCGATCATGAAGGCCGCGGTCGGCTTCGCGCTGGTGGGAGCGATCTTTCTCTTCCGCTTCCGCCGCTAGCCTCACAAGTCGAGCGGGGGAAACCAACGACCCTGAACCTGCACCCAAACGCGTGTGCTCAGGGGTGCCGTGCCGGCGGGAATCTTCATACCCTCTAGGTTCAGACCTTTCGCGATCTTCAGGCCACTGAGTCCTGCCCGATGTCATCCCTGATCACCGTCCTGTACGGGGTCGCCGCACTTACGGGAGCGGCCTTCGCCGCGATAGAATTCCGGATGCTCTGGCGCTTTGTGCGAAATCGGCAGACGATCCGGGATACCGTGACCAGCAGGCCGAGAGCACGACGCGCTGAAGCGGAGGACGGCGTGTTTCCCCTCGTCACGATCCAACTACCGCTCTACAACGAACGGCGGGCCGCCGAGCAGATCATACGAGCCGCCTCGGCGCAGGATTACCCGAAGGATCGTTTCGACGTTCAGGTGCTCGACGATTCGAACGACGAGACACTCGAAATCGCGGCTCGAACGGTCGCGGACGTGAAGGCGCAGGGCGTTCGTATTGAACACATCCGTCGCGCAGACAGAGTCGGCTACAAAGCAGGTGCGCTCTCCGAGGGGCTGACGCAGTCGAGTGCTGAATTTGTCGCGGTCTTCGACGCCGACTTTGCGCCTGACCCGTCCTTTCTTCGAACGACGCTCATCGAGCGTGACGGATTTGAGGATCCGGACGTGGCCTTCGTTCAGACGCGCTGGGCATGGAGTGAGCCGATTCGGGGCTTCCTGGCCTTCTCGCTGGCACTCTTGCTCGACCGACACTTCTTCGTCCAGAAACCGACCCGCGCCTTCATCGGTAACGTGGCGACGTTCAACGGCTCTGGTGGCATATGGCGCCGCAGAGCGATCGACGAAGCAGGTGGATGGTCCGCGGAAACGCTCACCGAGGACCTCGATCTGAGCTACCGATGCGCACTCCGCGGGTGGCGTGGACGATACCTGCGCGACATACCCGTCGTGAGCGAGCTGCCCGCGGATATGCGCGCCTTCAAGCAGCAGCAGCATCGCTGGTCCAAGGGCAACGCACAGTGCTTCCGACTCCTCACGTCACGCGTCATGTCCGCCCGCGAGATACTGAACGACCGGCTCGACGAGGCGTTCCTGCTGGCCGGCTACGCAATCCACCCGATCCTGCTGACTAACCTCCTGCTCTGGCCCTGGGCGGTCTTGTATATGGATCGGACGGTGTTCTGGATCATGCAGGCGATCATGGCGCTTATCATCTTCGTCGCCCCGGTGAGCTTCGGTCTCACCGTGATCGAGCGGGACGAGGGGCTCACAGTCCGCTCTGTCGCGCAGATCGTGTCGAGTGTCTGTGTCGGAATCGGGCTGATGGTAAACAACACGGTAGGGCAGATTCAGGGCTTCCTGTCGACTGGGGGAGAGTTCGTTCGTACGCCCAAGGCGCATCACGTCCAGAGTGAGATCACCCCGGAGCATGCCGCGCCAGACGTCTATCGCGTGCCGTTGCACTGGAGCTTCTTCATCGAGCTACTCGTGATCGCGTACTGTCTTGTGTCGACCATCGTCCTGATGAACGCGGGCGAAGCCCTTTGGGCTGTCCCTCTCGCGTTTTGGGCCATCTGCCTCGGTATCGTCGTCCAGCAGCAGCTGACTCCGGCCGCTGCCTGAGGCTTCGCCTGTGTCTGACCCGACGCGCGGATATCTGACCCTCGCGTCAGGCAGTGCCCGCTATCTCGAGATGGGCGTGGACATGGCTCTTTCCCTGCGCGAACACACCGGCCACCCGATCGGACTCGTGTGTGACGAAGAGATCGCAGAGATCACGATGACCACCTATCCGACGGTCTTCGACGAAGTCACGCCAATCGGGGCCGATTTCCGAAAGGGGCGCACGCGGAAGTACGGAGTGGCCGAAGCGTGCGCCTGGGACGAAGCCGTTTTCGTCGACGCGGACTGCATGGTGCTCGGAGCCCTGGATCACGCCTTCGACGCATTGGCCGCGGCCCCGATGGCGTTCCTGGGTGAGATCCTCTCACGAGACGACGACGAGATCCATCACGGGTTCTCGACTCGCCAGCTCATGCGAACGTTCGAACTCGATCACTACCTGAAGACAAACAGCGGCCTCTTCGCGTTCAGGAAGGCCGAGGCGGAAGAGATCATGCGTGCGTGTCTTCGGTGCTTCCTGAGCGAGGCCAGACCGAAGCTCCGACTGTCTCTCCTCCGTGGGGCCTGGCTCGGCGATGAGATCGCGATCGGAATCGTCGGAGGCCGCCGCAAACTCCAGCCGCTCCCGAAGCCTGCGGAGATGTACTGGCCCAGCGAGTTCGCTTCGCTCGATCCGGAACGCCCGACCAAACCGCTCCTCCACTTCATCTGGCCGCTGCCCACCCGCACCTTCACCAAGCTCATGCGTATGGCGGAGGATCGCCGTGAGGCCGCGGGCGTACCCTGGCCCGGTGCCGGTCACTGGGTCGTCGAGCAGACCAAGCTGAAGCGGATGGCGCGGCGGCGGCGCTGGCTCGAACGGCTCAGGATCTGGTAGCCGACGGACTTGATTCCGAAGGGCAGGAACCGGCCTGACTCAGCCGCCGCTGCCGACGGACTCCGACCCGTACTGCGCTGCATGCAGCGCCGCGAACTCCCCCCCGCGCTCGAGTAGTTCGTCCCAACCCCCCGATTCAACGAGGCGGCCTTCGTCCAGCACGAGGATCTGATCCGCGTCACGAATCGTCGAGAGACGGTGCGCGATCATGATCAGCGTTCGGCCCGCGGCTCGCTGCTGAATCGCTCGAGCGACGTTGAGCTCCACAACGCTGTCGAGCGCGGACGTGGCCTCATCCAGGATGAGGATCTCGGGGTCTCGCAGGAGTGCCCGGGCCAGAGCCAGACGCTGGCGCTGTCCACCCGACAGGCGAACCCCACGGTCCCCAACCTCCGTATCCAGGCCCGAGCTCATGCTGCGAACGAAGTCCTCGAGAAGCACGTCACCAAGAGCTTCGTATAGCTCGTCGTCACCGGCCGGTCGATCCAGCCCGAACGTCAGATTGTCCCGGATAGTGCGATTTAGAAGCCACACGTCCTGGCTGACGATCGCCATTCGACCATGCAGGGAGTCGAGCGAGAACGAGCGGATGTCGACACCATCGAAGCGGATGGTCCCCGACTCCACCTCGTAGAACCGTGCTATGAGATCGACGAGGGTCGTCTTCCCTGCTCCGCTCCGCCCCACCACGGCAGTTACGCTTCCTGCCGGAAAGGTGGCGCTCACATCGTGGAGTACCGGCACATCCGGCTGATATCCGAAGGTCAGTCCTTCAACCTGAATCGCCCCGTTCAGCCCCTCGAACACATCCGGACCGGACGGCACGATGAACTTCCCTTCGTTCGAGTAAAGGCCGGTGAGCGCTTCGAGCCGCGGCATCTCTTCCGAAACCTTCAGACTGAACAGCGTCAGATACTTGTAGTCCGGCAGAGCCTGTTGCAGAAGGAGAAGGAAGGCGCCGAAGGGAGCGAGGTCGCCCGGACGGAAGGCTCCGGGTGACCTGTAGATCACCACAGCCTGGACGACCAGCATCACCAACAGAATGAACACCTCTTCCACCGGATACCGCAGGCTCACAATGCGGTCACGGCGTACCGCGACGCTCTCTGCCTCCCGCAACACCTCGGCATAGGTCTCCGATGCCGCCTCCTCCTGCGAGTACGCCTTCACGAGCGGAACCGAGCCCAGCAGATCCAGGATCCGCCCGCGCATGCGCCTCTCGATCTCCACGCCCTCGCGAGAGACGCGGGTCACCGATCGATTGATCGTCTTCATGAAGATGCTCACGAATGGCAGCGAGACGATGAACGCGACCGACAACGGCACACTGATCGCGATCATGATCGACGCCTTCACGAGCAACCCGACCGCATAGCGGAGAACCTCTTCGGCCGCCACCAGCAAACCGACGACTGCGCTCGACCAGCCGACTTCGGCATCCACGCGCCCAAGGGACTGGCCGTCGAAGTACTGCCGACCGAACGAAAGCACGCGCGAGAACGTCTCGTTGGTCACGGCGACGCGGTAGCGCTCGTTCCTCGAAACGACGAAGAGCTTGCGCAGATACTCGAGCACGAGCTTGACGACGCGCCACACGATAATGAGACCGACGGTAAGGACGACCAGGTAGGCGTCCCGGCCCGCACCCGAGTCGACCGACCCCGGTACGAGATCCGCGATCCATCCGAACCATCTCGACTCCGCGAGGAAGTCGAACGAATTCTCCGAGACCGCTTCCGTGAGCGGAACGAGCAGGGAGAATGACGCTGCTTCGAAGACTCCGGCCAGGAGAATCAGCGCGACCGGCAGCACGAAGTGCCACGCGCGTGCATCGGCGACCCGCCAGTAGTGGCGGAGCAGCTCTCGTGGGGTGGTCGGGACCGAACCGTCCGCCGGCTTCATGCAGACCTCGTTTGGCAGGATCGGAGACGGCGAGTGTGAACGTGAAGTATAGTCGTCGCGCCGTCGAAACGCCTCGCTCGTCGTTGACGCCTCCTCCGGGTCGAGGGACGTTCCAGCCATGCATCAGCTCGCGATCGTGGTCCCGGCGTGGAAGCCCGACTTCTTCCGGTCCGCCCTGGAGTCGATCCAGGCGCAGACGGACCGCCGCTTTACTGTGTACGTCACAGACGATGGCGCCCCCGTCGCAGTCGGCGAGATCTGTCGCACCTTCGACGACCTCGAGCTCGTGTATCTCCGCTTCGAGGAGAATCTCGGCGGCACCTCGCTCGCCGGTCACTGGAACCGGTCCGTCGAACGAACCTCCGAGCCCTGGATCTGGCTCTTCGGCGACGACGACGAGATGCACCCCGAGTGCGTCGCCTGCTTCTACGATGCGCTGGACGACCTGGACCCCGGGGTTTCGGTCCTGCGATTCGACACCGACGTGATCGACGAAGCCGGTCGGGTACGGAACCGCAACGCGCCACACCCACCCGACGAAGCCGGAGCCGAGTTCATTTACGACCGACTCCTTGGGCGCCGAAACAGCTACGTGGTCGAGTACATCTTCCGCCGCTCAGCCTTCGATCACTCGGGCGGGTTCCCAGACTATCCCGCTGCGTGGTGCGCGGACGACGCGGCCTGGTTCACCTTCGCGGCGGGACATCCCATCGTCACCCTTCCGGGCCCTCGGGTTCGCTGGCGCGCAAGCCGCGTGAACATCACGGGCGCGAACCAGAGTCATCAGGACGAGAAGATTCGGGCTGGTCGGCGCTTCCTCGACTTCGTCAAAACCACCGTCGAGCCCGGCGGTACCGAACGCACACCCGAAGATTGGGCGACCGCACGTAGCCGATGGTTCGAGGATCAAGTCCGCTACCTGAGCCCTTTGCCCAGAGCTCTCCTTCGGGACGTCATCGGCCCAGATTCACCATGGACTCGATCACGCATCGAGCGAACGGTCCTCGCGCACTTGTGGACGCTACGCGCTCGTTTGCGCGGCACGATCCGGCGACTTGTCGGAGGCTGAGATCAGCCGACGGGGATCAAACCCTCTCTCGATGCCGTAGCCGCGACGAACGGGACCCAATTCCGGACGGCCAGCCGGGCAGCTCCCTCCGGCGCATCGGCCTGAAGCCCGATGAAGAGGTAGATCGACTCCGGATCCGGTATGTAGGCGTATCCGTCGCACACTCGTTCGAGGTGTTCTCGAGCGTGCTTGAAGTGGGGATTCTTCATCCACCTCGAGTCTCTTGGTGTGGGGCGCACCCTAGAGTTGTGGGAACCACCTCAAAAGTATTCCCGACGCCTTGCCGCACGCACGCATGACACGTCTGTTGCGGCGACCCAAGAGTCGTTCCAATCACCACACCGCATGGATTCAGATGCCCTCGGCCCGAGCCTGATCGCCCGGGCAAGCTCGTTCGATGGCCGGACGGCACTCCTCGCCCCGGAAGGAACGTTCTCGTACGAGGACCTCATGCGAGCGTCGGCGAACGCCGCCACCCGTCTTCTGGCAGGCCGGGACGACCTCGCAGGAGAGCGCATCTGCTACCTCGTACCGCCCGGTTGGGAGTACACGGCGGTACAGTGGGGTGTCTGCCGAGCCGGTGGCTTCGGCGTACCGCTCGCGACATCCCACCCGGAGCATGAGCTGGCGTGGGTCATCGACGACGCACAACCGGAAGCGGTGATTGCCCATCCATCACTGGCGGACCGTCTGAGCGTGCTCGCCGCCGAACGAAAGATCCCGCTGCTCCTCACACCCGGCCTGCTTCGGGACGGTCCTGTCGGACAGCTCCCGGCCGTAGCCGAATCGCGGCCGGCACTGATGCTGTATACGTCGGGCACGACCGGGAAGCCCAAGGGTGTGGTGCTTACGCATGCGAACCTGCGCGCCCAGGTGGAGGCACTCTCCCAAGCATGGGGGTGGAGCGAGGATGATCACATTCTCCTCCATCTACCCCTACACCACGTGCACGGCATCGTGAACGTACTGACCTCGGCGCTCTGGCATGGGGCGACGTGCGAGATTCTTCCTCGCTTCCGCGCTGTCGACGTGTGGGAGCGGCTCGCTCGCTGTGAGATCTCGCTATACATGGCAGTCCCCACCGTGTATCGCCGTCTCATCGACGCATGGGATGCGGCCGACCCTGACACTCGGGAGGCCTGGAGCGAAGGCGCCCGAGCATGCCGCCTCATGGTCTCCGGTTCCGCGGCACTGCCCGTCCCTACGCTGGAACGATGGGAGGAGATCACCCAGCACCGCCTCCTGGAACGGTACGGGATGACCGAGATCGGGATGGGGTTGTCGAACCCGCTCGATGGCGAACGTCGCCCGGGCTTCGTGGGCACGCCGCTCCCCGGGGTCGAGGCGAGACTCGTCGACGAGGACGATCGCGTGGTGGGCGATGGAACACCGGGCACCATCCAGATCCGAGGGGCAGCCGTATTCCAAGAATACTGGCGGCGACCGAACGAGACGGCCGAAGCCTTCAGCGTCGGCGGCTGGTTTCGGACGGGCGACCAGGCTGTCGTTGAGGACGGCGCCTGGCGAATTCTGGGCCGCAACTCCGTCGACATCCTCAAGACGGGTGGCGAGAAAATTTCCGCCCTCGAGATCGAGGACACACTGCGATCCCATTCGGCCGTGGCCGATTGCGCCGTCGTCGGGGTGCCGGATGTCGATTGGGGTGACCGCGTTTGCGCGGCCGTCGTCCTTCGCCCGGGCGAGGTGACTTCGGGAGAAGATCTCCGAACTTTCACCAAGCAGCGACTGGCGCCGTACAAGGTGCCCAAGGATTTTCTGCTCCTGGAGGATCTGCCCCGAAACCCGATGGGCAAAGTCACTAAGCCCGCCGTACGCGCCCTCTTCTCCGTGGAGAACGACGAATGATCGACGCCGTGCTGAGCAATCTGCGCGAGTACTGGATGGTGCACTCGCTGCTGGTGCTCTACACCGTCATGATTGCGCACCACGCCTGGACCGGGAATCGGAAGACGAAAGGTCTGGCCGATTACTACGTCGGGGGTCGAAGCATGGGTGGCTGGGTTATCGGCCTCTCCTTCTTCGCCACGTACGCCAGTACGAACTCCTTCGTGGGCTTCTCGGGGCGGACCTACGAATGGGGCCTCCCGTGGATGCTGTTCATTCCCACGGCGGTCACATTCTCGCTCTTCGCCTGGATCGTCGTTGCACCAAGGTTGCGCGCGTTCACGGCAGCGATGGACTCGCTCACGATCCCGGATTTCATCGGCTTCCGATTCGGTAGCACGCCCGCCCGCGTCCTGTCGGCACTGATCATGATCGCCGCGTCGTTCTTCTACATGACGGCGGTCTTCAAGGGCATCGGCAACCTTCTCGAGACCTTCCTCGAGATCCAGTACGAGCTCTCGATCGTCATCGTCTTCTTCATCGTCATGACGTACACGATGGTGGGCGGCTTCATCTCCGTAGTGAAGACCGATTCAGTCCAAGGCGTCGTCATGATCCTGGCGGCCATCATCCTCTTCACCGGAACGGTGAACGCAGCCGGAGGGCTAGGCTCGATCACCGAGGTGCGGACGCAGCCGGGAGGTGAAGCGCTCTTCACCTGGGGAGGAGGTGTGGCGATCCCAGTGCTGATGGGGACGATGTTCGCGGGACTGGTGAAGTTCGCGGTGGAACCGCGACAGTTGTCGCGGTTCTTCGCACTCGAGGGTGAGAAGGCCACCCGGACTGGTATGATTGTCTCGTCGGTCACCTTCGCCGCGGTATTCTCTCTGCTGATCCCCGTGGGCATCTACGCCCGCCGGGTACTGCCCTCCGGTCTCGAGGACACCGACCTCGTCGTGCCGACCCTGCTGACCGACGTCTTCGGGCAGGGCACGGGCGCGTTCCTTCTGGTCTCGATGGTCGCTGCAGCCATGTCGTCACTGGACTCGGTATTGCTGGTCATGGCCTCCACCACAGAGCGCGATATCGTCAGCGTCGTTCGACCCGGGCGAACAGAACGAGCGGAGATGTTCTGGACGCGCGCATGGGTCGCCATCTTCGCGTTCATCACCGCGGTCATTTCACTCAATCCACCGGACGGAATCGTCGAGCTGACTGCATTCAGTGGAAGCCTTTACGGCGCCTGTTTCTTCCCGGCGATCGTCTTCGGGCTCCATTGGCGACGTGGCAGTGGCGCGGGGGTCATCGCGTCGTTCGTCGTGGGGATCGGCGTGCTTCTCAGTTGGGAGTACGTGCCAGGCTCGGAGATCCTGCACGAGGTCTTCCCGGCAATGGTGTTATCGACCGCTGCGTTCTGGCTGGTGAGCATCCAGACGGAAGATGGAGCCGACGAACGAGTACTCGCGCTGATGGATGAGGCCGACGGAATCACCCGCACAGCGACGGGTCCAGCAGCTGGAGTTCCGTGAGCGCGCAGGTCGCTCCCGGTAGGCAGGCCGATATCCTCGCGTCCCTACGACGCCTGAAGGGAGCGGTAACGGTCGGAGATGTCGTCGCCGACTCGGGATTGTCCGCCGATACCGTGCGGAACGGGCTAAAAGCGCTGCTCGAATCCCATCACGGACACCTCTCGGTCACGGACTCCGGAGAGCTGGTCTACGACTTCGACGCTGGAATGATCGAGCGCGGGACCGAGCCCTTGATCGCTCGGATGTGGTCCGCGTGTCGACGGGTGACGCAGGGTGCGTTCAAGGCATGGATCGTCGTGATGCTCGTGGTCTACTTCGTGGTGATGGTCGTGCTGATCATCGCCGCGCTCTTCGCCAGCCGGCGCGGAAACAGCGGCCGGGGTGGATTCGGCGGCGGACGAGGTGGCGGATCCTTCGGCTTCAATTCGAGCTCTTGGTACTGGATCTGGGGGCCACGGTGGCGTATCGGCCGCCCTTACTACGGGCACCGGTGGGAACGCACGCTCCCGAAGGAAGACCGGGTCCCGTTCTACAAGAAGGTGTTCGCCTTCGTCTTCGGGCCCGATCAACCGCGCCCGACGCAGAAGCAACTGGACCGCAGCAAGCTGCGTCTTATCCGAGCGCGATCCGGTGTCCTCACAACTGCTGAACTGGTCGAGCATACCGGTTCGACGTTTCCGGAGGCAGAGGACGAGGTCGGCCGTCTGCTTGGAGCCTATGACGGGGAAGCCGCCGTATCTCCCGATGGAGAATTGGTCTACGCCTTCCCCGGGCTGATGGCGTCGACCGGGACGTCATCGCCCCGTCCGCCGAACCCCGCATGGATGCGCCTCGAACCAGAACTCCAGCTCACCGGCAACTCGGCAGGCGCCAACGCGGTCGTCGCCGGCATGAACACCTTCACCCTGGTTGCCTCGGCCACGGCACCGTGGTTCATCTTTCCCCGACTCGGCATTGGCGGCGCTGCGGCCTTCTGGGCTCTAGTGATCGTGCCGGTGGTCTTCAGCGTTCTGTTTTTCGCCGGGCCCCTGGTCCGGATGATCGGCGTCGGATTCGAGAACCGGAAGCGCCATCGTCGCAATCTCCGCCGTGTGCTGACCGGCTTCGTGTACGATCGGGCACTGCGCGGCCGGCCGGTCACCCTGAGTGAAGCGCACACTCACGTCCGTTCAAGGCTGCTTTCCGTGCCTCCGACCAGGAACGAAGTCGCCTCGCTTCTGGACGAGTTCGTCGCAGCGCTCGATGGAGAAGTGTCCGTCGCGGACGACGGGGATGTCCACTATCGCTTCACCGCGATCCGGGAGCAGTACGCAGCCGCAGACACGGTGCGCCGGGTCCTCGAGCTCGAGAAGAGGCAACTCGGAGACGTCGTGTTCTCGACCTCCGATTCAGTCGAGGATGCTGACAAGCGGGAGCTCGAGCTCTTCGACAAGGAGCTGGTCGGACCGTCGACCCGCCTCGAAGGCTATCTGCCCACAGTCGACCGGGTCGACGTCGAAGAACCCTATGAGCTCATCGCCTTCGACGAAGAGATGTATCGTCGACGGTAGTCCCGCTTCAGGGCGTCCCCGAGCACCCATTCGATCAATCCAGGCGTCTGCTAGTGCCTCCAGACGTGCGCGCCCCGTCGCCCGAGGCGGAACCAACGCGTATGATGTGCATTACCATGACCATGAGTTTGCGCATCACAATGACCCGCCTGTCGGTGCTGGCATTCGCCCTATTCCTGTCCGGGTGCGGAGGCGGGAACGCCGGCACGCGCAATCCGTTCGATCCGAATGCCATTCCCGGGTCGAGTAGCGCCGAAGAGCCGATCCAGATCGACGTCCAGAACAGCAACTTCAACGATGTCACGATCTGGGCGATTCGATCGGGTCAGCGGATCCGACTCGGCCGAGTCACCGGCAAGACAGATCAGCAGTTCCGCATCGGCTGGAATCCAGCCCTCCCGATCTACTTCACCATCGACGAGGTCGGTGGCCGCGGGTGCCGGACCAACATGCTCTCCGTAGAGCCCAACGCTCGGGTGTGGATCATGATCCCCACGAATATCGGTCTGCAGCCGTGTCAGGCGGGACGACGCTGACCCACCCCGCCCGGGGACGTCGTAGCGTTCACCCCGCAGTTCGACTTCCCCTCCTGGTGTGCGCTGCGTTCGCTGCCTGCGCCCCCGCCGGCGCCGGCGTAGCAGATGACCCGTACGCGATCACATCCGCGAACCGGCCTCCGCGGATCCGCCTCGTCGTGCGGAACATGAACTTCAACGACGTCAGGCTCTTCGCGATGGCTCCGACCGGGCGCACCTCGATTGGTCAGGTCGGCGGGAAGCAGGATGCCGAGTTCGAGCTGGGCTGGTCGGTCTCGGCCTACATGAGCATCGAGATCAACATGGTCGCGGGGCCGAAGTGCGAAACGCAGGAGATGCAGGTCGACCCGGGAGATGTCCTCGAGCTGCAGATTGCGGTGATCTTCGAGCAGACAGCGGGGTGCCGCTGACACGGCTCACTCGTAGAGGAGGTCCGGTTCCACCTCTGCGCCGAAGCGCGTCAGCTCCACGTCGACACCCGCGAGGATTTCGTCGGGACCTGCTCCCGCCTCGATGCCCATCCTCAGCCCGTCGTGACCCCACAAGATATCGATCGGCATGAGCGTCTCCTCGTACTCGTACGGTGGTGGACGCCACGGGAACGGATCCGGGCCCACCGACCGACACGCCGCCAAGAGTGCGACCGCCGCCCGCACCGATCGCACCCGCTCGCGGCTCGTGACGTGCAGCTGCGCTCCACCACACACCTCACCTTGATGCTTCTGAAAGGTCGGCTCGAAGTGACACGGCCGAAGCGCCAACCCCTCCCCAAGCCCTTGAACCGCCTCAGCGAGTTTTTCGGGATCGAGCCATGGCGCTCCGAAGAACTCGAAGGGTCGCGTAGTGCCGCGGCCCTCCGAGAGGAGCGTTCCTTCGAACAAAACCATGCCGGGGTAGACGTCGCACGAGGTGGGCGTCGGCAGGTTCGGGCTGGGCAGAACCCAGGGAAGTCCAGTGTCGTCCCACGACATCCAGCGGCGCCAACCGCTGCACGGAACAACCGTCAGATCGACGTCGATGCTCTGGACGCGCACGAGCCAACGGGCCAGTTCTCCCGCCGTCAGGCCGTGCCGGAGCGGGATCGGGTACAGGCCTACGAACGACTCGTAGCCCTCTCGCAGCACCGGCCCCTCGCGCACCAGGCCCCCGATCGGGTTCGGCCGGTCGAGCACGATGAAGCGCACGCCCGCCTCCGCACAGGCTTGCATGGCAAGCGCCATCGTCCACACGAAGGTGTACACACGCACCCCGACGTCCTGCAGGTCGAACAGGACGGCGTCGAGTCCGTCCAGCATCTCCGGTGTCGGCTTTCGCACCTCGCTGTAGAGGGAATGGACTCGAAGTCCGGTCACCGGGTCCGTGTAATGGTCGGACTCGATCATGTTGTCCTGCTTCTCACCTCGTGCCCCGTGCTGCGGACCGAAGAGGACTTCGAGGTCGAGACCGGCGGTGAGAAGCGCATCAGCCGAAAAACGCAGGTCCGACGTTACCGACGCGGGATGCAGGATCAGACCAAGTCGTTCACCTCTGAGATCCGGACCGTTTCCGGCGACGAGAACGTCCAGGCCGGACATCGCGCGCAGATGGCTCATCTCCGTTCCTCCAGCTCCGCCATCACCCGAACCCCGACGTCGCAGGCTTCGGTCCGGTAGCCGGGCATAAAGCTTCTGTGTCCCCACGTCGTACGCGGGGTCCCCTCGACAACGACGGCGCGGCGACGTCCGAGTGGCTGACGTACCCGCATCAGTCAGCGTCGACCGACGGTGACCGTCGTGACGCGCTCGACCCCGTTGACCTGCAACACCGCCGTGTAGGTCCCTTCCGGTACGTAGTTACGACGCCGGAAGAACCCGCCACCCTGGCCGATCGTGGACGCTCGTTCCAGACCCCACTCGACCTGATGCAGACCACGGAAACCCCCGACGTCGATGCGGGTCACGACATCACCCGAACCATCCCGGATCTCCACCACGCCTTCGGTATCGTCACCGAGCCACAGGTGCAGCCACGCGCTCTGATGCTGTGCTCGGAAACCGCCGCCACGAGGGGGCAGAAAACCCTCCTCGGCCGCGAAGAGGTGGGCACTCGACCCCATGATCTCGGGTGTCAGTTGCTGGAGCTGCCGCACGTCGAACGCGAGCATGCCCTGTCCATGAGTGGCTGCCACCATCAGGTCCTCCCGTGGGTGGATCACGAGATCATGCACGAAGGTGCTCGGCATACCATTGGTGATGGGGAGCCACGTGTCCCCTCGATCCAGAGAGACGTAGACCCCGACGTCGGTGCCCAGGTAGAGGATGCTCTCGTTCTTGGGATCTTCACGGATGATGTTCACCGGCCCCGTCGGTACGTTGGCCGCGAGGCTCTCCCAGTTCTGACCGTAGTCGGTGGAGCGCCAGACATACGGCGCGAAGTCATCACTTCGACGACCGTTCTGCGTCACGTACACGGTCGACTCGTCGTACTGCGACGCGACGATTTCGGTCGTGAAGCGATCCGGTCGCATCCCGTCGGTGATCTCCGTCCACCCTTCGTCCGAGTCCTGCATCACCCACACGTGGCCATCGTCCGTCCCTGCGTAGAGCAGGCCCTGACGGAGCGGAGATTCAGCGAGCGCGGTGATCGTCTGGAATTGGATATCGCCGAGGCGGTCCCGGTCGTTCGAACTCAGGTCGGGTGAGATGCGCATCCACGTGTCGCCACGGTCAGTGGATCGGAAGACGTAGTTCATCCCGTGGTAGATCACGTCGCCGTTGTGCGGAGACAGAATGAAGTGCGCGAGCCACTGGCCTCGGAGAGGGTCGGCTCCCTCTTCGACCTGAGGCATGATCGGCGTGGATTCACCGGTGCCGATATCCGTCCGTGAGATCGAGCCGTAGAAGCCTGCGGAATAGACGATGTCCTCGTCGATCGGGTCGATCGCATGGTGACTGCCCTCGCCACCCGGAGCGTTCTGCCACACGACCGCAGGAATTGCATGACGTCCCTGGCTCAGGTCGACCTCTGCCGAGAACGAACCGTGATCCTGCACGGACCCGTACACGCGAAACGGATCTCCCATGTCGTAATTGACGTTGAAGAACGTCACCACCGGGATCTCGACGAAGAATCTCCAGTTCTCGCCTCCATCGTACGAGACGTACGCGCCGCCGTCGTTGTTGTTGACGAGATAGTCCGAGTTGTTCGGATCGATCCAGAGGCCGTGATGATCGACATGGGTGCCCGTGATCCGCTCGAACGTCCGGCCGCCGTCCTCCGAAACGTGCAGCTGGACACCCATGACGTAGATCTTGTCTTCGTCGTTGGGGTCTACACGCATCTGGCCGAAGACCCACCCGTATGTGCCGCCAACGCCCTCCATGTACGCGTTGTACTCGCTCGTGCGCCTCCAGCGCTCCCCGCCGTCATCGGAGCGAAATACGGTCGCGCCACGAATGATCCCGCCACGGGGCCTGCCGTACGCGTCGGTCGTACCTTCCGGCGCCTCGCGGGCGATTTCGTAATTGTCGACGAAGGCGTACACCACATCCGGGTTAGAGCGCGCGATATCGATCCCGATACGACCCCTGTACCGCGCGTCGACCAGACCTTCGTTGATCTGTCGCCACGTCGAGCCACCGTCCGTGCTCTTCCAGACACCCGAGCCGGTGAAGTAGTCGTCGGAGCCCGTGAAGGCCGGCTCGTTGCGTGGGTCGTTGAACTTGGCCCTGCGCCGCTGCCACGTCGCGGCGAAGAGCGTATTCGGATCGTCCGGATGAATGACCATGTCGATCGCCCCGGTCATCTCGTCGACGTAGAGGACCTTCTCCCACGTCTGGCCACCATCCCGGGTTCGGTAGACACCGCGGTCCGGGTTGTCCCGGTACTCGTGCCCACTCGCGGCGACCCAGACCGTGTTCGGGTCGGTCGGGTGCACCACGACCCGACCGATCGTCTGGGTCTCGGCGAGGCCCATGTGCGTCCATGAGGCACCGGCATCGGTCGATTTGTATATCCCCGCGCCCGCGTGGGACGAACGGAAGATGTTCGCTTCGCCCGTCCCGACCCAAACCTGATCGTGGTCGGACGGCGCGATCGCGATATCGCCAATCGATGCTGTCACTTCCTCGGTGAAGACCGGGATCCAGGTCACTCCTTCGTTCTCGGTCTTCCACACGCCTCCGCCCGCAGCTCCGACATACATCGTATACGTCTCACCGCGCGGCTCGGCCACCGCGATGTCGGTCACCCGACCGCTGATGTTCGTCGGACCCAGGCGCTGCCATGGGAGACCGCGGAATGGCGACGACGCGACGAGCGAACGGTGTCGATCGAAGTCGGCGAGACGTTCGGTCGCGGACATCCGGTCCTGTGCGGCGACCGGCATCGCGACGAGGAGGGCCGTGATCGACAGGCAGGCCGCGAGTACGAACCGAAGAGGACGGATCATGGCGATTGTGGCTGCAGGAGGACCACCCGCCACGCACGGCGAGCGAGAGGCAGCCGAAGCTACGGGCCGGTCGAGCAGCCCCGCCAGATCGAGATCAGCGCGCGTTGATCGTGAGCACGGTCATGCGGCCAGTCTGTCCGCCCGGAATCGTCAGGCCCACCTCATCGCTACGCGCGTTCTCCACGTTCGCCTGCAGAGTGAGCCGCCGTCCCGCCGGAACGCCACAGAACTTGAAGAAGCCCGACTGGTTCGTGACGGTGGAGAAGCCCGACGTGCTCTCGGTGAGATCTCTGATTCGCTCGAGGTTTCCTCCACCCGCGGCCGAGTAGCCCTCCCACGTGATCTGAACCTGAGCGTTCGCGACCGGGCGATCTCGCCGGTCGATCACGGACCCCGCGAGCAGGACGCTGCCGCGCTCCCGCTCCACGCCTTCGCACGCCTCCAGGAGTACGTCACCCATCGAAGGAGTAAAGAACTCCAGAAACGCCATCTCTCCCCGGATCACATCGCGTTCGACAGGGTTGGGGATATATCCCATGTCCTCGAGCTGGGCATCGATGAACCGCACCTGATACCGGCCCGCAGTCAGGCCCGTGATGCTGTACGCCCCCTCGGCGTTCGAGTAGACCTCCTGATTCGACCCGACCACGCCGATCCGAACCCCTCGCTTGGGCACGCCGAGACTGTCCCGTACGATCCCCTCGATCCCGCCGGTCTCCGCTCGCTGGCCAAGGCTGCGGCCTCCGGCCTCACGGACTTCGAGAACGAGTCCGCCGGTCTGGTGGTACTGCGCGATGTAACTGCGCACACGCCGATCGAAGCCCGTCTGGTTCTCCATGATCGGCATCCGAATCCACCACTCGGGCACGATCCAGGTACCGTTCGGCATCTTCTCGAAATCGACGCGCCCACCCACCAGCTCCGACGTCATCTCCGCTTCGAGGTAGGCGTACTGGTACTCGAGCCACTGTAGCTCGGCGGTCTCCGGATGAAGCCACATCGTGCCCTGAATGTCCGGCACGCTCTTCTCATCACCCGTCGGCTCGAAGCCGAGGCCCACGAGCCCCTCCTCGTTGCGCGATGCCACCATCTTGAAGCAGTGGGTGTCGAGGAACGCGTCGGAGAGCAGCACCGACGCATCGGGTGCGTAGTAGAGGAAGTCCCGCCCGTCACGCTGGACGAATCCGTTCTCGATCAGATCCTCGGCCGGGCGGCTCTCGAAGGGAGTCGTCATGTACCCCTCCTGGCGCCGCTGCTCCTCCGACAGGACCGTGCCACTCTGACGGTCGAGTTGGCGATCGTAGCTCATCAGCTCGTACCGGTAGGCTCCCACCTGGTCGGTGATCGACGCGGCAGAGAGCGCCTTGCGCGCCTCTTCCCACACAGCGGCAACCAGTAGACCTTCGCCCCCCGGACGGACCTGACAGCGACCCGCATCCGCAGCGACCTCGATCCCCTCGAGAATGATCGCGCTCGACTCGAGCATCAGATCGCGGGAGACGGTTGAGTTCTCGGTAATCTCGAACGCGTCGGTCTCAGCCGTGCTCTTTCCGATCATCTCGGCCCGAACGGTATACGTACCGAGTGGGATCTCCGTGAAGAGCGCTCGCCCGCGTTCGTCGGTGAGTGTATTCGTCACCAGCTGCCCGGCCGGGTTCATCAGCGAGGCGACGGCGCCGACCATGGGACGCCCGCCATCGTCGTCGATCACACGGACGAGAACGGTCTGAGCGCAAACGGACGCGGGCCCGGCGAGTAGGGCGGCCGTGACCGCGAAGAGAAGGCGGGAGGAGCGTATCATGTCGTGACTGCACACACTTCGGGGGACATTCGTGTTACGAGACACCGCTATGGCCGGTTCCGCCAGCCATCCGGATCACAACCATCCTACCTGTCTCGTAATCGGGAATGTTAAGGATCATCTGCTCTGCCGCACGGTCTCCGACCGAGGCGTCGAGCGTGAGGCGGGTGTTGGAGGGAACGCCGCAGAACTTGAAGAAGCCTGTCCGGGTGGTGGTGATCTCCATCCATGTTTCGTCCTGAAGGATCGCCCCGGTCGGAAGACGGAACTCGGTGAAGCCCACCCGCACCGTGGCAAGCGGGATTGCCTCGCCATCGTCGTCCACGACGATGCCCGCAAGTCGCAACAGACTCGTGTCGAACTCTTCGTCGCGGCACACCTCGTACAGGACGTCACCGACCGACGGAGTCACATACTCGAGCCAGCTCATCTCACCGGGCACGACATCTCGTTCAAGCGGGCCCGGCACGTATCCCATGATCTCCAGACGCTCGTCGACGAAGCGCACTCGATAGCGCCCTTCCGGCAGCCCGGTGATGCTGTAGCGGCCTTCGGCGTTGGAGTAGACCTCCTGGTTCGATCCCACGACTCCGATGCGAACACCCCGGAGTGGCACACCCACGCTGTCCCGCACCACACCCTCGATCCCGCCGGTCTGTGCCATTCGACCGAGACCGCGACCGCCGGCCTCCCGAACATCCATCACGAGTCCGCCGGTCTGGTGGTATCGGACGATCTGCGTATTCCGGTTGCCCTCAAAATCCTGACTCACACCCACCACGGGCATCCGGATCCACCACTCCGGTACGATCCACGACCCGTCCGGCATCCGCCGGAAGTCGACACGGCCACCCACTCGAGGAGACCGGCGCTCCCGCTCGAGGCCGGTATAGCGATACTCGAGCCACTGAAGCTCGGCTGACGCCGGATCTAACCACATCGTCCCGCGGATGTCGGGCACGTCACGATCCTCCGTTGGCTCGAACTCGAGGCCGAGGAAGCCCTGCGGATTTCGTTCCTCCGCGAGGCGGAAGCAGTGCGTGTCCAGGAAGACATCCGAGAGGAGGGCCGCCGCGTCCGGTGCGTAGTAGACATCCTCGCCACCGTCGTCCTGCACGAATCCACGACCGACGAGGTCCTCTGCGGGACGGCTCTCGAACGGGGTCCGCATGAAGGAACTCCTCCGCTGGCGATCCTCGCTGAGCACGGCGTCCGTCTCCGCATCGATCTGGCGGGTGTAGCGAACCGTCTCGTATCGATACATGCCCCGGCTATCGGTAATCGACGCAGCAGCCAGCGCCTTGCGAGCCTCGTTCCAGACGTCGGCCACGACCATGCCTTCGTCACCCCCTCGGACCTCACAACGCTCCGAGGCTGCGACCTCGATACCCTCGAGGACGATCGCACTGGACGCCATCCGGATCTCCCGGGACACGGTCTCCCCTTCACCGACCGAGAACGTCTCGACCTCGGTCGTCGCCCGTCCGATCATCTCCGCCCGAAGGCGCCAAGACTCACCGAACGCACCGATGAAGAGTGCTCGCCCCAATTCGTCGGTCAGTCCACTCCGGGCCAACGCACCGTCCGGAGCCACGAGGTGCACCAGGGCTCCGACCAGAGGCTGGCCGTTGGCCTCGTCCACGACCCGTGCGAGCACGGTCTGCGCCGCTACGGCCGACGGAATCGTCGACAGTGCGACGAAAGCGACGAAGGCAGCGCGCCCGAGGCGAGTCGATCGAGGGTTCACGGGAAGAGCCAATGGTGAGGCGAGGGTGGAGGCTGCCCCCCACCCGCGCGGATTCGTTCTTCAGGAGAGGTCCGGAGGTCCATGGTTCTCGATGCCCACGGCGCTCCTGAAGGTGCACCTTACTAAGCTACGCCGCCGTTCGAGAGGGCTTTCACCAGCCGGTACAGGAACTCCTGTCCTTCGTAGAAGTGCTCGATCAGGATACGCTCATCCTGCCCGTGTGCGCGCGTGTCGTCCATATCTCCGAAAATCCCGCTGACTCCGTACACCGGGATCCCGGCGCGACGCAGATAGAGACCATCCGTCGCACCCGTCGACATGACCGGCAGGACCCGAACCCCGGGCCACATCTGCTCCGTGATGCGCTGGATCGGTCCGAGAACCTCGTCGACCAGTGGCGAGGGAGGACTTGGGCGAGCCTGCCCCTGCGCGATCACCTCGACATCGAACGGCGCAGTGATCTCCTGCAGCGCAGCCTGTACGTCCATCGGATCGTGGGTCGGGAAGATCCGGCAGTTCACCGTAGCCTCCGCGAGTTGAGGGAGCGCGTTCGGCGCATGTCCCCCGTTGAGGAGCGTTGCGACGCAGGTGGTACGCAGCCGGGAGTTGTACCCGGCTTCACCGGCCAGAATCCGATCCGCTTCCGCATCGCCGGGATTCTCGACAATGCGGCGCATCGCTTCGCCCATCTCTCCGCCCACGATGTCGGCGGAGCCCGAAAAGAACGCCTCGGTGACCTCGTGCATCATGACCGGAAAGGCGTATTCCTGAACCGCCAGCAACGCAGACGAGAGGTCGTAGATCGCATTCTTCCGGACCGGAAGCGACGAATGCCCACCGGGGTTCGTCGCCCGGAAGGTGAACGACTGGTATTTCTTCTCGGCGGCCTGGACGTTGTTGGAGATCTTCCGACCGTCCTTCTCCATGCCACCGCCGCCTTCATTCAGCGCGTAGGCCGCGTCGATAAGGTCGCGATGCTCCTCCAGGAGGAAGGCCACGCCATTTCGCGGCCCGCCTTCCTCGTCTGCAGTGAGGGCCACCACGATGTCGCGCTCGGGCACAAAGCCCTCCTGCCGCATGCGGATGAAGTTGGCCGTGTAGATCGCAGCTTCGTCCTTATCGTCCGTGACGCCGCGACCGTAGTAGTAGCCGTCCCGTTCCGTGAAGGCGAACGGATCCAAGTCCTCCGACCAGTCCTCCGGCAGCGCTTGGACCACGTCGATGTGCGCGAGGAGCAGGATCGGCTTCAGACTGCTGTCTCGACCCCGGTAGCGAGCGACCAGATTCCCCTTGGTCGGGGCGTCGTCGGGCACGAGCACGTGCACGTCCTCCTCGGGAAAGCCCGCGTCGAGGAGATGCCGGGCGAGCGCCTGCGCGGCGAGCGTGTTGTTTCCGCGCTCCGAGTCCGTGGTGTTGATCTCGATCAATTCGGAAAAGATGCCTCGAGCGAGGTCCATGTACTCGTCCGGAGGCATCGTCTGGGCCGAGGCGGGTGCGCCGACGCCGACCACAGCGAATGCCGCGGCGGTCACAAGCAAGCGACGAATCGTCATGTTCACGTCCTGGTCCTGTGGGGTCGTTGATGAGCGCAGAGCTGCGACGGCTGTCAGGCCACCCACGTCGTGAACTCATCCGCACTGTGACGGGGCTTAGGGTCGGGCATGGCCGCAGGCTCCCCCAGAGCGATCGTGGCGATGATCCGCTCACCCTCGCGCACACCGATGGCCTCGCGAGCCCTGGGGTCGTCCATCACGCCACCGCTCTTCACATGGGTGCCAAGGCCGAGCGACGGGGCGGCCAAACACAGATTCTGGATCGCCATGTAGGTGGCTGCGTAGTCCTCTTCACGGATCTCCGGGTTCTCATGAAGGATCGTCGCAACAGCGAGCATGGCAGGGAGGTCGCGATGGGACGCCTCGACCTTTTGAATCACGGCCACTTTGGCGTTCGGCTCGTCGACCCGCTTCGCCTTTCGCAAACCGAGTGTGTACCCGAAACCGGCACGGGCCTCGGGACCCATGACATAGAAGCGCCACGGCTCCGTCATCCGGTGGTTCGGCGCGAGCACGGCCATCGAAAGCAGCTGTTCGATTTCCTCGTTCGTGATCGGGCGGTCCGTGAAGGATTTGATGGAGCGGCGGGCGGATATCGCGTCGAAAATGTTCATGCGGCCAATGTGCCTCTCAGGACTGACCTGGAAAAGCATGACACTCTGTCGTAGCCTCGCCGACGATGGTCGTCCTCACCTCTCCCTGCACTTCGGACCGTACCCCGACGACATGACCGATTCACGCTGGCCCAATACGTGGGCCCCGTACATGACGTGGTCGAAGCACCGGGAAAAGGTCGAGTGCGACCTTTCCGGCTCGAACCTCCTCCCCTGCACCCTGGAAGAGTTTCCCGAAGCCCGAGAGGCCATCGCGCTCTACGGTCGCAACGATGACGGCTGGCCGCCCCTCGTAGAAGCGATCGCTGACCGGTACGACGTAGGGACCGAGCATATCGCGACCGGACCCGGTGCGTCGGGGGCCAACTTCCTTGCTTTGGCCGCGTTGCTTCGACCGGGCGATACGCTGCTCGCCGAATGGCCGGGGTACGATCCGCACATGGGCGCAGCACGCTTCCTGGGCGCCGAAGTCGTCACCTTCGATCGCGGATGGAGCCGTCGCTTCGCACTCGATCCAGACGCGGTCGAAGCTGCGCTGACACCTGATGTGTCGGCAATCATGCTCACGAATCTGCACAACCCGTCCGGAGTGTACGCAGAGCACGATTCGCTGATGAGGGTGGGCGATCTGGCGCGCGGTGTCGGCGCCAAGGTGATCGTCGACGAGGTGTACCTGGACGCACTGGAAGGTGTCGACCGATCGCCTGTCGCGACCCGCGATCCCGTTTTCGTGTCGACGAACAGCCTCACCAAATCGTACGGTCTTGCTGGAGCTCGTATCGGGTGGATGATTGCAAATCCGGAGACGACGCTGCGCGCGCTTCGAGTGCGCGATGTCTTCGACGGGGTAGGGTCGATCCCGTCCGAGACGATTGGTGCTATGGCATTTCAGCACCTGGATCGTTTGCTAGAGCGTGCGCGTCGCGTGCTCGGGCCGGGTATGTCACTCTTCAAGGCGTTCGTGGAAAACCGCCCCGAGCTCGATTGGGTGGAGCCGATTGGAGGGTCCGTCGGCTTCCCGCGTATACGTGGTGTGGAAGACGCGGGGCCATTCGTAGAATTCGCAGCAGCAAACTTTGGTGTAGGAGTAACGCCCGGCGCGCTCTTCGGTGAGCCCGCGCACTTCCGGGTCTCTGTGGCGGGTGAACCTACTATCCTGGAAGAGGGACTGAGCAGGCTGGGCGCAGCGCTGGACGCATGGGAATGAGACCCCCAGCGGTAGCCTGACCCGAATACGGACCACATAGGGACGTCAAAAGAGACACTGCTCGGAGACAGCTGAGCGGGGCGGGCGCCCGCTCGCGCCCGCCCCCCCTCACCCACGTACGACCTACTGAGCCGTCGCCAGACCTCGAACGACGTCGACCAGCATCCTAACCTTGGCGGGGTCACGCGATTCGTCCGCCGCGCCGCTGATCTGCGATGCGAGTCCATTGAGCGACGACACACGAGCCGAACCCGAGGCCTGTTCTGCCGCAGCCAGCGCGGCGCGAACCTCGGTTACCCAACCCGAGGAAACCGCCCGATGCCGCTCCAGTTGATCGACGTACGCACGGGCCAGCGCGAAGCTGTGCGGCCAGACGATTTCGGGCTGCCCCTGTGAGTTCAGCTGCTCGAAGCGCACCGTGTTCGCCGCATCGATCTCGTTCTGAGTCATCACCGGACTCGGTGTCAGCTCGAAGACGTCGAGGCCGCGGGAGATCTCGGAGCTGTACAGATATCCGTTATACCAGTAGACCGACCAGCTGCCCCCAGCGCCCATGCGCTCGGCATCCGACGGTCCGCGGTCATGAAACGCGATCTCGACCGGGTTGGTCGGGTCGGTCCAGTCGAGCAGGGAGATCCCTCCCTGGTACCACGACTGCACCATGATCGTGCGACCGGGCACCGGAACCAGTGAACCGTTGTGCGCCACGCAGTTCTCGAGAGAGGTCTGCGGCGCCGACATCTTGAAGTAGCTCTGGAACTCCATGTCTTCACCTTCGATGGTGAAGATCGCGTTCGCGCCCCACTCGTACGGATCGGAGGCGCGGCATTTCGGCGCACCACCACCGCCCCATTCGTCGGTGAACAGGATGGCGCTCCCATCGTTGTTGAACGTCGCCGAGTGCCAATACGAGAAGTTCGAGTCCGCCACAGCCGCAAGGCGGATCGGGTCCACCGGATCGCTGATGTCGAGCAAAAGCCCATAGCCTTCGCACGCACCTCCCGCGAGCCCGATCATCGGGTACACGGTGATGTCGTGGCATTGGGTGGGGCCCATGCCCTCACGACCATCCCCACCGCCCACCATCCGCGCCATCAGCGCCGGGAGAGCCTCACGAAGGGCCATGCTGTCGGCTGCAGTGACTGACTCACCACCCCGCGCGGCCATCATACTGTCGAGCAGCGGCGCGGTGTACCGCGGCGGAAGCACGACCGTCTGGCCCATGATATCGACGATGAAATCCCCGCGATCTCTGGCCGCCTCGATCACCGCGAGGTCGTCGGGGGCCAGACCATGCGTGGGAGGCGCGACCAGATCTTCGAAGATGCGCGGAGAACTGACGATCGCGGCGGCTGCCGGGTCATCGATCGGGACGCGGATCACCTCAATGCGAAAGAGGGCCGAATTCGGATCATCGGCCGGAAGGAGGCCGGAACAGCCAGCAAGCTCTTCAGCCGGTCGTACGGGCGCGGATCCCGACACGTAGATGTAGACATTCTCGGTGTCGTTCGGATCCTCAAGCACCGTGTGCGTGTGGGAGCCACGGCACGTCTGCACGTTGTGGACGTACTCCGGGTTCCGGATGTCGCTGATATCGAAGATCCGGATTCCACGCAGCCGTTCCTGACTGACCGCATCGGCGACACCCCCTGGGCCACAGTCGAGTCGACCCGTCATACCCTCACCGGAGACGAAGAGCAGATCGCCAGCTACGGAGACGTCACTCTGTGACGCGGGACAAACGTACGTGATCACGGTCGTCGGGGACGACGGATCCGTAACATCCCAGATCTGGACTCCGTCGTAGTTGCCCTGAATGACATAGTTGCCCTTGAAGGCAAGATCAGAGTTCGTGCGGCCGACAAAGGGATCCGGCGGAGGAGTCTTTGAGACCACGCTCAGATTCCACGCCGCTTCCTCAGCGTCGAAGAGCCCGGCCCCGAGTCCGACTCGGGGATCCGGACTCGGCGGCGTCGCACTCAGGGGTGTCATCGGCATCGTCGGCGCGATGCTCGACGTCATTCCGGTCGGGGTGGTCGACGGGCCGGCGCAGCTGGCAACCACGGCGAGCCCGACCACCACACTCAACGCACGAAGTCGGCGCGAACGAGTCGAAGGTGCGTTGGATGTGACTACGGTCATGGTGTCTCTACCTCGATCGGTTTGTGGGTTCGGTTATGGGGTTTCGCGAGCAGGCATCGCGTCGAGCATGCGCTGCATCCGCGCGACCTCTGTTTTCTGGTCTACCTGGATGTCGGATGCGAGCTTGAACACAAAGTCATCCTGAGCAGCTCCGTCGGTCGCGAATAGCACGTCGACCATGTCGACCGCACCGTTGTGATGCTGGATCATGTACGTCAGGAAGAGCCGGTCGTACTCCTGGCTCCGTGCGGCCGCCAACTCCTCGAGTTGCTCCGGTGTGAGCATACCCGCCATCTGCATGTGGCCGCCCATCATGTGCCCTGACTGGTCGACCTCTGGCACCGGGCGACCACGATCACGGAGCCAGCGCTGCATGACCGCGATCTCGTCCGTCTGCGCATTGATGATCCGCCCAGTCAGCGTCCGGATCGATTCGCTCGCACCGTTCTGCGGTGCCAGGTGTGACATCACCAGCGCCTGGGCATGGTGATGGATCATCCCTGTCATAAACCGGGCGTCCGCTTCGTGCACCGTCAGGAAGGCGCTGTCAGTCCGAGCACGGTACAGCGCTTCCAGGCGGGCTCTGTCGGTGTCGGATGGACCCGTGGCCGACCCGGTCGTGGCAGGTCCAGCGCTCGCGCATCCGACCGCAACGATGGGGCCGAAGAGCACGGTGAGCACGGAAAGGGCACGGATTCGAGTCATCAAGAAGGTGGCGTCATCGATGGAGCGTTGTTCGAGCCACCCCTCGTCGGGCAGCCCGGGCAGCTGAATATAGACGCTGCGCACCGACGGTGACGCCAGTTTCAGCGTACTTGCCCCACCCGGAGCGCCCTCGGATGTTGCCGCGGCCCAACCCTGACATCGGGACTCCGACCTTGCTTCACGCCATCCTCCGCACGCGCTCGGCATCCGGGCCTCTCTTCGCTCTGACGGCCATCACGCTACTGGGAGGCTGTTCTTCCGGTGCCGCTACATGGGAGGATCTGAGCGAAGACGGCTCATTCCTGATGTACCGCAGACAGTCGCTCATCGGGGAGGAGACGTTCAGCATCATCTCCGGCCGGGACTCGATCGTCGTCTCGTCCATCCAGGGCGAGAACGAACGCGGGCGCATCACTGGCGTGCAGGCGGAGCTGCGCCTCGGGACCGACCTCTCGCCTACCTTCTACCAGAACAGGAGGATCGCGGGCGCCGACACCACCAACATCCTCGAGGTCACGGCGAGCGCCGGAGTGGTGACGGTGCACGAAAAGCACCTGGCGGTCACGAACACGGCCGCGCCCACAGCGTTCTTCCCCGTCCATGGCAACATCCCGGCTGCGATGGAGATGATGCTGTACCACTACTACATCGATCGGGGGATCGACGCGCTGCCCACCTTCCCCAGAGGTGAGATCCGCCTGACCCACAGAGGCGAAGACATCGTCGAGGTCGACGGTAGGCCCACGACGCTCCTTCGCTATGTGGTCGAGGGCATCAACTGGGGCTTCCGGACGATCTGGCTCGATGAGTCGAACAACCTGGTCGCACTCGTGCAGGCCAACACCCAATTCCGCGAAGCGATTCGGAAGGGGTACGAGGACGCCCTGCCGTTCTTCATCGAGGGTCATGTCGAAGAGCAGATGCGCACGCTCGCCGACTACACAGAGGAGTTGCAAGGCGATCAGGCCAGCGTGACCGCCCTCGTCGGCGCGGACGTCGTGGACGGACTGAGCGAGACCACCCGTACCGACATGACCGTGCTCGTGGAGCGCGGCCGAATCCGTGCGCTCGGGCCCCGGTCGGACGTGGAGATCCCGGAGGAGGCACGGATCATCGATGTGTCGGGAAAGACCCTCATACCAGGTCTGTGGGACATGCACGCCCACTCGAACCAGGTGCAGTGGGCGCCCGCCTATTTGGCCGGAGGCGTCACGACGATTCGCGACCTCGGTAACGAACTCGAGTTCGCGACGGCGTTCCGAGATGCGGTCGCTTCGGGGGATGCCATGGGCCCCGAGATCCTCCTGTCCGGTATGACCGACGGCGCGGGGATCACCGGAAACGGAGTCATTCGCGCAACCACGCCGGAGGAGGCTCGGGAGGTCGTCGCCCTGTACGCCGAACACGGGTACGACCAGGTGAAGATCTACACCGCCATCGAGCCCGACGTCCTGAAGGTCCTCACGGAGGAAGCCCACCGCAGGGGCATGACCGTCACGGGCCATGTACCCCGCGCCGTGGAGAACGCCGTCACCGCGGTCGAACTCGGCATGGATCAGTTCAATCACAGAGGTCTGTTCCTCTCCGTACTCTTCCCGGACGAGACGCTCGCTGATCTGGGGAGACTCTACCTCTTCGATCGGAATGTGAGTGAGGAACGCATCAGCACGGCCGCCGCCTTCCTCGCCGACCGCAAAATCGCCCTGGACCCGACGATCTCACTCGACATTCTGAGGAACCTCCCCCTGGGCACGCCGCTCGAGACCGTCGAACCCGACGTCGCTCGCATCGCCTACGAACTCTGGGAAGGCAAACGCTTCCTGTCGGGTGTCGACTCGACTCAGGCCGCACAGATGAGGGCCGACGTTGCCAAGGCGATGCAGATCATCGGCGACTTCCACCGAGCTGGTGTGCCCGTCGTGGCCGGCACCGACAACGGCGTGCCGGTCTTCAGCCTCTACCTCGAGATGGAGGCGTACCACCACCTCGGGGGGCTGACACCGCTCGAGACGATCCAGACCGCGACAATCATTCCGGCCCGGTCCATGGGGATGGATTCGGAAACGGGAACCCTCGAAGAGGGAAAACAGGCGGATATCGCGATCCTAGATCAGAATCCACTTCTCGACATCTCGAACATCCGCACCGTGTCGGCGGTCATGGCCGACGGCTACTACTACGAGAGTGAGCCGCTCTTCAGGGCGGCGGACTTTCTGCCGCGCCGGGACTGATAGACGTCGAGGTGGAAGCGCTGTGGATGCGCTGACCGTAGCGAAATCCGCTAATCACAGGTGCGATGGAGCACTGTTCACAGCTCCAGCATCCTAAGATTCCGCCAGCGCACCTTGATCCCACCACCGTCGTGAATCTGCAGGGCGATGTGACCTCGTCGTTGGCCGATCTCCTCGTCGGTGAGGTCGATCATCTGGGTGCCGTTGATCCAGGTCGTGACCCGATTCCCTACGACTCGGATCGTCATCTCGTTCCAATCACCCATGCGGAGCACGGCGTCGAGCGCCGGCTCGGGCTGGACCAGCCAGCCTCGACCGTAGGACTCGTAGATACCACCCGAGTACAGGCCCGGCGGCGCAACCTCGGCCTGCCAGCCACTGATCCGCACCCCGTCGATGGTCGAGCGGAAGAAGACCCCCGAGTTCCCATCTGCTTCCTGCTTGAACTCGAGGGTGAGCTCGAAGTCGTCGTACATGGCGTTCGTACGCAGGTATCCGTACTCCGCATCCGGCCCGCTCTCGCAAACGAGCTCACCGTCCTCCACGTACCAAAGTTCAGTCCCGTGGATGGTCCACCCCTCCAAGTTCTCGCCGTTAAAGATCGAGTGAGCCTCCTGAGCGACCACGGGCGAAGCCAAGACGGTGCCGACCACAGCCAGTATCAGCGTGGGCGAGATGAATGCACCCACGCACCGAAGGTGCTGCCGGGGATTACCCATCACCCAACCGCCGGATCTTCATGTTGCGATACCATACGGGCGTCCCATGGTCCTGGAGCCCTATCGAGCCGGAGGGTGCTCGGGCGAAGTGCTCCTCGACAGAGAACTTGCTCGCCGCGACCCACCCCTCCCACTCGGGCGAGTACAGCTCGTACTCCACTGCGAGGGCGCCGTTGAGCCAGTGCTCGACGTGGTTGCCCTGCACGACGATGCGACCGGAGTTCCACTCCCCCACCGGATTCACGATCCGCGACTCCGCGGCCTGGAGGTCGTAGTTCTCCGCCGTACGATGGGTACGGGGGTCCCAGTCCTCCGACTCCGGATACGCCGGGTCGTCGAGAACCTGGTACTCGGCCGAGACCTGCCACAGCCCCTTGTCGTCGATTTCCTGCACGCGGTAGAAGACGCCGCTATTTCCGCTCGGGCCGACCTTGAAGTCGAAGACGAGCTCGAAGTCGGTATACTCGGCGATCGTGACGACGTCCCCACCGTCCATGTTGCCGCCTTCGGTCTGCAGCATCATCTCACCGTCGCGAGCGATCCACGTCTCGGGGAGGTCGTCACGCCCGTACCCCCGCCACTGCTCGAGCGACTGTCCGTCGAAGAGGAGCTCCCAGCCGGCCGCCTCTTCCTCGGCCGTGAGGGTGTTGTGGGCGACGGCCATGTCCCCGCCCGCCGGAGCCACGTCATCCGCAGCACCGGAGCACGCGCCGAGCACCCCCACCAGTGCCATCGCGCAGCTTGTCCGCATCACACGCAGCACCATCAGAGCACCTCCATCGCATCGGGGTCCCAACCGACCACCTTCTCGTCGAAGTAGGAGTCGTTGCACGCAAGCGCTGGAGCAGCCGCGCGCAGCCCGAACGTGGCGTCCTCCTCCACAGGCGTTCCTTCACGGACCCCGTTGAAGAAGTTCATGAAGTGATCGAAATGGGCACCCCAGTACCCGTCTTCGGCTGTGTAGACGGATTCGGCCGGAGGCAGCATCTCCTTCCGGGCTCCGGGGCCCTGACCGGCCTCGTCCGCCTTCATCTGATTGAACACGTCGGTCGCGCCCACAGACTTGTTGCGCCTCAGCACGACATCGGTCCAGGTCACGTCCATCGCGCCCTCGTTACCCACCAGGCGAAGGAAGGTCGAACCCGACGTGCCGTCGACGAAGTTCACCCGTAGCGAGAGGTTGAACGCCGGGTGCGCCTCGGTCTCCGGATAGTCGAACATGCCGAGGAGCACGTCCGGGACCTCACGCCCATCCTTCCAGTAGCGGAGTCCACCCTGGGCCATGATCTTCCGCGGCCCTTTTGATGACGTCACGAAGTGCAGGCTCGAAAAGAGGTGCACGAAAAGGTCGCCGGAGACGCCGGTACCGTAATCCCGGTAGTTGCGCCAACGGAAGATCCTCAGCGGATCGAACGGTCGTGACGGAGCGTCACCGAGGAACATGTCCCAGTCGACCGTCTCCTCCGAGCCATCCTCGGGAATGGCGTACTGCCACGCTCCGATTGGATCGTTACGAGCCCAGAAGCCTTCCGCGTAGTTCAGCTCGCCGATCGCACCCTCCTCGAGCAGCTGCTTCGCCTTCTCGTTGCCGAGTGAGGACATCCCCTGGCTGCCGACCTGATACGTCTTGCCTGACTCGCGTTCGGCACGGATGACGTCCGCCCCCTGTGCGATCTGATGGACCATCGGCTTCTCGCAATAGACGCTGATTCCTGCCTCCAGCGCATCGACTGAAACCCGGTGGTGCCAGTGATCGGGCGTTCCGCAGATGACAGCGTCGATGTCGTCGCGGGCGAGAATCTCACGATAGTCCCGCGTCGTGAACAAATCCGACCCATGCTCGGCACGGGCCGCTTCGAGGCGCCCGTCATAGCAGTCGGCGGCGGCGACCAGCTTCACACCCGGGACGCGAAGCGCCGTGGATACGTCGGCCATGCCCATCCCGCCTGCACCGATAACCGCCAAGTTGATCTGATCGTTCGGCGAGCGGTACTGACGGGCCATTCGCTCCGCCACGCGGCGTCGGTCGTCAGCTATGAGGAGGTGTGGGGTCGCACCGGCTGCCAGTGCAGCGGCGCCCAAATTACCAAGAAAGGAGCGCCGGGAAGATTTGCGCGTTGAGTCGATCATGCCATCTCCTGATGAGGTGAGCTCAGAATGCGCCATAGGACAGAGCACCGCCAGCGAAACTCTATCTGCCTGTCCGACCAACACACTCGGTTTCCAGTTCGTAGAAGAGCCTGTTCGCGATGGTGCCCCAAATCCGAACACCCAACTTGGTGGGGCTTTCTTCACAGTCAGTGCTGCGAGTTATGTACGCGCCGCTGAACGCCCGAAGGTCTCTCCCCTGAGGGGGGGTCAGCGGCATCGGGGGCTGGCAGGATCGATGCGTTTACGGTTCCTGTTGATAGGTGTGCATCCCCAGAGCGAGGTACTGATCGAGACAGCAGAGGGCGGGATACCACCCTAACAACACGACTGCTCAGACGATCGGGTGCTGTTAGGGTCCATCTACGCAGATCAGGGGCCGCCTGCGCCGGATGCGATCGCATTTCAGGGTAGTCGCCCCCTTGCGGCTTCACTCAGCCCGTAAGGGTAGAAGCGGGGTGTGACCCTAACGCCGTCACGTCAGACTGAGCGCTCAGCATCGTAACCACGATATCGGGTGCCCACCCCTCAAGTAGAAGAACCCATCTCCACAGGTCACGCAGAGACGGATTCTTTGTTTGACATATCAGCTTACCGCCTGCCAATTATTGCTTCGCACCCTATGCGCCAAGGGGGACACATGAGAGACAGGCTGGGACAGGCTAGTCTGCTATCACTCTTACTGATCGTTCTCGCCGTACCGGCTCAAGCGCAAAAGCCTGGTCAGAAAGCACGCGGCTGGTACTCCATCGGCCAGAACGCCCCTCGCCTGTTTGAAGGCATCCTCACCGAGGACCTAGATCTCGAAACTGAAGATGGTTTGGTGATCTCTAAAGAGGATCTCGGAGACCGGATATACTTTGACGCAGAGGAGCAACAGTTTGACACTGGCAGAGCAATCCTCGGTAGTGCTGCGGCAGGATTCCTGACGGTCTTGAGTGTAGACCTACTGATCCGAGGGGTTGCCTACTTGCAGCGCGAATTGTCTGATGAGCACAACAAGGACAACTGGGAGGGTATATCAGGTCCTGGCACCGGTATTTATGTCGGGGTGACAGTCGGTATGGGGGTCCTCGGGGGCATTCTTTCGGGAAGCTACCTAGGGGTGTGGAAGGACTGGTAACTGTCGGTCATTTGATGGCAAGGTTGCGACTACCGAGGTAGGTAGGTCAGTGAAAACAGCTCAAGTGGTCATCCTGAGTTTCTCTTTGGCGCTCGGATTAAATGCTTGTCTGTCCACAGCTGCTTTCGAGACCTCGGATTGGGTACGAGTGAGCTCTATTTCTCCGGCTGCATTCAACGGGGATGACGGGCCTGAGTTTGTTCGAGTGACTTTACTGAACATGGACAGGATCCAGTACAATCAGCCCGTTATCAGAGCGGACAGTCTTATAGCCGACGCGGGTGCGGGGCGGAGTGTCGCTTTGGCGCACATCCTGAGTATCGAAGCTTGGAATGGCGACGGTGCCCCCGAAGCCGATTACGAGGACGAGGACGAGGAAGATTCCGGGGGCATGGACTTGAGCTTCGAAGAGGCGGCCGGGTTAGCACTTCTTGTCTCTCTGCTTGTCTCTCTGCTTTTGGGGTTATTCGGGCTTTGAGTGCCCGCCGCCTGCTAGTGTGGCTATTTCAAATCACTGCTGGGAGCGATCCTCTTCTCCTTAAGAGAAACAAACCCATCTCTCCAAGCTCGGGGGAGACGGGACGGGTTCTCTACGACTCCCCAGATCCGCGAGGCACTCCTTACGTTGCTGCCGAGGCCAAACCCGTACTCAACGATATGCGGTGGAACGTGCCTGCCGCTCTAGGAACGCTGCCATGTCGTGCTCTATCCAGAGCTGGGCACCGCCGTCGATTACCAATTGTTCAATGCGGTCCATGGTCGCAACAGTGAGCGCCGAATCCACATTTATGCTGGGGACTCGCTTGCCTGAGCGACTCTCGCGGAAATGATACAGGTCGCCAGCTAGAACAACGGGACCTTCTTCCTCCAGATCCACGAAGAGCACCTGGTGTCCGGGCGTATGGCCTGATGCAGGAATAAGCCTCACCCTGCCATCTCCGAATACATCGTGCTCTCCGTTCAGCAGTTGCCTCGGGAGATTTCGGGCACTCTCGTAGACCGACGGGTCAAAGAACGGCACGGTCACGCTGTCTGCGAAGGCCGCGTCGAACTCAGCCTGTTGGATGAGCAGCGTGGCGTCTCGTACCTCATTTGCCACTCCGACGTGATCGAAATGCATGTGGGAAAACGCAACGTAGTCGAAGGAGCCGAGATCGTGGCCAATGCCAGGAAGCTGATCAGCAAGCGTCTGATCCAGTCGTAGCAATACTGGCGGCGATTCCACCCAGTCCCCGGCTTCGGCAAGAGCTGTGGGCAACCCTCCCTCCCACAGAAGGCTGCCTTCGGGATGCTCCACTACGTAACAGGGAACGATCATGTCACGGACATCGGTTTCGTCGTCACCGACGCCGAACATCTCAATGCTGCCGAAACGAATGACGCCACAGTCGAATTCATGCAGCGTGAGCGGTGATTCGACTGGTGCGCAAGACACCGCAAAAACCGACGCCAGCGCAGCAAGAAGAATAGGTAGCCGTCGCAGTTTGGTTCTCATTGTTCCCCCATTGCTGGATCTCGAATTTTTGCCGAGGCGGACGCAGTTGAGCGAGGCCCCTGAGCAATCATCGCGCTAAGTCTGCTCGCTCACCAAGTAATCCCAGCTTCTTCGAGCAACTCTTCGTACCGGGCATCGTTGCTGAGAAGGTCTCCGAAGGGCAATGAATGAGTGCTTCCCGCCCATCCGAATGCTCCCGATCGGACAAGGGCTTCGAAGAGCTCGATAGCCCGGTCAGGCTGGCCGCTTTCAGCGTACATCACGATCTGCCCTCTCGGATTCTCGTCGTGGTCTGGAAACGTCTGCGGTTCCCCGGTCTCGCGATAGCGGACCATCGCTTGATACGCCGCGGCCTGAATGTCGACGTCCAGATCGGTAAGCCGCGCATAGTTGAGCCACGCCTCTGACCCCTCCTCGTATCGCCCCTCGAGCAACAGCGCATGTCCAAGGTCGTACCAAGGGGTCGGCCACTCTGGTGCGAGGTCTATCGTCTTCTGAAGCTGTTCGATTGCTTCTTCCATTTGGGTCGCAAACAAGAACACCTCCCCCAATACAAGGGAGATCACCCGAGAGACCGGATCGAGTTCAAGCGCACGCTGTGCGGAGCTCACCGCCTCTTCAGCCCTTCCGGTGGAGGACAGCACCCATGCCAGCCACATGTGGCCGGTCGCATACCCTGGGTTCAACTCGATCGCCCGCTCAAGCTCCCGGACCGCGTCTTCCCAATCGCCGACCATCCAAAGGCCAAATCCAAGCGAGGCACGAGCCATGCCGAGGTCGGGACGAAGAGAAGTGGCTCTTCGCGCCGCGGCGAGCCCCAACTCGGAGTTCGTCCGATAGTCTGGCATCGTCCGGAATACGTAATTGTCTAGGATCAAGTAGGAGTCAGCGAGTCCGGAGTACGCCTCGGCGTAGTTTGAGTCTAATTCGACAGCTCGCTGAAACTCGCTGATGGCGGTTCTGATGCTCGTTTCGGTGCGTTGATTCCAGAAGTAACGCCCTCGCAAATAAGCCTCGTAGGCTTCAGTGCTGGCGGTTCCCTCTCCCACGAGTCGAGCCTGCTGGGCTCCTGAGAGGCTGACCTGAAGCTGATTGGCGATCGCCGAGGCAATCTCACGCTGGATGGCGAAGACGTCGGTGAGCTCCCTCTCGAACGTATCGGACCATAAATGGGCGTCGGTCTGTGCATCGATCAGCTGTGCGGTTATCAACAACGTTTCGCCTTGGCGACGAACACTTCCCTCTAGCACATGCGCAACGCCCAGTGTATCGGCGATTTGCCGGATCGTGAGTCGTCTGCCCTTGAATGCAAACGAGGACGTGCGGCCCGGAACGCGAAGGTCTGGTAACTGCGCAAGGGCGTTGAGCAACTCCTCGGTAATCCCGTCGGAGAAGTATTCGTTGCTGGAGTCCCCGCTCATGTTCACAAAGGGGAGGACCGCGACCGATCGTTCAATTGTCGGTTCGTCATCCGTCGTGCCGCTGATCCCGTGGCCGAACAATAGCCATCCGATTCCGACGAACCCCAGCGACACGAAGACACCGAAGAATCCTAGAGCGCTCCGCTGGGTGAAGGAGCCAGAGTCGGTGCCCTCAACAGCGTCCGTGCCACCAGGAACCGGGGCCGAGCCCTCATTAACTCGGTCCTGTCCGCCATCCTGGATGACTGCCACGGCAAGAACGACGGGCAACCCGACGATGAGTAGTCCGAGCGCGAGGGAAGGAAACCAGTCAGGCAGGTTGAGTACGTCTCCCAGCGTACCGACACCGCTCAGTACGGCCCAAGATGCAACCGCATAGATCCCTAGTACCTGCCAGAGACTTTTGCGATGAATTTCGCGCACGAGGCGCTTGAGTGGACCGTTGAGCATGGCGGAAAAGATGGTTTCTTGCCGTTCGTAGTGGCAAGCAACTGCCGCTTACCGAGAAGAGGAATCAAAGCCCTTCTGTCCGCCCCGGGGGCGCGGGATCTCTTTGACAGCCTAGATCGCCGTCTGTCATTTACTGGCAGGTTATACGCTGACGGAAAGGCACTGTGGAAGAGATCAATCGCGGATCAACGCTCCGTTCAAGGGCGACCCAGGCATTCGTAATCGTATCAAGCATACTGATCGCGTTTGGGTTGGATGCCTGGGGCTCTAGTCGAGCTGAGAACCGTGCCTTTGTGGACGAACTCACAACAGTCCTCGAAGAGATGAATCGCAACAAGAAGCACTTAGAGGATTGGCGAGCCATCCACCAGCGTATCGCGGATAGTATTGAGGAGTTGTTGATCATTCCCTCGAGTGCAACGAATGGCCACATGGCTCTGGCTTCAGACACGTTGCTCCTTGGAGCAACCTTGATGGCAACCTCAAACCCGTCGTCAGGTGGCGTTCGGATGCTGACGAACTCTGGCAGACTTGCGCTTATCGAAAACAGAGAACTCCGCGTTGCCTTGTCCGGGTGGGATGACTTCGTTCTTGATGTTAGTGAAGATGAGATCGCCGGATATAACTGGACCGTCGAACATTTGGTGAATTGGACTATCAACAACTGGTCCACTGAGGCTGTAGCGACTAATCGGAGCCTGAACACCTACTTCTGGCTCAACCGAGAATCTGGTGAAGCCCTTCCTTACAGTGAGTCGGAGATCCCACTCGCTGACGCGTTTAGGAATCTCCTCCGCATTAAGAAATCGTTCGCTGACAATTCCATGCGTGAGATATCTGACCTCTTACGGATCGTGAGCCAGGTCATCGGTTGGATCGAAAACGAGCTGCCATCAGAGAAGAATGCCAATTACTGATGAGTGACCGAGAACTGACATGAAGAACGCACTACTGCTGTCGCTCGCGTTGATCGTCAGTCCTCCTCAACCCTGACCACGATATCCGGCGACTCGGCCGCAAATAGAGAAACCCGTCTCTCCAATCTTGGGAGAGACGGGTCGTACAGGTCGGGTATTATGGACGGTTCCTACACGAGTTGGCACGAGAACGGCACACTAGCCCTCAGCCTGTCCTTCCGCTGATGAGTTGCAACCTTGAGTGATTACTGCCTCTCCTAGCTGCCAGGTTCCAAGCGCGTTCGGAGCACGAGTCCCACTCGAGTAGCCCTAGGTCCTGGGCCACGCCGATTAGAGGTACGGACGCTCGTGGCCAGAAACCGATCACGCTGTCCGGGTCGTCGCGATCCGTCGCCACCAACGCCTGCACATCCACGGCATTGTAGTCGGCCATTACCCACGTGCCTGGCCGCAGCCCGGCAAACGGCTTCAAAACTCGATACACGTAAATCTTGTCGCCCTGCACCTCCCTCGCTTTAGAAGCGAGCGCCGCCAGCGAGAAGTCTTCGCCTTCACGCGCCATTTGTCCCCTCCGGCACTGAAACCGCGTACGAGCCAAAAACCGCTTCTTTGGCTTTCTCAAAAAGTCTCGAGATCTGCTCGCGCTCTTCGGGAGTAGCCTCAGCAATCGGAGTAAACTCAAACTCCTCGATTTCGCTGATACGCTTCTCGATGTCCGACAGCTCTGTGACACGTTGTGAGCCACGAGCCTTGAGGCGAACCTGCTGTAACGTCTCGTCCTCAATCCGGCCGTCCGCCACCTTGCCGATGACATCTAGACGTAGATCCAACGTCTCGCGCTCTTCGTCTCTGGACAGCCTACCTTCGCCTGTCATCAGCCAGTGGCCATCGATCTGTAGGAGATCGATGACCGATCCGATGAGCTCCGGCTTCGGAGCAACCCCGCGCTTCCAACCGCTGATTTGACTCGAGGTCACCCCAAGTAGGTCGGCCAACTCTCGTTGGCTGCGGGCGTCCGCGGAAATGGCCATCGCTAAGCGATGGCGAAAAGTATCGTGTCCCACTCACATCCCTATGTGTTGAGGAGAATTGTGACTAGTAATGATCAGAAACGACACGGAGCGATCCACTCGTATCATGAAGGCGCTATCCAGCGGGGTGTCGGTACGCACGATCCTTACGGGAAAAACATATTACACGAGTCTAGCTTCGCGTCCAATTCTTTGATTTGACTTCGTCGGGACCTGCGGCGAGGTGGCTGACCTGTTCATCACACTCAGTTTGGAAAGAGCGCTCCGCGTAGAACCTGGACAGCGGGGCCATTACCCCCTCGATTGAAAGCCGAGAGTCATGTTCTGACGATTAATCGTCACTATTGACATCTGAAAGCCAGACCGTAGCATGTAGTCGCTATTTCAAAGGCATCTTATACGCCGCAATGATTGCCCGCCGACGTAGGTCTGACAGGAAGGCCACACACGGCCGGGTTCGCAGGCTGCACCGAGTCTTCTTCTCCACCCTTCTGAGGGAATCTCCTCCATGAACAGCAAGAATCTCTTGACAGGTGCGAGCGTGGCTTATGCGTGGTATGCGCTCGTGCTCCTGATTTTCCCAGCGGGCGTTTTCGAATACCTGTACGGCGATACGGCCGTTTTGGAATACGTTGCCGTTGACTTTCTGGGCGGAGCACTTCTCGGCTCCTCCGTGATGTGCTTTATGGTACGCTCGCTTCCTTCGGGAAGCGCGACATCAGCGATTCTAGTCGGGATCGCAATCCAGAATCTCAACATCGTATACCTCAGAGCTTCTGCCCTGATGGGCGGCGCGGAATACCTCCCTGCCCAATGGATTGATCTCGTGGTAGCCGTCATTCTCGGATTTGGTAGCGCGCACCTGTTCCTGCAGGCTCGAAAGAGCACGCCAACCGCTGCCCGCTACATCTAGCTCGTTTCAGGCAGACCCCCGCCGCTCCTTAGGAGGTCGGCGAGGTCTGTTGACAGGGATAAAGGGCTCGACAGTCCGTGCCCGAACGCTTTTGCCAATATCAACTAAGGAGTCCTCATGAAGAGGTCATTATCCATCGCGTTGGGAGCACTCATGCTCTCCTACACACCCGTGAGTGCTCAGATGTCAGAGGATGGCATGTTGATCTTTGAACGCTACGACGGGGTTTCGATGCCTCATTTCCAAGAGTACTTCCAACTCTTGAAAGAAAAGTATGAAGGCACTGACGCAGCCGGATGGGGAGTTTACGTGGCCAGCCCCCGGGAAGCCTACAGACTATCCGCGGTTCCTGAAGGGGGGATGCAGGGTGTCCTGGATGTGCGAAGAGAAAGAATTCAAGGGGCCAACGAATTCACAGACCGAGAGAGAGAACTTTGGGGCCTGTCTTGGGCGCAGAGGAGACAGATGGTTTTCAGCAATGCGCCCGACCTATCCATGGTGCCAGATGATTTCGGATATGACCATGTATACAACAATCCGTACACTCAAGTGGTTATCGCCCTAGTGAAGCCGAGTGAGATCGAAACATTCGAGAATGCAGTTCTCAGACTCCAGGAGCTAGACAACCAGGTTGGTAATGATCGGGAGACGATTTTCATGGCGTACAGGGGAGATTTTGGAACTCCTGCTCCAGCCTTCTTGTTCATTAATCACGCACAAAGCATGTCAGATATGGCCTCAAAGTTTAGCCGGTGGGAGATGGCTCGGATGCCGATCATGACCGAATGGCAAGAAGCTTGGAATAGCATGACTGGTGCCACGAGACGTATCGAAGTATTCACGAATCAAAGAGTGAACGAATTGTCCCATAGAGCAAACAACTAACCCTTACGGGTGCCCACAGGGCCTTCAGGTTCCTTGTACACGACGGTTGAACGGTCCTCGGACCCTGTGACGAAGAGACCCGCCCTCAGATAAGGAGAGGCAGGCCTCAATCGTCTTCTAGCTCGGGAGACGCCAGGGGAGACGGGTTCTTTCTTTGCCAGGTCAAGTGGCAGTCTGTTAAAAAACAGCAGAATACACGCAGTACACCTTACTCGCGGATGGAGATCCAACATGAAGCAGGCGCACCATCAAGCTCACAGACTTCACCGAGTCTTCTTTGTCAGCCTCTTGACGATCTGCTTGTGTTCGGCCTCGAGCCTGGAAGCTCAGATGGCCGAACCGACGAATATGATGGTGATGGACAAGTATGATATCGGCGGTGCTGGACCGGTGTTTGCCGAGTATTTCGAGATGGTTCAGCGCATTTACGAAGGAGAAACATCCGCTGCAAGTTCTTGGGGGATCTACTGGGAGAGCCCTACGGTGAGGTACCGTTTGGCTGCAGTGCCCGAGGCCGGACTGAATGGTGTGCTTGAGCTGATGAGTGACCGGACGGCTAAAGCGGATGCCTTTAGTTCAGATGACCAAGAACTGTTCGGTGCTGCATGGGAAGGGAGACAGACCACGGTGTGGGCTGAGCTTGGAAGCCTGAATTACATGCCGGAAAACTGGGATTACGAAACCGTTAGCGGTAACCCGTTTCATGCAGTCAGGGTGGTCTACATCAAGCAGGGCGAACAAGAAAACTTCGAGCGTGCGGTCCAACGGATGAACGAACTCAATCGAAGCGTTGGAATAAACGACCTGATGATGAGAGTCTTCAGAGGCGCTTTAGGGACCGATGCGCCGGTATACATGTTCAGGAGTGCTTCAGAGTCGATGGAAGCTCATGGAAGAAAAAATTCAGCCCACCGGGCAGCACGAGAAGCGATCATCGATCAATGGCAGGAGAACAATCGGCTCATGATGTCTATGTACAGACACGTAGACCAGTTTTCTAACTTTAGGGTAGATCGCCTGTCGAGAGCCCCCGCGAATCGCTAGCAATGCTACCTAGATCGCCGTCTGTCATTTACTGGCAGGTTACGCGCTTTTTTCTATAACAAAGGAGAGGTGCAAATGACGAAAATGGAACAGTTGCAGGAAGTATGGGAGGCGAAGGACTTAGATGGCGTGCTGAGCTTTTTCACAGACGACTATGAGATGAGAATCCTTCATGAGAACCGAACGATGAAGGGTCAAGAAGCGCGTGACTTACTGACAGAGATGGTGCTTGATGAAGACACCGTTTCCTCTGACTTCAGAATCATCTATGAAAATGACGACTGTGCGGTGACGTATGAGAGGATGACAGGTGAGTACACCGGGCAATGCTCCATCGTCCAACTATGGCGTGGGAGCAAAATCTATTATCACGAAATAAGTCTGGTTGAAGATCCTAAGTGACGACTGGAGGGTCCCCAGCTTTGACAGCTTAGATCCCCGCCTGTCATCTACTGGCAGGTTATACGCTGACGGAGATCTGATATGAAAGCCCGATTCCTTATCCCTGCGCTCCTGCTTGCTTCAGGTTGTGTCGCGGAGCCTCAAGCAATCGATACAAGTGAGGCTGCTGCGGACCCAAACGTTCAGCAGATCGAAGAGGCTTACATGGCCTACGTGCAGGCCTATATCGACAACGATTTCGAGGGAATTGCTGCCCAGTTCCAAGTCCCCGTTATGCGTCGGAGTAGTAGCAGTAACGGAATCGCCCCGACCCGAATTGCGACCACCGTCGACGAGCTGATCGAGAGCTACAGGTCGGACAAAGCAAACATTCAGGAAGGCTACGCGTACAGCACGATTGATCGGCTCGACGTCCACAGGATCGCCTCTAATGTCTATTACACGGACGTCGATTTCACCCGCTATAACGGCCAAGACGAAATCATTTTCCAGGGCCGTAGCCTCTACTACTGGGGTAACGACGATGGTAGCTGGAAGATGTTTGCTATGGGACCTGCAACGCGCGGAGAAGGCTGAGATTAGATCAGCACAGGGGCAGAGCAGGTATAGGCGTACGGGTAGGACCCTACCTAGTAGGTATAGGTGTGATAGCTGGGTGATATACGTCTAGGTGATCGCCGCTGGTGCCCGTCAGTCCTCCATCACCCTGACCACGATATCCGGCGACTCTGCCTCATAAAGACAAACCCGTCTCTCCACACATGGGGGAGACGGGTTCTTTCTTTGACAGCCTAGATCCCCGTCTGTCATTTACTGGCAGGTTACACGCTGATGGAGGTCCTGATATGAAGAAAGAATTATTGCTAGGCGTCGGACTACTCTTACTGGCTGGTTGTAACTCAGAGGTGAGTCCTGAGCCGAGTACAGCGACCTCCGAAGAAATGTTGGATACAGGTCAGGCACTCGAAGACTTTGTTGGACTATGGCAAATCACTCCCATCGCTCCTTTGGGCAGCACAGGTGAAGCTGACTTCGTGCGGTTCAGAGGTGACCTGAGCTATACAACCTATGGCTCTGATCGCACAGAACTGTGGTCCGGGACATTCGACCTTGATCCCTCTGCATCGCCAATGGTCTGGGATCACCGACAGAATGAATGGGCCTCAGAGGACCCGGGGGCGGACATCCTAGGAATTTATGAGCAGGATGGAGATCTGATCCGTGTGTCAGTCACTCAGGGCCATTGGGTCGGAGAC
>JAPPOV010000026.1 GCA_028873595.1 Gemmatimonadota bacterium | reverse complement strand
GAAACGGAAGCTCCGCTTGATCTTACGGGATCAGGCGGAGCTTTCGCGTTTCCGGCTCAGGCTGCGAGCGGTGGCGCCCCATACCTTCATGCGGTACGGTGGCTCGAGCCCGATCCTCCGGCCAGACGTGATCACGTCGAGGGATGAACATGCAGATCGGAAGGCTTCACGCGTTCGCGATGGTCACGACCGCCGCGCTCTCCGGATGCGCACAGGCCGATGAGCGCATTTCGGCCGACCTGATTCTCACCGGTGGAACCGTCGCCATCGTCGATCAGGACTTCTCTCTCGCGGAAACCATCGTCATCGCCGATGGAGTCGTCGCCGCAGTCGGTAACGCATCGCTGCTCGACGAATACGCGGCCGCGCGAACGATCGACCTGCGTGGGCGACTGGTGGTGCCGGGCTTCAATGACACACACACCCACATCCGGGGCCGTGCGTTTCGGCATATCGAGCTCGGGGGGGTCGAGTCGATCGCGGCCATCCAGGGGCTGATCCGAGAAAAGATCGACGCACTCGGGGAGGGCGAGTGGATCACGGGGTACGGATGGAGTGAAGACGAGCTCGCGGAAGGTCGCCGTCCCCTTCGCGCAGACCTCGATGAGGCAGCGCCCAACAATCCAGTCATCCTGAGCCGTGCAGGTGGCCACAGCGCAGTCGCGAACTCCTTGGCGCTCGAACTGGCCGAGGTCGACGAGTCTACGCCCCAGCCCGAAGGCGGTGTCATCGAGACCGGACCCGACGGACGATTGAACGGCGTGATCCGCGAACGGCAGGGCATCGTCAGCCGACTCGTGCCGAACGCTACACCCGACGAGCTCCGAGCGAGCCACGTCGACATGCTTCGCAACCAGCTTGCCCTGGGCATCACCAGCCTGATCCAGGCCGGCGAGACGCCGGCTGGCTACGAGCGCTGGGAAGACATCTACGGGGAGTACGGAGACGAGCTCCCACGCTCGACGGTTCAGATCCGCTGGGTCGGCCCGGAGCGTCTCGAACGCTTCGGCCTCAAGACAGGAGACGGGGACCACCGTCTCCGCGTAGGCGCGATCAAGGTGCTCGTCGACGGCGGCTTCACGGGCCCGGCTGCGTACACGATCGAACCGTACAAGGGAGAGACCGAGTATCGTGGCCTTCTGAACGTGCCGGAGGACGAGCTCCGGGAGATCATCCTGCAAGGCAACGAGCTGGGCTGGCAGCTCGGCTTTCACGCGATCGGAGACGCGGCGATCCAGCTGACCGTCGATGCCTTCGTCGACGCGCTCGAGGAGGACCCCCGATCAGATCATCGGCACTACCTGAACCACTTCACGGTCACCCCTCCAGTGACCACGCTGGAGTTGATGGCCGAGCACGGGATCGCCATCGCCCAGCAGCCGAACTTCACGTGGACACTCGAAGGCCGGTACGTCGAAAATCTGGAGGGTACTCGACTGGCTCATAACAACCCGGTCCGAGTCCCGATGGATCATGGGATTTTCATGGCGCTAGGCAGCGACATCCTGCCGATCGATCCCCGCGTCGGGCTCTATGCCGCTGTCACAAGGAAGGGCATGTCGGGTGAAGTCTACGGACCAGAAGAGCGGATCAGTATCGAAGAAGCGATCCGTGGGTACACTGCGAACGGAGCGTGGCTGACCTTCGAAGAAGACGAGAAAGGAAGCCTGGAGCCCGGCATGTTGGCGGACCTCGTGGTCCTGTCCGAGAACATTCTCGAAACGGATCCCGAGGCAATTCTCGACGTCGAGGTCGATATGACGGTGGTCAACGGCGTGATCCTCTACGAACGCCCCGATGCTCGCTGAGAGCCCAACGCGTTTCGGCGCGATGCCGCACCGGGCCTGGTTTCTGATGGCAATCGTGTCACTCTTCCTAGCGGGGTGCGACCGCGCCATGGAGCCTCAACCCGTTCGCTTCGCACCCGTTGCCGAGCATCTCTTCAGCGACGGCGGAGCCCTGACCGACGCCTGGGCCGACATCGACCTCGACGGTGACCCTGACCGCTTCGTGGGCTTCAACGGTACGCCGAGCAGACTCTATCGGAACGATGGGATCGACGGTTTCGTCGACATCGCGACCGACGTCGGCCTGACGGTGTCTCGATCGGTCCGAACGGCCGCGTGGGGGGACTTCGACGGCGATGGTGATCCCGACCTTCTGCTCGGATACGCCGGCGATGCGCCTGTGACGGCGCTCTGGCGAAACGACGGCGACAGCTTCTCCGAGGTGTCCGCCGAAGCAGGCCTCCGACTGGAATCCGGAGCAACCCGTCAGGCAGCGTGGATCGATTTCGACGCCGATGGCGATCTCGATCTCTACCTAGCGATGCGAGATGGTCCCAACCGGTTGTTCGAGCAGGATGCCGGACGATTCACCGACCGTGCGGCAGAGCTCGGACTCGACGACGCACGCCGCTCTGTCGGTGCCGTCTGGTTCGATGACGGAGATGGGTGGCTAGACGTGGTCGTCGCCAACATGAACGGCGATGCGAACGGCCTGTATCTCGGTGGCGTCAGCGGCTTCCTCGAGTCCGCGGACGAGGTGATCCGCGGCGGAGGGAGGAGCTTGGGAGACGAGGCAGAGGGGTCGGTGCGACCCTGCGCCGTCGACTTCGACACCGACGGAGACTTCGACCTCTTCTTCGCGAACTACGGCTCGAACGCGCTCCTCGAGCGCACGCAGGAAGCCTGGATAGATCGGGCGTCCGAGTTGGGCGTAGCGAACCCGTCGCGTTACGACACGTGCACGTGGGCCGACTTTGATCACGACGGATCGCTCGACCTCTTCGTGAACGGCACGGTCGGTGGTGGCACCCATTACCGCGACTGGCTCATGCGCCGAGAGGGCGGACCGGGCTTCCTAGACGTCACCCCGACGGAGATCCTCGAGCGAAACGCCAGCCACGGAGCGACATGGGTCGACTTCGACATGGACGGAGACCTCGATCTCTCTCTCGCCGGAGCAGCCGAGGACGGTACCCACAGTCTGCTCCAGAACCTTTTGCGGCCTGAGTTCTCCTGGCACTCGCTCCAGGTCCGCGTTCTTGACGAAGAGGGACGAAACACTCGCGCCGGAGCCGAAGTTCGGATCTATGCCGCCGGTGGCAGTGACCTTCTGGGCACACGCCGTGTTGATTCTGGTTCTGGCTACAATGCCCAATCCGACCTTCCGGTCCACTTCGGTGTCCCGGGTGGCCAGCAGGTCGATGTAGAGGTGATCGTGACAGGCGGCGGTCGACGCACAGTCACACGTGTCGATGGAGTTGACCCACGGATGTATCAGGGCCGCGCGATCGAAGTCAGAGTCGCTCTTCACTAAGCGCGACATCGGCTCAGGCCACAACGCTTGCTTCGCCTCTCGCCGCTGGACTGACTGTCCTCACGAGTTCGGACCCGTGTTCATGCGTTATACACGATTCCCTGCGGAGGGCACGTCTTGCTCATTACTACCATTGCTCTACGCGGCCCTGTGCTGTGAAGAAGAGTACACGTTCCTTCACGGGTTCACCGGTCAATCGTGCCCAAGCGTCGGCATATAGATCCACTTGCCTTCGGTACGCGACTTCACGCGCAGGAAAGTCTGGGTCCGTCCCAACATCAGTCTTGTAGTCCGCGATCACCCAACCTCCTCGCTCTCTAAAGGCGAGATCGATGACGCCCTCGAGGACTGTCATCGTGCCGTTGTCGACATCCGCGTCGGGTTCAGAAACCTCGCCGGTCGTCTCCGATTCCTCACCCTTGTTTGCCGAGACCGGGAACAGATCCAGTTGACGCTTTCCGCGAGCACCACCGTCATCCTCGTCGGGCTCCAAAACAGGTTCGGGCGAGGTGTCCCTGAGGCCCGGGAGCGCAAACGAAACCTCCGTTAGCATCCGCTTCGCCTCCTGCGCCCGACTCCAGAGCGGAGATGACTGCACGGCCTGGACCAAGCCAATCAGTTCCCGCAGCTCGGTCGGCTCACCGTGGTCGTCTAGTGGACGACCATGCTCGACTAGCAGATTCCGGCAGACACCGCGTAGATCCCTCTCTGCATCCTGGCTCGCCGCATACGCGAGCACCCCATGAACAGCGCTTCCCCAGGAATATCCTCGGAAATCCGATGACGAGGTTGACTCCGGCTTGCTGGTCATCCGTAGATCAGAGCCCGTCCGATCTCCGCTGGCATCCCTCGTGTCTTTCGTGAGACTGGTCACCGTCTCGTGCACGAAGGACGGTATTGAGCTATCTGCCAGATCCGCTGCAGCTTTTTCCACTCGGGCCTTCGCTTCGTCCGGAGCAAGCTCGAGTTCATCACGATGCTCGGGGATCCTCGCCTCGAGTTCCAGACGTTTGGCATTGAGTTGGAGCCAGTCGTCTAGAGGTGACCACGGAGACCCGTTCTTTCCTGGCCACTGAGAGACTACGAGCTCCTCACGCGCTCGGGTAACCGCTACGTAGAGCAGTCGTACCCTCTCCGCCGCTTCGAAGCGCCGTTCGCGTTCTTCGTACCTCGTCCAACCCGCAGGCCGCGCCAAATCCTGCCTCGACCGCGCCACGCGAAGATATCCGGTCGCAGCCCCACCACTCGTGCGGGTTAGGTGCACATTAGGGCGCTGGGGCGAGGACCCCCTCGGGTTCCTGGGGTTGGCCAGAATGACCACGGTGCCCTCGAGCCCTTTGGCCTGGTGCAGATTCATCAGTCGCACTGTATCGGGGCGTCCAGGTTCGAGCGGCGCCTCCGCTTCCCGGAGATCGAGCGCAGCCTGCAGCGCCTCGAGCGCGCCAGGCAAAGAGGTGTCTCCTGAGAGGGCAGCGGCACGCACCGAATCGAGGGCATACAGCAGTGCCCCCGCTCGAAGCATCCCCAACTCCCCCGAGGCCGCATAGGGGAGTAACCCCAACTCACTGGCGATCCGCCCAACGAAGATATCCGCCGGCTCCGCGACCGATATGCGCCACCATCCGTGGAGACGGCGCATCGCCGCGACAACATCCGGGTGCCCCTGCTCGCCAGGGCGCATCGCATCGAACCGACCACCTGCGAGTCGGTGGGCCGTAAGCTTTTCGTAGTCGATCCCGAAGAAAAGTCCTGTAAGGGTTGCGACAACCTGAACGGGATTGGTCGGGTCGATCATGCACCGGAGCAGGACCTGCAGCTCGTGGACCTCCTCCTCGACCCCTACACCAGCCCCGGTCACTGACACTGGCAGACCATGCGACTCCAGAGCCCGCGCGTATTCGCCGAGTTGGCCTTTTGCCCAAGTGAGGATCAGGAAGTCTTGGGGTTCGCGCTCACCCGCGTTGACCCGGTCGCGAATCCATGTCGCGATTCGCAAGCCATCATCCGCGGCCACCAATTCTTTAGTGTTTCCTTCGGGCGCGATGTCGTAGACGAAGACGCCCTCCCGAGGAACCGACTCCTTCGGCGGTCGCGTCCTGAGTTCCTCGAACGCCGCCTGCTCGGCCGTCGCCTCGGCCGGAAAGAACTCTGGCCCGCCAAACACCTCGTTCACGATGTCACCGATGCACGGCCGGGATCGGAAATTCGTCGACAACGACAGTACGGTGCCGAACGAAGAGAATCGCTCCTTGACCCATCCGTAGAGCTGAATGTCCGCCCGCCGGAATCGGTAAATGCTCTGCTTCGGGTCACCAACGACGAAAAGTGCTCCAGGACGCGGCGTGGCGTCCCGCCAGTCCTCCACCTCCGACTCCTCACTCTCGCTTGGAGGCTCCGACGAGAGGAGCATCATGATCTCGGCTTGGAGCGGATCGGTGTCCTGGAATTCATCGACAAGCAGCCGTCTGTACCGTCGGCCGAGCTGCCGCCGGACATCCGGGTTCTCTCGGAGAAGTCGTGCGGCGAGCGTGAGCAGGTCCTGAAAGTCCAGCTTACCGATCCGCATCCGATGTTCCGCAAACTCTTGGACAGCGACCCGTCCGAGGTCGATCGCCAACGAATATCGATGTGCGTACCAGCGGCTCACGAGCCGGTGTGCCGGGGTGTCACCCACTCCGAACTCGTTGACCCGCTCGCGCAGCGCCTTCGCTAGTGCCTTGTCTCGCCACCTGTTCAGAGTCACTTGGTGACCGTTAGGGCCAGGCTTGCACAGGCGCGCCACGGCCTCAAAGACATCGGTTTTCTCTTTCCACTCCGTCACGTCGCGTTCGTAATGCAACGCTCGGACCTTCTTCTGAAGACCGTCCCACCCCTTCGCAGGAGGGATATCGTCCATGAGCTCCCACCCGATATCGACAATTGCCTCGAGCTCCTCTCTTACCGGGCGTAACTCGGCGGTCGTCGGCAAACTCGACATCTCCGTCGGAAACTCTATGTCACCGTTCTCGATCAGCGTCTCGAACAAGCCATAGAGTGAACTGGGTCGCACGCCCGAAGCGGAGAGCTTCTCCAGTCTCGGGTCACTGTCTCGGGACAGGCGCTCCAGATACGAATCCCAGAATCGACGCCGAAGTCCGGCTCGCTCTTCTACGGGAAGCTCCTGAAATCCCGGATCGAGACCGACATCCAGTGGACGCTCTCGAAGCAACCGACCACAGAACGAATGGATCGTGCCGACGAAAGCTCTGTCGATCTCATCAAGAGCGTGCGCCAAGCGATCTGTGATCAGATCGTCGGGAGACTCCTTCGCTCTTTCCATCGCGAGAGTGATCTCCACTTCGGCCTGAAACCGTTCTCGGAGCTCGGCAGCCGCCTTTCTAGTGAACGTGACCGCAGCGATCTCATCGACGGTGGCGGTCCCGGTCGAGATGAGCGTGACAAGCCGCGCCACGAGCGCAGTCGTCTTACCGGACCCCGCTCCGGCCTCCACCAGAAGGTTGGCCTCAAGGTCCGAGACAATGCGATCCCGTGCTTGGGCATCCGGAAACGGTAAGCGAGGTGTATCGGCGTCGGTCACGGCGGCAATCTGATGGTCAGGACGCGTGGTGGGAAGGCGGGTCCCATCGGAACGATATGCATCCGTGACTGCGAAGGCTTCTCCGACCAATCGGGCTCTTCGACGAGACACGACCGCCCACCCAAAGTGCTTTGGGAGCCAATTTCTGGCGCTGGTGGGCGTCGGCCGGCGCTGGATATCGGCGATTGCTGCGTCAGTTCCGTCCGTGGGTGTCGGTGCGTAACGACGCAGTCTCTAGCACAGTTTGGTGAGCGGTCGCTCTTGAAGCCCCGCGGGCACCAGGCTCTGATCAGTCGGTTGGAAGGCCGAGTCCCTGGCGGGACGGAGTCCAGCAGTTAAATGGGCTTCCGGCTTTCTCGTTGGGGCCCAGGTTGCCGACCTCCTCGAGCTTCAGCCGCCTCCGCGCACCCGCCCAAGCCTGATCGCAGCCGGGACCACAGCGAGGAGCGCTAACGTGAGGAGCATCGCCAGAGGCATCGCGCTACGCCCCAGCACTACGGACAGCTCCTCTTCGGAGTAGACGAACTCCGGCCTCCCCATCGCGGCTTCCGCCGTCATCACCTGCCCTGCGAGAATCGCTGGAACGAAGTACCCCCTCCACTCCTCAGCGAAGGTGCGGACCTGAGCTTCGAAGTGGGCAAAGCGCGCGTCGCCGCTACCCGCTGCGTCGTTGAGCACACTCTGAGCGAGGAGGGCGGGAGATACTAGTCGGTAGCGGCTGACGAGAGCCTGCTGCTTGGAGAGTTGCTCGTCGAAGCGGACGGCCACCCCCTCCACCTGGCGGTTCACTTCCTCCGTCGCTGCCCAGGACAGCGCAGCGGTTCCTGCCACATCGTCGACCACGCCCCCGGCCATCTCTGGGTGATCCTCGAGGTATCGGGCGAGGAGTTCACTCCTGCGATTCACGGACTCGTTCGATGCTTCTCGCGCCGTGTTGATCATCTCAACTCGTGAGGGCAGTGGATGCAGGATTCCCGCGGCGATGTTCCCGACCGCCGGCAGCACCACGACGAGCCCGAGCCAGGCCCCCACCAGCACGGTCGCGTTCCAGGACGATTCGCGACCGAGCGTGTTCACCCAGGCGGCCGTGCCGAACCAGAAGAGCCCGTAGGTGACCACCGCCCCACACCAAAGAGCGAGCCGAACCGGGGCGCCCAGTCCACCCCACACCGCAGCGCCGACCAGCGAGCCGCCGAGTGCGAGGCCGACCACGAGCAGCGCCCGGAAGAGAAGCTTGGCCACCACGACATCGCGAACGGCTACTGGCTGCGAAAGCGTGAGCGCGAGCGTGCCCTGCTCACGTTCGCCCGACAGAACGTTGTAGCTGAGCGCGAGAACGAGCAGGGGGAGTAGATAGATGATGATGAAAGCGAGATCGAATCGTCCCACCATCAGGTTGAGCGGGTTTTCGACCTCTCCGTTCTGAAGGAAGGTCTGCTCGTTGGTGTAGATGCTGACGTCGTAGTAGTACGGTAGAAGGTCACTCTGCCCTACTGACAAGGACGCAAGTGGCCCTGGACCTAGGACGACGGTTCGCGCCCCCAGATTTCCACCCAGCACGTTGGCCGCTCGCGGGTCGCGGAAGGGTGATCCCGGGTCGCCGCCAGCCGCGATACGCTCGAGCTCAGCCGCCAGAGCAGCACCGCGTTCCTCCTCTGCAGCCTGCACGGCCGCAACGGTCCCCTCCTGCTTCGCGACCCAAGCGAATCCGTTTGCGATCGCATAGGCGAAGAGCGCGACGAAAAGGACGAGTGACGACAGAAGCACCCGGTCGGCCGCGAGGAGCCGCATCTCGTTTCGGAACACGGTCCGTATGGTCATGGTCCCACCTCCGCCCTCCGAGCGCCGGCAACCGCGGCGCTCAGTGCTCCGAGCAACCAGAGTCCCAGCATGAGCATCGACACGGTCCTGTTACCGAGCACCCAAGCAAGGGTCGGCGCCTCGTAATCGAGCGGCGGGACGCTCACCCAAAGCTCGTCTCCGGCCAGGTAGGTCTCACCAGTCCTCGAGTTCTGGGCCAGGTCACCGTTCATGGCCGCCATCATGTCTCGCCGATACGTCTCCGCGGCGGTCGCGAAGTGGCGGTGCTGTTCGATGTCGGTTCCAGCCAAGCCCATAGAAAGGGCTCTGACGGCGAGCAGTGGCGCGACCACCGCGAGTGACTCGTGAACACGGCTTTGGCGCTCGAAGGTATCCCAGAGCTCGGTATAATTATGGTCGTACACGGCGTTGCCGAATTCCTCGCTGGCCTGGAGCGTGATCCCCGAGAGGTTCACGGGGAGATCCTCCACGCTGTCGACGCCATACTCCTGCAGGAGTCGGTTCGTGATAGCCTGGCGATCCGGTGGACGGATGCCCTCCACGCCGTTCGCCATCCCCTCTTCGATCTGCCTCGAGAACTCGAAGGCCGTCGGTGAAGGATGCAGCCATCCGGAGAGGTCGACGGCAGCGCGTGGCGCGACCAATCCGTTCACCACCCACAGGGAGAGGAGCGTCACAAGGGCCGTTCGAGACGACGGAACCCAGGCAGAGATCGCGAGGGCGAGCCCGATGAAGGCTCCGAAATAGGTCAGATATACGACCGCGAGCACGACCGCTCTCGCCAAGAGTGAGCCCGTCGCAGTCGAGCCCAAGACAAGCGCAGCCGAGCCGAGCAGCGCAGCCGGCACGACCAGCAGCGCGAGCGCTCCCGCCACCCCTGCGGCCTTACCGGCCATTAGGTCCCGGCGACTGACCCCGGAGGCGAGCACCTGTCGCAGCGTCCCGCGCTCGCGCTCGCCCGCGAGCGCTCCGAAGCCAAGGAGAATGATCAGGAGCGGCACGAGCTGCTGCAGGACGCCAGCGGCGGTAAGTGTACCGAACCGCTGGGCCGCGGATGCGTCTTGAGCCGGTCTCATCAGGAAATCGTTCTGGCGATGCGCCTCCAGCCAGACAGAGGTGCCTGTCCACGGGTCGACCCCTTGGTCCACGAACGACAGGGGCAACCGGGGTTTGAAGGCGTAGACCCCATAGTGCGCGGCGGAGTGCGGGTTCTTGTCCCCCTGGGACTCCCAGTGATTCCGCGCCGTGGCTTCGGCCGCCTCCAGCTGGGCGCGCGCGGAACTCACCTGCGTCCAGCCGGCGCCGAGAGAGACCAGGAGGAGGGCCCCGACCATGAGGGCACTTGCCCGGAACCGACCGTCGCGCAGCTGGTCCGTGAGTTCCTTTCTTGCGATTCGAATGATCATGTCGACCTATCCGACAGGGAGAAGCGGTAGCAGCCGGACGGCGGCTACTCCCGCATGTGATTGAGGTAGATGCGCTCGAGGTCGGAGTGCCCGAGCTCCGAGGTGCTCATCTCGGCGACCAATCGGCCGTGACGCATGATGCCCACCCGAGTGCCCGTCTCCTTGGCCCGAAAGAGGTCGTGCGTCGCCATAAGCACGGCGACACCCCTTTCACGGAGACCTTCGAGAAGCGCGGAGAATTCGTTGGAGGCCTTGGGATCCAGACCAGACGTCGGCTCGTCTAGCAGGAGCGCAGTCGCTTCCTTCGCGAGCGCGATCGCGATGCCGACCTTCTGACGCATGCCCTTGGAGTAACCGGAGACTCTGCGGTCGATGGCCTCTGATTGTAGGCCGGCTTCCACGAGGGTGGAACGCAGCTGGTCGACCTCTAGCTTTTTGCCGGCGAGCGCGGCGAAGTACTCCAGGTTCTCGAGTCCGGTCAGGTTCCGATACAGCATTACCTGCTCGGGTATGTATGCGAGGTAGGCCTTCGTCTCTCGGTCATGCTCGGCAACGTCCAGATCGGCTACGAGCGCCTGACCGGACGTTGGCGCGATGAAGCCCAGGAACAGGTTGATCGTCGTCGTCTTGCCCGCCCCATTCGGCCCGAGGAGGCAGTAGATGTCTCCCGGGGCGACGCTCAGGTCGAGCTCCGAGAGAGCGTGCGTTTCCCCATAGCTCTTGCTGAGGGATCGAGCTTCGAGAATGGGGCGGACGGTCGGCGCCTGGCTCGTGACTTCGGGATCGGATACGGTTTGACTCTGCATGGTTGATCTCGTTCGCAGCCGAACGGGTCGGGGGGATATAAACGGGGGCGCCGGAGATTTCGGCGATGGACTACGCGGACGCGCTCGACCCGACGAATGCGGATTGGGTTGCGGTCAGTCGCTCGGGCTCGCTATCCGCCCGAGGTCAGTCGTGTCCGGTTCGAATCAGCCGGCGGGTGGGCCGCGTGCCTTATCCGTCTTGAGCGAAGTGGCCAATCGAGATACGTCGACGTCCAACTCATCGACGAGCTGGCTGGCTCGCGGGTCATGCGTCAATGCGTACGCCAGCGCGACGACGCTGGGGGTCGTCGTCCCGAAGCAGAAAGGACAGTCGCCCGTCAGCTTGTCGTCGTGCTGGTGAGAGCCGTCCGTGTGCCACTCAGGACCGGGGGCGTGGTCGTGGACGTGGATGTGGACCGCCTCGCCCATCGGGATCACCCCGACGAGGACGAGGTGCAACAGCAGCGTGATCGACGCTTGCCAACGCAAGCCCGAGTGCCAGCCCATTTCACCCATCATCGCGGTGGCCAATCTGGATCTCAGACACTGGGTTGCACCAAACAGTCCGGGCAGAAGCCCAAAAGCTGCATCATCGCCCCGCGGATTGACTCGGCCCACGGACCGTCGACCGCAAGGGATTCTGTGAACTCGTCCTTCAGGCAGGCGACTCGGCCGCAATCCTCACACAGGAAGTGTGGGTGCTGATGGCCGTCGTTACGGTCGCCTGCGAAGGCATAGCGATCCATGCCATCCATCCGACTGATCACGGGGGCGAGCCCCGCTTCACGAAGCTTGACCAGGTTGCGATAGATCGTCGCTTGGTCCCAGTCCACGTCTCCTAGCCGGTCGAGGACCTGAGTGAAAGAAAGCGGTCCTTCAGCCTCAGCAAGGACTGCTAGCACCGCTACCCGAGGAGCCGTTACGCGGAGTCCGGTCTCGCGCAGTCGCTGGCGCGCCTCGTCCTTCGTGATTCGCATGGGGCCTCTCGAGCGTAGCAGGACTGCCTAGCCAAGCACACTAGACACAAACACTTGCAGGTGCAAGCCGGTTGTGTACTATATCTGTCCTGCAAGCGACTTGCAAACGCAAATGCTTGCGACTGTGTGCGATCCGCAGGGGATCGACAACCTACAGTGCTGAAAGCCTGAAGGAGCTTCGATGAGCAATGATCCACGCCCCACCGCCGTCGGTGACCGTCTCCCGGTCACCGTTCTATCCGGCTTCTTGGGTGCCGGAAAGACTACCCTTCTCAACGAGGTCCTGAACAACCGCGAGGGCCTTCGAGTCGCAGTGATCGTGAACGATATGAGCGAGGTCAACATCGATGTGGGCCTCGTCGAGCGAGGGGGCGCGCAGCTCTCGCGGACCGAAGAGACCCTCGTCGAGATGACGAACGGTTGCATCTGTTGCACCCTGCGGGAGGACCTGCTCGCCGAAGTCTCGAAGTTGGCTCAAGAGGGCCGCTTCGACTATCTGCTCATCGAGTCGACGGGAATTTCGGAACCCATTCCGGTTGCTCAAACCTTCACCTTCGAGGACGAGTTTGGCGTAAGCCTTGGGGATATCTCGCGACTCGATACGATGGTCACCGTAGTTGACGCTGCGAGCTTCCTGGAGGACTACAATGCCGCGGATGCCCTGCAGGAACGCGGAGAGTCGCTGGGCGAAGCAGACGAGCGGACCGTCACAGACTTGCTCGTCGACCAGGTTGAGTTTGCCGACGTCATCGTGCTCAACAAGCTCGATCTTGTCACGCAAGACCGCGCGCGCCAAGTGGAGACCGTCCTTCGCGCGCTCAATCCCGGTGCGCAGCTCCAACGAGCAACACGTGGGCAGGTTCCTCTTGGCTCGGTCCTCAATACAGGTTTGTTCGACTACGAAAAGGCCGAAAGCTCGGCCGGGTGGATCCGAGAACTCGAGGGAGAGCACACCCCCGAGACAGAGGAGTACGGGATCTCGAGTTTCACCTATCGGACCTCGGCCCCGTTCGATGCGGAGAAGCTGTGGGAGTTCCTGCACGACGAAGTGAATTGGCGGGGCGTGCTCCGTTCGAAGGGCTTCTTCTGGGTCGCAGCCGATCACAGAGTCGCCTACGAGTGGGCTCAGGCCGGAGGTGTGAGCTCCGTGAACCCCATGGGCATGTGGTGGGCCGCGATGCCGAGGGAACATTGGGACCATCTGGACGGGGAGGCCCCTGACCAGCAGCCAGGCTGGCATCCCCGCTACGGTGACCGCCACCAAGCACTCGTCTTCATCGGTCAGCAGATGGACGAGTTGGCGGTGCGGGCTCGGCTTGACGCGTGCCTGCTCGACGAGTCTATCGCTGCGGCCGACAGCAGTCTCTGGGCGGGCCGCACGAACCCCTTCCCGGAGATCCAGATGGAAGAAGAGGTTGTCGGGTGAGCGGTCCGGCTCCGGATCACCTCTACGACGCGGTCATCGTCGGAGCGGGAGCTGCCGGCGTCGGTGCTGCGGTCGCCCTTGGGCACGCTGGGATTGAGAACTTCGTCGTGCTCGAGCGGAACGGCGTGGGCGCCTCGTTCGCACAGTGGCCTGCCGAAACGCGTTTCATCACACCGTCCTTCCCGACGAATTCGGTCGGCATGCTCGACCTCAATTCGGTGGTGATCGGGACGTCACCCGCATGGACGCTCGAGGTCGAGCACCCGAACGGGGCCGACTACGCGGCCTTCCTGCGGGCGATCGCCAACCATTTCGAGGTACCGGTTCGGGAAGGCGCCGACGTGCTGCGGATCGAGCGGAGAGGCGAGGAGTTCCTCGTCGAAACGTCAGAGGGTCCTGTGCGTGCCTGGCACGTCATTTGGGCGGCCGGCGACTTCCAGTATCCGCGCCTGAACGGCTTCGAGGGCAGTGAGCTCTGCCGCCACACGGCTTTGATTCCCAGGTACGCCGAGCTCGAAGGGGACGATTTCATCGTCGTGGGCGGGTACGAGAGCGGGGTCGACGTCGCCAGTCACCTGGCCGAGCGAGGCAAGCGGGTGCGTCTGTTCGATCGTGGGCGCCCGTGGGAGTCCGAGAGCTCCGATCCCAGCGTCGCGCTTTCCACCTTCTCCCTCGAGCGGACACGTCGTCCTTCGTTCGCAGAGCACGTGGAGCTCTTCCCCGACAAGACGGTCACGTCGGTATCCACCGTCGGTGACGCGTTCGAGGTGGCCACGGATGGAGGGCAGCGCTTTCACACTCCGGTACGGCCACTGCTCGCCGGTGGATTCGAGGGGAGCCACGCGCTCGTCGCAGAGCTTTTCGAGGCACGAGAGGACGGATTTCCGCTGCTGAACGAGCACGACGAATCGACGATCGTCCCGGGGCTCTTCCTCTGCGGTGCCGCAGTACGGCACGACAACCACGTCTTTTGCTTCATCTACAAGTACCGGCAGCGCTTCGCCGTAGTCGCCAAGGCAATCGCGATCTCGCTCGGCCTCCCGGCGGAAGGGCTCGAGATGTACCGGATGTGGGGCATGTATCTTGATGACCTCTCCTGCTGCGGACAGGAGTGCGTATGCTAGCGGGTTCACCGAACTCGACGACCCGGTCGACCGTCGATGTCGCGACGGACGAGCGGGCCCCCACGGTGGTTCCGCGGCGAAGCAGGCTCGAGCGGGTGATGCGCATCGAGTGGCTCGGCCAGACCGCCGCCAGCCTGTGCTGGATCGGTAGCGTGTTCTCGTATGGTATCAGCTACCCCGGGGACTGGCTGCAGCTCTGTGCTGGGTCGGCTTGGTTCCTCGCGAACATTGCGGCGATTACAACCGCAGAAGGGGATTGAGACGTCGATGGGGCTGGATTGGCTGATCATCGGCGGTGGGATTCACGGCGTCCATATCGCTGCGCGTCTGCTCGGCGAATCCGGTGTCACCTCGGAGCGACTCCGCATCGTGGACCCTGGCGAACGACTGCTCGAGCGCTGGCGAGTCTGCACGGAGACTGTCGGGATGATCCGTCTTCGTTCACCATCGGTCCACCATTTAGACCTTAGTTCGGGATCACTCAATCAGTTCGCCACCAAGTGGAGACGCCGAAAGCGAGCGCCGGTGGCAGGCTCGTACGCACGACCGTCCCTGGAGCTCTTCAACGCTCACTGTGACGCGGTGGTCGAGACCTTCAGCCTGTCCGACCGCCACATACGAGCCCGGGCCACTAGCGGCGCCGTCGATCACGCTGGCGTCGAGGTCGAGCTCTCGAGTGGGCACAGGATTGCGGCACGGAACATCGTGCTGGCCATCGGCGCGGGTGAACAGCCCTATTGGCCGAACTGGGCGCCGCAGAGTCATTCCCGTGTGCACCACGTGTTCGAGCAGGGCTTTGACGGCTGGCCCTCCTCGAGAGAGACCGTTGCCGTCGTGGGCGGCGGTATCTCGGCGGTACAGGTGGCGCTTCGCTTGCTCAGGGAGGGCCATCAGGTCCGGTTGGTCTCCCGCCATGCCCTGCGAGAGCACCGCTTCGACAGCGAGTCAGGCTGGCTTGGTCCGAAGTACATGAGGGGCTTCCGCCGTGAACGGGACTTCGACCGTCGGCGGACCCTAGTCAACGAGGCGCGCTACACGGGCTCGGTTCCGCCAGGGGTTCGGCTCGCGCTCTGCAGAGCCGTTGATCGAAACCAGATCGGCTGGCACGAGGGCGAAGTTGAAGCCCTTGAAGCGCATGGTGATGGCCTCGCCCTCAGGCTCGCGACCGCGGAAGAGCTGCTGGCTGACCGCGTCTTGCTCGCGACCGGATTTTCAGCTGTTCGCCCTGGCGGACAGCTGGTCGACACTCTGATCGACTCCGCGGCGCTGCCGTGCGCGCGCTGCGGTTACCCCATCGTGGACTCCGCGCTTCGATGGCACCCGCGTGTACGCGTATCAGGCCCGTTGGCCGACCTCGAGCTTGGACCGGTCGCCCGAAACATCGCAGGAGCCAGACGAGCCGGTGACCGGTTGGTCGCTGCGTGAAACCCCCAACCTTGGAGTACAGCAGATAATGAAAGTCGCCTACGTCTTCCGGTCGAACATGGCTTCGACCTACCAACTGGCAACCATGATCTTGCCTCAACTGGAGGAGGATCTCCATGGGGCTGAAGTGGTCGGGATGTTCTTCTTCGACGATAACGCATTCGTGCTGCGCTCGGGTGATCCCGTGGGAGAACGCCTGTCCAACGTCGCCCGCGAACGAGGAATCCTCTTGATGATGTGCGATCAATGCGCCGTTCGCCGTGGCTTGGCCGATGGCACGCTGGAGCAGTGCGGGCGGGGCGAAGTGAAGGCAAAGGGGACTGTCGAAGGCGTGACAGCCGGCTGTTTCCCTCAGCTTTACTCGGCCCTGAGTGGGAACCCGCCCGACCAGGTTATCACCCTCTAAATGTCCACACTTGGGATGGACGGCGGCGCCGGACGTCCGTCCCAAATACCCGCCGGCGCTACGGGAGAGGAAGGCAGATATGGCCAAAGCTGGCGCGCGTGTGAAGATCGTGCTTCAGAGCACCGAAAGTAGCTATCGCTATCACACGACGAAGAACAAGCGGAACCACCCCGGACGGATGGAGATCCGCAAATTCGATCCGGTTCTCCGGAAGCATGTCCTGTTCAAGGAAACGAAGTAGTCGCGCGCCGCGCCACATACCTCTCCAGCTCAAACTGCTACTCAGGATTCCTTCCACCGAACAGCTACCCCGACCTTGATCGGATCGATCGCCGAAAACCGTTCAGTCCCGATTGAGATCGTACTTCATGATCCGACCGTGAGGCCCGTCTCGATCACGCTCCAGCTCGAAGACGTCGCCCGAAGGCCCGGGCGCACGATCGACATGTGTTCGTAGAGCCTCACGGTCTTCGTCGCTGAACTCGAAGTCGAACGCTGCGGCGTTTCGAGCCATCTGACCCAGTCGCGTTCCACCCGAAATCACGGCCGCGACACCTGGCTGATCGAGCACCCAGCGAATCGCGACAGCTGACGTCTCCACTCCGCGGCGCGATGCGATGTCCCGCATCGTCTCGAGAAGGTTCTGAAAGGCCTGCCACCCGCCGAATTCATCGATGATGAGGCGGTACTTCACGAGTGACCGATTCGCGTACCCCTCAGGCTCGGGCTGGCGCAGCCACCGGTCGGTCAGAAATCCACCAGCCAAGGCTCCGAACCCGAGGATCCGCATCACCGACTCCGAACAGCGCGTTGTGAGTGCACCCGCTGGACGACGATCCAGGAGCGAGTACTGCACCTGGTTGGTGAGCGGAGACACACCAGCCTGATCGAGTCGACGTAGCCGTGGTACATCGAGGTTCGTGACAGCAACGTGCCGGATTTTCCCCTGTTTTCGGAGGTCATCGAGCCACACAGCGGCTTCTTCGAAGCCCGGGACTTCGTCCCTCCACCAGTAATACTGGACGAGGTCCAGTCGCTCTACGCCGAGTCGCGCCAAGGAGCGATCGATAATCCGAGTCACGTAAGCCCGATCGACCTTCGGCAAATCCGACCAGTCCGGCACGAACTTCGTGTGAATCTGGATCGGAGCGTCGTTCGAGCTCGATGCCCAGCGCCGCAGAAAACGCCCGTACAGTTCCTCGACCCCGGTGTAGATGTCCGCGCAGTCGAAGGTCGTGACCCCAAGCTCCGCCGACGCCTCGAGGACATCCACGGCGTCGTTGAGACCCGATTGTGTGAGGCGATGGCCGGAGGAGAACTGCCATCCACCGTGGATCAGTCGACTGATCGAGTACCCGGGACTCAGCTCGTAGCGGTCGACCGTCACCTCAGTCGTGACCCGTCACTGATCAGCCAGACGGTCCCGAGATTACAAACGCTCATCGTCTCCGAGGGGCACGCGCGTCACTTCGGAGTGACGGAACGTGGACCGTCCGGTTCGCGTGATCCGGAATCGAGCGCCACAGAGCGGGTCTGGGCACGCGATCTCCATGTCCGTGGTCATCCAGTCGTGGGGGTGCGTCTCGCGCTGCTTCGCCGGCAGGAGGGGCAGGAGCGCAGCCAGTGGGTACAGCGGAAACGTCTGACCTGGTGGCAGGCTCAGATTCTCGCCGGAGAGCTCGAAGTAATCACCGACGACATGATTGCACACCATGGGCCCGTCGCCGGCGACTACCTCCACGCGGAGGTCATACAGGGTGAACTCGTCAGACGCAGCCATCGGCTTGTCAGTCCCCCGACCTTGGCTGCGCTAGCATGTCCTTCAGCCAGTGCCCAGCCCGGTGAACTTTCGCTTCGACGTACGGGCGGTTGTGGCGGTTCAGCGTCCCGTGCAGAGCCTTCCGACCGACGACCGTGATCCCTGAGTCTTCCATGGCCTGGAGCTTCTCGGGGTTGTTGGTGAACAGTTCGATACGTTCAAGGTCGAGGTGCTGCAGCATTCGCGCGGCAGCAACGTAGCGTCGCTCATCGGCCCCGAACCCGAGTGTGTGATCTGCATCGATGGTATCGAGCCCACCCTCCTGGAGGGTGTACGCACGGAACTTGTTGTGCAGTCCGATCCCTCGTCCTTCCTGCGCAAGATAGAGCAGTACGCCACCACCCCGAGACTTGAAGACCTCCATGCTGCGGCGGAGCTGTTCACCACAGTCACAACGGAGGCTCCCAAAGAGGTCACCGGTCAGACAGGCGGAGTGGAGACGGACCGGAACAGGATCGGGCCACTGATCTCGGTTGCCGACCATGACTGCGATGTGCTCATGGAGTCCGTACGACTCGCGAAAGAGCACAAAGCGGGAGTCTACCGCGTCCTCTAGCGGCACAGGCGCTTCGCTGACCGCTACGACGTCGACCCCCGATGAGGCGACAAACTCGTGCACCTCGTTCTGGTCGACGGTGAGGATCTCACCACTCTCTAGCGCTTCTCGGAGCTGAAGAGTCTGTGGAGCCCAAATGGGGATCGCGACCACTGCCGGTATCAAGCGTGCAAGGTGCACAAGCGAAAGCCCCGCTGACTCAGCCGGAGCAGCAGACGACAGCGTCCAAGCCACTGCGTCGTGATCGGTGTCTGCAGAGCAGGCCAGTGCAAGCACCTCATGAAGTTCCACGTTGTGTCGAAGCGCTATTGAATAGCTACTGGAGGGGACCGCATTCGACGTCTCCGGCGAAAGGCCCATCGCTCCGACCCGATGTGCGGTCAAAACCAGCCGGAGCGGCTCAGACCCCATATCCCGAAGTCGATCGAGGGCTGCCGGATCAAGTCCCTCGACGGATGCCACGAGGACACCCGTCTCAGGCACATCGCCCGGGTGAACAGCCCCACAATCCGTGATCAGGAGCGAGCGCCCTTGGCGAAGATCGAAGAGTCCGCGTTCTGCGTTGTACATACTGCGACTTACTGGGAGGGGACTTGAAGACGCAACCGAGCGAGCTGTCAGAACCCCCAACGGTCGTGTCGGATCCGGTCGCCCGACGGTGTCCTGCACCATCCGTACCGAAGCGACCTCAGCGGGTTCATCGACCTCGGAAGGCACGAGCAGCAAGCCGGCAGCGTACGCGCGCTGACCCAGTCCACGAAGACTGGTCCACCGGACCAGCGGGATACTGAGAACGAGCCCGAGGAAGATGGGACTCATCCATGCAAAGAAGAGCGGGCTGAGCGCGAGCGTTGTACCGCCCAATACCAGACCGACCAGGGTCGGCCAGCCCGCGGCCCGCGCTGCATCGACCCAGCTCAGATCCGTTCGCTCACGATTCTGCGTACCCCAGCCCACGCTGCGCCCTAGCACGATCTCGGCGACAGAGCGCGCGTGACACAGCATCATCAGCGGCGCAAGCAGCACCGAAAACACGGTCTCGAGGCCGGCGCTGACCACCATGCGCATCGCGCCTCCAAAGGCAGCTCGTTCCCGAAGCAGTCCAGCCATGAGACCAAGTGCTTTCGGTACCAGGAGCACGACGGCGGTAAGTCCGAGGAGGGAGAAGATCGGCGGAGGCACCACCTGTCGGTCGATGAGAACGGGACCGTGGCTCCACGGAGCCAGGACGTATGCGGTTCCGGCCACGAGGATCAGCAGCCAGAGGAGAGATGACACATACCCCATGGCACCGAGCACGAAGTGCAGGCGGCTCAACGGGTGCAGACCTCTCTCTGCGAACAAGCGCAGATGCTGCAGGCTGCCCTGCGCCCAACGATGATCCCGACGTGCGTAGTCATCAACGTTGGGCGGCACCTCTTCCCAGCTTCCCGGCAGATCAGTGGCAAGCACGACCCGCCACCCAGCTCGCCTCATAAGCGCCGCCTCCACGAAGTCGTGACTTAGAACCTCTCCCCCCAGAGGCGGGCGGCCACTCAATACCGGAAGCCTGGCGTGCTCGAGAAATGGGCGGAGGCGCATGATTGCGTTGTGGCCCCAGTAGTTCGCCGAGTCGGCGTACCAGAATGCCTGGCCCGTCGCCAGCACAGGCCCGTAGAGCCTCCCCGCAAACTGGATCAGTCGTCCGAACAGCGAACGCTGCAGGACCGGCATCGGAACCGTCTGAATGAGGCCGACGTCGGGGTTAGCCTGCATCTGTCGAATCAGATGCACAATGGCCTCCCCGGTCATGAGAGAGTCGGCATCGAGGACGACCATCAGGTCATAGTCGTCCGCACACCGCCGACAGAACTCTCCGATATTCCCCGCCTTCCGCCCCTCGTTTCGGGTACGCCGACGATAGTGTACCGGGATCTCGGGATGCCGTGCCTGAAGCTCGACCCATTCCACTCGCTCACGCTGCGCGATCCCGTCGTCCTGGGTATCGGAGAGAAGGTGGACGTGTACAGACTCGCTTCCCAGCGTCACGCGCCTCAGAGACTGCATGAGTGCTGAGACTCGAGCCGCGACGAGGGCCGGATCCTCATTGAAGACCGGAACAACGACAGCAGTGCGCGGCAGCCCGCGCAATGACAGCCTATCTGCGATCACGGAGCACACGACGGGGCTGCGCGCGGAGAGTGTCACGGGATCACGGCCCGTAATGTACAGTACGAACCCGATCACCGCCGTCCAGAACGGCATGACGATCCAGCCGAAGGTCGGAGCGAAGAGCGCGAGAATCACGAACTCCAGGAGCGTCAATCCCTGCGCAGACACGATGCCGGCCATCATGAACATGCCCGCCAGCGTCGTAGCACCGACGAGACCGAAATAGATGGTTCGACGGGTTCGTACGAAGGGGCTGTTCAGCTCAAGGGACACGCGGCGGCTCCCACAGATAGCTCCACGTTTCACTGATCGATCGACCGTCGAGCCGGAGATATACGCGCATATCCGCTCCGCGGCCCACCTCAGGCACAAGCGTGAACGTCGCGCGCCGGCCTCCGTCGGGAAGAACGTGAACCAGCAGATCGGAGATATCTCCAGACGAGGTCTGGGCATCGGCAACGATACTCGCGTCCTCGGCGATGTCGTTCAGGACACCACCTCCAAAGTCGATGACCACTCGTCGCTGGCTCCGCGGAGGCGGCGAGGCTTCACCTGGAAGGGCATCCCAACCGATCCGAGTGTGCTTCACCTGCGCCAGCGTCTGACCCTGCCCGGACGCGACCTCGGCCTCCTCGTCGAAGCGTTGGTCGAAGGTCACGAGCCGGTATCGATACGTGCGTTCCTCTCCGGCCCGAAACGGCGCTTCGGGGACCCACGACGCCACGATGTTGTCGTTGAACTCCGAGTCCGTCGGAATTTCGAGGAGCTCGACTCCTCCACGGCCCCACTCTCCCTGAACCTGAACCCACTCACTGGGGCGACGGTGGTACTGGGCTTCGAGGTCCAGGTAGTTCTCGAACGCACGATCACGCTGAACGAGGCCGAAGCCCGACGGCGACACGTCGCGTAACGAGGTAAGTCGAACGCCGGACCCGTTGGTGAGCGGTCTCCAGATCCACTCCTCTCGACCGGTATGCATGAGAAGGCCCTCCGAGTCGTGCACTCGCGGTCGGAAGTCATCGTCCCCACCCCGTGCGAAGGTGCCGTGCAAGTACATGCTGGTGAGCGGGGCCACTCCGAGCTTGCCGACATCCGTGCGGGCGAAGAGCCGGGCCTCTACGTCCATGATCGTGGGTGCGATCCGGTCGGGCGACGGAGTCAGCACGAAGTGGAAGGCACCAGCCACCGAAGGCCCATCGAGAAGAGCTACGATCGTCAGAGTCCGGGCTTCGGGCGACGGTCGCACCAGCCAGAACTCGACAAAGTCGGGAAACTCTTCACCCTCCGGTCGAGCGACATCGACAGCAAGGCCACGCGTCGACAGACCGTACACATGTCCGGGCCCGAGCAGGCGGAAGTACGACGCCCCGAGGAAGGAAACGACCTCGTCCATGCGGGACTCATCGTTCAGCGGAAAGAGCACCTTCAGCCCAGCGAAGCCCGCTTTGGGCGAAAGGCTCATGTCGAGGCCCTCGGTTTCGTCCCCGTACGAGAAAAAGCCCGAATCGAAGTCTAGACCCGTCGCCCGACCATCTTCGACCAGATGGATCTGTACCGGCACGTCGTTTCCGCCACCCGGGTGGAAGAAATGAACTTCGAACGGACCCGTGCCCGTCCACACCGCCTGATCCGACCGAAACGAAATGCCGCGGTACTGATCGTACGTCAGTCCGGACACCACGGGAGACACGGTCGACGCCGGCGCACGATACCCGACCTGGGCACGAAGTCGCGCATATTCGGTAACGTGTTCGAACAGTGTCGGCCCACCGGACTCGGAAACCCAATCCGGCATGGTCACGACAGCCGCTACATTCTCCACCCCTTCGGTGCGGAGGGCCGCGGACTCGTCGCGATCACTGCTCGGACGAGGAAGGTCTTCGCTGACGCACGCGCCGAACATCCCCGCAAGGAGGATGGTCGAAGACAGACGAGCACGAAGCACGGGTGTCATGACGAGAAAGATCTGGAAAAGGCCGGGAAGAAGTGCGAGGGCAATAGCTACCCTCGTATTGGCCAATTCTTTCCTTCTGATCCCGATCTGGATTCTGAACCGGGACTTTGGTCCGCACGTGCTGGCCCTCGAGGCCGCGATCCTGACCGCGGCGTTCCTGCTCCTTCCGCGATCCCGCTGGACCGAGGCTGCGGCCTGGTTATGTGGACTTCTCGTGATCACCCTAGGCGTCTTGCAACTCGGCGACACAACCGCCCGCATGAGCCTCGCGCGCCCACTCAACCTGTATCTGGATGTCCAGCTGGTGAGCGCAGTCGCGGATCTGCTTCGCGGCACACTCGGAACCGTGATCGGCACGCTCGTACTTGTCGGAGCAGCAATCGCGGCCATCGCCGCAGCGATCCTGCTCGGGTATCTGCTCTCCACACTTCACCCGGAACGCGGGAACCGGCGTCAGTGGATCGTCGGGGTCGCAGCACTCGTGACGGCACTCGTCGCCGTACCGGCCCGCTGGATCCACCCGAGCGGCGTGGCCCTCGCCCTTCCGGCCGTTCAATTGACGCGCGAGCAGGTTCGGCACGTTGCGAGCATGATGAAGGAAAACGAGCGATTCGGTGCGGAGATGGCCGTCGCGCCCGATCACTATGCCGATATGCCGGGACTCCTCGCGGGGCTGGACGGACGCGATCTGATCCTGGCCTTCGTGGAGTCGTACGGCATGTCTGCAATCGACGACGAGCGGTACGCACCGACCATCCGTCCCCGACTCGACTCGATGCTCCAGGCATTCGACTCCGCAGGTCTCCTGATTGCGACGGGCCAGCTCGTCGCACCCAGTCAGGGGGGTATGTCGTGGCTGGGACACGGATCGCTCCTGAGCGGGCTATGGTTGGAAAATCAGCTGCGGTACGACCTTCTGCTGGCGAGCGACCGCCAGACGCTCGTCGACGACTTCGAGGCCGCAGGGTACCGGACCGCGGCGCTGATGCCCGCGATCACGATGGCGTGGCCCGAGGGTGACCGCTTCGGCTATGAGCGAATCCACGCGTGGGAGGACATCGACTACGCCGGGCCGTCTCTGAACTGGGTGACGATGCCCGATCAGTTCACCTGGTCCTACCTCGAGAACACGATCCGCAGAACCGATGACCGACCACTGTTCGCGGAGGTCGGACTCATCAGCAGCCACGCACCATGGACGCCGGTCCTGCCCGTCCTCGACGACTGGGATTCCATCGGCAACGGTGAAGTCTTCGACTCCTTTGCCGACATGGGCGAGACCCCGGAAGAGCTCTGGCGACACGGTGATCGAGTGCGAGAGCACTACGCACTCGCAGTAGGCTACGCGATCGACGCCATGGCCTCGTACGCGGTGAGATACGTCGACGACACGACGGTGCTGATCGCGCTCGGTGATCATCAACCCGCTCCACTCATCACGGGCGAAGATGCGAGCCGCGCGGTTCCGGTCCACGTCATCGGCCGCGACCCTGAGGTTCTCGCTCCGTTCATGGAATGGGGTTTCGCGCCCGGTGTCATCCCTCCGGCTCTAGATGACGTCCGACGGATGGACACGTTTCGCGACTGGTTCGTGAATGCGTTTACGCCGTCCGCCGTACAGGACCGACCCTAGTGCGACGCTGGCTGGGCCTGCTCCGTTCAGTGGTGGTGTACTGGCGCCCCGGTCGACAGGCAGGCCTTCGGGCCCTGTACGCTCCGTTCGTCGGTCGCGGTGATCTCGTCTTCGACGTCGGGGCACACCTCGGGGACCGAACGGCCGCCTTTTCCAGGCTCGGTGCTCGCGTAATCGCCCTCGAGCCTCAGCCGCACCTTCTCCCCTGGTTGCGACGCCTGGTCGGTCGGCGACCGGGTGTGACCGTGGTTCCGGCCGCCGTGGGCCGGAGGGCCGGCACGGCACGTCTCGCCGTCAGCGACGCCAACCCGACGCTATCGACACTCGCCGACGGTTGGCGCGATGCCGTCGTGCACGAGAACCCGACGTTCCGGGGCGTCCGCTGGAACCGTTCCACGGAGGTTGAGGTCACGACGATGGACGACCTCATCGACCAGTTCGGCGCACCACGTTTCTGCAAGATCGACGTCGAGGGCTTCGAGGCCGATGTCCTCGCTGGCCTGTCCCGACCCATCGAGGCGCTCTCAATCGAGTTCGTCGCGGGCACACTCCAGGTCACCACGGAATGCGTCGACCGGCTCGAATCGCTGGCTCAGTACGAGTACAATGCGATCCGTGGCGAGGGGCGAGACTTTCTGTGGTCGACGTGGCGTTCGGCAACCGATGTCCGTGCGTGGCTCGCCGGCGAAGCGAGCGGGATCTCATCCGGAGATCTTTATGCCCGTCACATGCCTACCGACTAAGGGGCCAACGAATGAAGTGGCACGAGATGACCAGCCCCGAGGTGGCGAACCTCGCCGAGCGTGACCCCGTCGTGATCCTCCCGGTCGCGGCCATCGAGCAGCACGGACCACACCTTCCGCTCTCCACGGACGTAGAGATCGGGGCCGGACTCATCGCAAACGCGGTGGGTCGGCTCGAGGACGTGCCCCACGTCGTGCTCCCCGCCCAGGTGGTCGGAGCCAGTCCGGAACACCTCGCCTTCCCCGGCACGCTGACACTTACGCCGAAGTCACTGGAGGAGACCCTGAGCGAGATCGCCGGCAGTCTGTACACCGCCGACATCCGTCGTCTCGTTCTCATGAACAGCCATGGGGGCAACAAGGCGGTTCTCGATTCCGCCGCGATTCGCATTCGGCTCGAATACGACATGCTCGTCGTAAAGGCGAATTACTTCCGCTTCCCAGGACCGGGCAATGTGTCGCTGCCTGATGCCGAGTGGACTCATGGGTTGCACGGCGGGGCGCTTGAAACGGCGATGATGCTGCACCTGCGACCGGACCTCGTCCGTCGAAAAGAGATCCGTCGATTCGAATCATTCGGTGAAGAGCTCGAGCACGAGATGGCATGGATCCGGCCCGAGGGTGTCGCACCCTTCGCCTGGCTCGCTCAGGACCTGAATCCGGACGGGGTAACCGGGGACGCGACCCTCGCCACTGCGGAGCTCGGACACCGGCTCATCGAGCATTACGGTGCGATCCTGGCGGACATCGTGCGCGATGCATCGGTATTTCCGGTCGAACGCTTCGAGGGACCGGAGTCGTAACGTGATCCTGACCGATCTGGACGACCTCTTCGCCCCGCTCGAACGACTCGATCGATTCGTCATCGGCCAACTCGGTCAGAGCCTCGACGGCCGAATCGCGACGGTGTCGGGCCATTCGCACTACATCAACGGCCCTGAAGACATCGAGCGCCTGCATCGACTCCGTGCACTAGTAGACGCGGTCGTCGTCGGTGCGGGCACCGTCGAAGCCGACGACCCGCGCTTGACCGTGCGCCACGTCGAAGGACCAAACCCGGTCCGAGTCGCCTTGGATCCCCGCGGACGGCTCGATCCTGCTCGCGCGATTTTCACGGACGGTGCCGCATCGACCCTCTGGATACAGAGCGAGGCAGCGAATCGTCTGGATTCCGAAGGTAAAGCCAGAGACCCGCACGCCGCTGAACATGTCCAGATCGTCGTTCTGCCTGCACCGGCGAACACGTTCGATCCGGCTGACGTGCTCGCGGAACTCGACGCTCGCGGGCTCCGTCGCGTGCTGATCGAGGGCGGAGGTCGAACGGTCTCCAGCTTCCTGGAAGCGGATCTTCTGGATCGACTGCACGTCTCTGTCGCCTCGCTCCTCATCGGGTCGGGACGACCGGGGATCACCCTGCCCCAGATCGAGAGTCTGGAGCAGGCGCGTCGGCCTGCGATTCGGCACGTTCTCCTCGGTTCGGATCTCCTCTTCGACCTGGATCTCCGCTCCGAAGGAGCGTGAGCCCGAGGATCGCGGCACCGGGCAAGCTCGAAACGAGCACGAGCAGGCCGTAGGACACGGAAACCGCTACTCCGTCGGAGGCCGTGAGGCCCGCGGCACTCCAGAGCGCTGCGGCAGCGACCTCGCGCAGGCCCCACCCCGCGATCGTCATCGGCACGAGCATCGACATGAGCACAGGTCCGGCGAGCATCGCGAGCATCAATCCGGACATATCGACCTGAACGGCACGGCCGGCCATGACGAAGATCGCGATATAGCTCGCCACAACCGCGGCCGAGCTCGAGAGCTGTACGGGAAACGCCAAGCCGTCCAGGAGCGCACGCCTCAGGTCATGCATGAGCTGAGTCGATCCCGGGCGAGCACGGGCTCGGCCTGCGGTCCAAAGGGCCCACCCGAGGCCACTCACAATGAGGAGCCCGAGCCCCATGCGAGCACCGGCAGAGACGTCGCCCAGAAGCAGCAAGGCGGAGACGGCCGCGACCACGCTCATCACAATGAGACCGGAGAGTCGCTCGAACGCGACCGACTGCACGGATGCCCGCGTGTCAGCCTCACGGGCATGACGCCACGCTCGCGAGACGTCACCCACGACTCCGCCGGGAAGCACCTGATTGAGGAAGGTCGCCAGGTAGTACTCCGAGACGGCTCGAGGCATGGGCAACTCGAGGCCGAGGCGCCCGGCGGTGAAGCGCCATCGCCAGGCAGAGCCGACGACCTGAGCAATCGAGAGTAGCAGCGCAATGGAGACCCAGGCTGGATCCATCTCCACCAGCCGCGCCATCACGTCTCGAGGCTCAAGGAAGAATCCAAGCGCGCCGAACAGTGCCACGCTCGTCACGCCCCGTGCGACCAGCAGGAGGGTTCGGCGCGTCACGGATCTGACGGCACGGCGAGCACGTCGCAATGCCCGACCATCACCTCGTAGGCTCCGGCCTGTACGGTCGCGGCTCGGCGCGACTGCCACGCGCGCAGCCGGTCGGCATCGGTCGGACGCAACTCGATCGACGCCTCGATCCAGCCCTGCATCAGCGCGAGGGTCAGTTCACGATCCTTCAGCCCGTTGAGAATCCACGGACTCGGCCGGAGACACGTCTTGTAGCCTGCCTCCCGAAAGAGTCGATCTGCGACGACCGTCGCATCGGGCCCAAGTGCACGACCGATCCCTTTCTCCCGGCGTTGATGAGCGTTCATCGCCTCGCGAACGAGTCCATCGTCCGGATCCTCGTCACGCCAGTCGATCGATCCGTCGTAGCTGAGGGTGAAGAGCGCGGCAGCTCCACGGGCGGCGCACGCATCAACCACCCGGGTCATCCACTCCTCCGACACGAGATCGAGCAGGGCGGACGCGGTAACGACATCCGCCGAGGAGATCGCGTCGACCCCTTCGGCAGCCAGGTCACCGACGAGTCGGATCGGATCAGCGATGCCGGGCGCTGAGGCCGCGCCCAAGAGCCGCGCGTCGTGGTCGAGAAGCGTCCACGACCGAACCCACGGCCACCGTGGCGCCAGGTAACGCAGGTTGGACCCCGTGCCGGAACCCAGATCGAGCACGTGCGTCCACCCCGCCGCCTGACCCGTCCGCCCAAGTCGGTCCGCAAGCTCGTGCGCCCGGGAGCGATGGTCCGCTGCTTCCCGGAGCGCCAGCCAGTCCGCGCTGAAGACCTCGTCAGACACGAGGACCCCGAGCCGTGAGCACATCGACTGCCACCCGGAACCGCTCCGCCTGAGTCGCCCATCCGGGCAGCGACTCGGCGTGCATGCGCGCCCCCTCGGCGAGCGTCTCGCATCGATCGGGGGCCACGAGCAAGCTCTCGAGAGCTTCGGTCAGTGCATCGACATCCCCGGGTGGGATGAGAATCGCGGCATAGCTCGGCACCGTATCGGGGATCGCTCCGCCCGTCGTCCCGACGACAGGAATGCCACGCGCCAGAGCCTCTGCGTATGCCATGCCGTATCCCTCGTAGTGAGAGGGGAGCACGAACAGTGAGGCCGTCCGGTATACCTCTTCGATGTCGTCCGTCTCGAGTTCGCCGGGGAAGTGGATCCGGTCACGCAACCCCAGCCTCTCGACCTCAGCCAGAACTTCGCCGGCGAAGTCCTCGTCCCGCGTCGTGCTTCCAGCGCACACACAACTCCACTCCAGGGCCCGGAGGCGAGCCAGCGCCTCGACGAGCAGATCGTGACCTTTTCGCGGACTGAGGGATGCCACGCAGACAAGGCGAGGCGCGTCTCCATCAGGTGGACCCACGGCGACGCTGGTGGGATCCGTTCCGGGCTCGACCACGTGGATCCGACCCTCCGGTACGTCAAAGTCCGCTAGACGGCGAGCCGTGAATGGACTGGTCACGATGGCGCCCCGCACGTGTCGCAGCGCGTCACGCTCCGAAGCGAAGAAATACTCGGTCTGTGCCGAGGTCTGGCCCGTCTCGTCGGCAAGTGGATGGTGTACGAGCGCTACGATTGCCAGCCGGTCTGCGTGCGAAGCAACCACATCGGGAAGCCCACCGGATGCCAGGCCGTCGATGACGACGGAGCTACCGTCGGCGATCGCGGCGAGTGCCCGATCGAGCCCGGAACGCGCGAGGTCGTCTGCGTCCGGAAAACGCCCCGGGATCGAGTGCACCTGCACCAACGTGTCGAGAGCCGCCAACTCCGAGACGATGCGTGCGTCGTAGAGGTAGCCCCCGGTCCGCTGATCGAGCGGCCCCGGAACGATCAGGTGGAATGCCGGCGGCGCGGCGGTCACACGCTCGCTTCGTAGCTCGCCCACGCGACGTGCGACTCGTTCAGGGTCACTTCGATGGCGCTGCAGCCCGATGCGTTCGGGCCCAGCTTGCCATCGTGGACCGCACGCACGAGGCGCTCCTGGATCTCACGGGCCAGGAATTCGGTCGTCGTGTTCTTCCCCTCGAACGCCGCTACCTCGTCCAGATTCCGATAGTTCAGGTCATCGAGGACCGCCTTCAGTTGCTCTCCCGCAAGGGCGATGTCGACGACCAGACCATCCTCGTCGAGTTCCGCGCGCTTGAACGTCGCATCGACGACGTACGTCGCACCGTGAAGACGCTGAGCCGGCCCGAAGGCTTCACCCCGGAAGCTGTGGGCGATCATGAAGTGGTCACGAACGTTGAGCTTGTACATGTCGATCCTCTGGGGTTCAGTCGTAACGGATGCGGTGGCAGAGCGTGTCTCCCCCGGAGCGCGCGAGGCGTTCCATCACGTCGGGGAGGTCGTCGAATGCGCTCTCGTCCGAAATGAGTGCATCCACCGCAGCGGACTCGAGCAACTCCAGCGCGACAACCATTCTTCGGGCGTAGTCCCAGCGCGGCGCTCGCTCTGGTGGAATCCGGCCCACCTGACTGCTTCGAATTGTGAGCCGCCGGTCATGGAAACTCTCCCCGAGCGGCAACGTCACCGGCCGGTCGCCGAACCAGCTGACCTCGACGATCCGCCCCTCTGGACCGGCTGCCGACAACGCGGTGCTCAGACCGTCCGGGCTTCCGCTCGCATGGAGAACCACATCCGCATCCATACCCGAGGGCGGCTCAGTGGCGAAGTGCAGACCGAGTCTCTCCGCGACTCCCACGCGAGCTTCGTTTACATCGATGATGATGACATCGGTCGACGGGATCCGGGAGATCAGCCATGCGATCAGGAGCCCGACCACACCTGCACCGATGACCAGCACACGGTCTCCGACCGAGACCTGTGCGTCCCACACCGCATTGACCGCCGTCTCCATGTTGGCCGCGAGCACCGCTCGCCCCGGCGGCACTCCCTCCGGAAGAGCGGTCACGGCGGAAGCCGGTACTACATAACGATCCTGATGAGGATAAAGGCAGAAGACCATCTGGCCCACAAAGTCGACGACGTCGTCACCGGCGGACTCGACGACACCTACGCTGATGTACCCGTACTTCACCGGTGCAGGAAAGTCGCCGCTCTGGAACGGGGCCCTCATCGACTCGAACCGCGAGGCTGGCACCTCACCTCGAAATACGAGGGCCTCCGTCCCACGGCTGATCCCGGAGTAGATGGTGCGCACCACGACCTCATCGGCGCCGACCGCACCCAGCCGACCGGTACGGATCTCTCCGCGACCGGGCTCCTGGACCCAGAATTCGCGTGTAGTGTTCTCTTCCGACATGTCCACAGCCCCTTTCTTGAGGGGAGTTCGTGCGCAGGCCATTCCGGAATTGCTCGTCGGCCTCGCGGTAACGCTCCTCGTCGCCGCTGCAACGTGGAGCGTCCTCGACCTCCCGGCTACCTATCTGGTAGCCGTGGGCGCACTGTACGCCGCAACCGGGGCGCTGATCCTCGCGACCCTGCCGGACCCTTTACCCCACCGTGGGCTCGGCCCTGCGAATCGCGTCACCCTTCTGCGCACAATCGGGACGCTCTCCCTGGCGGGACTCGTCATGCACGCGGACACCCTGGGAACGACCGGACGCTGGTGGATCGTCGGGTTGGGCACCGTGATCATGCTGCTGGATGGCGTGGACGGTTGGGTCGCCCGCCGGACCCGCACCACCACAGGCTTCGGGGCACTCTTCGACATGGAGACGGATGCGTTTCTGATGCTGGTGCTCTCCTGCCTCGTATGGACGGAAGCGCGAGCCGGCGCATGGGTCCTTCTGATCGGGGCCATGCGATACCTCTTCGTCGCTGCAAGTTTCGTTCTGCCGGCGCTACGTGAGGAGCTCTTTCCGAGCTTCCGTCGAAAGCTGGTCTGTGTGATCCAAGGGATCGCGCTTCTGGTCGCCCTGGGACCGATCATACCCGGCCCGGTCGCCGTTGCAGTCGCGGCCCTGGCTCTTGCGATGTTGACCTGGTCGTTCGGGATCGACACGGTGTGGCTCCTCCGGCCCCGGACAAGCTGAATCGTTTCATGCCCGACCAGCCCGCTGCTTCGCCCCCGACCGCACCGAATCACGACACGCCGCTCGAATTTCGAGGCGGCTGGTTCGGGGCCCTCGTACCCTTCCTGGTCTTCCTCGGAGGGGTCTCCTGGCTCGGCCTCTCCGGAGCACCTGACGAGACCGGCTTCGGCCCAATCCTGATCGTCGCACTCGGTGTCGGTGTCCTGCTCGCCCGCGATCCCGCCCGCTACGCCGAAGCGGTGATGGACGGCATGAGCCACCGCATCGTCATGCTGCTCATCCTCGCATGGCTGCTCGCCGGAGTCATGGGGGTCGTGCTCCGAGATAGCGGCTTGGTCGATGCCCTGGTGTGGACCGCGTCGGCGACCGGGGTGCGGGGCGGTGGATTCGCGGTGGCCATCTTTCTGGTCTGTGCCGTCTTTTCGACTGCCACCGGTACGAGCCTCGGCACCATTCTCGTGTGCGCGCCACTCCTCTACCCAGCCGCTGCATCCCTCGGGGCGGACCCCGCGTTCGCGATCGGTGCGATCCTTGCCGGCGCCACCTTCGGTGACAACGTCTCGCCCATCTCGGACACGACCATCGCGTCGTCTACGACGCAGGACGCAGACCTCGGTGGAGTGGTTCGGTCTCGCATGCAGTACGCCCTTCCCGCAGCCGCGGTTGCGATCGGCGTATTCGCACTCTTCGGGGGAGCGGCGGGTGCGGACGGCGCGCTGACACGCCAAGGAGATCCGGCCGGACTGGTGATGCTCGTCGTTCCAGCTGCCGTACTCATCCTGCTCCTGCGCCGCACACACCTGGTCGTCGGGCTCTTCGCGGGAATCGGATTCGGCGTCGTGCTCGGGCTCGGACTCGACCGCTTCAATACATCGGACCTGCTTTCCATCGACCCTGACAACTTCATCGCCACCGGCATCATCCTGGATGGCATGAGGCGTGCGTTCGGCGTGTCGATCTTCACGATCCTCCTGATGGGGCTGGTCGGAGGCCTGACCGCATCCGGGCTCCTCGACCGACTGATCGTCTGGGTGGAAGAGCGTGCAGAGAGCGCACGAGGCGCAGAGTGGTGGATCTTCGGGTCGATCAGCGGCGCGACGGTTCTCACGACGCACTCGGCGGTGGCGATCCTCACCGTGGGCTCGCTCGCCAAAGAGGTCGGCAGGAACGCCGGCGTCGGCCCCTACCGACGAGCAAACATTCTCGACGTGACGGTCTGCACCTACCCGTTCATCCTCCCCTTCTTCATCCCGACGATCCTCGCCGCCTCCATGACAGCCGGCGTCGAAGGGCTTCCAAGGATCTCACCCTGGGACGCCGGGCTGCACAACGTGCACTCGTGGGCTCTGCTGATCGTGCTGCTCGCGTCGATCGCAGTGGGGCGTCGGGAACGCGAAGCGCCAGCGATTCAGGGGAGCTGAAACGCGAAGCGTCCCCTGCACGACAGCCCGAGGATCGAGTGGTCGAGAACTACTCGGACGTGACGGTGCCGTCGGCGTGGACCGCCACCCGAGTTCCGTCCGGGAGCCGTTCGAGTTCGGCTGCCGAGACCTCGATGATCGGGATCGGCGCATACCCCAGCTCGCCGCCGACTACGCCGCCGAGCGCGAGGATCGCGTCGGCCTTCCCCATCAAGATGGCCGCAGGCGCAGTTCCCTCTCGAAGCAGTTCGAGCATGATGGCGCTCGACGAGCTGGATCCCACGGCTGCGGGAATGGCGAGCACCGTACCGGTAATCGAGGAACTGAACTCCGGGTGCCGCGGGTCCACGATCTGACCCGATGTCGGATCCACGCCGCCCCAGAAGCTGATCGGGTGCGTGAGGCGGAGCAGCGGCCCGCTGCCTTCGCCGGGAATCAAGGGACGCCCCCTCACTTGGATCGCCGCCGAGTCGCTCACCAGACCCAAACCTCGCTGCTGCGCACAACCTCACCGGTGATCGCCGACTCGACGCAGTCCTCGAGACTCCCGTATAACACGTCGTACCCGGTGTTCGATGGCCCGTAGTGGGCAAACTTCCCGGAGTTGGTCATCAACACGCCGTTCTTCGCGGGAAGAATCGGGGTCACCACGACACACGTGTCTGCGACGATCTCGACACCCGACGCCCGCAGCTCATCCGCAATCCCGATCGCATCGATTTCAGCCAGCGTGTCGCGTGCCGTGCAGACATAGAACGGCGTACCCATTTGACGCCCCCGCAGGCAGTGGTGAAGGGCACGGAATTCGTCCGCACTGAAGTGCGGACTCCCGAGCGCCACTGCATCGATCCGGTCCGTGCCCGCAGCCGTGCTGAGCCTCTGAAGCGCGGCCCGAACACTCCCGGAATCGAGTTCGATCGTTCGCGGCGTCGGCCACATCGGCTGGCGTCCCCAACTCTGATTGGAAGCAGCCGGATCCGAGGGCAGTCCGAGCCCCAGAGCAGCGGGCACGGTCGGCGCCTCCGGCGTGACACCCGCGACATGGAAAAGGGCCACTGCACCCGACGATGCGGCCGCCGCACCAAGGGCCTTCAGCTGATCTCGCGTCGTCGACTCCGGGAGCCCCTTGATCACCGAGATCTCCTGACCGATCTCGAGCCCGAGCCAGGTCCCCAGCACCGGGAAAAAGACGTCGCGTCCCTTCAACTCCGACGGAACGTCGGTCGCATCGACCACGACCGTGGCCCTTCGATTCTCTGCGAGGTGCAGACCGTACAGCGGAGCCCGACCCGTGAGCGCACAGCATGCATCCAGGAAGTCGCCATACCGTTCGGTTCGGGCGCCCAGGACCGAATTCACGAACGCAATCGCATTCGACTCTCCCCACGCCACCTGCTCACCGACGCCCGGCTCATGTCCCACCTGATACGGAGCACACGTGAACGTCGGCTGCGCGCCCATCGCTACATAGGCCTCCATTTGCCGCCGAGCCATGTCCGTCTTGTGGGCGTCGGCTTGCACGACGTCCGGATGCAGCAGGTCCAGGGCACCGACATTGAGGGTCGTCGGAACAGCCACCTCGCCTCCACCCTTCACCAGAGTCTCTGCGAATTCGACGCCACCGTCCCCATGGTGGAGGCATCCGTCGATGTGGGCCGACGAGATCTCGACCAGCGATGAGGCGCCCAGCAGCTCGGCAGCGGATGTGACGACACGCATCGCCATGGCGGCGGCTTCGCCGGACGCTCCGGAGAGAAGATGTCGTTCGGGTTCGGAGAGGTGGAGTGGCATGGCCGGGACGCTACCTTGTGGGTCGCCTCCCGGCTAGCTCCATCTTGTTCACTCGACATCGACAGACCATGTCCGATCTCTTCACCATCAACGAACGCGTGCGCTGGTCTGCGGTCGACAAAGCCGGGATCATCTTCTACGGAGCGTATGTTCGGTTCTTCGAACTCGCCGAGATGGAGCTCTTTCGGACCGCCGGCGTGCCGTACTCCGAAGTGTTCGACCGTTGGGACATGTGGCTCCCCCGCGTCCACCTCCAGTCGGACTTCCACTATCCGTCGCGGCTCGACGACGAGCTGCGCGTTGCGGCGTACTTCACACATTTCGGCACGAGTTCCCTGCAGATCAACTTCGACGTCCTGCACCTCGCCGCCGGGCAGCTCGCCGTCACGGGGCACGAGGTGCTGGTGTGCACCACACGCGACACGCTGGAGTCGCGACCGCTCCCGAAGGAGCTGGTGGAGATCCTGCAGCCCTACTGCATGACGGTCGACGAGGCGCGTGCGCAGCTCGTCGCCCAGTAAGGCCATCGCTTACCCGCCGAGCACACCCCGTAGCGTTGCAGCGACGAACAGACCGAGGTAGTTCCCGGCTGCGTATCCGACCAGTCCGACGGCCACACCGGGGAGCAGGCGATCCGTATACCCCCGGGCGGCGGCCAGCGCCATCGCTGAAGCAGGGCCACCCACGTTCGCCTGTGACGCAACGGCGAGCGTCTTGAGGTCGAGACCTGCGAGTCGTCCGACACCGAAGATGACGATGCCGTGTATCGTGACCGTGGCGAGTGCGAAGTAGACGATCGGGGGACCGATGACGACGATGTTGGCCAGGACCGACATGGCTCCGTTGCTTGCCAGGAAGATCAGCACCAGGTAGTTGCCGATCACACCAGCGCCTTTCAGGCCGCGCACCACCGGAAACTGCGCGAGGATCAGGGCGATCGTCGTCAAGAACAGGACGGACGGAACGGGCGCCAGCGTCGTACCCAGCCAATCCGACGCCCACAGGGTTCCAAGTACGATCAACGCCAGCATGGCCAGATCGAGAAGCCCGATCGCGCCTACGCTGGAGTAGAGCATCTCGTGAAGGCTCGGGGAGCCGCCCTCGTCCGTATCCTCGCGGGACGGTCCTCCCGGATGAGTCTCGGAGACACCAGCGCTCCCGTCTGTGCCGGCGATGCCATCCTCAGCGACCTCCCTCGCTTCCTTCCGATCGAGTGAAGCGAAGAGAACCGGAACGGTCAGGCACGTAGCCATCCAGATCGCGGTCATCGTCACATCCGCGGCGATTCCGGCGGCAAAGAGCTCTCCGCTCGTATCGAGTGCAGCGCCGACAGCCGCAAAGTTCACGCCACCACCGGTGTAGGTCGCCGTGTACTGCCCCGCGAGCTTCCATGTCTCCGGTCCAATCGAGTCCACGAGCAGCATCGCCGCGATCGACGCGCCGATGGCCGATCCGATACCCCCGATCACGAAGGCCGCGAGCATCCGTGGTCCGGCCTGGGCGACGGAGCGGATATCAACCGTGAGCAGGATCAGGATGATCCCTGCACTCACCGCAGGACCGCCCAGAAAGTCATATGCAGGCGACTCTCCGGGGATGATGCCGGTGTTGGACAAAAGCATCCCGAGGAGGATTCCGACGAGCGCCGATCCGAGCGCCCGAAAGACTTTCGTACGCTCCTCGAGGACAATGGCCAGCGCGACGGCACCGGCGAGCAGCGTGAAGACAGCAGTAGGGTTGGTGATCATTCGCCCAAGGTATCACTGGCCCGCGACCCGCGCGCTGGACACAGCGGCCCGCGAGCAACATGGTGGCCCTCATGACAGTCCCCAAGCCGGTCCAGCCACCGGACCTCGCCGAGATCGAGGCCGCTCGCGTGCGTATCGCAGATGCCGCGATGCGATCCCCTCTGATTCCACTCACCGGCTGGGGCAGCGGTGGAGGCGGGCTCTGGCTTAAACTCGAATGCCTGCAGCCCATCGGATCATTCAAGATCCGTGGAGCAGCCAATGCGATCGCCCTCGCCCCTCCGGCGAAGCTCGAGGGAGGTGTCTACACGGCCAGCGCCGGGAATATGGCGCAGGGTGTCGCCTTCGCGGCGCGTCGGCTCGGGTTGGCGTGTCGGGTCGTCGTTCCCGACTCGGCACCGAAAGCCAAGACGGAGGCGATCATCCGGCTGGGGGCCGAGGTCGTCCCAGTTCCGTACGACGAATGGTGGCGCGTTCTCATCGAGCACGGTCACCCCGACGAGAGCGGATTCTTCATACACCCGGTGAGTGATCGCAACGTAATCGCCGGAAATGGCACCGTCGGACTCGAAATCCTCGAAGATCTTCCCGAGGTCCAGACCGTCGTGGTCCCGTACGGGGGGGGCGGCTTGAGCTGTGGGATCGCAGCGGCGCTGCGAGGCCGAAACTCCACTGTGCCCGTCTTTGCCGCCGAGGTCGACACCGCAGCGCCGCTCGCCACGTCACTCGCAGAGGCGGAAGCCGTGTCGATAGAGCGAACTCCGAGCTTCGTCGATGGCATCGGCGGCAGCAGCGTACTCCCGGACATGTGGCCCATGGCCCGAGATCTTCTTGCCGGCTCACTCGTCACCTCGATTGACCGGGTCTGTGACGCGATCCGGGCACTGACGTTCCAGGCCCATGTGATCGCAGAAGGGGCTGGCGCGAGTTCCGTCGCGGCCGCAATGGAGCACGTGCCCGGAGACCACCGCATCGTCGCAGTCGTATCGGGCGGAAACATCGACGTCGACGTGTTGAGGCAGATCCTCGAGGGGAAAGCCCCGAGCTGATCCGCGGTTGAACGAGATCGCTCCCGTCGCATCGCGGCGTTCGGTCTGTGCCCGCCTACTCCTCGAAGCTCCGCACGCGCTTGAGCTGCTCGACCGCCGGTCGAAGTGGGGACTCCAACTGCTCCTTCGACCATTCAGCCATCGGTGAACCGATCTTCCCGTGCGCATTGCGACGCGCACGGCACACGTCCGTGTAGTCGCAGTAGGTGCAGTCGGCAGGATCGTCGGTCGGCACGAAGTGCCCGCGGGCAACGCCCTCCATCAGCAGGTCGAGAAGCGCCTCGAGACCGGTCAGTTGCACCCGGTCATACGTGAACGTCTGGTTCTGTCCCTTTCGAGTCGGGAAATGGTACTGGCCATCGACGACATCAACACCGAGTCGCTGCTCCGCAGCCCGCGCGTAGATGGCATGCTGAAGGCGTCGACCACCATGGAACGGATCGAGTCCGTAGCCGGATGTGCTACCGGTCTTGTAATCCACCACGTGAAGACCAGAAAGATCCTGATCTACTCGGTCGATTGCTCCGCGGAGCCGGAGTCGACCACCCGTCAGGTCGATGGTAACCGGCTCGTCCTCACCGAGGCCGAACTTCAGCTCGAAAGCGACGCTCTGCGGACTGTCGCTACGGATCATCCGCACGAAGGAGCGCACGTCATCGGAAAGCGCGGAGATCTCACGATGCAGCGTGCCTTCGCCCGGGATGGGCACTTCGTCTCGCAGGCACTCAATACGCTCCGCAAGGATCTCCAGCGCCCGAGCTTCGAATCCGGGCTCGTCCGGCTTGATCCCGTCCGCCCGGGTGGTCCTCATCGTCGCCTCGAAGACGTGATGAAGGAGGCTTCCACGCTGACGCGGGTCCAGCCAGACATCGGGATCGAGCTCCGGATCATCCGGCGGATAGATCCGAAGCACTGCACTGTGGAGGTAGCGGAGCGGACATTGCCCCAACGCCTCCAGCTTGCTGGCCGAGAGCACGACGTCCTCTCTCGTCCTCGGATCGAGCTCCTCGGGCCTCGGCTCGATGACGCCGTGCACGGGGCCAGGCTCTCCGTGAACCCGCTCGTGGGCGGTGACCAAACCCGCATCGAGCTCCGGGAAGGAGGCACGGACGGCATCGACACCCCGCTTCAGGACCACACCGGCCCCGAGCGCGAGCATCCACACATCGTCTCCGTCGAGTGCCGGCCGCCCTTTTTGGGGAATCGCGCTGATCGCCCGACTCATCACATGATGCAGATCCTGAAACGTCAGGGAAGCATCACCCCGAGCGAGGCGCAGTGCCTGGAGAAGGATCGACGAGGGACCGACCGCGCGTGCTTCGGTAGCCTGCCAGGCACCGAAGCTCAGCGACACCTGTCCTCGAAGCCGAGCGAAGAACGCAGCGAAACGAAACACCTTCTCCCGCAGGAGTTCGGCTGACGTCGGCAGGGCGCTTCCGAGTACACGCCGGTCGCTGTCGAGAAGAACCGCATCCTGACCACCACTGCCGGGCATCCGTTCTGCGTCGAGACCGACGACGAAGACCACCGCTCGACCGGAGTATCCCCCGTGCTCAAGATCGCTCAGGTGGAGCGCGCCACCTGTGGAAGCCCATGGTGCCCCGGCGCCATCCGGATCGTCTCCGACAATCTCGGGGCGCACACGCAACTCCAGATGGCGCCTCAGGATTGAAACGGCGGCGCGGAACTCCGTCCGTCGGTTCAGGGTGGCTTCGATCCGCTCGAGTATGCGCCCTACCTCCTCGCGTGCACTGCGATCCGGCCCTCGGCCTCCCGGCACACGACGCAGGAACGCCCTTAAGCCGCGGGCGATCTCGGCCGGCGACACGGGGTCACCACCCTCCCCCATGCGATCGGGAACCGCCGGGGTCGCCTTGAGGGCGGGGAAGAGGATCGACCGAATCGCCTCCAGCTCGACCCGAGTCCGTTCGCGGCGACGCTCGAACTTTGCCTCGGACTCCCGATGATTCGGCTCCATGCGATCGAGGCCCTTCAGGGCTTCACGGATCTGGGAGCGATAACGCTTCCGGCCCCACCCGACACGCAGGCTCCGAAAGCGACGAGCCAACGCGGCCGGCGCATGGTTGCCTCTCGACCTCGGCGGCCGGAGATCCCCGGCCTCGAGAAGCCGCCGGATAGGCGCGGCCTGGAAGCCTTCCTCGATCCAGTCCAGGTACGCCTTAACGACTCGTCCTGTGCGCGTCCGCCCGATCGGTAGCCCGACCGCATACGTCACCGGGATCTCGAGCCGCGTAGCGATTGCGTGGAGCGCCGATCCGTACGCGGTGCCATCCGTCGCGACGATCTCCACCTCGTCCCATGAGAGTCCCAACTCCACCACGCGCCGGAGCACCTCCCGCAGCTCGGCGTCGATCGAGGCCGCACAGAAAAAGTCCAGCGAGGCCGGCTCCTCTCTCTCTTCCGGCAGGTTCAGATACGACCCGGCGGAGGGCTCCCCGCAACGACCCCACAGCAACGACTTCGGCACATCGAGTCCCAGTACCGGATCCGTTTCGAGCAGACGCCCACCCCGGGCGGCCAGAGCCGATATGAAATCCCCGGACAAGCCGCGCATCGTCAGCCCGGGGACGAGAAGTAGTTGGTCGGCTTCCAGGATCGACGGGAGTTGAGCCCCTTCACGGTCCAGATGGACCATCGCGAGCCGAAGCAGAGTCGCCGCATCAGCGCGATGTCGTTCGGTAAGGAGCCTCTCGTATCGCTGCAGGACGCGAACGAGGAAGAGCTTCTTTTCCCACTGAGCGAATCGAGCGTCATCGAGATCTCTGGGCCCTACACCGGCGAGCCGAAGCGCGAGAATCGCGCCGTGGACACGCTCCCGAAACCCGACTCCTTCGGAGAGCTCGCCCAGCACACCTTCTTCAGCAGCGAGAGCGGAGTCCAATGCACGATCCAGCAGCGCCTGCTGCTCGAACCGATCCATGACGTCGAGGCCCGCCTCCTCCAACTCGGGCTGTGCGAGCTTCTGGGCGAGTCTCTGGGGCGTGACGACCTCGAAACCGACCCAGCCGTCACCGACGAGCGCCAACCGACGGAGCAGCTCACGGCCTGCCGCATGACTCGGCGCAACCAGAAGCTTACGGGCCAGCTTGTGGCGGCGAGATGCCGACGCGAGGGAATCGACGAGACGCGGTATCGCGGTGATCGTGTCGGTCATGCCCTCGTTGGATCACGGCTCCGAGCGGACTCGCCAAGATACGACTCGAGGAGTGTACGGGGGAGAGGCCGTGGCGCTCAACGCGGGGGGCACCTAGGCTGTCTCGTCCCCACAGCTTATCGACGCGAGCCTGTCATGATCTCACGCACATCTTCACGCGTATTCCGCTCAGCCGTGTTCCTCGCATTCTCGGCGGTACTGGCCCCCACGACCGCAGCCCATGCGCAGACGTACTGGCCCGGCGCGCATCTCGATTGGGAGCGCCGAAGCCCTGCTGACGCCGGGTTCGATGCTGCCAAGCTCGACGAGGCCGTTCGATTCGCGATCGCTGCCGAGTCGCCCTCTCCTCGCGATCTGAACCTGAATCATGACATGACCTTCGGGCGGGAGCCGAGGGGTGAAGCGATCGGCCCGTTCACGGTCCGGGCTCCGCAGAGCGGCGTGATCGTCCACAAGGGCTACATCGTTGCCGAGTGGGGCGATCCGGAGAAGGTCGACAACACCTTCAGCGTCGCAAAAAGCTTCCTCTCGACTACGGTCGGCCTGGCATGGGATCGGGGCCTGATCGGGAGCGTCGACGATCGCGTACGCTCGTACATGCCGCCGATCGTGCTGGAACCCGGCGATGGTGAACCGGGAGACCAGGATGGGCGCCGTCCGAAGCTTCTGTTCGAGTCGGAGAACAATCGGAAGATCACCTGGGATCACCTGCTTCGTCAGACGAGCGACTGGGAGGGAACGCTCTGGGGCAAGCCCGAATGGGCGGATCGCCCGGATCAGGACCGCTCGACGTGGCTTACCCGCCCACGTGTCGAACCCGGAACCGTCTACGAGTACAACGACACGCGTGTGAACCTGCTCGCGCTGGCGGCAACGAGTGTCTGGCGCCGCCCGCTCCCGGAGGTGCTACGAGAGCATGTGATGGACCCGATCGGGGCATCCCCGACGTGGCGATGGCACGGCTACGAGAACTCGTGGATCATCATGGACGGTACGATGGTCCAGGCGCCGAGTGGAGGAAGCCACTGGGGAGGCGGCATGCTGATCAACGCCTACGACCTGGCTCGCTTCGGACTGCTGACCATGCACAAGGGCATGTGGAATGAGCAGCGGATCATCTCCGAGGAGTGGATCGATCTGTCCACGACGCCGGGCGAAGTGAACGACACATACGGGTTCATGAACTTCATGCTGAATCCGGACGGCCGACGGTATTCGAACGCCCCCGATCACACATGGACACACTCGGGTGCCGGCTCGAATCTCGTCTACGTCGATCCAGCAAACGAACTCGTCGTCGTCGCTCGCTGGATACGCGGGAATCAGATGAACGATCTGCTCGGTCTGATCTTCGAAGCTATGGGCGAGATGGCCGCGTCTGACTGATGTCACAACGACGAAGGTTCGTTCGTTACCTGAATGCGTGCAGGTAGCACGTCTCCGCACACTGACGCGGAGCCCCGGTGGGTCAGAGTCGAGGTGAGACGAGGATGCAGAGACCGAATCGGCTATGGGTGAGCGGCACCGTCATGAGTGCGATGCTCGTCATGCTAATGGGGTGCCGCACCGTAGGCATCGGTGAGCCGATCGTATGTACAGAACAGTTCGTCTACGGCTTGAACGTTACCGTGCTCGACCAGTCGACGGGCGCGGCTATTGCAGCGGACGCGACGATGACGCTGCACCAAGGAACGTACGAAGAGGTCGTCACCGATTCCTGGGATGGCACCACGTTGTCCGGCGCCGGTGAGCGGCCCGGCATTTATGCTGTCACCGTCGAGCACCCCGGCTACCAGACCTGGACCCTGGCCGGAGTCGTAGTCACAGCCGATGAGTGCCACGTCATCCCCGTGTCCCTCACCGCCGAACTGGTACCCAACCCCTGATCGTCTCCGACGAAACTCGGTCTGAGCGACTGATGCACGGACCACGGCGAAGGGGCCGGCGGATCAATCCGCCGGCCCCTCGCCTGTTCAGGCGCTCTTTGCGAGCGCGACGCCCTTCCTACTTCACGAAGAGCATGTCCCGGTAGGCCGGAACCGGCCACAGATCGTCGGGCACGACGCGCTCCAGACGGTCGACCACATCGCGAACATCGTTCATCGCGGGAATGATGTTCGTGCGCATGTGCTCAGCCTTCGAAACAACATCGTCACCACCGAGGGTCTGATTCTGCTCAGCGAGAATGCTGGCTTTCTCGTTGAGCTGGTCGACGAGCTCATTCACCCGTTTCGCCGTGGCCATGACCCCATCGGCCTTCATGCCGAGATCGTCGGCCCGCTCGGCCGTCGTGAGCAAGTCGTTCAGGTATCGCACCGCGGCAGGCATGAACATCGTCTCGGCCATCAACTGAGCCGTTTCGCCCTCGATGTTGATGGCGATGAAGTACTGCTCGACGAAGATCTCGTAACGGGACTCGAGCTCCCGGTGTGAGAGTACGCCGTACTTCTCGAAGAGCTCGAGGTTCTTCTCATCGACGATCTTCGGCAACGCGTCCATCGTGCTGCGCAGGTTGAGCAGACCGCGGCCTTCGGCTTCGGTGACCCACTCGTCCGAATAGTTGTCGCCGTTGAAGATTACGTGCTTGAACTCGTGAATCTCCGCAGCGAGCAGGTCGCGGAGCGCATCGTCGAACGATGTGCCCTTCTCCAGCTCGGCCTCCAGCTTCGTGCACAGCTCGTCGATGGCCTCAGCTACGATCGTGTTGAGGACCATGGCCGGGAACGAGACACTCTGCGACGAGCCGAGCGCACGGAACTCCCACTTGTTGCCCGTGAAGGCGAACGGTGACGTCCGATTCCGGTCACCCGCGTGCTTGGGGAGCTGAGGCAGAGACTTCACCCCGAGTCCGAGTAGTCCGGACGGCTTGCTGCTCGTCGCTTCGCCGGCCTTCTCGATCTGCTCGAACACATCCTGGAGCTGGTCACCACAAAACGCCGAAATGATCGCAGGTGGGGCCTCGTTCGCACCCAGACGGTGGTCATTACCCGCGTGCGCGACAGCCGCCCGGAGCAGATCCTGGTGCTTCGCCACGGCCTTCAGCGTGGCCGAGCAGAAGAACAGGAACTGCATGTTGTCGTGCGGCGTGTCACCGGGTTCGAGGAGATTCTGATCCTCAGTGGCCATGGACCAGTTCAGGTGCTTCCCGCTGCCGTTCACGCCCTGGAAGGGCTTCTCGTGCATGAGGCACACGAGGCCATACTTCCGCGCAACGCGGCGCAGCGTGGACATCACGAGCTGCTGATGGTCAGCGGCCTGATTGGCATCCTCATAAATCGGTGCCATCTCGTACTGACCCGGCGCGACTTCGTTATGACGTGTCGTGATCGGTACGCCGAGCCGGTACAGTTCCAGCTCGACCTCGTTCATGCACTCGAGGATCCGGGCGGGGATGGAGCCGAAGTAGTGGTCATCAAGTTCCTGACCCTTTGGCGGCTTCGTGCCGAAGAGCGTTCGGCCGGCCGTCTGGAGATCCGGGCGGCGGTAGTAGAACTCTTCGTCGACGAGGAAGAACTCCTGCTCGGCACCACACGTCGCGGTCACCGGCTTGGGAGGTGAACCGAAGAGCTTGAGCGCGCGACGAGCCTGCACGTCAATCGCATCCATCGAGCGAAGAAGAGGTGTCTTCTTGTCGAGCGCATCACCAGTCCACGACGCGAAAGCGCTGGGGATGCAAAGGTATGCACCCCCGGGTCCTTCCATGAGGAAGGCGGGCGATGTCGGATCCCAGGCAGTGTATCCGCGAGCCTCGAAGGTGGCGCGCAGGCCACCGGATGGGAACGACGAGCCGTCAGGCTCACCCTGCACGAGTTCCTTACCGCGGAACTCGGTGATTGCACGTCCATCACCGGTCGGCTTGAGGAACGAGTCGTGCTTCTCGGCCGTGCTGCCCGTCAGAGGCTGGAACCAGTGCGAGTAATGGGTCGCACCTTTTTCCAGCGCCCACTCCTTCATCGCTGACGCAACCGAATCCGCTACGGACGCATCGAGCTCAGTCCGGTTCTGGATCGTCGAAAGAAGTGCCTCGTACTCGGCGCTGGGCAGGCGCGACTTCATCTCATGAAGGCCGAAAAGATTTTCGCCGAAGACTTCTTCGAGGTTCGTACGGTGGCGCTTCTCTAGAGATGGCGCTGGATCGTATTTCGCCGCAGCCAGCGTGTCGAAGCGAGGGATCACTCTGCTCATGAGAACTCCAGATGGGAAGTGACGTTTGGAACTGGAAGGAACGTGGGGGCAACCCCGTCACGCCTCAACCCTGTCCATACTATATTTAGACCAAATTACATTACGCTAACTTTGTTATTTTCATTATATTCGCTAACTTGACACGTGAAATTCACAGGAAGATCTCGCGAACTCGGCCTCCTGCGTATCGAGCTGGATCGACACGAGGCACGGTCCATCGTGGTCTCTGGCCTCCCCGGCGCAGGGACGTCATCCCTCGTACGACGTGCGAGCGAACGGTATCCAGGCATTCGGTTCCGCTGTCCCCCCCGGCCGGATCCACTCATTCGCCGTGACCTCCGCGACCGAATCCGCGCGCGGTTTCCCGTTTCTGCGGCACCGGAAACTGCACACCACGTCCACGGATCGACCGAACACGGCGGTGAGGATACCGGGATTCCGAGTTGGCCGACGCTCTTCACCGAGCTTCTGAGCCTGGCGCACGATCGGCCATTTGTCCTGATCCTCGACGATGCCCATCGCCTCCTCGACGCTCGAGCCCGATTTGAAGAGGGATTGGCGGAGGCGCTCACGAATGCCCGCGCCGCCCGGATTCACTTCCACGTGGTCCTCGCAGGGCGTGCCGGGTCGATGCCTCCCATTGGATCGAGGTTCGAGGCGGCCGCTCCGGCTCTGGAGCTTCACGTCGACGCACTGCCGCTCAGAGCCGCGGCACCGCATCTGCCGGGCACCCGGGCACGCGACAAGATCCGTGCGTACGGCGTCTTCGGCGGCCTTCCGGGGGTTCTGACACACCTGGACACGTCCGTCACCGTCGGGACCAATGTCCGGCGTCTGCTCTTGACGGACCATGGGCCCCTGGCAGAACTCCCGATGAGCTGGCTGGAACGATCGGTTCAAACGGTCACACGCTACACGGCGCTGCTCGAAGCGCTTGCCTGCGGAGAGGCCGAATGGGCGAGGCTGTCGAACGCGATCCCGGATCTGACGAAGAGCGGGCAGGTTGCCCCGTACCTCAAGAGACTCTCCGAGCTGGGCTTCGTCCGCACCCGGCGTTCTCTGGATGCAGCACCGCGAAGCCGCACGACCCGCTACGCCATCTCGGACCCGTTCGTGGCCTTCTGGCTACGGTTCATCCTGCCGTGGCGAACATCCGAGCGAGACGTCGAGATCGTTCCGTATTACGCAGAGGAGATCCGACCAGCCATCCGCAACCACATCCAGCAGATGATGCCGCCCCTCTGCCGGCGTCACATGGAGATCGACGCCTTGGAAACCCTGGGCTCGAACGCACGCGACAGCGGATCGATCTGGAACGCGGACGCGGAGATTCCAGTGGCCGGGACGCTCGGCACCGGCGCGACCTATTACGGAACATGTCTGTGGGATCCACCCGAACGTCGTCCGACGAAGGCCACGCTCAATCCCCTCGAGGAACTCGACCAGAGTATTCGGGGGACACGCTACGGCTTCGGTCGTGAGCGCCGGCTGCGCCTTGTCTTCACAGGACGTTCCTCACCCACCTGGCTCCGCCGCGATGTCGCCCGCCGGGACGATGCTCGAATCGTGACCGCGGAAGATCTCCTAGGAGACTCCGCACCCTGAGGCGACCGGTACTCCTGGTCGTCAGATGTCCAGATTCTTTACGTACCTGGCGTTCTTCTCGATGAACTCCCGCCGCGGCGCCACTTCGTCTCCCATGAGTCGGTCAAACAGATTCGACGCGATCGCACCATCCTCAATCTGCACTTGGAGTATGGTTCGAGACTCGGGATCCATGGTCGTCTTCCAAAGCTGATCGGGGTTCATCTCACCGAGACCCTTGTAACGCTGAATGTGGATCCCCTTGCTGGACTCTCCCTCCTTGCCGCCGAATCGCTTGATGGCGTCATCCCGCTCACCGTCGTTATAGCAGTACGCCTCCTGCTTGCCCTTCCTGACCCGGTAGAGCGGCGGCTGCGCGATGTACACATACCCCGCCTCGATGAGGTCCCGCATCTGGCGGAAGAAAAAAGTCAGGAGGAGCGTTCGGATGTGCGCGCCATCGACGTCGGCATCCGTCATGATGACGATCTTGTGGTACCGTGCCTTGTCCAACGAGAACTCGTCGCGGATGCCCGCCCCGATCGCGGTGATCATCGCACCGATCTCGTCGTTCGAGAGGATCTTGTCGATCCGGGCACGCTCGACGTTCAAGATCTTGCCCTTCAACGGAAGAATGGCCTGGTAGCCGCGATCTCGCCCTTGCTTGGCAGAGCCACCGGCAGAGTCACCCTCAACGAGGTAGAGCTCACACATCGACGGGTCCGAGATCGAGCAGTCCGCCAGCTTGCCCGGAAGCACGCCACCTTCCAGGGCGCTCTTCTTTCGGGCCAGGTCTCGTGCCTTGCGCGCAGCATCGCGCGCCCGGGCTGCCTGGAGCGACTTCTCGATGATGGCCTTTCCGGCCTTTGGGTTCTCATCAAGGAACGTCGAGAGGTGCTCATTCACGGCTGCTTCGACAGCTCCGCGCACCTCGCTGTTGCCCAGCTTGGTCTTGGTCTGCCCCTCGAATTGCGGCTCCATCACCCGCACGCTGAGCACGCACGTGAGACCTTCCCGGACGTCGTCACCCGAGAGGGACTCGCCCTTCTTGAAGATGTTGTTGCGCTTCGCGTAATCGTTGATCGTGCGCGTCAGAGCCGACTTCAGGCCCGTGATGTGCATCCCGCCTTCGTGCGTGTTGATGTTATTCACGAAGGAATGGGTGTTCTCGCTGAACCCCTGATCATACTGAAGCGCGAGCTCGATCTCAGCCTCGGGCTTCGAGGTCTCGAAGTAGCAGATCTTGTCGTGCAGTGCGCCGCGTGATCCACGCAGGAACGTCACGTATTCGGCAATGCCGCCCTCGTACTGGTACGACTCTTCCGTGCCGTCTCCACGCTCGTCGACCAGGACGATCTTCAGTCCCTTGTTCAGGAAGGCGAGCTCCCGAAGGCGGTTGGAGAGGATCTCGAACGAGTAGACCAGCTCCGTGAAAATCTCATGGTCCGGCTTGAAGCTGACCGTAGTGCCGCTCCCCTTGGCCTTGCCCTTCTCTTCGAGCTCCTTGGTCTTGATACCTCGCTCATAACGCTGGTGGTAGAGCTTACCGCCCCGGCGAATCTCCACCTCGAGAAAGAGAGAGAGCGCGTTCACCACCGAGACACCTACCCCATGCAGACCGCCGGACACCTTGTACGTATCCTTGTCGAACTTTCCGCCAGCATGGAGTGTGGTCATCGCGAGCTCGACGCCTGGCACCTTCTCCGTCGGGTGGATGTCGACCGGGATTCCACGACCGTCATCCACGACCGTAATCGAGTCGTCCTCGTGGATGGTGACGGTCACCTGGCTGCAATGCCCGGCCATCGCCTCGTCGATCGAGTTGTCCACGACCTCGTACACGAGGTGGTGAAGACCGCGCCCCGACGTGGAGCCGATGTACATGCCGGGCCGCTTGCGAACCGCCTCCAACCCCTTCAGGACCTGGATCTGACCCGCAGTGTAGTCGCTGCCTTTTTGCTTCTTCTCGTTCGCCATCTTTGCTCCGAAGCGTTATCCGACGCGGAGTCGCGCCTATTCGGTCTCCGCCTGCACGAAGACGATTCGTTCGATGGGCGTATCCGGCATGTGCTCGTTCACACGCCGGACGAAGTCGCCCTTCATCATATTCAGTTCCATCAACCACGCGCTGTTGCGGACCTCGACGATGAGGACCGCCTCCTCAACACTGCGCGCATGGGTCACCCGACTTACGGCCTCGCCCACCAGTTCAGGCCATTCGTCCAGGACCGACATCCGACGCACCTGATCGAGCACGCCATGGTTCTCGAGGATCTTGTCGACCACCGAGCCGAGTGCGACCGGCTTCCGGGACCGACCCGGCTCGTCGCGGCTACCCGCAGATCTCCTCATTGGCGACACACCCATCACGTGGTGATCTCTCCCGCCTGAATTCGCCACCGAGGAAGCGCATCGCGGCGGATCCGTACGTCGGCATCCTTGGGTGCGGTGAGCACGACCTGCCCCGTGTCTTCACCGTCCATGAGCTCGAGAATCCGCTCACTTCGTCCACCGTCGAGTTCCGCGAAGACATCGTCGAGCAGGATCATGGGCCGCCTGCTACGGCGCTCTCGGATGGTCATCGCCTCGACCAACCTCAACGCGAGCGCAGCGGTCCGACGCTGCCCCCCGGAGCCATAGTCCCGCAGATCGAGATCGTCTCCTTCGTCGGACAGTTGAAGACGAACGTCATCCCGATGAGGTCCGGCCACCGTGACTCCGCGGCGTGCCTCCCGGTCCCGCGCAGCCTCGAGCGCCTCGCGAAACGCATGCTCGACCGCATCCGTGCTCGCTGCGTCCTCGAGTGAGACATTCGGTCTGTACGTCATCCGCGCCCTCCGGCCGCCGCTCACGCGCGCATAGTAGTCACCGAATGCGCTCGCCCGGGTTCCGATCCAATCCCTGCGGGCCACCATGATCTCGGCGCCGGCACGAATCAGCCCCTGATCCCACACGGAGACGAGCGACCACGGTTGGCCGGCCCTCAAGGCGGCGTTTCGGCGGGACAGACTCTTCCTGTAGTCCGAGAGTGCACGGACGTACCCAGGCTCGTTGAGCGACAGAACGATGTCGAGGAAGCGCCGGCGCTCTGAAGGCCCCCCACTCACGAGATCCACGTCCGAGGGAGAGAAGATGACCGCAGAGAGGTGACCGAGGGCATCGGTGAGTCGATCAGGCTCGGTCCCATCCACGGAGACCTTCTTGCGCTTTCCCTTCTTCTGGAAGGCAGCCGCGACCTGGACACCGCGCGGCTCATCGTCTCCGCCTTCGGTGGTTCCGACGACACGGAAGACCTCTTCACCGAAGCCCAGCATTTGAGCGTCACGGGCGCCCCGGAAGGAACGAAGCGTCTCAAGGTAGTAGATCGCCTCAAGAAAATTCGACTTGCCTTGGGCGTTGTCGCCGATCAGGGCGACGCCTTCGCGAGGCAACTCCAGCTCCTGGTTTCGGAGGTTCCGGAAGTGCCTCAGCGAGAGCGCGCTCAGATGCAAGGCCGGGAGGTCGGGATAGTCGCGAAAAGCATGGCGAAAGTTAACGATTCCACCAGCTCACGAGAACTGCGACAGAGTCCGTCTTTCGGCATGTCCGGCTGGTGTCGCACCAGCGTTAATGGAGCGGTTCAGGTGCCCTTGAAGTCGGCTTTTCGCTTCTCGAGGAAAGCCTGCATGCCTTCTTTCATATCGTCGGTCGAGGCGAGCAATCCGAAGGCGGAAGATTCGAAGCCCAGAGCATCTTCGGTCGCCGTATCGACGGCTCGGTACATCGACTCGAGCGCGAGCCGAACAGCCACCGGACCATTCTTCGTGATCTTCCTCGCGAGCGCCTTGGTTTCGTCGATCAGCGCGTCCGGTGAGGTCACAGCCGAGACCAGGCCGATCGTCTGAGCCTGCTCGGCGCCGAGCATATCCCCGGTCAGGGTCAGTTCGATCGCACGCCCCAGACCGATGAGGCGCGCGAGGCGGATCGTTCCACCATATCCGGGGATGATCCCTAGCCCGACCTCGGGCAACCCGAACCGCGCCCGCTCACTCGCCACCCGGATGTGGCAAGCAAGCGCCAGCTCACACCCTCCGCCGAGCGCGTATCCACCCACCGCTGCGATGACCGGCTTGGGAAACAGTTCGATCGCCCGGAAGACCTCCTGGCCCGCCCGACTGACCGCGACGCCGGTCATCGAGTTCATCGTGGCCAGCTCACCAATGTCCGCCCCGGCGACAAAGGCCTTCTCTCCCGCGCCCGTCAGGATCACAGCACGCACGGCATCGTCATCGCGCAGGCGATCGAACACTTCGCCAATCTCCTGCACCACGTCGGCGTTGAGGGCGTTCAGCTTGTCCTGACGGTCGATGATGACGATCGCAACTTCATCGTCGCGCTCGACCTTGATGTAGGTCATGTCGCCCATGGCAAAGAGTCTCCCTGAGGCGTGGTCGGATGGTAAAGAGGGCAAAAGATAGCCGCCCTCAACGTCATGGAAAAACCTGGAAACCCGGCTTACTTTCCGGCCCTCTGAGGTACACACATACCCGCACACATCACCCTTCTCGCCCGACCGGGCGGTACGTAACGAGGAGTCCTGCTGCCATGAGTCGTTCGCTCAACAAGGTCATGCTGATCGGTAACGTGGGGAACGACCCTGAAATCCGGGCCACGAGCTCCGGCGCGCGGGTGGGGAAGCTATCCCTGGCCACGAACCGTTCCTGGACGGATCGCTCCGGGCAGAAGAAAGAAAAGACGGAGTGGCATCGCCTCACCTTCTTCGGGCGCCTGGTCGACATCGTCGAGCAGTACGTGAAGAAGGGGAATCGCCTCTACGTCGAGGGCCGGGTCGAGTACTCGCAGACGGAGGGCGAAGGCGGAACGAAGTATTGGACCGACATCGTCGTGACGGAGATGGTCATGCTCGGATCATCCGGCGGCGGTGGCGGTGATTTCGGTGGTGGCGGTGGGTCCGATTTTGGTGGCGGCGCACCTCCGGCCACTGACCCCTTTGGTGGCGGCGCACCTCCGACCACTGACCCCGACGACGACCTGCCCTTCTAGCTAGTCACTAGCTCACCGAATTCACGACGTCTCTCGGCCACTCTCGGTCTCCGACTCCCACAGTCCCATGAAGTACTCCTCGTACCGATCGGGATTCTTGCGGTAATCTTCGGCCCAGACGTCGAAGGGGGGCAGCGCGACCCGGCGACTCAGCCAGTCCGTGGCAACGCGCACCATTTCGGCGTAAGAAACGTCGTCGGCGTCTCCCTCCTCGCGCATCGCTCGATGCGCCAGGAGGTAGATCTCATCGGGACTCATATACACGAGCAGATCTGCGACTTGTGCAGAGCAGTAGTCGTGATATTTGGCGCGCAGAATGTGGAGCGGCTCGTCCGAGCCGTGTGCTCCGTTCACCGCGATGCCTCCGCCGGACGTGAACAAACCCCTCGACCCTGATGGGACCGGTCGAAATGGAGCTTCGATCCGAGCCTACGTTTGGACCAAGAGGTTCGCTAAAGCAAGGCTTTCCCGCGTCCTAGACCTGGGCTGGCAAGGCCTCCCCGCCAAGATCCGCGGCACTCGACTCGTTCTCGCGGAGGTGACGATAGATCGATCGGCGTGTCAAACCATATAGAACAACCCGGCTCAAGAACTCCGGATCGGAGATCTGAATCTCTTCCGCCTGCTCCGCGATGTCTCGCGGAAGCTGGACAGAAAGTTGCACGGAACGCGTCTCCCACATGGACACACCTCACCCACGACTGGTTGTGGAAAAGTTACACTTTCGTTGGGATGCCGACACCCGCGTCAGCGAGTGCGGCCGGAGGCGCTAGCAACCTCAAGTGCCCATATGCTAAAGGCGCCTCCGGGGAGGCGCAACCCCTTTTTGGCGAAGATTCACCGCTTTTTGCGCATTGCGTAAGTCGTTGTGTTGCAACACTTTACGAAATCCTTAAAATTCCTATAATCAACTGTTCCTCGATGTCATCGCAGCCTATACGCGACACGCTCCCTGGCTCGGAAGTCCATATATCACAGCAGCTTTGGGAACTTGGCAGCATCCTGCAACGGCACAGCCGCGTGACGTTTTTTTTACAAAAAAACGGTCAAGCCGTGGCGGAGTGCAGAAAGGACTCCAGAGCCGCAAGTTCGAAGGAAAGGAACCGATCTCGGACCTCCCGAGGGCCATCTTCACAGAAGACGAGGGCAGTCCGCTGCACAACGTCAGGCTCATCGGCCTCGAAGGAGATGAATCCGCGCCATACGTCCTCGTCTCGGAACGCCCGAAGGCGCGCGACCCACTCGGTTCCGGCCCGCCGGAAGCAACGAGCCTCCAGGGTCGCGGGCGAAGACGCCGTCGGAGCGCTGGCAACCCGATCCAGCGATTCCAGATACGCGTCCGGATTCTCCCGCGCATCCTCGAGCCACACTTCGAACGGCGGTAGAGGAAGCAGTGCAGCACAGTATTCGGCGAGGGCCGTCAACGGATCATCCGCGATGACGTCCGTGGGAGACGCCGTCCGGTGAAGCCGGCGTAGAAGTGGACGCACGGCCTCGGGGGGAAGCATGAACACGAGCTCGCGGCCCTGTCGCAAACGATACTCGGCATACGCCCGGCGAAGACCGTCCGCATCGGGCCCGGCGGCCTCCGCAAAAGGGGCAATCAATGGACGACGTGTGATCCAGGGATCGGCGGATACAGGCGGACAACATTGGTCCGGGGCTCGTAAATCTGGAGACCGGCCAGTGTCTCCCGAGCCCCGAAGGTCTCCATGAGCGCCTCCACGGATGCGAACCGATCCGCCTCGAAACGGGCCATGAGTGTAACGAGACCCCGACGCATACCACCGAGTACGCGTCGTGCCTCGCCCAGACTCGTCGGTACCGGGAGCCGGACATGGTACGAGACCGTGCCGGTCGGTGAGGACGCGTCTTCCCGGTGCAGATCCGCCTCGGGGAACGCGACACCGAGCGCATGCTCCAGCTGGGTGTCCGGCTCGTCGAAAGCGGTTCTGAAGACGAGCGCACACGCATCATAGTCCAGGTGTGCGCGAGTGAGTCGACCCGGCCCCAGAATGAAACGGATGGACGTGCCCTCGTGCAGGTCCAGATCGCGACATATATCGCGGAAACCGATCCTCAGGAACGTCGGGCGCGAAAGCGGCCCGAATCCCACACGCTCGAGGACACGCAGACCCAACTTGCGGCTGTACGCACGCAAGTCACCCGACTGCTGTGTAGCCGCCGAGGCGGTAATCAGTTCAGCCATGTGCTCCACGGTCGGATCGTACACCCAATCGAGCACCACGAGTTCGGTGCTCAGGTCGAGCACCTTCACGCTCCCACTTCCAAGATCGACCACTTCAGCCGTGGAGGCATACCGACCCTCCACGACGAGGGCGAGCCCGATGTCCTCGATGCGCCCACCAGCGGCATCCATTTCGTGCACATCGCGGTACTGCACGACTGCCCGTGTCAGCGGGAGCTCACAAATGCCCGGGACATCACCCATGGCCTCCGTGCGGATCTCAGTCGTCGTTGTCGAATGAAGCTGCATCGCGGCTGCTCCGGAGCTTGGCGAAATGCGTTTTGAACCCTCCGCCCCGCACTGCCAGAATTCAGGGTCGGATTCTGAGAATAACCATCTGTTTATAGCGACTGCAAGGAAAATGCTGTTGTTGAATCCAGGTGGTTGCACCGCTCAGCCGACACAAGCATCATTTCTTGGTCGATACGCCGTATCTCACGTATCCACGGTGATTTGAAGGCTTCCCCCCGCACGCCCCTGACCGCACCGCCCGAGCGGCGACGGTCCGTCGGCTTCCTCGAGGACGGCTCCGATACCTGGGCCTGCTTTCTCGTCACGTTCCGGGCTACGGAAGCGACTTGGCACGGATACTTCGCATTCCGCCCGAGCCACTCCGAGCATCACGCCGACGAGATTCGCACTGCGGACATCTTCGTGGAGGGGTCCGAACCCGAGATTCACGAGAAGGCCCGCGGCCTCGGCCGCCCGCTTCTGCATGGGTTGCTCAACTCGGCCCTCCACACGAGGAACCGACACGCCGGGGGCCACACAAACCTGCGAGGTCAATTCAGGACGCTCCTGAACGCCAATGCGGTCGAGATCGCGGGCCACTGGATCGACGGAGACCTGAACGTCTCGGACGACGAGCTCGACCGGCTTCGCTCCCTCTATGAGTCCTACCGGATCGACCAGGTGTGCCACTTCATTTCACTCATCGACCCGGATCATTTCGCAGAGGCCGTCGACCGGATCCTCGAAGGCGAGAGCATCGACTTCCGAACGAAGGATAGAGTGCAGTTCGCCCGTATCGTCGTCGATCACATCGAAGCCCTCCTTCCCCTACCGGACTTTGAGGCATGGGCGAGGGATTTCATGGCGTACCCCGAGGCGTATCGACTCTACACACACACGCTCCACAGAGAAGGTCGTCTACCCTGAGCATGGGCGACGTCGAGTCAGGGCGGCCACTTCCACGACTCTGTTGCTCGCTGCACCCGGCGTATTTAGGTTTTTACGCTCGACTGCATTGGTCTACCAAAGGATGTGATCGTCTTGGAAGTCGTCGTACAGGACAACGAGAGCCTCGACCGCGCTCTGCGCCGCTTCAAGCGGAAGGTTCAGCGTTCAGGCCTCTACTCAGAGCTGCGTAAACGTCGCTACTACGAAAAGCCCAGCGCCCAGCGTAAGCGCAAGCGGGAGGCTGCGATTCGTCGCGAGCGTCGTCGCCAGCGCCGGAAGCGCCCGTAGGGTCCTGACGTCACGGACATCCAGGGCGGCCCCTCTCACGGGGCCGCCTTTTTTGTATCTGGTATAGAGCCGGCAGCGGGATCGGTGCGCCCGCCTCAGAGCGGCTCCCGCACTCGCACGACTGATTGCTCACTCGAGCTCGAGCGGCTGAGCCACACGCCGTTTCGCGACGACGCCCTGCTCAGGTACTGCCGAGGGGCGACGCCTCCCCTCGCAGGGGAGGCGCCGCGTCGCTAGACGGGAAGCGGTACCGGCTTCTCGCCACCCCAGTCGTAGAAACCCTGCCCCGTCTTCCGACCATAACGCCCCATCGCGACGATTCGCTTCAACAGCGGAGGAGGCGCGTACCGCTCTTCACGGTACTCGTCGAACATGATCTCGGAGATCTTGTAGAGTGTATCGTTCCCGACGAAGTCGCAGAGGGTGAACGGACCCATTGGGTAACCGCACCCGAGCGTCATGCCCGTGTCGATGTCCTCGATCGTGGCCACACCGCGCTCGAGCTGGCGGATCGCGTCGAGCATGTAAGGCACGAGCAGCAGGTTCACGACGAAGCCGGAATTGTCCTTCGCGGCGATCGGGACTTTCCCCAGCGCCTTGGAGAATTCAAAGGCACGATCATACGTCTCATCACTCGTCGCGATGGTTCGCACGACCTCGACCAGCTTCATGACCGGCACTGGATTGAAGAAGTGCAGCCCCACGAACCGGTCGGCACGTGCGTGCGCGGCCATGTCCGTGATGGTCAGCGAACTCGTGTTGGATGCGAAGATCGTGTGATCGCCGCACAGCTCATCCAACTGGCCGAAGAGGGCGTTCTTCATCTCGAGATCTTCGATGATCGCCTCGATGACGAGGTCGCAGTCTGCTAGATCGGAGACCGCAGTCGTGAACGACAGCCGCTCCCAGGCGGCGTCACGGTCCTCTGCGGTCAGCTTTTCCTTATCGACCGCGCGGTCCATCGACTTACGGATCCGCTTCTGTCCGACTTCCAGGAACTCATCGCTCACTTCCCGGACCATTACCTCGAAGCCGCTCTTCGCGGCGATCTCGGCAATCCCGCTGCCCATGAGACCGCATCCAACGACTCCGACCTTGCTGATGTTCAACGCTTCCTCCATGTAGTGAACTTCATCTCAAGTCTTTCTCGGTACGTGTCATGTCACGTGCCACTCCGTGGAACTGCTTCTTTACCCAACGCCGCCACGATGCCGGAGGCGGCTCCAAGGATTCACCTGTTTCGAGCCGATCCAGCACACCTTCGACTTCATTTCGCACCTGCGTGATTTTCTTCTGATGCCCGCGACCGACCGCGACTCCGACGCCGCCACACGCACCGAGACCGACGACGACACCCAGACCGATCGCGAGCGCTCCCGGAACCGCTGTTGCAGCTGCGACACCGACGAGCGCTCCCGAAACACCACCCGCAGCGCCCCCTCCGACCAAAGCACCGGCCAAGTCTTCCGTTCGCGTACCCGGGTCGACGAGAAGCTCTATCAATGTCCGCTCATCGTCGACCCTCTCGAAGCGTACCTCAACGGACTTTGCCGACGCGATGTAATGCTTCTGAGACGTGAAGCTCGCCGCCCTGGCTAGCTGCGACGCCCAGTCGAGCGACGGCTGATACACGAGCAGCTCCGGTGCCCGACGGACCGGCTGGAGCAATTGACTTGCGATCAGAAAGTCGTCGAGGTGCACCTTGAGTTCGGCAATCGTTCCCGGCACGGTACGAGACGCGCGCACAGTAGCAGGCCCGAAGATCCGATCCAGCACCGTACCTCCCACCTGACCACGCCGAACCTCGGAGAGGGCCGTACGAACATGTCCCTCCGTCAGGCCCACTTCGCCTGCGATGCGATACAGCTCGACCTCACTGAGCCGCCCCTCTTCCGCATCCGGGTCAGACGCTGCGATTTCAGCGGCCCGACGAATGACCGCGTCGAACTCCTGTCGCGTGAGGCTACGACCGGCCTCGTCACTCACGCGGCAGGGATCCTCGGCCTTTTGACCTAGAGCGCTTCGACGATCACGGCACCGCCCTGGCCACCCCCGATGCAGGCGGAGCCCAGACCGTATTTGCCGCCGCGACGCCGTAGCTCGTGGAGCAGGTGAATCGTGATCCGCGCACCCGATGCGGCCAGAGGATGCGTGAGCGCGATGGCGCCACCGTTGACGTTCGTCCTGTCGGGATCGAGACCGAGTTCCTTCTCGACCGCCTTGTACTGAGGAGCGAACGCTTCGTTCACCTCGACGAGGTCCATGTCATCGAGCGAAAGGCCGGCTTTCTCGAGCGCCATGCGCGCCGCCGGAGCCGGTCCGATGCCCATGATCTGAGGTTCGACCCCTACGAAGCCCCACGACACGATGCGGCCGATGGGTGTAACGTCGTTCGCCTCCGCCCATTCGGCACTGGCCAGGACCGCACTGGCAGACCCGTCTCCGATGCCGCTGGCGTTCCCTGCGGTGACCAGCCCGTCCTTGCGGAAGTACGGGCGCAGTCCGCCAAGGGCTTCCATCGAGGTCTCGGGACGGAGGTGCTCGTCCACGGCATAGCTCGTTTCACCCTTGCGCGACTTGATCAACACCTCGGCGATCTCGGCATCGAAGTACCCGTTGTCCCACGCTGCCTGGGCACGCTGCTGCGAGTTGTAGGCGACCTGATCGGCCTCCTCACGCGTCACCGTGTACCGATCGGCGAGTTCCTCAGCGGTCTGCGCCATCGTCAGGTCGCAATTGGTGTCGAGGAGCGCCTCCCAGAGCAGGTCTTCGAACGCAGGTCCTGCCGGGCCGAGGCGAAGTGCCTTACCCCAGCGAGCCCCGCGCACCACGTGCGGTGCCTGACTCATCGACTCCGCGCCGCCCGTCAGACAAACGTCTGCCTCACCGAGAACGATCTCCTTGGCACCCTGGACAATGGCCTCGAAGCCGGATCCACACAGCCGGTTGATCGTCAGGGCGGGCTTCTCCAGTGGAATGCCCGAGCGGAGCGCTACGTGACGAGCGAGATAGATCGAGTCGGATGACGTCTGAAGTGCATTGCCGAAGAACGTGTGATCTACCTGGTCCGGCGTCAGCCCGGCGGCCTCGATGGCCGCCGCACTGCTGAAGACCCCCAGATCTGTCGCCGTGAAGTCCTTCAGGGAGCCTCCAAAGGTCCCAAAACCAGTGCGTTTGCCGGAAAGGACGACCACGTCACGTGCATGACCCTGCGTTGCCATGAAGCCTCATTCGAACGGTGTGAAGTACAGGAGAGTTCAGTCGGTGCAGTTACCCCTCGGATCGCATGCGGTTCACCTCATGCATCAGCCAGATGTGTCGGTTGTTGTGCGCCACGATCAGGGCGATCGCCGTTCCGGCAGAGAGTCGCAGGAGTCCGAGGAAGGGCGACCCAAATCGAATGCGCCCGAGATCCAGTCCGTCCGCCCTGGTGATCGCATCGAGGAGCCCGTCCTGGACGAGCACGAAGTCGGCCAGAGCGGCCTCCGATGTCGTCCCGGGATCGGGGACCATCGACTTGAAGGTCTTGATTCGAAGCTTCGGCGGAGGCTGGTTCATGCCCACGAACCAGGTCGCAATCGCAGGGTGCCTCCACCGCTCCTCCGTCATGCCTGCCCCCGGCAGGCTCGCGTCGTCGAGCGCTACCCGGATCGATTCGACGTAGAGCCCATTTACAATGGACATGTGCGCCGTGTGGCCGGTAAGCGACCACTTCGCCTCGTCGGGTCGCCAGGACGCATGATCGGCGTCCCCCTCCGAGAGCAGGCGCTCGACCTCTCCGGTCTGGTCACGTATGCGGGCACAGAGACCCGGAAGATCCGATGAGGAATACGGGATCATGAGGTGCGGATGTGGAATCCGGCCCAAACGAACTCGGTTCCCAATGGCTCGTCCGGATACTGCAGGAAAGCCTGAGGCTTATCCACCTTCATGCAGACGGCCTTCGACGTGATCATCTAATGTATCCGGAACACTACGATGTGTTGACCGAAGAGCCACCTGCCGACGTCAGCCGTGTTCGGCATACGCAGAGCGTACGTGATCGATAATGGCCGTCGCGGCCTCCGTCGTGGAGAGCGATCCCCCCAGGTCCTCAGTCGTCTGGCCGTTTTCGAAACACGTCACCACCGACGACTCGATCCGTTCGCCAGCCGCACGAAGCCCGAAGTGGTCCATCATGAGTGCGACGCACCGGATCGCACCGATCGGATTGGCCTTCTCCTGCCCGGCGATGTCCGGCGCGGACCCATGCACAGGCTCGAAAAGGGCGTTTCGGCCGGGGTGGATATTGGCGGACGGGGCCATACCCAGACCACCGGTGATCTCCGCCGCCAAGTCGCTGATGATATCCCCGAAAAGGTTGGACGCCACCAGCACCTGATAACGCTCGGGCCGCCGAACGAGGTCCATCGCCATGGCGTCGACGTACATCGCATCCGCCTCGATGTGCGGGTATTCGCTCGCGACCTCCTCGAAGACTCGCCGCCACAGGCCCCCGACGAAGCGCATGACGTTGGCCTTGTCCACGAGCGTCACGCGACTTCGGCCCCGTGTGTCGGCATACTCGAACGCCGCGCGTACGATACGCTCGACACCGAGCCTGGTCGCGATGTTCTCTTCGATCGCGACCTCCGCAGGGGTGTCGACCCGCATGGCTCCGCCCATCCCGGTGTACTCGCCCTCGGTATTCTCTCGAAAGATCTCGAGTCGAAGAGCCGGCGCGGATGCGAGCGGCGAAAGCGAAGGGGAGAGAAGGACGCACGGCCGGAAGTTCACGTACAGGTCCAGCTTGAAGCGCATCCCCAGCAGAATGTCCTTCGCGTGTTGATTGCTCGGGACTCGAGGATCCCCCAACGCACCCAGGAGGACCGCGTCGTGATCCTGATCGAGCGCGTTGAACTCTTCGTCGGTGATCGTGATGCCGTCACGAAGAAACCGGTCGGCGCCCAGATCCCAGTCCACGAGTTCGAAATCCGCACCTTCGGCCTCTGCGATGAACTCGAGAACCCGGCGGGCTTCACGCACCACCTCGACTCCGATTCCGTCGCCTGGGATGAGCGCAATACGTGGCATGACGAGAGGATGAGAACGTGGAAAGGGTGCCGAAAAACGCTCGGCAGATTACGGCACGCCGGGAGGAGACGCCACTACGATCACACCGCGTCCGTCCGCCCGATTCCCCTGGAGCCGGAACGGGTACGTGCCCAAGGGCGCATCCACGAACGAAAGAACGAAGCGAGCTCCCTGCTGCAGGAGTGGCGGAGAGTTCATTTGTTCCGTCGCAACCATGAAAGACCGAGTCTGATCATCCATCATGGCCGAGTCGAAATGCACCTCGTGAATCAACCAGTCGGACGAGACGAACTGCAGGTAGTCGCCCGGCTGGACAACGATCGAATCAGGTTCGGCGCGCTCTCCCACATCCGTGGCCAACGACACCGTGTACACTCGATCACGCTCGGTGAGGCCCAACTCCGAGATAAGCTGATCGTCGGGGCGGAGCGCAGGGTCGATCGCCTCGCAGCCTGCGCCCGCCAGGACGAGCAGGAAGACGGCGCCGTTGCGGCGTCGCCGCATCAATCAGCCACCTACCCTTCTGAACTCGCGCCGCACGAGGCGCAAAAGCTCCAGCCAGGCTCGATCTCAGAACCGCATGACGAGCACGGGACAAGACTCTGATCAGTGCCACAGAAGGGACAGAACTTGAGCGAAATGCGGTCCGGCAGGGTCTCACTGCACCACGGGCACTGCCCTGGGACGCTGCCGGACGCAGTTCCAACGGGTTCCGACTCTTCTGCGACGAACTCCGGAGCCAATGGGGACCGAGCGGCAGACACAGCCGACTCCACCTGGGGATCATCCGAAGCCTCGACAGGCCCCGCCGCCGCAGGTGCCTCTGCCTCGGAAAAGATGTCCGCACCGGGAGGGACGAGGCCCAGCTGGGCAGCGGGCGCTGAGCTCGGAGCAAGATCCGTCATCGTAAGGGGGTCCTCTATGACTGGATCTTCGATCAGATCCGAAAGCTGATCCATGACGGATGCGGAAAGGTCGAGGTAGGCCGGATTCAGCCGCACGTCCACCGCGGCGAACTCCCGATACAGACCGGTGTTGGGATTCGGACTTCCGACCTCGGCCTGAAGCGCCTGACGTGCCGGTTCGGAATCCAGTATCAGGTATTCTGCTTCGCCGGCCAGGAGCCGGAGAAGCGCATCCTCATAGTCACCATTCATCTCGACCCCGATGCGGTCGCGATGCGATCCGTACGGCACAAGGTTCTGGTAGATCTCCGCCACGGTGAACGGACCGGTGAGATACTCCGGCCGTTGTGTCTGGATTTCTTCGATGAGCGCTCGGTGGAAACGCTCCAGAACCTGATTCGACACGGGTCCTACTCCTCGACTTCCAGGCGGATGAGCCCGGCCTCGACCGCGGCTCGGAGGAACGACTCTGGATCGGTGCTGGGGATCCTCACCTCAGCCTGCTCCAGCCAGCGCTCTGCAAGGCGGCGCATGTATTGCTGCACCGTCTCGTGCCCGAACCCTGCCTGGTCACGCATCTGTCGCACGATTTCCATCCAGTTTCCGCGCAGAAGGTGGCCATCGGCAAGGCGGATCACGCGAGACGGGTCTGAACCGTACGTCTTGCGCTCGAAGAGTTCGAGCTGGCTCGGGTCGAAATAGTTGGACGGGTGACCCGCGCCCATCCGACTCTCGACCTCCGAGAGAAGCCGATCGATCGGGTCTTCGAGTTCCTCCAATTCGTGGAGTCGCTGCTCCCACGGTGCCAGGCGAGCGTCCCCCGAATCCATATGCCAGAGTGTCCGCTTGAGCTCCATGAGCCGCCAGACGGCGAGTGGGTCCCAGTGCTCCTGAGGTGGTACGCGCTCGAATTCCCGCAGCGACCCTTCCCAGTCTCCCCGGTCGTACAGGAGATGGCCGAGGTAGATGCGAGCCTCGTGAAGGTCCGGATCGAGTCGCAGGGCACGCCGGACCTGGCGACCCGCGCCGACGTCATCCCCAAGACGATGCAGGGCGTACCCCAGAGACGCGACGGCCTCCGCCGAATCGGGCCGACTCGCAGCCGCCTTTGCGAAGACGTCACGGCACTCGGCATACAGGGCGGCGCGGTAGAGAGCGCGACCGATCGTAAGCATGAGCTCGATGTCGTCATCGAAGCCCATCGCTGCAACCTGATTGAAGAGTCGCAGGGCTTCGGCTCGCTCCCCGAACCGCAGGAGGGTTTCACCCAATCCGACGAGTGCATCTTCGTGACCGGAGTCGAGCAGGACGGCTCGCTCAAATGCGTGCCTCGCCCAAGCATATTCTTCGCGAGCCAACCGTGCGTACCCGAGACCGACGGACAGTTCGACGGCATTGGGGTACAGCGAAAGGCCCTCCTTCAACATCTCGAGGGCGCCGTCGTAGTCACCGTCGTTGTAGAGCCGGTGCGCATGCTCGTCGTATTCCTCGGAGGAGAGGAACCCTTCGGGCATCGACTAAGCTCCGGAACGAGCCGCAGGTGATCGCACGCGGTGTTTCATGGAGCCAAACTTAATGCGCGCGGTCGGGCCGTACCACCAGACGACCGGCCCCGTTAGCAGGAGAATGCGTCAGACCTTCCCATACACGACGCCACAGTCCCTGCACACCAACTCCTTACCCTTGCGCACAAGTCGAGCGCTCGGCCCATGACGCGGGCAGACGAGATCTTCACCGGCGGTGAGCGCGTCCTTGACCTTCTTGCGCTCCGTTCGCGTGGCCTTTCGAATCACTACTGCGTAGCGGATCCAGGAAACGCTGCACTCGAAGATCGCCGTCGCAGCGCCGTCCTCTCGTGGACGAATGCCAAGCCGGATCAGGAAGCCTCCGTTCGGAGACTCGATTTGCTGGCCGGCATAATACTGCTTCAGCAGCTGCTTCTCGTTGTCCAGCTGCACCGCGTTGGCCAAGGCACTCCCCCCTGAGTCGCCGCCCGGCTTACGCCGAACACCCCTTACGATCAGGGGTTCCCCAGCTCTCACAGACAAAAAAGTGGGCGGAATTATACCCAATCTCCGCAGTGCGTCAACCGAAACGCCCGTAGAGCCGATCCCGGGTTGGATGAACCACGTGGGGAGGGCCGGAGCGTCATCCCCTCCGGCCCTCCAACCATTAGACGTGGCAGTACGAGAAACCGCGTCAGGTGACGGCTTCTTCAACCATGCGGGAGGTGGCTTCGCCGTGCCCGATCGCAGGCTTGCAGAAACGGATGCCGACATCATGGAGACCCCGGAGGTCACCATCCGTCAAATCGGGATAGCGCTCCCCGATGTAGTCGATCGTCTCGTCCATCCAGTGCTTCTGATCTTCCTCAGCAGCCTGCAGGACGCCGCAGCGATGTACATGACTGAACAGCTCGTCACGTGCACGCTCCAGTAGCTTCTCGTGCGACAATTGATCCTCCTCAGGGGGTATTGCCTTCAGCGCGCTGCTTCAACGCCTTAGCTTCAGCCGTGGAAGGTAATCGTGATCGGTTCTCAGATGAAGCGGAGCCCGGGTGAACCATAGCGGCGGTCCTGACGCGGTCGAATTGGAGGTGTTTCGTCACCTCTTTACCGCATTGGCGGAAGAGATGGGCGCAGCCCTGAAACGGGCGTCGTTCTCTCCGAACATCAAAGAGCGTCGCGACTATTCCTGCGCCCTCTTCAATCCGTCAGGAGAAGCTGTTTCGCTGGGCGACCACATGCCGGTGCACCTCGGCGCCATGCCCATGAGCGTGACTGCAGCACTCGACGAACTGACAACAATCGCGCCCGGCGACATCATCTGCCTGAACGATCCGTTTCGTGGCGGGACCCACCTGCCCGACATCACCCTGATCTCGGCTGTCCACGCGCCTGACGGAAGCTTGATGGGATACGTCGCCTCGCGGGCACATCACTCGGACGTAGGTGGATCAACGCCAGGCTCGATGCCACTGGCAAGAGAGATCTTCGAGGAGGGTGTCCGCATACCACCCATCCGGCTCTACCGGGACGGTGTCCGGAATGACGAGGTATGGGCATTGCTGCTGGCCAACGTCAGGACACCGGTCGAACGCGCGGGGGATCTCGACGCGCAGATCGCCGCCCTCCACACCGGGGCGACCCGGCTGCTGGAGATCGCGGAGCGTCGAGGCATCGGTGCAACGCTTGCCGCCATGGACGCACTCATCTCATACGCCGACCGACTCGTGGAGGCAGGGTTGGCTCAGATCCCGGATGGGATATACCTCGGGGAAGACATCCTGGAAGACGACGGTTTCGGTTCCGGACCCATCCCCATCAAGGCACGCCTCGAACTGAATGACACTCGGCTCCGGATCGATTTCGTGGGGACGTCCCCGCAGGTCCCGGGAGGAGTGAACGCAGTGGCCGCGATCACATCGTCGGCAACCCGCTACGTCGTGCGTTGCGTCGTAGAAGCGCTGCTCGGAGAGCCCCTTCCAGCGGGTGGTGGTTCCATGTCTGCGGTCACACTCGATCTGCCCGAGAGAAGCGTCGTGAATGCGTCACCACCTTCCTCCGTCGCGGCTGGGAACGTAGAAACGAGCCAGCGCATCACCGACGTCCTCTTCCGCGCCTTCGCCTCCGCGCTCCCAGAACTGATGCCCGCACTCTCGCAGGGTACCATGAACAACACCACCGTCGGCGGCACCGATCCCCGGACCGGAGAGCCTTTCGCTTATTACGAGACGGTCGGTGGCGGCATGGGTGCCGGACCCACGGGCGACGGTCTGAGCGGTGTCCACGTACACATGTCGAACTCGCTGAACACACCGGTGGAGGCCCTCGAGCACGCGTACCCATTCCGCATCACACAGTACGGCATTCGCCGCGGATCGGGCGGCGGCGGAGCATACCGTGGAGGCGACGGCCTGCGGCGCGATGTGCAGGTCATGGGACCTGCGCGCGTCGCTCTGCTGTGTGAGCGTCGGGAGCACGGACCGGCTGGCGCTCAAGGAGGAGAAGACGGTGCGCCTGGCGAGAACGTACTCATTCGGGACGGGGAGGAGCGGAAACTACGCGGTAAGGACACCTTCTGGGTGCAAGCCGGCGACATCGTGAGCATCCGCTCACCCGGCGGCGGTGGCTGGGGCCACGCCAGAGACTAACGACGAGAGATCCTCATGCAGCTTCGATTCTCGGCAATCTGCGAAGACGCGCAGCCGAGGCCGGACGGACGCCTGGACGTCCACGGCATCTTCCACTCACTCCCGGCCCCCGGCTTCCCCGCTCTCCAGGACCACATGGTGCTGGTCATCGTGATCGAGTGGGATCGCGAGGACTTCGGGCGATATCGCTTCCAGGTCACGCTCGACCACGAGACCGAGCCGTTTTCCGAACGCGTCCTCGACGTAGAGACCGAAGTGCGAAAGCCGACGGAGTTCGAAGCACCAGCAAAGACGCCCGTGGTGGTGCCCATGCACGAAGTCCTGTTCCCTCACGCGGGACAGTACACCTTCCGCATCAAGGCCAAGGGAAAGACGATCGACGGTCCCGGCGTGTACCTGGTTGAGGTCCCGGAGGCTCAGCCCGACGCCTGACGGCTCGGCCGCGACCTCGATGGCTTCTCCGCCCCTCCCCCGGGGATACCTGCGTCACCGTCATGCAGGTGGTGAGGTACTCGCGTGGAGCGAGGCGCTCGAATGGGCGGAAGAGATCCTCAAGGAGAACACCCTCCATCGCTGGGCATCGGAGCAGAAGGACCGAATCGACTATCAGGGTCGGGGCCTCGTGCACTCCGTCCCTGCACCTCTATTCGGACCCGAACGTCGCTCCCGGTGGGCGGTACGGCACTACCGCCGAGGCGGGGCCATGGCGATGCACATGGAGGATCGGTACATGCGCGGCGGGACGCCGAGACCGTTCCGGGAGATCGCCGCGATCGAGGCGAGCCGGGCGCGAGGGGTGCGGACACCTGCTCCCATCGCCGGAGCCACGTACATCCACAAGGCCTCGTACCGCTGTGATCTGGTGACGGAAGTCGTGCCGGAGGTGCGTACGCTGGCCGACCTGCTCCACGAGCATGATGGCACCCGAGCGTGGCTGCTGTGCATGGCCCGCGCAGGCGACCTGATCCGCTCGCTGGGTGAGGCGGGCGTGTACCACGTCGATCTCAACGCGAGGAACATCCTCCTGTCGGACGATCACGAAGAGCCGGCCTGGGTCGTGGACCTCGATCGAGCGCGCGTGCTACCCGGCCCCTCGAGCCGCGCAGCCGAGCGCATGGAGCTACGGCTCGTGCGGTCGATCGCCAAGAACGGAACACCCACCGGTGAACATCTCGGCGACCGGGAACTCCTCGGTGCCCTCGCTACCCGGAGAACACAGCTGTGAGCGTCTGGGCTGAGGGGGCTCACCCCGAAAGGAACCCGGCGCCGGGACACATTGTCCCCGGCCACGGCTGGCAGGGCCAGCCTCCGAAAGAGATCTGCATCGTGATGCTTTCCGCCATCGGCGACGCGGTCCACGTCTTGCCGGTGGCGACCGCGCTGAAGCGGGCGTGGCCGAAAACACGCATCACCTGGGTCATCCAGCCGGTACCGTGGCTCATGGTCCGGGATCACCCGGCGATCGACGATTTCATCATATTCCGGCGAAGACGCGGCCTTCGGGCGTGGGTCGGCTTCCGGGAGCTCATGCGGGAGATGCGCGGCCGGCAGTTTGACCTGTTGATCGGTCTGCAGGTGTACTTCAAGGCCGGCCTGATTACCGCGTTGACGCCAGCCCGTGTCAAACTCGGCTTCGATCGAATGCGTGCTCGCGACGCTCAATGGCTGTTCACGAACGAACGCATCCCGGCGCGCGGGCAACGACACGTGCAGGACCAGTACCTCGAGTTTCTCGATTATCTGGGAGTCGACCCGCACCCGGCGGACTGGGGTCTCACATTCTCGGACGATGAGCGCCGACTCCAGACCGAGTACTTCGACCAGCTGGAGAGGCCGGTGTGCGCGGTCGTCGTGGGCACGAGCAAGCTCGAAAAGAACTGGAATGCGAAAGGATATGCCCGCGTGCTGGAGGCGATCGAGCGCGAGCACGGTCTCCAACCGGTCATCGTAGGTGGGCCATCTCCGGTCGAGCGTGCCATCGCCGACGAGATCCTCGAGGAGACCGCGGCTCACGTGATCGACGAACTGGGAGACGACCTCCGACGCCTGATGTGGATCGTGGCTGGATCCGCACTCGTCATCTCTCCGGACACCGGCCCACTTCACATCGCTCGGGCCCTCGGTACGCCGTGTGTGTCCCTTTTCGGATACACGAATCCGAAGCGATCCGGGCCGTGGCAAGCATACGAGGACCTCGTTGTAGACGGATACGCCGAATATCCCGGCGAGGAGTACCCCATCATGCCGGCCTACCGCAGCGGCATGAGCCGGATCGGAGTGGATGACGTCCTGGAGAAGGTCGCGCTCGCAATGGAGCGTTACGTGACGCTCTGATCCAGGAGCTTGATCCGGAAGAGCACACCTACGACGCCCGGAGTCGCACGCCGGCAATGCCACCCGCCGACCGCAGCCGCGAGCCGGCGTGTAGGGCCAGCTCCATGCAGCTAGGCGCCGAAAACGACCTTCGCTCCGAGTGCCACAAAGGTCGCCAACACTCCGACGGACGCCTCCCACTCCTTGTTCCGCCTGTACTGCGCCCAGCGGAAGCCCTCCCGTGCCTCACCACCGGCCGAGCTACCTCGCCAAGGTGTGCGCCGGGGCACAAAGAACGGAACGTTCGCAGCATATTCGCCGTACGCCTCGGGGAAGAGCTCGGTGAGGTGACGAACCTCTCCCGTCATGGCTCTGGAGTAGACCAACGCGTAGAACGTCAGAAAGAGTGCCGGCCACACCCAGTGTCCGCCCGCCAACGATACCCCGGCCCCGATAAAGAACGAGCCGAGGTATAGCGGGTTTCGTGTAAACGCGTAGGGGCCCGTCGTGGCCACCTCCTGATCCTTGTGGATCGTGCCCGCGGACCAGCCCCGAATCCACAGCCCGCATACAGCCAGAAGCGAACCAGCGGCGAGAAGGTTCGGCGTCGGAGCGGCAAACCAGAAAAAAGGAATCACGATCAACCACACCGTCTTCAGGCGTAGCTGCCGCATCGTCAATCTCATGGAGTGCGGTGTTTCTGAGTCAGCGCCGCAGTGAATCGGCGGCGGCTGCCTGGGCCCGCTGCTCGCGACCGGCCATCGCCTCGGCGCGCGATTCCGGATTGAGCGGATGTCCCGGAGTGGCGCGTCTGAGATGAAGCGTCAACGAGCCGGGAAAATTCTGGATATCCGATTTCACATAGACGGGCAGTCGTCGCTCGTCGTCGGTGAAGTGGATCTCACCTTTCCCGCCCTGGCCGAACAAGCCGTCACTCTGAATTTCCGGTGACACGACGATGGTGTTGTAGAGCACACCCTCGGTCTCCCGCTGGTCCCTTCGGAGAACGGTCACCTTTACGGGGTTTCCATCTTCCTTGAAGTAGCGATTCAGCGTGTACGTTTTCCCCACCTCGAGCGGAAGCGTGCGGATGTAATAGATGAAGGAGATCTCATCGAGCGGGAGCGCGGACCCGAGATCTCCACCACGATCGAAGTCGATCCGCTCCCACCGCATGATGTCCGGGTAGAACTCCCAGTGCCGATAGCTCTGATATCCGACCTCGTCGATATCCCGGATGTACCGCCATGTCTGCAGCGTGGTCACGTCGAACCAGGTGTGATACATGTCGTTGACCCGAGCAGGCCCGATGCCGCCCACGATGCCCAGATTCACGCGGTAGACGGGATTTCCTTCGTGCTCGTCGATTCCGAGCACGCTCATGTAGCCATCACCCGCGTTGAAGATGCCGACCTTCACCTTGTACTCCAGGTGCTCACCTGGACCGAACGGCGCCGGTGCCGCGAAGGGATCGACGGGGACCTCCCCCTCCTCCAGGACGACAGGGACGTCGCCTTCCTCGATGTCGTAGATCGTCCGAAGGGAGTCGAGGAGGATGTCGCGCTCGGAGCGCTCCTCCTGCGCGGTGAGACCCACAGATGGAACCACCGCAAACGCACATCCCAGGGCACAGGCCCCAAGAAGATGACGCATTCGAAGCATCGTCATACGGCCCCCACATCGGCGGACCACATCGAGCCGGGCAACCGGACCAGCCCCAGGAATGTGCGCCACGGACGGAACCGAGACGGGCGCGCGTGCAGATCGTATCGCAGGTGAAGAGGAACCTCGGCGATCCGTCGCGCGTGCGGCGCGAGTCGGCTCAGCAGCTCGACGTTCGCGGCCCATCCGTCGGACGAAATCAGAGGGTCATTCTCCGTGCGATCGCGCAACGCCTTCTTCAATACGATCACCCGATACGCGCGCAAACCGGCCAACGGATCGGAGACCGGAGCATCCGCAAACAGAGTTCTCAGGAAGGTCCGCGATGCCCAGCGCACGGCCTTGTATCCTTTGACGCCCCGCGCGTCTTCTTCGTCGATCGAACCCGCCACGATATCGGCTCCACCCTCGAGGATCTTCACGACGCTGACGATGTCGTCTGGGCGTTCAGTGAAGTCCGCCTGAAGAACCACGGCGCAGTCGCGCTTCGGGTACGGAGCGTCGTCCCGTACGTGCCGAAGCAGCTTTTCGACCGAGGCGCCATACCCGATCTGCTCCTCTGAGCGAAGCACGGTGAGGGGAAGTGACCGGCGATAGCGCTGGAGCACCTCTACCGTCTCGTCCGTCGACGCGTCGTCATGTACGACCAGTCGGTAGTCACGACCGAACTCGCCGAGGACGTTCCGCGTCTTCCAGAGGAGGACGCCGATCGTCGCGGCTTCATTGTGCGCGGGGATGCAGACGTAGATCACGATTCGGCTCTGGGTAGCCCTGGGTCCGATATGTCGTTTCGAGTTGGTACTGCCTTGTAACCGGCGGACCCGAGGGCTGTTCCTCGGTTCCCTCCTCGTGGCGCAGCGTCCTGTGCGGGCGGGCGCGTCTTCCAGCGCCTGTGTTGTCAGGAGTACTGATCCGGGGCAGACATGATCGCCTCTTCGCGGATCGCATGGTAGGCGGTGAGCATCGCTCGGGTATCGGCCTCGAGATCTCCCGTTCGCTCCAGGTCGAGTCGGTGGGCCTCGAGAACGTACCGCTGGTGCCACCCCGGTCGTCGAATCACGAACACGCGTGGCCGCTCGGCCGTGACGCCCCGGTCCGAGGCCACCACGGCGGACTTGCTTATGTCCGCGTGAGCCTCGGCGACGTATCGAACTGGAGGTCGTGAAGGCGCTTGTACCGACCGCTCTGCGCCAGCAGGGTCTGATGATCGCCCTGCTCGACGACCCGGCCGCCCTCGAGGACCAGGATCTGATCCGCTCGCTGTACCGTCGACAGTCGATGCGCCACGACGAACACAGTGCGGCCTTCGAGAAGTCGATCGATTGCGTTCTGGATGAGGCGCTCCGACTCCGTGTCGAGCGAGCTCGTGGCCTCGTCGAAAATCAGGATCGGGGGATCGCGCAGAATCGCACGTGCAATCGCGATGCGCTGGCGCTGCCCCCCCGACAGCTCGGCCCCTCGCTCTCCGATGATCGTCTCGTACCCGTGAGGCATCCGCTCGATGAAGTCATGCGCGTTCGCGGCGCGGGCGGCCTCTTCCACCTGATCGGAGGTCGCCTCGGGCCGACCGTAGGCGATGTTCGCCCGGATCGAGTCGTGGAAGAGAACGGTCTCCTGCGAGACAATCCCCATCAGCGAACGGAGGTCGGAGACTCGCAGGTCACGGACATCGACTCCGTCGACCGAGACGGAACCAGAGGTCACATCGAAGAAGCGGCTCAGGAGGTCCACGACCGTGCTCTTACCGGCGCCGCTCGGACCCACCAGGGCCAACACGCTCCCGCGAGGGACTGTGAAGGAGACGTCGCGCAGGACCGGATCGTCGTCTCGGTAGGCGAACGTGACATTGTCGTACACAATCGATTGCTCGAATGTCGAGATCGCTTTCGCATCCGGCTTATCGACGATCTCGGGCTCCGCACCCAGGAACTCGAACACGCGCTCGGCCGCGACGAGTCCAGGCTGCGCAATCGCGGGAAACTTGGCCACGTTCTTCACCGGCGCGTACAACTTGAGCGACAGGCCGAGGAATCCGACGAACTCCGCTCCGATGATCTCCGCCCCTACCACGAGGCGCGCTCCGTACCACAAGAGCGCGATGGTGCCCGCAGCCGCCAGCATCTCGGTCATCGGGACCGCCATCGCCCGGCCGACCTCGGCGCGCATGAACTGTCGGAAGTACTCGGCCGTGAGCCCGTGAAAGCGCTCGCGCTCCCGCACCTCGGCCGACGAAGACTTCACGAGACGGATGCCGGCGAGGGTCTCGAAGATGTGCGCATTGACTTCACCGCCCAGATGCAGGACACGTCGATCACGCCGACGCAGCACGTTCACCAGCGGACCCCAGATCCCCATCGCCGCCGGGATCACGACAAACGCCGCCAGTGTCAGCTTCCATGAGATGAGCAGCATCGCGGCGAGCGCGACGACGAACTCGAAGACGGCCGACACCAGGCGCGACATCTCCCGCGTGACCAGCATACGCAACTGCTCGATCTCGGTGGTCAGCCGACTGACGATCTGCCCCATTCGCGTCCGACCGAAGAACCCGAGATCGAGGTCGAGCAGGTGGTCGTAGACGGCATCTCGGAGATCGCGGTTCACCCCCTGCTCGGCCCGCGCCAGCAGGTATGCGCGTGTGAAGGCAAAGGCATTCTTCACGAAGAAGACGGCGATCAGCAGGATGATGATCCGCCCAATGGCCTCGAGCGGGTCTCCCTCGACGTCGACGTACGTGTACACGGTCGCGTCGAGGAAGCTCTGCATCACGGACCCACTCGCCGCCGCTGGTGCGCCACCGCTCACGAAGAGCGCCTGCACGAACGGGATGAGCAGGACATACGTCATCGCGTCGAATACGGCGTAGATCGCGGCGGCGACCACCGCGAGTACCACGGCGCCCGAATGCGGGCGCAGGAAGACGAGGAGTCGCCGGTAGAGCGGCATTCTGATCGCTGGTCAGCGACGCGGCTTGAGGCTGGCGACCGGCACAATCATTTCCTCCGGACTGATGCCGCCGTGGAGAAATGAATTTCTGTACCGGGCCTGATACTCACGAAGCTTCGTGGGATAGACGAAGAAGTAGTCCTCCAGAGCGATCAGATACGACATCCCGAGGCGGCCCGCAGGGAGGCGAAGGTGACCCTCGTCACGCGTCAGGTACGCCGTGTTCTTCTGCTCGGCGCGCAGATCCTGACCGAACTTGTAACGCAGATTGCTCGTCGCATCCTTACGGGCGAAGACGGTCGACGGGTGCTGGCAGAGGATTGAGCCATGGTCCGTTGTCAGGATTACCTCGTGGCCCCGCCGAGCGGCCTCGCGCAGGACATCGAACGCGGTCGAGCGCTCGAACCAGGCTCGGGTGAGATCTCGGAGTGCAGCCTCGTCCCGAGCTACCTCCATGAGAATTGGGGACTCGGACCGGCCATGCGTCATGAGGTCCACGAAGTTGAAGACCAGAGCGATGACCGACCCCTCTTTCTTCAAGGCCGAATTCACCCGACCTCGGACCTGCTCCCGCTGCCGGTCGGAGAAGATCTTCTCGTAGTGCACCGGGACGTTGCGCCCGGTCAACCGCTTGAGCTGCTCGACCAGAAGTTCGTCCTCGAACGCATTCAGGCTGCCTTCGTCGTCGGAAGCATCCCACCAGCCGGGGTGAGCCCTCGCAATCTCGTCCGGATACTGGCCGGAAAAGATCGCATTCCGAGCATACGGAGTCGCAGTCGGTAGAATCGAGTAGTGCACGGTTTCGTCGATCTCGAAGAACTCGGCCAGCAACGGAGCGATCGCACGCCACTGGTCGAGTCGCATGCAGTCGAGCACGACGAAGTACACCGGATTCGATGAGAGCCGTGGAACCAGAAACTCTCGAACGAGGTCCACCGAGAGTCGCGGTCGATCGGGCGTGTCCTTCATCCACGCTGGATACTCCCGCATCACCCATTCGCCGAAATCCCTGCGCAGCGACGTCACGAGCGATGCGACCGTGTCGAGCAGACCCTCCTCCCCGGCCTCGCCGAGTCGCAGCTGCCAGTCGACGAGCTCCGTGTACACTGACGCGAACTCGTCCGCGCTCTGCGCCCGTTGCGCGTTCCGCGAGAGTGTGCCGAAACGGGCGGCGAAGTCCTGCGCCGCCCGCGCCTGTCGGATCGACGAGCCCTCCAAAATGCGGGTGACCACGCTGAGGACCTGACGAGGCGAGGTCGGCTTGACCAGGTAGTCGTCGACACGGCGGCCGATCGCCTCAGTCATCGTGTGGTCCTCCTCCGATTTCGTAACCATGACGACCCGCTGGTGCGGAGCCTCCCGGCGCATGATCTCCAGGACCTCGAGCCCGCTACGCCCCGGCATCTGCTCGTCGAGCAGGACCAGGTCATACGGCGCTTCCCGCATGAGCTCCAGAGCGTCGTCGCCGTTCGAAATCGCGTCCACATGGTAATTACGCGCCTGCAGAAAAAGCAGATGCGGCTTCAGGAGATCGATCTCGTCGTCGACCCAGAGAATGCGCTTCCTCGCGCGCGCGGACTGTGTCATTCGTGAAAGCTACTCGGAGGACCCACGAAACAGCACCGTGAGTCGACGAGCCAGTTCGTCACGGGCGGACCGAAACGCGTCCATTTCCTCTTCCGGAGTCTGGCCGGACCCGACTGGATCAGGCAGGCTCCAGTGCAACCGCCACGCGTGACCGAGCCATACCGGGCAGACCTCCTCGGCGCACAGTGAGATCACCGCATCGACATGGCCCGATACGTCGTTCGTGCCGCTCGAGGTGTGGCCGCTTATGTCGAGACCGACCTCAGAGAGCGCCTGAATGGCCTGTGGACGCACCCGTGTCGGCTCAGAACCGGCCGACGAGATCGTCACACCTTCCGGCGCCAGCGATCGTGCAAGGCCCTCGGCCATCTGACTTCGGGCCGAGTTCGCGACACAGACGAAGAGGAGGTGCTTCGGCTCGAGGGCCCGCAGCACGGCGGCCTCGATGACCCATCTCGGTGCATCGCCCGGCAGTGTCACGTCGCCGACCATAGTGCTCGGGCCACCTCCCTCATGTGCGATTACGTCGACGCTGAGCAAGCGAGCCACAACCCCGATCTCCTCCGCATGAGGTGCCCCGTCCCCGAACCACACGTCGATTGCCTGCCCGTCCGTCATCGCCTGCTCCGGTGCACTGGTAGCTCCCACCGAATGATACCATCACCGACAGCCCCGAGGATCCTGTGCCGGGGCAGCCACGGAACGCCTTCAGCCCCATCCCGTACCAGGCCTGGCCACTGTGTTGGCAGCAGGTAGCCGGCGGATTACATCGTGATCTTGTACGGGAACCAGGACGAAACCGCCTTCCCTTCCTGAACGGCCGGCCGGAACGTCCACTGCGAGGCCTCTTCAATCAGTCGACGGTTGAACCCACGATCCCGAGTCGGGGGATCGAGACGAGTGGAGTCTGCCACCACGCGCCCACGCTCATCCACAAAGACCCATACCTGGACCTCTGTGCCACGGAGATCCCCGTTCGTAGGTGGGATGATCATCCCGCGAGGCGTTGCGGGCTGGCGGCGGTAGAAGCCCTCCTCTTCGTTCCCGCCGTCACCTTCACCGGTCCCGCTATCCAGTCCCGGACCCTCGTCGAGTCCTGGCTTTTCACCGAGCACGGACGCGGGGTCGTACTCCACTTCGTCCTCCCATTCCACTGGTTCCACCTCGACGTTGACCGCGAGTGGCATAGGCGGCTGGATGATCGGGCGGCTCGGAGGAGTCCGGACATTCAGCGCCTGAAGCGAACCGGCTGCAGCCCGGTTGTCACCGGCCCGTGGCCCGGCCGCGGCGAACGGGGAGCCCGGAATCACATTGCCATTCCACCCAAGGAAGACGATCAGGTGCAGGAGTACGGACACGACGAGGCCGTTACGCCAGGTGGCCCGCTCCCGACGTCGCCGATCCTGCGCGCTGATATCGTGGTGATCGCTCATCGTCGTCTCAAAGTAGGTACTACTGGTAAGACGTTTGTCGAGTTTCCGCTCGCACGACTGGGCAAAACAGATAACGGGCCCCGGGGTGCGAACACCCCGAGACCCGCCGACCCCTGGATCTGTGGCTTGGCTATGGAAGCTACGGGGTCGGAATCAGCACCGCGTCAATGACGTGGATGATGCCGTTGGAGGCCGGGACATCGGTGATGATCACGTTCACCGTGTTGCCCGAACCATCCGTGATGGTCACATCGCTACCACTGATGTTGACCGTGAACACGCCACCCGCGAGCAGCGTGTTCGTGACCTGTAGTCCGTCACTCAGATCCCCCGAGGCGACTTCCGAGTCGAGGACGTGATACGTGAGGACATCCGTCAGGGCTTGGCCTGACGGCACCGTCGAGAGCGCCGCGAACGCTTCGTTGGTCGGTGCGAAGATCGTAAACGGTCCCGTGCCGGATAGGTCGTCGTCCAGCTCGGCCGCGAGTACTGCCGAGGCCAGCGTCGTCGTCGTTCCCGTCAAGACGGCCGTCTCATACGCGTTGAAGCCCTCGGGCAGCAGCACCGCATCGATGAAGTGCACGACTCCGTTCGAAGCCTCTATGTCAGCGCTGACGACGTTCGCGCCGTTCACAGTCACGCCACCGCCGGCGCTGACTCCAATCGTGAGCGTCCCCCCCTCGACGGTCGTGAACGACTGTCCATCGGACAGATCCGTAGATGCCGCTGCAGCACCGGCGACAACGTGAAATGTCAGAACACGCGTCAGAAGATCGACATTGCCGGTCTGGAGCAGCCCATCGAGGACCGCCGGGTCGAGCGCGCCAAACGCCGAATTGAGGGGAGCAAAGACTGTGAATGGTCCCGTTCCTTCCAGCGTTGTAACGAGATCGGCGGCCTGCAGTGCAGAAACGAGGGCCGAAAGACCCGATGTGCCTGCCGCGGTCGCTGCGATCGAGACCGGTTGCTCCGGAATGACCGTCGTCGCCTCCTCCTCACACGCGGCAAGGCCGATCGCCGCCAGCAAGACTCCGGCGATTCGAATGGATTTTATGCGAAGCATCGTAGCCTCCATAGCTTTCGCTAGGATGATTGTAATTGAACAGAGAGTAAACAAGCTCCTCGATATGTCAAGTATCTGTCTAGGTTATTCCTAGACAGCCCGTATATGCCGACATGGACACGGGACGCCTCAATCACCACAAATTGCACATGCCCTGCCCGACGCCATGCATCTCTGTATCTGTAACCATATGATATATCGTGCTTTACAGAACACACCGCGGTCTACCCCGAGCGGCATCTCTGTCCGGACAGAGACTCTCACACCGATACCGCGAACATCCTTGTTCATACTTAAACAGATGCTATGCACTGTCGTCTAGCGAATCGGAGACAGGGCATACGGGGCAGCCTTCGTAACGAACGGGAGACACGAGCCGGCCGCGCCGGTTCTCAGAGCGCGGTGTACGTGATCCCGGGCAGACTGGAGAGGAAGAACCTCCTCTCTTCGCGGGTCTTCGATCCCACCCCAGCCCCTGGAGGGACGGCCAGGCGACTCGTCAACCTTACGCGTGAGGGGTTGAACGGTGTGAAGGCGGCGAGAGCTGCGATGAAGCAGCACTTGAACGGCATTCTCGACATGGTGCTCGACCGACACAGATGTGATCGGTCGCGAAGCCCGTCGCGCGCCACGCGGACACTCTTCGCCCGACCTGCCGCCCTCGGTACCTTTCCATTCCGTGAGCGCCGGGTGTCCGCAGTGCGAGTCACCGGCGTTTCGCCTCACCCCCGGCCCAACCCCATGGCCCAGGCGAACGTACCCATCACACGATCGAGCAGCTCGCGTCTCCACGCGTATTACGAGCTGACCAAACCCGGTATCGCCGGGTATGTGATGATCACGGCAGGGGTCAGCGCCTTCGTGGCGAGCAGCGGGCGAATCGAGCTGGCCCTCGCGATCCACACGATCGCCGGGACGGGCCTTGCAACGGCGGGAGCCCTCACGCTGAATCAGTTCGTCGAGCGGGACGTCGACGCGATCATGCACCGCACCCAGGGTCGCCCACTCCCAACGGCCCGAGTGGCCCCGATGGAAGCATTGGCCTTCGGCAGTGCCCTTCTGCTCGGTGGCCTGGTCTACATGGGATTGGCAATCGGGGCCTTACCCGCTCTGATCACGGCGATGAGTGGTCTCATGTACCATGGGGTCTACACGCCGCTCAAGACGCGGTCCTACATGGCGACCCTGGCGGGCGCCGTACCCGGTGCTCTTCCCATGCTCATCGGTTGGACGGCCGTGACCGGATCGATCGACCCTGGGGGACTCGCCCTCTTTGCGATCGGGTACCTCTGGCAGCTGCCGCACGTACTGGGTCTCGCATGGATGCTGCGAGCGGACTATGCCCGCGTTGGCTTCCGGCTGATTCCGGAGGGTGGCGCCCGTTCAATCGGCACGCAGATGGTCGCATCTACGGCCCTGCTCATCCCAGTCAGCTGGACTCCGACGATCCTGGGCTTCACCGGCCTCCCCTATGCGCTGGGTGCCGCTCTGCTCGGCCTCGCCTTCCTGACCACGGCCATTCGGGCGCGCTCAGACATGACCGACGAGCGAGCCCGCGGGGTCTTTCTTGCCTCGCTCCTCTACCATCCGCTGCTTCTCGGCTTCATGCTGTTCGACACGCTCCGCATTCTGATGACCGGAGCCTGAGCCACACCCCGATCCCTACACCGGAGACCGCTCCGGTGGAATTGCCATCAAGGAGAATCGCATGCCTCGGCTATCGATCCTCACCGTCACGCTCTTCGCGGTCTTCGCGCCGGCCACCGTTCACGCTCAGAGCACAGATCGTGTGCGCGCACGAGATCTTGGTATCGAAGTTGGTGTCTTCCGCACGGGAGCCCACAACGCCATCACCGATGTCGATGGCGTCCGGGTGGGCCACAGCACGGTGATCCAGGAGCCGAACGTACGAACCGGCGTGACGGCCATCGTGCCTCACTCCGGCAACGCGTACATGAGCCGCGTCCCCGCGGCGCTCCACGTGGGTAACGGCTATGGAAAGCTGCTCGGTGTCACTCAAGTGCGTGAACTCGGGGAACTCGAGACTCCGATTCTCCTGACCTGCACGCTATGTGTCTGGAAAGCGGCCGACGCCATGGTCGAATGGATGCTCGACCAGGACGACATGCAGAACGTGCGTTCGCTGAACGCCTTCGTCGGAGAGACCAACGACGGAGGCCTGAACGACATCCGATCACGCCCCATCACGCCGGAGCACGTCGCTGCCGCGCTCGAAGGTGCTACGGACGGCAGCGTTGAAGAAGGTGCGGTGGGCGCCGGGTCCGGCACCGTCGCGTTCGGCTGGAAGGGAGGGATCGGCACAAGCAGCCGTGTACTGCCGGAGAGCCTCGGTGGATACACCGTGGGGGTTCTGGTCCAGTCCAACTTCGGTGGCATTCTTCAAATCGCCGGTGCACCCGTCGGACAGGAGCTCGGGCAGTACGCCTTCGCGAACCAGGTCGGTAGAGACGAGGACTACGACCCGGACGCCGATGTCCAGGAGTGGGGGTCGATCATGATTGTCGTCGCGACCGACGCACCGCTATCCGACCGAAACCTCGAGCGCATTGCCCGCCGAGCGATCATGGGACTGTCCCGAACGGGATCCTACGCGAGCAACGGCTCCGGCGACTACGTCATCGCGTTCTCCACTGCGAACGGCGTGCGTCGATCAACCACCGGTGGCGTTCACCGATACGACGACCTGTCGAACGGAACCGTCAGTCCGCTTTTCGAAGCCACGGTGGAAGCTACGGAGGAAGCCATCTACAACTCCCTCTTCATGGCCGAGACCGTGACCAGCAATGGGCGGACTGTCGAAGCGCTTCCCATCGACGCAACGGTCGAGATCCTCCGCCGATACGGGGTCATTCGGTGATGGTCGCCTGCGCGCGAAGCCGGCGATGAGCGCTGCTCCCCCGCTGACCGAATTCGACTGGACGGTCCGAACGTTCATCTACCAGTCCTTCGCTGAGTCCGGACGTGCACCAGTCCTCGGTGCAATGGCAGCCGCTGCGGGAGGTACCGAGCATCAGGTCCGCTCGTCACTCCAGCGGCTTTTCGAGGCACACGAAATCGCGCCCACTGCGAACGGAAACGGGGTGTGGATGGCCAACCCTTTCTCGGCCGTGCCCACGGACTACCTCGTCGAGACCCCCAGTATGACGTGCTACGCCAACTGCGCATGGGACGCGCTCGGAGTCGCGTCGATCCTCAACACGGATGCGTGGACGCAGGCGCACTGTGCAGAAAGCGGAGACGAGATCGAATTCGGAATCCGAAACGGTGAACTCTCGGGCGACGATGGCGTCATTCATCTCATGACACCACTCCGTCACGCCTGGGACGATATCGGCTTCACCTGAGCACACTATCTCGCCTTCCGGTCGGAAGGGCATGTCGCATCGTGGCTGGCGCGAACCGGGCACCCACGCGGGGTTGTCGTTTCGTTCGAACAGATGTGGGCTCTCGTCCAACCGTGGTATGCGGGCCGGCTGGAAGCATCGTGGCGCGGGCGCACGGCAGCCGAGGCCCAGTCGATCCTTGATCGCGTGGGACTTAAAGGTCCGTTCTGGGATCTGGGCTAAGGAGAACGTCCCGGGCCATGAGGGCTTCGACCTCCGAGTCTTCCATTCCCATCTCCCGGAGGACCTCTCTGGTGTGCTGACCCAGTACCGCCGCTGCGCGCGAGGAGGCCGCACCTCGAGACATCTTCACGGCGCTGCCCAGGGAGCGGACACGCCCTGCGATCGGGTGGTCCGTCTCCACGACCATATCCCGAGCAAGCGTCTGGGGATGCTCGAGCATCTCGCCGATCGATGCGATCGGACCGGCCGGAACACCTTCACCGGCCAACCGCTGCAGCCATGTCTCAGTGGACTCGCGTTCGAGTTCCGCAGCGAGGATTTCGACGAGTTCATCGAGATGCTTCATCCGCCCGGCGTTATCCTCGAAGCGAGGATCGTCGGCCAGTTCGGGCATCCCCAGGGCCCGGGTCAGTCCCATCCACGTGGGCTGGTTCGACGCGCCGACGTTGACCCATCCATCTGCTGTTCGGAATGCCTGGTACGGCGCCGAAAGCGGGTGTGCCGACCCAAGCGGTCCGGGAGAGCGCCCGGACGCGAGCGCGATGGCGCTCTGCCAATATGTCTGCGTGATACCCGCCTCGAAGAGCGAGGTGTCGACAAGCTGCCCTTCGCCCGTCCGTTCCCGTTCGAAGAGTGCCGAGACGACCCCGTACGAGGCCAGGATGCCGGCGGTGATGTCCGTGACCGGCGCACCGACCTTCACGGGTTCATGGCCTGGGCCTTCTCCGGTCACGCTCATCAGCCCGGAGTACCCCTGTGCAATGAGATCAAATCCCCCCTGCTCTGCCATCGGCCCCGTACGCCCGAATCCAGTGATCTGACAGTACACCAGACGAGGGTTTGCCTCACGCAATTCATCCCACCCGAGGCCGATCTTCTCCATGGTCCCGACGCGGAAGTTCTCCACCACGACATCGGCATCGGCGAGAAGGCGACGCACGACCTCGACCCCTTCCGGCGTCCGGAGATCAAGCGCCACGCTTCGCTTGCCACGGTTGAGCATCATGAACGCAGCCGACTCCCCGTGGATATCAGGAGGGAGAAAGCCACGGGTACCATCGCCACGAGGTAGGCGCTCGACCTTGATCACGTCGGCACCCATGTCCGCGAGCATGAGCCCGCACACCGGTCCAGCCATGATATGCGCCAACTCGATGACGCGAATGCCTGCGAGCGGCCCCTTCGGTGACGCCGTCATCTCACCTCACGACCCGGTGAAGTCAGGGTCACGCTTCTCCATGAACGCAGTCCGGCCCTCCCGATAATCGTCGGTTTCGAACGCTTCATGCGCCTCGGCACGCTCTTCCTCGGAAAGAGGCCTTCGCTCCAGTAGCTGGCGGATAAACTTCTTGTGCCACCGGTTCACGAGGGGTGCACCGGCTGCGATGCGCGCAACAAGCCCGTACCCCTCCTCCACGACAGCTCCATCAGGGTGCACACGGTTCACGAAGCCGACCGAGAGAGCGCGCGCCGCGTCGATCAATTCACCGCTCAGCAGCATCTCCAGGACCGGACCGGGACCAAGAAGCTGAAGGAGGGGCTCGAGCTCATCATGAGACATCGTGAGCCCGAGTCGGTTGATCGGGGCACCGAAACGACTCGACTCCGCACATACCCGCAGGTCACAGCTCGCGGCGATCTCCAAACCTCCTCCGACGCAGATCCCTTCGATGATCGCAACCGTCGGATGGCGACAACCCCGGACGGCGCGCATCGCCTTCGCGATCGCGTCAGAGTAGTCCCGTACGTCGTCGGGGGTCGACCGCTGATCCGCGAAGGCTCCGATGTCGGATCCCGCAGAAAAGGCGCGGCCACCGGTACCCCGAACCGCAACGGCAAGAACGTCATCTCTTTCGGACAGAGCGTCGATGGCGTCGGCGAGTGCACGCCAGCCCGCTACGTCGAGGACGTTGTGACGCTCCGGGTCCGAGAGTCGAACGGTCGCGATCGGCACAGCCACCTCGACGACGACACGATCGCTCATCGGTACAACACTTCGACCAGAGCCATGGGCACCACAGGTACGTAGGTGACAAGAAGCAGCATGGAGACGAGCACGGCGATGAACCACAGGTTCACCTTGCTCACCTCCCAAATATCTGCCTTTGCGACCGAGCACGCAGTAACGAGAACCGAAGCAACTGGGGGCGTCTGCTGCCCGATCCCCAGGTTGAGCGTAACGATCAGCCCGAAGTGCACGGGGTCGATACCTGCCGCCTGGACGAGCGGCATCACGATCGGGACGACGAGAATGATCGCCGCCGCAGAGTGCAGGAAGAGGCCAATGACCAGGAAGAAGGCGTTGAGAAGGAGCAGGATCGCCCATCGATCCTGAGTCATGCCCATGATTCCTTCGGCGACACGCTGTGGGACACGAACCTCGGTCAGGTAGTCTCCGAGAAGCGCGGAAGCCGCGACGAGAAGCATCACCACAGCCGTCTGCTGGCCGCCCTCCACCATCGCCTTCTTCAGGAGTGCCCAGTCGAGCTCCCGGTAGACGAGCCCCCCGATCAGAACGGACGCGACGACCGCGAGCCCAGCGCCTTCGGTGGCGGTGACCCACCCCGAAAAGATCCCGCCGAGGATGATGAGAGGAAGCGTGAGAGCCCACCCGGCATCCTTGAACGTCTCCCATACGCGATGGAGACGGAACGCCTGCTCGCGCGGGAAGTCGTGCTTTCGGGCAAGCACGTAGGCGACGAGCATCATCAGGCCCCCACCCAGCACCCCTGGAACAATGCCCGCGACGAAAAGCTCGACAATCGACGAGCCCGACATGACCCCGTAGATGATCATGGGAATGGACGGGGGAATGATCACGGCGAGTGTCGCCGATGAGGACGTGACCGCGGCGGCGAAGGCCTTCGAATAACCCTTGTCCTTCATCGCCGGGATCAGGATCGATCCGAGTGCAGCGACGTCGGCCACCGCCGAACCGCTGATCTCGGCGAAAAAGAGCGAGGCACTGATCGTGACCATCGAAAGGCCACCGCGAATAAAGCCGACCATGGCCGAGGCGAACGCAATCAGCCGCCGGCTGATCCCCGAAGCATTCATGATCGCGCCCGCGAGAATGAAGAGCGGGATCGCGATCAACGGGAACGACGTCGCACCATCGAACATGACGAGCGCGGCATTGGGGAGCGCGCCGACACCGTCGGGCCCGGTCAACATTGCAACCACAGCCACGATTCCCAGCGCGATTGCGATCGGGATCCCGACTACGACGAGCGCGAGAAGCAGCAGTCCGATCCCGAGGAGGCTCATGCGCGGGCCTCCTTGTCCTCATTCGACCGTTCGGGCTCGACGCCTGTCCCATCATGTTCCGCGGCTCCTCCTGCGAGCGCGTCGGGAATCGAAAGGAGCTGAGCCGCGATGAAGAGGATCGCGCCGATCGGGATCACCGACTGAGCCAGAGACATCGGAACGGACGGCAGCGACACGAGAGTCGTCCCACCGAGAACCGAAAGAACTCGAATGCCGGCCCAGGCGAGGACACCAAAGAAGGCAATGGTGCACACCTCGCCAAAGAGAATGACGATTGTGCGCGGCACGCCGTTCAAGCGCTCGACAAGCGTCGGCATCCCAATGTGCGCACGGTTCAGGGCGGCGAGCGCGGCGCCATAGTAGGTCAGCCACGCCAGGAGAATCGATGCGATCTCGTCATACCAGATGAGCGATGCGCCGGACTTCCGAAAGACGACGCCCACGACTACGACGATCGCGAGCGCAGCCATCAGGCTCAGGACGATGACCTCGAGGAGCTTCCCGAGGCCCTTCCTCGCAGAGGCGATACTCAGTTCGACCCCGCGGCCGAAGCACGATCCACCAGCGACGCGCCCCCGTCCACACTCGCGCCGAACTCCTCATACAGAGCGACGCTCGCGTCCAGGAACGGTTGGCGATCGGGCTCGTTCACGCGCATCCCGGCCTCACGCACCTGATCGAGCAGCTCAGCATCGAGGCGGGTCGCGGTCTCGTAGACATAGGCCTGCGTCGCGCGTGCCTCTTCTTCGAGGACCACCCGGATCTCCGCCGGAAGCGCATCCCAGCGGTCGGGTGAGACGATGAGGTACGCCGGCGTGTAGACGTGCCCGGTCAACGACAGGTACTCCTGCACTTCGTAGAACTTCGACGCCCAGATCTGCGCGAGTGGATTCTCCTGCCCGTCGATGACACCGGTCTGAAGTCCGATGAAGACTTCCGACAATGCCATCGGGGTCGGATTCGCGCCCAGTGCTTGAAACAGCTTGAGACGCCAGACACCGCTGGGCGTCCGCAGCTTCACGCCCGCGAGATCGGCCGGTGACTCGACCGGCTGTCGGCTGTTGGTCACGTGGCGAAACCCGTTTTCCCAGACCGCGACGATTCGGTACCCCGCGGCTTCGGCCTGCGGCGCGAGGTCGGGCCAGACCACGTCCTCTTCGATCGCCTTCATATGCTCACGGTCACGGACCAGGTAGGGCATCTCGAAGAGGCCGAACGCGTCGACCTGCGACGACATGATCGTCGATGGAAGCGCGAAGTCGACCGTGCCGAGCTTGATCTTCTGCAGGAGGAGCTCGTCTCCGCCAAGCTGACTTGAGCCGTACGTCACGATCTCCCAACCCTCCGGAAGTCGCGCGTTGGCACGCCGGGCGAACTCGTCAGCCGAGCGTGCAAAGAGCGAGCCCGGCTCTCCGACATGCCCGAACTTCAGCTCACGAGGGGCGGACGCATCTGCCGCACAACCGGACATCAGGATCGCGCCCACAAGCAGCGTCAGTCTCCGAATCATACAGTGGCTCCTTCCATCAGAATCTCCATCGCCGCGACGACACCATCCGTCTCGCACGGTACCCCGGACAGGCGCAGACCCATCTCGACGCCTGCCAGCGTACCCACCAGCTGCAGCGCATTCAAATCACCGAGGTGTCCGATCCGGAACGCCTTCCCTTTGAAGGGCCCAAGGCCGGTGCCGAGGGACATATCGAACCGATCGAGGATGACTCGGCGGACGGCATCCGCGTCGTGGCCATCAGGAACAAGTACTGCAGTAGCCGCCCGGCTCGCCTCTCGTTCGTTCAGGGCAACCATGTCCAGTCCCCACGCGCGGACCGCAGCCCGGGTCGCGCGGCCAAAGAGGTCGTGACGGGCGAACACATTCTCCATCCCTTCCTCATCCAGCATGGCCAACGCCTCTTCCATGCCGAAAAGGAGGTTCGTGGCGGGTGTGTACGGGAAGAAACCGCGCTCGTTGAACGCCTTCTGATCGTCCCAGTCCCAGTAGGAACGCGGCAGAGTTGCCGTGGCATGGGCCTGCATCGCACGCGGACTCGCGGCAAGGAGCGAAAGCCCCGGCGGGAGCATCATCCCTTTCTGAGAACCGGTCACGGTCACATCGATTCCCCACGCATCGTGCTGAAGGTCAGTGACGGCGAGCGACGAGACGGCGTCAACGAACAGCATCGCCTCGTGGCCCGACGCCCGCATCGCGCGTCCAATCGACTCGATGTCCGTCGTCACACCGGTCGAGGTCTCGTTGTGCACAACCAGAATCGCCTTGATCGAGGAATCGGAATCGAGCTGCTCGAGTACCGCGTCCGGTGTCACACCGATCCGCGGATTCCAGTCGACCTGCATGACCTCGATTCCGAAGCGACCAGCAACCTTTGCCCATGACTGCGCAAAGAACCCCTGCTCGAACGAAACGACTCTGTCCCCCTTCGAGAGGGTGTTCACGATCGCGGCTTCCCACGCTCCACTACCGGATGCCGGATGGATGAACACGTCGTGTTCGGTCCTGAAGAGTCGCCGTGCCCCATCCAGGAGACGGTGCGTCAGCTCGGCGAACGCCGGACCACGGTGATCGATCGTGGCCTTGGACATGGCACGAAGCACGCGGGCAGGCGTGTTCGTCGGACCGGGAAGCTGTAGGAAATGGCGCCCGCTATAGTACGTCACCGTACACTCACTCGGATGCGACAGGAGACGGCGAGACGTAGGTTGGCGCCGTCCAGGAACGGGCCAAGATACGGTCCACCACCCGATCAGACGACCAGATGGCCGCGACCCGATTCGCCCCTGGCGATCAAGAACTCGAACGGGTCCTGACTCGAGCCATCCAGGGTGAAGTCCGTTTCGACGTGCTCACTCGAGGTCTCTACTCAACCGACGCGTCCCACTACCAGATCGAGCCACTCGGCGTCGTCTTCCCGAAGACTCTCTCCGATGTGCAGGCCGTGCTCGAGATCGCGCGCGAACGGGGTGTCCCTGTTCTGCCGCGCGGCGGTGGGACGTCGCAGTGCGGCCAGACGATCGGGCGGGCCGTGGTCATGGACTGTGCCCGGCATCTGACCGAGATCGGGCCACTGAGCGGTGCCCACCTCACAGGGGACGGTGCCCGGATGAGAGCGTTCGATGACACTGAGCCCCTGACCATCGATGTCGAACCGGGTGTCGTGCTGGATCGCCTGAACGCGCACCTGCGGGCCGACGGGCTCTGGTTTCCGGTAGATCCCTCGACCGGCAGCCGGGCGACGCTCGGTGGCATGGCCGGGAACAACAGCGCGGGCGCTCGCTCGATTCAGTACGGGATGATGGTCGACAACGTCGACGCGCTCGAGATGGTGCTTCCGGATGGTCGTACGGTCTGGGTCGGTGAAGGCTTCGACCCGACGGGCGCGCTGCCCGACGAAACCAGAATCCTGCGCGCACTCTACGGTCGTGAGGCCGACGAAATCGAAGCGCGTACGCCCCGGACCATGCGCAATGTTGCGGGCTACAATCTCGACCGACTCGCGCCGGCACAGGAAAATTTCGCTCGCCTGCTGATCGGCTCCGAGGGGACACTCGCCGTCTTCTCCCGGCTGCGCCTCCGCCTCGCACCCCTGCCAAAGACCCGCGTACTGGGGATCTGTCATTTCCCGGAGTTGGTACAGGCTCTCGACGCAGTCCAGCATCTCGCCGATCTCGGCCCGAGCGCGATCGAGCTCGTGGACAGCAACGTCCTGCGGCTCGCCGCTGAACGGCCCGAACTCCGCAACGCCATGGCGACCTTCGTTAGGGGCGCACCGGGCTCCCTGCTCCTCGTCGAGTTCGCCTCGCCGGAGTACGGCGTCGATCTGAGGCCGAAGCTGGACGCTCTGGAATCCCGAATGGCCGACCTCGGCTACCCGGAGAGTGTGGTCTTCACGGAAACGGCAGAAGCACAGGCGGCGGTGTGGAGCGTCCGAAAAGCGGGGCTCAACATCGTCATGTCGATGGCCGGGCCAAGGAAGCCGATTTCTTTCATCGAAGACTGTGCCGTCCCGCTCGAACACCTGGCCGACTACGCCCGCCGCGTCGACGAGATCTTCGCGCGTCACGGTACCGACGGGACATGGTACGCTCATGCTTCCGTGGGCTGTCTCCACGTCCGACCGGCACTGAATCTCAAGGACCCGGACGACGTCGCACTCATCCGCCGGATTGCGGAAGAGACACACGAGGTGGTACGAGCCTACGGCGGCACTCACTCGGGGGAGCACGGGGACGGAATTCTGCGCTCCGAGTTCCTCGAGTCGATGCTCGGTCGCCGGATGACGGAGGCCTATGCCGAGGTCAAACGTGCGTTCGACCCACGGGGAGTCATGAACCCCGGCAAGATCGTCGACCCCCCTGCGATGGACGACCGTGAACTCCTTCGCTTTCACCCCGGATACGAGACATCGAGAGCAAAGCATGCCCTGCCAGTCGTCCTGGACTGGTCTGATACCGGAGGCCTGCTCGAAGCCGTAGAACGGTGCAACAACAACGGGGCGTGCCGAAAATATCAGTCGGACGTCATGTGTCCGTCCTTCAGGATCACCGACGACGAACGCCACAGTACCCGGGGGCGTGCAAATGCACTGCGGCTTGCGCTGACTGGGCAACTCGGCCCGGACGGACTGGATTCGCCGGAGATGGCCGAGGCCATGTCGCTTTGCGTATCGTGCAAGGCATGCAAGCGGGAGTGCCCGACCGGCGTGGACATGTCGGCGATGAAGCTCGAATGGCTTCACGCGCAGAATCGGGTGCACGGGATCAGCGTGCGGGAGCGGGTGCTCGCATCGATTCCCCGGATCGCCCCAATCGCATCTTCCTTCGCGAAGTTGATCAACGTCGCTCCCCAGGGGGTCGCGAAGCGACTCCTGGGACTCGCGAGGGAGCGCCCGTTGCCGACATGGAGCACGCACCCATGGAGAGACGACGAGATGAGCTCGTCGGAGGCACCTGGCGAACTCGCCCCGGTCGTAAGGTCCCTGGACGACCGACCCGCCGTCGCGCTTTTCGTCGACACCTTCTCCCGCTGGTTCGAGCCCGAGAACGCCCGAGCTGCTGCCCATGTCCTGAGGGCCGGAGGTTGGGCGGTCGAGTCCGTGCGGCCAAGCGACGGAGGGCGTCCGCTCTGCTGCGGCCGGACCTACCTGAGTGCCGGAATGCTCGACCAGGCCCGTCGAGAAGGCGAACGTCTACTCACGGCTCTGGTGCCACTCGCACGGACAGGAACCCGTATCGTGGGTCTGGAGCCGTCCTGCCTCTACACACTCCGAGACGAAATCCCGGCGCTGATCCCTGGCCCCGAAGCCGCCGCAGTCGCCGCTCAGGCACGCATGCTCGAGGAGTTCCTCGACGAGGAATGGGCGGCGGGGCGCACGCTGCCGTTCGCCGGAGCTCACACCGCAGAACACCGTGGCGCCCGCGCACTCGTTCACGGGCATTGTCACCAGAAGGCCTTCGGTGGAAGCAATGCCACCCTCGCCATGCTCCGTCGCGTCCCGGGACTCGAGGCCGAGCCGATCGAGTCGAGCTGTTGTGGCATGGCTGGTGCATTCGGCTACCACGCGGAGCACTACGAAGACTCAAAGGCGATGGGAGAGATCTCATTGCTTCCGACCGTCCGGAATGCCGCGCTCGATACGCGCATCGTTGCCGACGGCACGAGCTGCCGGGCACAGATCGCGGACGGCAGCGGACGCACGGCTGTGCATGTTGCTTCCGTCCTTGCCGAGGCGCTCGCGGAGCGACCGTAGCCAGCCGGAGCCGATTCGGTTGACTCGATCGCGTCGCACGGAGTGCGTGTACGGCACGTTCGCGCAGCCTCGACCCGCGCGGGACCGGTGGGCGACCCCACGGTGACACACATGATCACCGCCTGGATTCACACCGACGAATCAGCGGCAACCGACGACGTCACCGGCCTCTAGAGCTCGAAACTCTCTCCCCGCTCCGGGCCGCATACGTCCGGATACCCCGCCGCCGAGAAGGCGTCGCGCAGCTTGAGCTGTCGGTCCGCGTCTCCGTGAACGAGGAAGATCCGCTTGAGTCGCTGCGGGTCGAGATGGCTCACGAACTCCACCAGTTCGGGTTCGTCGGCGTGGGCCGAGTACGAGTTCATGACCTCGACATCTGCGCGAAGGCGATGCGCCTCCCCGAAGATCCGAACCTCCGGTCGTTGTTCCACAATGCGGCGCCCGAGCGTGTGCGGCGCGCAGAAGCCAACCATCATGACGGTGTTCTTCGGGTCGCTGATGTTGTTACGAAGGTGGTGGAGAATGCGTCCAGCCTCACACATGCCCGAAGCCGAGATGATGACCATCGGGAGGCGTGACGTGTTCAGTCGCTTGGAGTCTTCCACGTCACGGATGTACATCAAACGCGCAAAGCCGAAGGGCTCGGCGTCATCCTCCATGTAATCCAGGAGCTCCTGGTCGTAGCACTCCGGGTGCCGCTTGAAGATGTCTGTGACGTTCACCGCGAGCGGGCTGTCGACGTAGACCGGGATCGGTGGCAGACGGCCCTCGTTCGTGAGGTCGTCGAGGTGGTGCACGATCTCCTGAGTGCGACCGACCGCGAACGCAGGGATGATCACCTTGCCACCGCGCGCCGCGGTCTCCCGCACGACCTCAGCGAGACGGTCCTTCGTCTGATCCGGCGGATCATGTGTCTTCCCACCGTACGTCGATTCACAGATCAGGTAGTCACAGTCGTCCATGGGCTGTGGATCTCGCAGAATCGGACGCTGGTCACGGCCGACATCTCCTGTGAAGCCGAGTCGCACCGTGCGACCACCCTCCGTGATTGAGAGCATCATGGTCGCAGATCCGAGAATGTGACCGGCATCCCGATACTCGACCTCGAGCTCGGGGAGAGGTGAGAATCGCATCCCATACTCGACATCTTCGAAACATTTCATCACACCGTGGACGTCCGTGAGCCCATAGAGAGGCTTGATCACGTCCACTCCGCGTCGACCTTCCCGCCTGTTCACCCACGCCGCGTCTGTTTCCTGGATGAACGCGCTGTCGGCGAGCATCGAAGTACACAGATCTCTCGTAGCCGACGTGGCGAAGACGCGACCGTTGAAGCCCTCGCGAAAGAGGCGCGGGAGGAGGCCGGAATGGTCGATGTGGGCATGAGACAGAAGTACGACGTCGACCTCGGACGCATCGATCGGAAACTCCCTGTTCCGCTTCGACGCCTCGGCGCGCCGCCCCTGAAACAGTCCACAATCCATGAGCACGCGACCGCCTTCGTACTCCAGCAGGTGCATCGAGCCGGTTACAGTCTGCGCCGCGCCCCAGAAAGTCAGCCTCATCAAGTCACCTCAGCGGCAAAGTCACGGACGTCATCATGCAGTGCAGAGGTCACGCCCCGTACGGGCCGAAGAGCAGGTTGCCCGGATCCTCGACGTCGTCACTCCGGAAGAACGTTCCTGCTGCAGCCTCAAGCTCATCCCGTGTCACGCGACCGTCACCGTCGAGCTCCAGGGAGATGGTCTCCGCGGGCATCGTCGTCGATGTCGTAGACCTGGAAATAACGCGTCAACTTCTTTGTCTGAAGGTCGGTGAGCACAGCGGCGTATCCGGAAGCAAGGTCAGGCAAGATGCAGGACGATCGCCCTCGAGACCTCAGGCAGTACGAGAAGCGCATCACGCACCTCGTCTGAAACGTCCTCGTCGACAACGATCGCGGCCAGGGCCTCTCCGCCCCGCGAGAGCCGGGCCTGATGATACCCGGCGATGTTGATCGCGTGGTCGCCCAGCAGGGTCCCAACCCGGCCAATCACGCCCGGTACGTCGTCGTTGAGAAGAACGATGAGCGAACCCTTGGGCACGACATCCACCCGGTATTCGCCGATCCGAACGATCCGCGGATGGCCCTCTCCGAGGAGGGCGCCCGCAAGCCTCAGGTCACCCCGCTCGGCCTCGACGACGACTTCGACATATTCACCGTACGAGGAGTGATTCGAGAGCCGGGTCCGGGCCACCGAGATGTCTCGTTGACTCGCGAGATGTGGGGCACTGACGAAGTTCACCGCATCGGACCCGAGGACATTCCGCAACAATCCGACCATGACGAACGACGCCAACGGTTCGAGCGCCTCGTCGGCATCACCTGCGTACCGAACCTCCACGCTCTTGATTCCGCCCGGCGCCAGCGCGCAAGCCAGATTCCCGAGGGCAGTCCCAAGCTCAAAGAGCGGTCTGAGTGACTTCAAGGTCTCGCCCCCGATCGCAGGGGCATTCAAGGCCCGAGACAGATCGTGCTCTGCGAGTGCCGATTGAACGGCGCCGCAGATCTCGGTCGCGACGAGTTCCTGAGCCTCGGACGTGGACGCGCCGAGGTGAGGAGTGAGCACCAGATTGGGCGCCTCCCGCAGGGGCGACCCCACCTCGAGTGGTTCGTTCTCGTAGACGTCGAGGGCAGCACCCGCCAGATGGCCTGCAGCGAGTGACTCCGCGAGCGCGGCCTCATCGACGATGCCTCCCCGGGCGACGTTCACGAGGAATGCACCCGGCTTCATCGTCGAAAGTGCCTCAGCATCGATCATGCGTCGCGTCCCGTCGGTGAGAGGTACGTGCAGCGAGAGCACATCCGCTTCACCGAGCACATCTTCGAGGCTGGCAGGTCGAACACGGAGCTCGCGGGCGCGCTCCGACGTCAAGAACGGGTCGTGCGCGATCACATTCATGCCGAACGCCTGGCATCGGCGTGCGACCTCCCCACCAATCCGGCCTGCTCCGATGAGTCCGAGTGTGCGGCCACGAAGCTCCACTCCCTTGAACTGGGAACGCGCCCAATCGCCGGATCGCACCGAAGCATCAGCCGCCGGCACCCGCCGCACCATGGCCAGGATGAGTGCCAGAGTGAGTTCGGCAGCCGACACCGTATTTCCAGCCGGCGCGTTCATGACCGCGATGCCTCGCTCGGTCGCAGCCGCAAGGTCGATGTTGTCGACCCCGACGCCGGCCCGTCCGATGACACGAAGATTGGTGCCCGCATCGAGCACGTCTTCGCGCACCTTCGTCGCGCTTCGCACAATCAACCCGTGTGCGCCCGGCAACGCGTCCATAAACGACGGATCGGAAGAATCATCGACCTTGAGGACCTCGAAGCGACCATCTGCGTGAAGCGACGCGAGTCCGGATTCAGAGACCCTGTCCGTTACGAGGACGGTGTAGCGTTGGGGACTCATGACAGCACTCCCGTGAGAACCGCCAACAGGCCGTTGAGTTCGTCCATCGTGTGGTCACCCATGTGCCCGACCCGAATCGTCGTGGACTTGAGCTTGCCGTACCCTCCGCCCACGAGCCATCCGCGATCGACCACGGAGTCGGTCACGTCCGGACCGCTCACACCATCCGGCAGCAGCACCGTCGTAACGGACGGAGACCGATGACCTTCCGGTGCCATGACTTGCAAAGGGATCCCAGCGCCTCGCATCTCATCGACCCAGTCCCACGTCCGCTGCGCCATTTCAGCATGACGGGCCCAGCGCGCCTCCATTCCCTCGGCGAGCATGCGGGTCAGCTGAACCTCCAACGAGTAGAGCACCGAAAGCGCCGGGGTGGTCGGTGATTGATCCTTTTCGTGGTTCTGTTGAAAGAGCAGCAGGTCGAAGTAGTAGCCGCGATAAGGAGCTTCCTTTGCGCGCTCCATCATGCGCGCGGATGGAACTCCGAAGGACAGACCCGGAGGCAGCGCGAACGCCTTCTGCGAACCCGTGAGAACGAAATCGATTCCCCAGTCATCCGGCCGAAGCTCGACTGCGCCGAACCCCGTCACCGAATCGACAAGAACGAGCGTGTCAGGGAAGTCGTGGACCACCGTCGCGAGAGCCTGAATGTCGTTCAGCACACCGGTCGACGTTTCCGAATGCGCCATCGTAACCGCGTCGTACACACCATTCTCGAGGTGAGCCCTGAGTACATCGGGGTCGTGTGTCTCACCCCAGGCGACTTGATACGTATCGACCTCGAGGCCACAGGCACGCCCGATCGCAGCAAAGCGCTCGCTGAACGCACCGTTGGTCAGCGAAAGGATCTTCGTCCGCCCTGCATTTCGAACAGCGGCCTCCATCAAGCCGGTCGCTGAAGACGTCGCGATGAAAACGGGTCGTTTGGTGCAGAACACCTCCTGAAGGTCGTCCTGAACGCCGCGCATGAACGCCTGGCTGTTCACCCCCCGATGGCTCATCATCGGTCGCGTCTGGGCGGCGAGCACTTCAGGGTGGACCTCGGTAGGCCCAGGGAGAAAGAAGCGTCCGTACGGCCGTTCGGCCGGTCCTGTCGCAGTCTGGCTCACGTGTCTGGTCCCACGACGTCGACCGTCACGGGGCTCTTCTGAGAGGGTGCATCCGAGATAACGCCGGAAGTCTACGAAAAAGTTAGGTGTTTCTCCGTGGGGAAACCTACTCTCTCCAGGCGTCCTTCCAGCGGGTGTAGTGCACACTCACGACACCCCCCTGCCCCAACACCTCCAGTCCCGCGGGGTTGCGGTACCGGTGGCGAAAGAAGACGTGCGAGATGTTGGCCTGAACGATCAGCTTCGCGCACATCACACACGGACTGGCCGTGATGAACGCCACCTTCTCTCTCAGGTGCCCCGGAGACTTCACGAGAGCGTTCATCTCGGAGTGGATACAACCGCACTTCCCGGCTTCATCCGAGTCGCACTGGTTCGGGAAGCCACGCGCGTTTCCGTTATACCCGATGGCGACGACGTTCTCCAGATTCGCATCCGTGATGACCGTTCCGACCTGCAATCGCGCGCACGTCGAGCGCTTCGCGAGCTCTTCCGCCATACGCATATACACCTCGAAGAGCGGCGGGCGCCCGACCGCTTCAGCAGTGAGCAGAACATCCGCGTCACCCTCGCTCGTTCGATCTTCCCCGACGACCACGTTCAGCGGGTGAACATTCTCGGGGACCCCATCCTTGAACATCAACGCCAACGCAGTCCCTCCATGAACACACGCGCCTGAAGAAATTCGACCGGAGCCCAGTCATCTGTAATCGGCTCTCCGAATGCCGGTGTCCGAGCGACATTCCACGATTGGTCGAGTGAGGCGAAGGCCTCCTCGGATTCGGCACCGACCACGATCAGATTCTGGGTCGCCCTCGGATCGGTCGACGGATCGGTCATGTAGATGCGGGAGGCCGGAAACACCGCTTCGAGCGTCGCGCGGAACCGCGTCAGGAAGGCCGTGCCGTCCCCCTCGAGAGGCGAAAGGATGTTCGCCATGAACACACCCTCTGGGTCCGTGCGGACTCGCATCTCACTGAGCGCCTCCTCCGTAACCATGGTCCACGGCACCGTCAGCAAGTGATCGAAGACGTCGAGGTAGACCAGGTCGTAACGCGTCTGATCGGATCTGAGGAAGACTCGGGCATCATCGTGGTGAATGCGTATGCCGGGTCGATTACGTTCCCCGAAGGCGAAGTACCGCTCGGCGAGCTCCGTTACAGCGGGATCGATTTCGACGACGTCGATCTCCATGTCAGGGCGAGCCTCCTGCAAAGCTACGGGGAGAGACAATGCCGCCCCGCCCAGCACAAGCGCTCGCTCGACCCGGTCGATCCGTGTGCCCACCATGGCCATGCTGGACGTGGCGTACACGTGCGCCGGTGCTCCGGACTCGACGTATTCCGCCGAAGATGATCCTCCATTCTGCCACAGCTCTCGAACTACCCGTCCATCAGCCCAGGGGCGCTCGGTAACCGACACGGCTGTGTGCAGCGTCTGCTCCGTATGCAGTGTATCCGGCGGAACTCCGGAGAAGAGTACTCCGAGGATCGGGAAGCCGACGACAGCCGCAGCCACCTGCCCGTTGTGGTGCTCACCACCCAGCATACGGGACGAGGCCAGTGCCATCAGCATGAGCGCGGCGGCGGTCATACCAATCAGCGTCGGGAGCGGCATGAGTGGCAGCAAAACGAAGCCGGTAACGAACGATCCGAGGATCGAGCCCGCGGTTGCCGCCGCACTGATGTCCCCCGCCCGCCGGCCGACGGAGCCCAGATCGTCCGTGTCCGCCTGAACGAGGTAGGGGACCACCGCGCCCAGGCACAAGACAGGAGGAGCGAACAGGACCAGCGCGCTGATCACTGCGCCCGGGATAAAGCCGAATGTCTCACGCGCGAACCAGGGAAAACCAGTGCCAATGATCGGTAGCACGCCGGTGAGTGATGCGACCACCAGCACTCGTGACAGCGGGATCCGGCCGGCATCGGCAAGACGGCCGCCGAGATGGCTTCCCACGGCCAGTGCGGCCAGAATCGTGCCGATCACGGCCGTCCACGGAACCACGGACAGCCCGAAGACCGGTGCGATCAGACGAGCCCCCGCGATCTCGATCGTGAGAACCGCGAAGCCCGACCCGAAGGCGAGAGCGAAGAAGCCGAGGCGCCGTACCATGGCACCTAAGATAGTCAGGCAGCCGCCCTCATGATGCCCAGGATCTCGGCAACGGTGGTACGTCCCCGATCCCTGGCATACCACGTCCGAATCACCTTGTACCGTTCGGGCGACGACATCGCGAGTCCCTCGTCCATGACCCACGCCTGGATTTCTTCCGGACGGGGACCCCACCAGCCGATCTCGTTGAAGTGTTCGTCGTACACGATGACGACGGGGATCGAACGGCTCCGACCGTTGGTGAGGTGTCCGTCCATCAGATCCGGATTGTCGTCCCGGCCGAAGACCCGAAGATCCCACCCGGCCTCTTCAGCGAGTCGTGCGATGACCGGGAGCGTATTCACGGCGTCTCCGCACCAGTCCTCCGACAGAGCGACGAGATACCAGCCGCCAGGAATCTGCGAAGCCTCGGCCACGATCTCCTCGGATACGCGGACCCGCTCGTAGACTCCGTGCCACAAATCACGGTTCTTGTCGACCGTCTCGAGGTATTCCTGGAACGTCGCAGCGTTGTCGAAGCGTTCTCTATTCACGTCGTGCACCTTGACCGTCTTGTCGACCTCACACGTTCGACTCGCCCGTCGATGTCCATCGTAGCGGTTGTGCACCGCCCAAACGCCCGAAGGCTCCCGAGAGAGCACCCCCGAAGATCCTCATGACGCTCGCCGCTCACACCGGCTGGTTGGCCTTCTTCGCCGCCTTCTTCCGCTGGTTCGCGTCGAGGATCCGTTTCCTGAGCCGGATGGCATCCGGTGTTACCTCGATGAGTTCATCATCCTGGATGAATTCAAGGGCGAGTTCCAGCGTGATCTTTCGTGGAGGCTCGAGCTTGATGTTCTCGTCCGATGCGGTGGTACGCATGTTTGTGAGCTTCTTCTCCTTGCTCACATTCACGTCCATGTCGTCGGTCCTGACATTCTCTCCGACGATCATGCCACCATACGTTTCGTCGCCCGGCGTCACGAAGAGCGTCGAACGCTCTTGAAGGCCGAAGAGCGCAAAGCCGACCGCCTTGCCCGGTCGATCCGCAACCAGCACACCGCGCGACCGGCCCTTGAGCGTTCCAGCCCACCGGTCCCATTCCTGAAACGTGTGGTGAAGAATCCCTTCACCCCGGGTGTCCGTGAGGAACTCCGAGCGGTAGCCGAAGAGGCCTCGGGCCGGGATCTTGAAGCGGAGACGTGTGGTACCCGAGTCCCCCATGGGTTTCATCTCGGTCATCTCCCCTTTCCGTGAGCCGAGCTTCTCGATCACCGTACCGACCATGTCGGCCGGGACTTCGACGACGGCCTCTTCGTACGGCTCCTGAAGCTGACCGTCGTCCGCCTTTCGCGTGATGACACGTGGACGTGACACCTGGAACTCGAACCCTTCCCTGCGCATCGTCTCCATCAGGATCGTAAGGTGGAGCTCGCCACGTCCGCTCACCGTAAAGGTGTCGGGCTGCTCCGTGTCTTCAACGCGCAGGGAGACGTTGCGTTCGAGCTCCTTGTACAGGCGCTCACGCACCTGACGCGTGGTGACGAACTTTCCAGCCTGACCTGCGAACGGGGAGTTGTTGACCGTGAAGTCGACGGAAAGGGTCGGCTCCTCCACCGCGATGCCCGTGAGGCGCTCCCGGTGCTCCGGATCCGTCACGGTCTTCCCGATCTCTACGCCGTCCAGGCCGGCCATCGCGACGATATCGCCAGCCATCGCTTCCTCGACCTCGATCCGCTCGAGACCGCGGAAGGTGTACAACCTGGAAACCCTGGCACACTCCGCGGCAGCGGGATCCTCGACCATGCCCTCATCTCCGAGGTCGAGCAGCGTCACCTGATCGCCAACGCGCACCGAGCCACGCTCGATCCGCCCGATCGCGATTCGACCCACGTAGGAAGAATAGTCGAGGGTCGACACGAGCATCTGGAACGGGCCGTCCTCATCCACATGAGGCGGTGGGAAATGGTCTACGATGGTGTCGAAGAGCGGGGTCAGATCGCCGCCCATCTCTTCGGGCGAGTATGCGGCCCACCCGTCGCGACCCACCGCGTACAGAAACGGAGCATCGAGCTGCTCGTCGGTGGCTTCGAGATCCATGAAGAGTTCGAGCACTTCGTCATGCACCTCATGCGGCCGCGCGTCCCCGCGGTCGACCTTGTTGATCACGACCAGAGGCAGCAGGCCGAGGTCGAGCGCCTTGCGGGTCACGAAGCGGGTCTGTGGCATGGGACCCTCAGCTGCGTCCACCAGGAGCACCACCCCGTCCACCATGCGCAGGATCCGCTCGACCTCACCTCCGAAGTCGGCATGGCCCGGTGTGTCGACGATGTTGACCTTCACGTCGTTCCATTGGACGGCCGTGTTCTTCGCGAGGATGGTGATTCCCCGCTCCTTCTCCAGCGGGTTCGAGTCCATCACCCGCTCTTCCACGGACTGATTCTCGCGGAAGATGCCAGCCTGGCCGAACATCTGGTCGACCAGTGTGGTCTTCCCGTGATCGACGTGCGCGATGATCGCGATATTGCGAATGGCCATGGAGCTATGGGTACCGGCTCGGGGCCGGGCGAAGCGTTCGGGTGATCAGCCCAAGAAGCTAACCGAGCCCGCGTCCTCGATGTACCGACGAGGTCGGAGGTTCGGCGGACCGTCTACCAGACGCTGACTCCGATCGTTTCGGTCCCCGGACTCGACGACCGATCCATCACGGTTCCGTACGACATGTGGTGGAAGCGGACAGTCGTGCGAGCGACATCGGCGATCCGGATTCCAACATCGAGCGCCCCACATCGAGTTCCGGCCAATTCATCAACAGGCTCGGCAGCGTTCAGGGCACAACCCGAGCACCACCACGCGACCCGGGGAGCCGGAGCGCATTATGACGCTACGAACTGCTGCCACCGACGAAGGGGATGGACCGGACGGCTGCATTCCAGCTCACCTGGAAGTCCTGGCGTGCCGGATCGCCATCGCCGGGACGGCGGAAGGCCTCGACGAGGAAGGCAAGCACGATGCCCACCATGCCGCCCAGGATGAGCCCGAGAAGCGTCGCGAGGACGCGCCGGCGCGGGTCGTGCCTCGGTGGAAAGAACGGACTCTGAAGAACCGTGATCACGGGCGTATCCCGGACCTCGGAGACCCGTGCCTGTTCATACGCCTGAACGAGTGTCGTCAGCACGGACTGCCGCAGCGACACCTCTCGCATCAGTCCATCGTGCTGGAATGTCAGCATGGGTGAATTCTCCCATTGCCGGTTGGCCTCGAGGAAGGCTCGGAGGCTCTCTTCGGCATCCTCGAGTTCGAGCTCGGCCGCGTCGACCCTCGCCTCGATGAACTCACGCTCCGCCGCGGCCTGCGATTGCCGCGTGTCCATGTTGAAACGCGCGACCTCAGCGAGCAGCTCCTCCGCGACGGCCTGCGACAGGTCAGGCCACTCGGTCTTCACCGATATGGTCACCGTGCCGGTTTCCCGTCCGGTCGAAACCGATACGGCGTCTTCACGCAGCCATTCGAGAACCTCCTCATCCCGCTCGGCCTCCGACTCTTCGTCAATCTCGAGCAGGTCCTTCATTTCTACCGTGCCGACACCCTCGACCGGGTAAGGCTCGTCGGATACTCGACTGAGGATTTCGCGAGACGTCAGCAACTCCTGGTAGAACGCGGGGCTCGCTTCATCTCCACCGGCACCACCGACGTTGACGCCGAATTGACTCGCCAACGCCATCAGCTGGGAGTTCGAGACTTCGGACCCCTGCGGTCGAAAAGCCGCGCTGGTCGTGTACGTCATCGGGCGAAACTGTGCGTACGCGGCAGCTGCAGCCCCCACCAGGAACGTCGTCAGTGCGATCGTACCACGCCTCCGCACGAGTACAGCCAGGACCTCCCAGAGAGAGATCTCGTCGTCCATCGTGCTTCGGAAAAACTGGGACGGTTCGGATTCGGTCATCTACGACGGGCTCGGGCCAGGCCAGACGCTGTGGCAACGTCGGGCTCCGATTGAACGTACGGTCGGAGTATCGTAGCCGCGGTTCCCCGCAGCAAGCGAGTCTGCACGGACCCCTGACGGGGATCCGAATCGCTGTGACTTCGCTATGCTTCTGACTCATCGATGTAAACTCGCACGACGCCCAGACGTCATCGACGGGAGACGACCCGTGCTGTTCCTGAAGCGGCCTCACCTGCACTCGCTGTCTTTTCTCGGTGCACTTCTCCTTGCGGGACCCACGTCTTCTTCCCTGCATGCTCAGCAGCCGGAGTCCGGGTACACGGACGAGATCCGCGGTCTCATGGCGACTCCGGCGATCAAGGTCGCGCTCGATCTCGCAGAAATTCATGATGATTGGGCACTCGAGCGCCTGATCGAGCTGACCGAAATCCCCGCGCCCCCCTTCATGGAAGACGAACGTGGTGCCCGCTTCGGAGAACTACTCACCGAACTCGGTGCCGACTCCGTTTGGACCGACAACGAGGGTAACGTCATCGGACTACGGCGGGGCCGCACCGGGGAACGAACGATCGGTTTCGGGGGCCACCTGGATACCGTCTTCCCCGAAGGGACGGACGTGTCGGTTCGTCAGGTCGGCGACACACTCTTCGCGCCGGGTGTCGGCGATGACACGCGAGGTCTTGTGGTTGTTCTCTCCGTCCTGCGCGCACTCGAAGAAGCCTCGCTGGAGACCGACGACGATCTGCTCTTCGTCGGCGTGGTGGGAGAAGAGGGGCTCGGAGACCTCCGGGGGATGAAGTACCTGTATCGGGAGGACGGTCTTCGCCCGGACGTATGGATTGACGTCGACGGGGGTGGACTTTCACGGATCGTCTCGATGGGTCTGGGATCGGTTCGCTATCGCGTAACGTTCGCGGGACCAGGAGGGCACTCGTGGGGTGCCTTCGGTACGGCGAACCCTGCCCATGCCATGAGCCGCGCTGTCCGTTATTTCCAGGACGTTGCGGACACGCTTACGCGATCGGGCCCGCGGACGAGCTACAACGTGGGCCGAATTGGTGGAGGGACGTCGGTCAACTCCGTCCCGTTCGAGTCATGGATGGAGGTCGACATGCGCTCGGAGAGCCCCGCCAGCTTGGCGCGCATCGAGCAAGCGTTCCTGGCCGCGATGGATCGAGGCGCCGCTGAGGAAAATGAGCTGCGCCGCGAGGGAGATCCGCTTCAGGCGATCAAGGACAAGATCGGCGATCGCCCATCCGGCGAGCTCGATCCCTCGACGCCCGTCATCCAGAGGGCACTGGCCGCGACAGCCGAGTTCGGCGTGCAGGGCGAGCTCGCCCGTTCGTCGACCGACTCGAACGTGCCGATCGCCCTCGGCATCCCGGCTGTGACGATCGGCCGCGGCGGTCAGGGCGCGAACGGTCACGCACCGGATGAGTTCTGGATCAATGTCGATGCCTACCTGGCCGTACAGCGTGCACTTGTACTCGTCGTAGCCGAAGCAGGCTTCGCAGGTCCGATCTCCCAGGAGATCAGTCACCGAGGACCCAGGAGCAGATAAGCGGAGCCACAATCGACGCGTCCGAGTTGATCTCGAACCTCGGCGTATCCGGCTCGAGTTTACCCCACGTGATCTTTTCGTTCGCGGGAGCTCCCGAATACCCACCGTACGACGGTTGGGCGTCCGTGATCTGGCAGAAATAGCCCCAGTAAGGGACGTCTCGCCTGAGGTCCTGGGTAATGCACGGAACGGCGCAGATCGCAAAGTCACCTGCAATTCCTCCGCCGATCTGAAAGAAGCCGACCGAGGGCGTCTCCCCAGCTCCGTGGTTCGCCTCGTACCACTCGATCAGAGCCTGAAATTGCTCTGTTCCGGACTTCACGCACGAGTGATCGGGGACCCGCCCCATCATTACATTCGCAGCGAAGATGTTGCCCGTCGTGGAGTCCTCCCATCCAGGCGCGTAGACGGGAATCCCGGCTTCGTAAGCGGCCAGCATCCACGAGTTGGCGGGATCGGTCTGGACGTGTTCGTGAAGAGTGGGGTCGGAGAGAATCTGAAAGAGGAATTCCGCCGGCAACTTCCGTTGACCGGACGACGACGCCCGCTGCCAGCACTCGAGCAGACGGCCCTCGACTTGCCTCATCACCGTCTCCGGAATGCACGTGTCTGTGACGCGATTCATACCACGCTCGTAGAGCTCCTGCTCGTCCCTCGCAGAGAGGTCACGCCACGAGGGAATCATCTCGTACTCGCGCCCCGCAACGAGGTTGAACACGTCTTCTTCGAGGTTCGCACCAGTGCATGAAATTGCGTGCACCTTTCCGGCGCGAATCATGCGGGCAAGGGAGATCCCGAACTCGCACGTCGACATCGCACCCGCCATCGCCACGAGCATCTTCCCACCCGCATCGATGTGGGCCTCGTACGCCTTCGCCGCATCGACGACTTCTCGGGCGTTGAAGTGCAGATAGTGGGTCGACATGAAGTCACGAATGGCGCCCAACTCGAATCTCCGGCAGGGGAAACGGGGAGCAGAAGTCTACGCATCGCGACTCACGGCGATAGACTTCTCTCATGATCAGGAACAATCTCAGCGGCATCCGATTCGAGCGAGACACACGGACCGCGCGTATCACGCTCAACCGGCCCGAGCGGCACAACGCACTCGGGGCAGACGATGTTGCCCGAATGGTGGAGATCTTCGACGAGATCGAGGCAGACCCCGCGATCCGCGTACTGCTGCTCACCGGTGCAGGAGATCGCACGTTCTGCTCGGGAGCGTCCCTCGATCAGATGAGCAGCGGACAAATGAGCGGCGCGATCTTCGATACCATGACGAATCGTCTCGCGGCGCTTCGCGTGCCAACCGTATGTGCGCTGAACGGAGACGTGTACGGTGGAGGCGCCGAGCTCGCACTCTGTTGCGATTTCCGCATCGGCGTCGAAGCCATGCGCCTTTCCGTTCCGGCGGCACGTCTTGGTGTCTGCTACCCGATCGGTGGCCTGACCCGATACGTCCGCCGGCTCGGGCCGAGCATAGCAAATCGAATGCTCCTTGCCGCCGAGGACATGGATGGGGTGGAATTGCTACGCATCGGTTTCTTGACGGAACTGGTTGCTCGAGAGGCATTCGAGGACGCCGTCACCGACCGCATTGCACGACTCCGAGACCTCGCGCCGCTGGCCGTGCAAGGTATGAAGCAGATCATGCGGGGGATCGAGGAGGGTTCGATGGACCCCCTCGAGGCCTCGGCGATCATCGATCGGTGCACCACGTCCGACGACCTGCGTGAGGGCATCGCGGCATGGAGAGAGGGCCGGGAGCCCGAATTCAGAGGCCGCTGACCCCCCCTATCTGGTCTTTCTCAGGACGCGCCCCGGTCGCTGTCCGGTGAACGCACCGTCGGTTAACGCGGGAACGCCGTTCACGAACACGTGCACCATGCCCTCCGAGTAGTGATGCGGGTCAGTGTACTCGGCCACGTCCCGGACGCGCGCTAGATCGAAGACGACAAGGTCAGCAATCGCTCCCTCGCGAAGCATACCACGGTCCGGCATATCGAAGACCGCCGCAGGGAGAGACGTCATGCTGCGGACGGCGTGAGCCAGATCGACCGTACCTTTCTCGTTCACATAGAGCCGCAACTTGCGCGCAAAGGCTCCGTATGTTCGCGGGTGTGGCACTCCGTCGCCCAATGAGACAAGTCCGCCGTCGGACGACGTCATCGTCCAGGGTTGAACCATCAGCGTCTCGACATCGTCATCGTGCATATTGTACGAAACGATGCTGACACCGCCGCCGCGAATAAGATCGGCCGCCGTGTCGATCGGGTCCTGCCTGCGCTCCTCCGCTACCTCACTCAAGAGGCGCCCCTCGATGGAGGGGTCGGGACGGTATCGCCGAAACTGGATCCGATCCGCGCCACCCCTCCTGATCAGCCCTTCCTCCATACCCTCCCGGATGCGGGCCATGGTGTCGGGGTTGGCCATCCGTGTAAGCAGCGCGTCACGACCGCCCGCCTGCGACCACCTGGGCAGGAGCGCGGCCTCCAGGCCTGTCGCCGACGCCGTATACGGGTATTGATCCGCGAAGACCTCAATGCCCTCGTCGCGGGCGCGCTCCACCCTGCTCACGATTGCCTGACCGTAGCCCCAGACCAGTGGGCCGAGAGCCTTCACGTGCGTGAGCACAACCGGCAAGTCCGCTACCCGCCCGACATTGATCACCTCGTCCACTGCGGCGATCAAACCCACGCTGTACGTCGACTCGTCACGATAATGGCTGGTATACGTCCCTCCGTACCGAGCCACGTCTTTCGCCAGCTCCTCGATCTCCTCCGGGGGCGCGTAACTGCCGGGCACGTAGAACGTCCCCGACGACAACCCCCACGCTCCCTGCTCCATCCCCGAGATCACGAGAGAGCGCATCCGCTCGAGCTCAGGCGAAGTCGCGTGCCGGTCCACGGCCCCCAGGACCTCCCGACGCACAGATCCATGCGGCACGAGTTGCGCGACATTCACACCGAGTCCGTCGGCGAGGAGTGCTTCGCGCTGTGCAGCCTGATCGACCGGGCCGCCTCCGTCCGGGTTCACGAACACCGTGGTCAGTCCCATCGCCAGAAGGGGCTCCGCATGGCTCAGTTCAGGCGAGGTCAGGCCCGGCCCGGCATGCGAGTGGACATCGATAAACCCGGGTGTGACGTATAACCCCGTCGCATCGATGATCCGATCGGCCCGCACGTCCGACGCGTCACCCACCCGTACGATCCGCTCCCCCTGGATTACCACGTCCGCAGACATCCAGGGGTTACCCGACCCATCGAGGACACGCCCGTTTCGAATGACGGTGACGGGATCCTGGGCGGCGACCGAAAACGGTACAGCTGCGAGGAGCGCGGCCAGGGCGAGATACAGTGGCAGAGAGCGGAGCGAACGGATCATGGTCGGGTATCGCGGAGGCGCAGGGTCGATATCGTTCAGATCAACGTATGTGCGGGACGGGAAGCGATGCGAGACGAAGAACGACTTCGCGCCGAGCTGCAGGGACTCGACGGCCGGGGGTACGGGGGCTACAGGGCCCTCGCCGGGCCATGGGCGTTCGACCAGTTCACCCTGAACGTCGACCATGTCCAGCGTGACCCATTCGCGACCCCCACCCGCGTCCATATCCGACTGCCACGGGACACCTCCGGTCTGCCACCGTCGTCCCACCGGACAGAGGCGCGAAGATTGGGAACCGCGTGCCATCTCGCACGCCGCTTTTCCCGGGCGGCGAGCGAGATGTCCTCGCTTCGAGCAGGAACTGGCCATAGCGGGAAGATTCGGATGCAGGACCCTGGCCAGGTCGTGCTCGCCCAATCCGCAGTGCAGCTCGATGTCGATGGCGTACTGGAGGTTCGTTTTGCGGTCGGGCTTCCTGCGTGCGGTCGACGTATCGACGGGCCCGGAGCAGTCGACCTGCTCACGGAGCGGGTCCCGGCCCTGGTGTCTTCGACACTGCTGAACGGGGCACACGACCCCGATGAGGTCGAGCGATGTGCCGCTACGAACGAAGATGCGGATCACCTGCGGTCCGCCCTCGCCGCGCGAGGCCTCGTGGCCTTCATCGCAGACGGCAGCTCTCTACCGCGCAGGAGTGGCATCGGCGATCAGCCCCTGGATCCGGAAGAAGCGATCGCGTTCCTCAGCCCAGGTTCGATGCGCGTGCGCATCGAGACCCCCAACCGCGGACCCGTCACCGGGATGGGTATCCCGGAAGGGCTCACCCTCATCGTCGGTGGCGGCTTCCACGGAAAGAGTACGCTCCTGCGCGCGATCCAGTCCGGTGTGTGGAATCACGAGCCCGATGATGGGCGAAGCCTCGTCGTGACCCGAGACGACGCGGTAAAGGTGCGCGCAGAGGACGGGCGATCGGTTTCGGGCGTCGACATCTCACCATTCATCACGGATCTTCCCGGAGGCGAGGCGACCACTGCCTTCAGCTCCTCCAACGCTTCGGGCTCAACGAGCCAGGCCGCCGCAATCGTCGAGGCCCTGGAGTGCGGCTCGCGCCTCCTTCTCGTGGACGAGGACACGTCGGCCACCAATTTCATGATTCGCGATCATCGTATGCAGGAGCTGATACCGTCGTCCGGCGAGCCGATCACTCCGTTCCTGGATCGAGTCGAAGAACTCCGCGACGATCACGGTGTGAGTACAGTGCTCGTCCTCGGCGGAAGTGGCGATTACCTCGACGCCGCGGATCTGGTGCTCCGTATGGATGGGTATCGGCCGTATGACATCACGATCCAGGCTCACGCTACCGCGAAAGCCGTTCCCACAGGGCGGACGGCAGGAGCCAGGGGTCCGCTCACCCTCTCCGACTCACGTGAGATCGATTGGAGCAGAGTTCAACCAGGCCGAGGACGGCGGGCCGTGAACGTGAAAAGCCCGGATGATCGGACCCTCATCTTCGGGCGAGACACAATCGATCTGGCGGCACTGGAGCAACTCGTCGGGCGGGCGCAGATCCGCGCGATCGGTCTGGCGCTCGCATGGACGTCGCGTTCTCACCCCGCCGCCAGGATGCCCGACGCCCTGGATATGATCATGAAGGCACTCGGGGACGGGCTCGACACATTCGACGACTCCAAGACAGGCGAGCTGGCAGCCTTTCGCCGGTATGAAATCGCCGCGGTCCTGAACCGTCTCCGAGCGCTGCGTGTAGGTTAGGGACCGAGCAGACTCTGCTTCCCGCCAAGGAGATCAGGATGACTCCCTCACCCGTTCGTCGCGTTCGCCTCCGCCACAGATCTCACCGCACAGACGTCCGCGGCTGAGCTGGCTCCAGTGGCCAGTGTCGAAGGGATCACCGAATACCGGCTGGACAACGGCCTCCGGGACACCGATCCGGATTACGCCGCGCTGCTCCTCGCGTCTGAAATCATCGGAGGCGGCATTTTGAACTCGAGACTGGCCGAGCGCATCCGAAATCAGGACGGGCTGAGCTACGCGGTGCAGTCGATCATCTCCGGACGTCCGGTCGACCCGGCCGGTCAATTCCTCGCGGTGGCGATCTTCGCCCCCGAGAACGTGGACCGAGTCGAGGCCGCGCTCATCGAAGAGTTGGAGAACCGGGTCCGCTCAGTCACCCTCGAGGAGGTCAATCAAGCGATCCATGATCGACTCGACATCTCCCGGCTGACCATCGTGAAGGCGAGTGACTTCGCCAACAACCGTGCTACGATCGGGTAGCGACACACCGTCGGGGGACTGACCTGACGGCACCCCGGCCCGCGCTTACGTACCTTCATGACATCAACGATCCCTCCCGTCGATCCAGCACTACAGGGCCTCTCGATCGCGCAGCCCGCCCGCGCCGAGCCATTCCTCGTCGATGGGGAGCGGGTTCGCTTCGCAGGCCATCAGACGCGAGGCGGTGGGCAGGTCCTTTTCCGTGACGTAAGCGGCTCGGCAGGAATCACGGCAGCGATCCGCCCAGAGGCGCTCGGCCATGCCGCGAACCTCGTTCTGTACCCCGGCGTCGCCCGACGTGACTTCACGGGTCAGCGTGGCTCCTCGCTCGAGACCGTCATCGCCGCGCGCACCCTTCCCCTGCTCGCCTGGCAGCTATCCGGATCAGCGTCCGACCGCACCGAGGTTCTTCTCGACATCGCGACGCCGACCGCGTCCGCAGTCGTCGCTCGGTCCAGCGAGGGCATACTGCTGTCTGCCGAAGAGCTGGCGCTCTATCTGCGCGTCACGCCCGAGCCGGAAGAGATCGAAATTCTCGACACACATGGCAGGATCAGCGTATCGCTCGAGCTCGCCAGCGGAACGGCACACACCCTCGTCCTTGCGAGTGGCTCAGCGTCCGAGGCAGAAAGCGCCATGCGGGCCGCAGAGCATCTCGCCGGCCATGCGATGGGTGCCGCGCGAGGGGAAGAGGGCACGCTTCGCGTGGCCAGTGGAATCGAAGCGGTCGACGACGGTCTGGCCTGGGCACTCGCCCGAGGGCACGGTCTCATGGTCGAGCGCCCTGCTGCCACCCTCGGCCTCGGCCTCGCCGCTGTTTCGATGGGACACCGTGAGGGGAGGGCACGCGCCCTCGCACGGCTCATGGAGCAGGATGTGACGTCAGCCGGCCTACTCGCGGCGAGAGCCGGCTCTACATCTGGAGACGTCCGACCGGCAGCGGATATCGCGGATCGGATCCTGGCAAACCCCGACGCCATCGACTCGGACCTGCTGGGTCTGGCCGCCCGTAGCCTCGCCGACGCTCTCCAGTACGGCGCGCACCCCGAGACCCTCGCGTCGCTTCGTGCCCTCGGAGCCCGAGCGAAGATCGCGCCTCCAGCTCGCCGGATGGGTGGTATCGCACTGCCTATGGCAGGAGCACCTGCGCACGACACCGAATCGGTCCCGACCCGAGCGACATGGCTCGCAGCGCTCCTCGCTGGAGATCCGGGCGAGCCGGTCCTCGTGGAAGACGTCCGAGCCTCTCGGGCTCGCCGCGCCGCATCGGTGTTCCGTACTGATCCCGACCGTGCCTGGGCGGATTGGAGGGCGCTCCTGGACGAAGGATTGGCCGGTGGGCCAGCAGGCCCCGCGACCTGGGACCCCCTCGTGGATCTCTCGGGTCCGCAGGAAGACGCAGATCGACCCGCAACAAGTGGTGAACTGATCCTTGCGTTCGTGCACGGCATGCTCGGTCTCTCGGCGGACGCCCCCGTCGGACGATTGAGACTCGCACCGCGGATGCCCGAGCACCTTACGTCCTTCGCCGTCGAGGGCATCCCCATCAGTGACGGCACGATCCGGATGGCGTACGAGCGAAGAGGAGACTCCGCGCGGTTCACCCTCGAGCCCGAACGGGTCGGGGTACCGCCCCTCGTGGTGTTCGAGCCCTCAGTGTCAGGCCAGATCCAGACGGTCCTCATCGACGGTAGCCCTGCGGAGTTGGACCCACGCAGTGAAGCAGGCCGAACGGTGGTCCCTGTTCAGCTCCCGCTCGACAGCACCCGAACGGTGGACTTCACGATCGGCTGATGGAACCGATCGTGATCGGGAGGTCAGTCCTCTTCGACGACGATGTAGCCGTTCTCGATCAGAAGCTCACGGAGACGTCCCTGCCGCTCGGGAAGGGCGGTCTTGGCGACCTCTCGAGCGAACTCGATCCGATGGACTTCCGCGATATCGTCGAGCACCGAGATCGGCGCTCCGTAGCGCAGAAGAATACGCTTTGCGTCGACAGCGACTGAATCGTTCACGGGTCGGAGCTCAACTGTATCGAAGAATGCGAAAAGTCGCGAAGTGTAACGACGATTGCACCGTCAGTGAAGCACACCCGGCTCTTCATCGTCCTCATACGGTTCGACCGCCAACGTCGGGATGACCAGCGGACCATTCAAATGGAAGCGAGGCACCTCGACCTTGAACCGATCCCCATCAGCCCGAACGAAGGTGTAGTGCCCTTCCATGAAACCAACGGGCGAGCGGAGCACGCAGTAACTCTGATACTCGTGAGACTCGCCGGGCGCGAGCACCGGCTGTTCACCGACAACCCCCTCACCGTCTACCATCGAATCGTCCCCGGCTGCGTCATGGATCCGCCAGTGCCGGAAGAGGAGCTGGGCCGTCGCCTCGCTCTCGTTGGCCATGTTGACGGTGTACGAGAACACGAAGGTGCCCTCAGCCGGATCGGAGTCGGCGAGGGAGAAGCGAGGCGACACCTCTACCCGGATGCCCTGTGTCGATTTCTCATAGCGCATAGGACGTTTTACACCGACTGGGCCGGAAAGTCACGGGCGAAATGCAAAGTCACACCAACTCCGATCCGCTGAATCAGGGCCCAGATCGCAGTACGACTCACCTCCATACGCTCGCTCATGTCCCGCGGGTCCTGGAGCGGGCTCATTACGATCCATGGCGGCTGGGCGAAGAGGAAGTAGATCGCCAGAAGGCCCAGATTGACCGTGATGGGCATCGTCCACCGGGGAGGCCCCTTGGGCGCGGTCCTTGCCTTGCCCGCCTTATCCCGCTCCGCGGCGTGCGCAAGCACTTCCGCTACGGCATCCGCAGCCTCCTGACCGGGAGCGGTGCCTTTCGCGTGAAACGGCTGCAGATCGTCCTTTTCGCTCATGAGCCCCAGAAGAGGGGCAAAGCCATGCGCAGGAACATCTTCCGAGCACACAGGCCCGGACACCCCGGCCGCGACACTGTATTTGGGAACAATGTGCAACGATGGCCCTCTGGGCTCCGGGGTTCGGGTCGACCTCCCCTCACTGGCGGAGTAACTTCCGTACATGACTGCGCGCTCCCTCTCCCGCTCTGTCGAGGACTACCTCAAGGCGATCTACGCACTCTCCGAGCACGGAGATACCGCGTCGACCTCGGCGATCGCAGAGGCTCTCGACATCCAACCTGCGTCCGTCACCGGTATGGTGAAGCGCCTCGCAGGGGACGGACTGCTGGAGCATGTGCCGTACAAAGGTGTCCGTCTCACCGAGCCGGGCACGACCGAGGCGCTTCGAGTTCTGCGCCGACACCGCATTCTCGAAACGTACCTGTGCGAACGCCTCGGATACTCCTGGGATGACGTGCACGAAGAGGCAGAAAGACTCGAGCATGCAGCCTCGGACCAGCTTATCGAGCAGATGTCCCGCGCCCTCGGGTCACCTCGGCATGACCCTCACGGAGCTCCGATCCCTACGCCGGCGGGCGTCATCGAAGAAACGGATCTCAAGACCCTAGCGGACGCACCTGCTGGTGCGCGTCTGCGCATCCGAGCTGTTCGAGACGAGCATTCGGCGGACCTCCGGTCGATGGCGGAGGAGGGCCTGACTCCCGGAACGCTCGTCACGGTAGGGACCGAAACCTCAGTGGATGGCTCCATTCCGGTTTTCCTCGACTCGGGCACGGACTTCCAACGCGCAGTACCGCCCGAACTGGCCCGACAGATCTACGTGGTCGCTGACCCCGACTGAAGTCGGGCGGCTACATCTGCGCGAAGAGCTGCATCAGTCGAGAGGGCACGCGGGAAGGCCACTGGGTCGATCCGTGACCAGGATGTCGAAGCCGCGACCAACCGTCGAGCCGAAGACACCGGTCCCGTCGCCTGAAAGACTCGGGACTCGGACCTGTCCCGACGGGTTGAAGCTTCCGCCCCGTGCCCAGTTCACGTAGTTGCGATCCACTGCTGTGATGGCGAGCTCTGCAGTCGATCCCGCGGGCAGTCCGCCCTGCAACCGAATCGCAAGGTCAGAATCGAGGTCGAGTCGATTGAAGACGCCGAATTCGGATGGAAACACTACCGTGGTATCCGAGTCAGATACGGACAGTCCCAGCAGGTACAGCGGGTCGTCCCGAACGATGATTCCCTCCGGCCGAAGCGCGTCCGGCAAGCCTCGAATGGACGTTTCGTTCAAATAGGCCCATGCATTTGCCGCCGAAGACCAGTCGACGGTCATGAGTACGTTGGGCGGCATCCAGCAGACTTCGGGAATACCATCGAGTTCGAATCGACCCGGCACACGGGTAGCACCTCGGATCTCCCCCCCTCCAGGGAGCTCCACAAGCACCTCGATCAGGTCACCCGGTCCGATGCGGGCCGCCGCAGCCTCCGCCACGAAGCACGCACCAGGCTCTTGGGTCGGTGAAGACTCGACGCACTCTTCGGTCCCTTCACTCGGAAGCGTGAAGGCATATCCGTCGGCGCGAGTCATCGTCACGGTAGCGTCGCTCAGGGACGGCAGCACGTCCCCATCGTCAAACCCAACAGTCCTGTGAAGGAAGGCACGTGCGACGTTGTCCGACGTATCTCGCCCCACGTCGAGATAGATCTCCGCAACCACAACGTTCTCGACATCTGCGACCGCAAGTTCCTGGAGTTCGCATCCGCTGAATACAAGCAGGCACGTCAGCAGCCCCACAGCCTCAGACACCCTCGTTCCGCCGCGCATTAGAACGAGATCTCCAGGCCGAAGGTGGGCAGCACCGGGAACATGGAAATACCGGACCGGACGGGTGGGTCCTCCTCATACTGGTAGAAGTAGAAGAGGACGTTACGCTGATTGTACACGTTCACGAGGTTCACATACGGCGTCAGTGCGCCCCATTTCTTCGGAAAAGAGCGGCGAAAACTGACGTCGAGACGATGGTAGAATGGATACCGAGCCGAGTTACGCTCACCAAGGACGACCCCATAGCCACCGGTCGCCGCCTCGTCTCCGTCTCCCGTCCAATCCAGCCCCCCACCCTCCACGTACCGGGGCGAGTAGTACGCATACGACCCGACAGCACGCGTGTAGGGGATCCCGGTCCCGAAGTTCCAGCGAAGGCCACCTGTCCAACCCCACGGGGCCGGATAGGTCAGCACGAAATCGACGTCGAGCCGGCGATCGAAGATCGGAGGGTACGTGATCTCGGGCGAAGGCGTCAGTGGCGACAGCAGGTCCGGGAAGGATCGCTCGGCCTTCAGGAACGACACCGCGAGCCACCCGTTCACGTCCCCTGTTTCCTTTCGGATCATGAGATCCGCCCCCCACGACAGACCTGTTCCGCCCAGGATGTCGTCCGAATCGTCGTTCGGATTGTCTACCGTGTTGAGCGTGACAACACCGTCGAATGACCTGTAGTAGCCCTCGATCGACCAGAACCAGTCGATATCCCGCCAGCCCTCGACCCCGATCTGAACCTGGTCCGACACGGTGTGAGGCACGTCTTCACGCGCAACCACCCAGACGTCGAGACCGAGGGGTAATTCCTCGTCCCGGAGGGAGTGGATGAACTGGGTATACCGGCCCGCAGCGAACTTCAACGCAAGCTCCCCCTCGCGTAGAAATCGCTTCACAGCAAGCCGGGGAGACGGCTCGAAGACCGTACCACCCGGATCCTGAAGGAAGCCATCGGCGCGCACGCCGACTTCGACGAGCCACCGGCGAGGAAGGCTATAGCGTGCCTGCGCGTAGTTCCCCAGGAGCCAACCTCGCCCGGCCCCACTTCCGAAGCTGGTGCCGCCTGTCTGAAAGCTGTTCGCGTACTCCATACGCTCGACGCTCGACCCGACCTGGACACCCCACCGTGGACTTGGGCGAGTGTCGAGATCAGCGCGAATCTGGGCCTGCTGAATACGGCTGCTGAAGTCGGTATCGTCGAAGTCGGGGAAGAGCAGTCCCGTGTCGAAGCTGCTGACGTTGGCACGCAGATCCAGCGAACCACCACCACGGCGGGCGCGACTCCATCGAATACCCAGCGCGTCATTGCCCCAGTCCCAGTCGACCCGAAGTGGGAAGCCCTCGTCCTCGATCTGCGTGAGGTCAAAGACGTCCGCACCGGTGTACGCCGTGATCGTCAGCCGGTCACCGGAGGGCGTCCAACCTTCGACCACGGCCTGAAGATCCGTCAGGTGATAGGGAAACTCGAAGACCGGCTTGAACAGAACGTCGAAGTACGAGCGACGAGCGGAGACCCGATAGCGAATACTCGCCTGCCCGAGGGCATCGGCCATTGCGTCCGGTAACCGGCCGCCGACCGCCACTCGAGTGGAGAGAAGCGACACGGCGGCATCCCCGTCGAACTCTCCCTGGCCCGCATCGCTCTCGATCTCGAGCACCGAAGAGACGCGCCCCCCGTGTTCCGCTGCGAACCCACCCGACATCAACTCGACGCGGTCGATCATATCGGCATTGAAGACGGAAAAGAGCCCACCCAAATGGAACGGCGAGAAGATCGGCATGCCGTCGAGCAGGATCAGGTTCTGATCCTGAGAGCCCCCGCGAACGTGGAACGCCGCAGAAAAATCGGACGTCGACACTACGCCGGGCAGAACTTCGATCGCTCGCACGGGATCGGGTTCACCCACACCCGGAACCCCTCGCACATCCTCGGCATCCAGCTCTCGAACCGTCGCCCCGCCCAGTTCCTCGAAACGAATCCTCTCTCGACTACGCTCCGCCTCGACATCGATCCCTTCGAGCACAAGGGCGCTACGCTCCAGTCGGATGTCTACCTCCACCGTCCCGGCCAGTCCGAGCTCCACGGCTTCGAGATGCTCCGCATACCCGAGCGCAGCGACACGTACCTCCCACGGCCCTGGAGTCACATCGGTGATCCGGAACGAACCGAGGCGGTCGGTATCGGTTACGAAGGCGCGTGTGCCTCCGCGAAAGAGTGATACGGTCGCGCCGAAGACAGCAGAGCCCTCCACCTCCCGGACACGCCCCTGTACGGTACCCAGCTGCGCATCGGCGCCCACGGCACACACTCCCTGAGCCAAGAGCAGCAGGGCAAAGGAGCGAATCCGGAGCACCTTGGTCGCGTGGGAGCGATTGGTTGGCGTAGGCAAATTCAGCAGCGGGAGTTGAGCGACTCCCCGTCCTCCGATTCGAATTCGGTATGTTCTCCTTCCACCCCACCTGACGCCACCTGACGCCGACTCGTTAGCCGTGCTCGCCTGGTACTGCGACCATTTCGTTCTTCCACTGCCGGATCACCACCGGTTCCCCATGGAGAAGTACCGACTTCTCCGTGAGCGAGTGGCACCCGACGAACGAATCCAGTTGGAGATTCCGGAGCCTGCTACCAACGAGGACCTCACTCGGGTCCACACCGACGACTACGTGGCACGCGCGACCTCCGGGCGCCTGACCCGAGACGAAATCCGCCGCATTGGCTTCCCCTGGTCCCCGGAACTCGTCGAGCGCTCGCGTCGCTCTACGGGTGGCACCATCCACGCAGCCGAGCGAGCGCATGAGGACGGTATCTCGGTCAACCTCGCCGGCGGCACGCATCACGCATTTGCGAATGCCGGGGAGGGCTTTTGCGTGTTCAACGATGTCGCGGTCGCAATTCGGTCGCTCCAGGCTCGCGGAATGGTCGGGCGGTGCGCGGTTCTGGACCTCGACGTCCATCAAGGCAATGGCACGGCAGCAATCTTCGCCCGCGATCCATCGGTCTTCACCCTCTCCGTCCACGGTGCGTCGAACTACCCCTTCCGAAAGGAAGCCAGTGACTTCGACGTCGGATTGGCCGACGGGGTGAGTGACGACCTCTTTCTATCGGCCGTTCACGACGGCGTCGACCGTGCCCTCGCCGAAGGCGCTGACCTCGCATTCTACATCGCGGGAGCGGACCCCTATGAGGGGGACCGTCTCGGCCGGCTGGCGGTCACGAAGAATGGACTCCGCGAGCGAGACCGGATTGTCTTCGATGCGTGTGAACACGCCGGCACCCCGGTAGCGGTCGTCATGTCGGGGGGATACGCTGAGCACGTGGACGATACCGTCGAGATCCACGCCGCCACGGTGCTGGAAGCTGCACGTCGCGTTGCCGCTTCGGCGCCCTCGCCTCGCTGACATGCCGCCGTATACAGACGCGCTGACCCGACTCCGTGACCAGCCTACGGTCACCCTGGCCCACCTCCCAACACCGCTCATCCAGCTGCCTCGTCTGGGGGCGGCCCTCGGCACAGATCGGCTTTGGGCGAAGATGGATGCGGAGACAGGTTTCGCACTTGGCGGCAACAAGGTCCGGAAGCTCGAATACGCACTCGCACCTGCCATGCGCGAGGGGGTGACCTGTCTGATCACTGCGGGTGGGCCGCAATCCAACCACTGTCGCGTCACCGCAGCGTTCGCGGCCCGCCATGGGCTGCGGTGTGTACTCGTAACCACTCGTGGACCAGACGGAGACCCCACCGGAAACGCGCTCCTGCACGGGCTCTTCGGCGCCGAGATCGTGGCGGTGGATGAGCGCACCGAGCGAGCCGAACGCATGGACTCGGTAGCAGCCGAGCTCCGTGCGGAGGGCGAGTCACCACTCGTCATCCCCATCGGGGCGTCCACTCCGCTGGGCTCCCTGGGATACGCCCGAGCGGCCATCGAACTCTGCGAGCAAATCGATTCGCTCGGGGATGGGTGCTCCGAGACGCTCGTCTTCAGCGCCTCGTCGTCCGGCGGCACACTCGCTGGCCTGATTCTGGGGCTTGCGCTTCTTGGCCGAGGCGACGTCCGGCTCTTCGGCGTGAGCGCAGACGCGCCGGCTGCGGAACTCGACAACGTATGCAACGCGTTGGCACAAGACGCTGCATCCGAGCTTCTCGGCACCTCGATCGACCCATCGACCGTCCGTTTTGCGTCCATCGACGCACAGGTAGGCAAGGGATATGGGATTCCAACCGATGCATCACGCGAGGCCACCGAGTTGTTCGGACATCACGCGGGTATCGTGCTCGACCCGACCTACACGTCCAAGGCGGCCGCAGCGCTGATCGCCCATGTGCGCCATCTCGGTGTTCAAGACCACCAGCGTATCGTTTTCCTGCATACCGGAGGCGCTCCAGGCCTGCTCGCCTGAGGTCATGTCCGTCACGGTTCAACCACTGGAGAGCCGCTCGAGCGCACCCGGAGGGTCAGACTCGGTATCCAATACCGATCGTCCCATTACTTTGACCCGTTCCCTCCCGAGCTGAAACGACTACGCCGAGAGGAAGGCTGATGTCCGCACTGAATCCCGCTGCGCCCCCCGACACGCTCAGAGGCAAGACGTACGAGATCATCTTCGGCCACGAGCCGGGATGGGGCCGTCACTTCGACGCCGGACTGATCGTCCTCATCATCGCCAGTGTCACAGCTGTGATGCTGGACTCCGTCGCCAGCTTCAGTGGTCGATACGGGGCGGAGCTTATCGCCTTCGAGTGGGCGTTCACGATCCTGTTCACGCTCGAGTACGTGGTGAGAATCTGGTGCGTGAAGAATGTGCGCGCCTACGTCTTCTCCTTCTTCGGGATCATCGATCTTCTCTCGGTCATCCCGACCTACCTGAGCGTGTTCCTTCCCGGTGGACAGTATCTGGCCGTGATCCGCGTCCTGCGCGTGGTCCGCGTGTTCCGGGTGTTCAAGCTGGTCCGGTTCCTTGGGGAAGCGAGCCTGCTGTCCATCGCCCTGCGCAACGCACGCTACAAGATCGCGGTATTCCTCGTGACCGTGCTTTGCATTGTTATCGTGGTCGGCTCCGTGATGTACCTGATCGAGGGGCCTGAGAGCGGATTCACGAGCATCCCACGCGGCGTCTATTGGGCCATCGTGACGCTGACGACCGTCGGGTACGGTGACGTCGCCCCGACGACACCTCTGGGGCAGGGGCTCGCCGCCTTCGTCATGATTCTCGGCTACGGGATCATCGCGGTGCCGACCGGCATCGTGACCGCGGAGATCGCCCAGCTACCGGGTGGTGGCGGATACCACGCGATTCCGTGCCCCTCTTGCGAGCACATCGAAGTGGACCCGGACTCGAAGTATTGCCGGTTTTGCGGCGGCTCGATGCGACACCACGCCTGAGTCCGATGAAGCTGAGCGGCATGTTGTCCGGAGGCTTTGCTCCCGCGTCCTAGAGTTGCCGCACCCCGAGCAACGTCGAGGCCCCGAACGCCTCGAGCGTCATCCAGAGCCCGAAGCCCGCATATAGAAACATCATCACGTGCGACTCTTTCACGGTGAGTTCCATATCTCGGAGCATGAACACCAGCATCACGATCGTAGCCAGGACGAGAAACGTCATCATCGGCACGATCTGCGTGAAATTCACGACGATCGCGCCCGTCATCATCACCCCGAGGGGCACAGCCACAAGAAGATCGAAGACATTGCTTCCCAGAACGTTCGAAACGCTGGACTCGGTACGGCCAAGCACCGACGCACGCACGCTCACGAACGTATCCGGAATGGAGGTGGCGGCCGCAACGATCGTCATCCCCCACAGAAAGGTCGGCGTCTGGAGCATTTCACCGAGACTGATCGCGACCCGAAGAAGCACCTCGACCCCAATCAGGATCAGGACGATACACCCTGCCAGGACGGCCCATTCCTTCCGGGCGTTGATCCCGTCCTGCTGGCCCGGCTCTTCGTCACGATTCCGCTTCACCTCTTCGAACTGGATGTAGAGATAGAGCGCGTACAGCATGAGCGGGAACGCAGCCAGATATCGCGTAAATTCGCCCAGATAGACTTCGCGGCCGTCCGAAAGCACTTCGCTCTGCAGTCCACCGTAGATGACCGACAGGCTGAGGATGAGCATCAGGACGGCGACGGAAACCAGGTAGAACTGCGCCTCGCGATACACCAGATGACGGTTGGCCTTGAGTGGTCGACCACGCGCGTACACGGAGAACGCGGGGATCACCAGAATGTTGTAGATCGCCGATCCGATAATCGCGGAGAGCCCGAGCTCGAAATCACCGTGCACGGTAGGGGCGAGGAGAGCCGTCACGAGTTCCGGCATGCTGGACGCCACGGCAAGCAACACAGACCCCTTCACTGCGTCGGGGATGCCGTAGAACTGCGCGAGTCTATGGGTGGCTTCTTCGAGCCTGGAGCAGGCCAGCCACAGGAGGGCGGATCCGAAGAGGGTCCCGCCCACCACGAAGGCGATCATCATCGCGCGAACCTGCCCGGACCGAAGGGCAAAGGCAAGGCCCCATCACGCTCCAAATACCCGAGGCCGCAGGTGTAGCCGGGACTCGTCGAGCGCCTGACGAGCCCCGGCCAGAAGATCTCCGGACGCCCTCCTACTCGCGCCCGCCCATCATCTTCTTCACCGGCTGGCTCAGCACGAGCGCCAAGATTCCCACACCACCGATGATCATGGCAACGGTGCGGAACAGGTCTGCGGGCAGCATGCTCTCGAGTTGACCGGCGACCAGGCCCGCAAAGAGGTTCCCGAGCGCGGCGCCAACGAACCAGATGCCCATCATCTGGCCCACCCGCCGAGTGGGCGAAAGCTTGGTGATGGCCGAAAGCCCGATCGGCGAGATGCAGAGCTCGCCCACCGTGTGGAGAAAGTACGTCACCACGAGCCACGCCGGTGAAACCGGGTTGTCCGGCGTTGCATTCGCAGCACCCCAGGCCAGCACGAAGAAGCCCATCGCGAGGCCCAGCAAGCCGAGCCCTGCCTTCACCGGGATCGACGGGTTCACTTGTCGTGAGTCGAGCCACACCCAGAGTGTGCCGAAGAGTGGCGCAAGAAGAATGATGAAGCCCGCGTTGATCGATTGAAGTGTCGACGCCGGGATCTCCATCCCGAACATCGTCCGATCCGTCAGATCCCGGGCGAAGAGGTTGAGGGAGGTGCCCGCCTGCTCGAAGCCAGACCAGAAGACCGCGATCATGAGAAAGAGCCAGAAGATGACCGCCATTCTCTTGTTCTCTTCGGCGGTGTGCCCTCCCAGGATCCACACGTACACGAAGTACAGAGCGACCAGAATCAGAACGCTGTAGCCGAGCGCCTGGGCAATTTGAGTGATCGAGACCGTGATCGTGCCGTTCGAAACCAGGAAGGCGAACGCCACGATTGCGACGACGACTCCGCCGAAGATGCCGAAGAATTTTCGGGAGAGCGCGGCGACGGCCTCAGGTGATTTATCTGTTCGCAGGTGCCCGATATCGCCCAGGTGCTCCTGGCCCATGCGGTACTGAATCAGTCCCAGGACCATGCCCACCCCGGCGGCACCGAAGCCCCAGTGCCAGTGGTAACCCTCTCCCAGCCATCCCGTTATGAGTGGCCCGAAGAAGGCACCAAGATTGATCCCCATGTAGAAGACCGAGAACCCGGCGTCTCGACGCGCCCCGCCATCCGGGTAGAGGTCCCCGACGATGGTCGAGACGTTCGGCTTGAGCAGGCCCGTGCCGCAGATGATGAAGACGAGGCCCAGGAAGAAGCTGAAGGTGCTGGGGATGGCCATCGTGAAATGGCCCAGGGCAATGATCCAGCCACCAACCCAGATCGCCTTTCGCTGCCCCCAGAGATTATCGGCGATCCAGCCGCCAGGGAGGGCCATGATGTACACGAGAGCCGTGTACATCCCGTAGATCGCACCGGCAGTCGCAACGTCGAGACCCAGGCCGGGATTCGACTCGATGGTCGCCGTCGTCATGAAGAGCGTGAGCAGCGCCCGCATTCCGTAGTACGAGAAGCGCTCCCACATCTCCGTGAAGAAGAGTGTCGACAGCCCCCAAGGGTGCCCGAAGAACGTTCTCGAGGCCGCTAGCCCCCCCTGATCCATTGAACTGCTCACGCGCGTCTACTCCCGGGTTGAAGGCGGACTTGAGACCACGTCCGGACGGTACCTATCTCGGCGTCCGAGCCCGGGATCGCAAGCGTACCCGCTCGAGCAGCGATCAAAAGCAGAGGCCCGGGGCACGAGTCCCTTGCGCATCAACGCACCTTTCCTGATCCGGTCCCCATCGCTTGATTCCACCCTTCACACCCTGAGGACGGACGGCGAGCGGAAGAGAGACCGATGGAAAACGAGCTTCATAGCGTTCTACAGTACCTGCTGTCGAACCCGGTCCTTCTGGTCCCGATTCTCGGCGTGGCGGCGATGGCCATCTACGGGATCCTCAAGAAGCTGATCAAGCTTGCCGCGATCGCCGCGATCGCCGGGGGACTCTACCTCCTGATGGTTCGCTACCTGGGCACGAGCGTCGGCCTTTAGAAGGGCAGCACACGCTGGACGTTGAAGCCGAATCGACGTTCATCGGCCTCGAACGGGCTGACCGACCCAACGGCAGCGAGGACAGTGAGAAGAAGGCCCAATCCGGAAATGGTCCTCCTTGTCACGCAAAGGCCCTGAAGTCGGGCCGGGAGATCCTTCCAACGCTACCCGTAGCCCTCCTGTCACCCTAGCGGCCCTTCGCCCCTCGTCTGAGTACCACCCCCGGCAGGGCCCCCGTCGTGCGTCCATCCTCAACCACCATGCGACCATTCACGAACACGTACTCGATCCCTTCATTGTGACCACCCGGGTCAAGGATCGTCGCGTGATCCTGGACCCGATCGAAGTCGAACACGACCAGGTCCGCCGCCTGTCCCTCACGGACGAACCCTCGATCCGTGAGGCCCACGATTTGAGCCGGGAGACCCGTAGACGAACGTACGAAGAACGGCAACGTGATCGTGCCCTTGTCTCGCACATAGGTCGCGATCTTGTGCGGATACGTGCCGTAGTACCGAGGATGCTGGCCCGGCCGGGCTTCAGGAACGATCGCGCCGTCCGTGGACGTCGCCGTGAACTCCTGGCGCATGTATCGCTGCACGTCCTCGGCCGAACCGGCAAGACCGCGATACCGGACGCCCGATCGAAGCTGCTCCGTACCCAGCTCCAGCGCGAATCGGATCACCTGCTCGATCGGACTGAGATCGTTCTCACGTGCAACGTCGCCCAGCGTCCGACCGACCAGCGACCTGTCGCGTGGCGAGATGACGATGACATGTCGATCCGCACCGCCCTGCAGATCGAGGATGTACTCGGTGTCGGTGACGAGTTCGGCATGCAGCTCAGGGTCATCGAGATGAGCCTGGAGATTCTCGTCCCACGCCTGCATGAGCTCGGCCCGACCCCAGTCGGGATCGTCCAGTCCTCCGCTCCGATCCGTACCGACCGGTGCGTAATACCAGCGCGGAATGATCTCGACCGACCCGCCCCCGAATGTCTCGTATGGGTATTGGTCCAGATACACCTGAACGCCCTCGGCCCTGGCCTGCTCGATCGCCATGACGTCGATCGCCGACTGCCCCCATGTCGTCGGACCCTTGGCCTTGATGTGTGTACCGACGACGCGGATCCCGGTCTCGCGCCCGATTCGGATCGTCTCGTGCATGCCGTCGGTCGCAGTGAGTCTCCACCCCTCGGGCCACGTCGGCGGAGGCGTGTACTCGTGGACAATGCTCGGGGTAAGCCAGAGAGGGAGCGGCGATTGGCTGCGCTGGTGAGCGTAATAGAAGCCGTCGTATTCCGAGACCACCCTCGCCAGCGCGATGATCTCTTCCGTCGTCGAGAAACGCCCGGGTCGATACTCCGGACCGGCTCCGAGTCCGAACGCGCCCTCCTCCATGCCCTGCCGAACGAGCGACTGCATGCGCTCGATCTCAGCCTCCGTGGCTGGACGCTCGTAGTCGTCTCCCATGACGACATTCCGGACGGTTCCGTGCCCTACCATCGGCACGATGTTCATGCCCACACCGAGGCGCTCATACCCTGCGATCTCTGCAGAAACCGGCCACGTCGGATTCCTGCCATCTGGCCCGACCACGATGGTCGTAATCCCCTGAGCTACGAGATTGGCCGCAGCCCGGATCTCGACGTCTCCGCTGAACAACGCCCGGTCGGCGTGGGAGTGCATGTCGATGAAGCCGGGCGCCACATGCATTCCAGTCGCGTCGATCACGTGATCGGCCGTTGCCTCACCCAGATCGCCGACCGCGACGATCACACCGTCTCGCACACCGACGTCCTGGAGCAATTCAGGATTCCCTGTGCCGTCGAGTACGCGGCCATCCCGGATCAGCAGATCGAACGACTGAGCCGCAGCCGGTGAAACGAAACCGAGCCCGAGGAGAGCGAACACGGTACAGGGTCGAGCGACGGTGAAGTGCATGAGTCCTCCAATGGTCAGAAGCGGTCAGGATGTGGCCGAGGTCATCGCAGGGCCAGCCCATGCCCACGCGTCAGTCCCCGTACACCTCACGTGATCAGACCTTGACCCTCGGATAAACAGGGGGCTACCAGATGCGAAGAACGATCAGGAGCGGGACATGATCGGAGGCCACGGGTTCCTCGATCACACGATGCTGGACGACCTCGAACGCCTCGGCAGGTCGAAGCATCACGAAGTCGATCTCACGCACGGGCTCGTCAGACGGGAAGGTCTCTGCCGAGCCGTCCTTGTCGACCACAAACCACTGGTCGGCTTGAAGACTGCGAAGGATTCGGTCACCACGGCGGGAATTGAAGTCACCTGCGAGTATGACCGGGTGTTCGCGCCCATCGAGAAGAGCGGACAGGGAGTCCGCCTGGGCCAGCCGTTCCTCGGGCGTGCGATAGAAGTGGATGCCGACGACGGATACGGGTCGCCCCTCCGGACCGACGCGTACTTCGACCTCGAGACCGGTCCGGGGCTCGTCTCCATCCGGAAGTCGGTGATTCATGACCCGGGTGACCGGCAGCCGCGACAGAACCGCCATGCCGTACTCTCCCCCCTGGTAGGGCATGAAGTCCCCGAAGAACGCCTGCATGCCGAGTAGTTCGCCCAGACGCGCCGCCTGATCGACCCCCTTGGTCCGCTCCGTACCGGAGTCGATCTCCTGGAGCGTGATCACATCGGCATCGAGCGGCCGCAGCACGTCCGCAATCCGTTCGAGATCTACGATGCCATCCATACCCTGGCCGTGCTTCACATTGTACGCAGCGACACGGAGCGTCCCCTGAGCCTCGAGGGGTGCAGCGAGTACCACGACGCACAAGAACGGCAGCAGCGATCGACACACAGACTTATCCCTCGTTGGGTGAAAACCGATAGCACCACGCTTCGCCCTCGAGGACGACTTCGCCGTCGGCTCGCGTGACCTGGATACGCAACGAGCATACTGGCTTGTGCTCGTGCACAGTGAGGACCTCAGCGGTCGCAGTGATCGTGTCCTCGGCGAAGACCGGAGCCGTGAACGACCAGTTCTGACTCAGGAAGACGGCCCCCGGACCGGGCATGTCCTCGGCCACGAGCGCATGCAGGATGCCCGTAGTGATGCCGCCGTGCGCAACGAGACGACCGAAGGGCGTTCCCGCAGCATACGATTCTTCGAAGTGAAGCGGATTGTAGTCACCGGTGAGCGCCGCATAACCCTTCACCGTCTCAGGCGTGACGTGCATGGACCGGCGGGCAATCTGTCCGACGGTGAGATCGAGGCCCGCCATGTTGCCCTCCGGTTCGGCATTTCGGCATCTTCGCCTCGGCAAACTGCCGTTCGACCACCCGCAGCGCGAGACTTCTCCGGCCATGACAATGCTTGCTTCTCTGAACCCTGCGACCGGCGACGTCGTCGGTGAAGTGCCCGTCACCTCCCCGGACGAGGTTCAGACTGCAGTCCACCGAGCCCGTTCGGCGCAGCCGGCGTGGGCTGCGCTCGGGCTGGAGGGGCGAGCCCGGGTCCTCAAGCGCGCCGCTGACATCTTCACCGAGCGCGTCGACATGCATGCCGAGCTCATGACCCGTGAACAGGGCAAACCGCTGAGAGAGGCTCGCGCCGAAGCGCGCGGACTCGGGTCCGGACTCGCCCACGAGGTCGACGAGATGGTCGAGGCGTTGGCACCGGACCTGATGGAAAGCGATGGTCACCGGTCCACCATCTATCATGACCCGCTTGGTGTCGTCGGTGCGATCACACCGTGGAACTTCCCGATGTCGATGCCGAACTGGATGGTTCTCCCCTCCTTGATGGCCGGGAATACCGTGGTCCTCAAGCCGTCGGAAGAGACGCCGCTCTGCGGCCAGGCGTACGCCGACGTGCTGAACGAAGTCCTGCCCGAAGATGTCCTGGTCGTCGTGCACGGAGCGGACGACCAGGGTAAGGCGCTCGTCCAATCCGACGCGGATATGATCGCGTTCACCGGGTCGCGTGAGGTCGGCAAGCACATCATGCGCGAAGCGAGCGGCACGCTGAAGCGCGTCGTGCTCGAACTCGGTGGGAAGGATCCGATGATCGTTCTAGACGACGCCGACATCGAGAAGGCTGCCAAGTTCGCCGCCTTCAACTCGTTCAGAAATTGTGGCCAGGTCTGCGTTTCTACCGAGCGGATCTTCGTCCTGGAATCGATCGCGGACGAGTTCGAGGCTGCTCTGACGCAGCTTGCGTCTGCGCTCCGGGTGGGGGATGGGCTGGAGGAGTCCGACGTCGGACCGATGGTGAACGCGCAGCAGCGCGACCACGTACTCGCTCAGATCGACGCAGCCGTAGGAGCCGGAGCCACCGTTCTGACCGGCGGAGACGGACATCACGACAACTTCGTCACACCAACCGTGCTCACAGGGGTGACCGAGATGATGGACATCGGGACCGTCGAGACGTTCGGTCCCGTCGCATGCGTCACCCGGGTCGCGTCCGTCGATGAAGCAGTCGAGCGAGCCAACGATACGCACTTCGGACTCGGTGCCGTCGTGTTCGGTGGAGACACCGAGGAGACCGAATCGGTCGCCCGCCGGCTGACTGCGGGGATGATCGGAGTGAACCGTTCCGCCGGCGGCGTGCCCGGCACACCATGGGTCGGTGCGCGGGAAAGCGGATTCGGATTTCACAAATCGAAGGATGGACACCGCCAGTTCACGCAAACCCGGGTGCTGACGAGGCCGGTCCGATGAAGAGTCGATACACGAGGGTCCCCCGGCTTGGAACCATCGGGCTCATGGTGTTCCTGGGGGCATGTGACCGGGTGCCTGAGCACTCTATCATCCCGGTACCTGAACAGGTTGTGATGAGAAGTGGCACGTTCACGCTCGACGCGACGGTCGGGGTGCAATTCCTGGATTCCAGCGATGAAGGCGCGCTGTCCGTCTTCGACATCTGGGCAACCCCCTTCCGCGAGAGCGGGGCACTGTCGCTCTCGCCTGCAGAGGATGGGGTCTTCCGCTTCGGCGTCGACGGTCAGGGTGAGCCGGAGAGCTATCGACTCCATGTCACCCGGGACGGCATCGACCTTTCGGCAGCAGATCATGCCGGCCTTCTGTACGGGTTGCAGACCCTGAGCCAGCTCATGCCTCCGGACGCCGAAACGGGCGGAACCCCTGAGTCGTTCGAAGTGCCAGTGACCGAGATCGAAGATACGCCACGCTTCTCATATCGTGGCGTGCACCTGGACGTGGCGCGGCACTTTTTCCCCCCGGAGTTCATCAAGCACTACATCGACCTGCTCGCTCGCTACAAGATCAATCGCTTCCACTGGCACCTGACCGAGGACCAGGGATGGCGGCTCGAGATCGACCGGTATCCACTCCTCACCGAAATCTCGGCGTTTCGAGAGCAGACCCAGATCGGCCACGGACTCGACGAGTTCAATGGCGATGGGATTCGGTACGGGGGGTTCTACACCAAGGATGAAGTCCGTGACATCGTCGCGTATGCCGAGGCACGCCACGTCACCATCATCCCCGAAATCGAGATGCCGGGCCACGCTCAGGCGACCCTGGCCGCATACCCTGAACTGGCATGCACCGAAGGTCCGTTCGAGGTCGCCATGACCTGGGGCGTCTTCGAAGACATCTACTGCCCATACGAAGAGACCTTCGAGTTCCTGGAGAACGTACTGGCCGAAGTGATCGAGCTCTTCCCCGGCGAATACGTCCACATCGGTGGAGACGAGGCGCCGAAGACGCGCTGGGAAGACAGCGACTACGTCCGCGATCTCATGGTCCGCGAGGGGTACAACGACGTGGAGCAGGTCCAGGGGTATTTCATTCGTCGCATCGAGCGCTTCCTCAACGAGAACGGAAAGCGTTTGATCGGGTGGGACGAGATCCTCGAGGGCGGCCTGCCACCGAATGCGACCGTGATGTCGTGGCGCGGAACCATCGGCGGCATCGAGGCGTCGCGCCGAGGGCACGATGTCGTGATGACACCCTACAGCCATCTCTACTTCGACTACTACCAGTCGGAAGATCAGGACGCTGAGCCCTTTGCGATCGGAGGCTTCCTGCCACTCGACACGGTCTACTCCTACGAGCCCGTTCCGCCACAGCTGAGAGATCGGGACAAGGCCAGGATCATCGGTGCGCAGGGCAACGTCTGGACCGAGTACATGAAGACCGGGGATCACGTCGAGTACATGCTGCTCCCCCGCATGCTCGCGCTGTCCGAAGTCGTATGGTCACCGGCCGAGGCGAAGAACTATGAAGACTTTCTCGAGCGAATCGAATGGCACCTGGCTCGCTTCGATGCACTCGGCGTGAACTATCGACCACTCGATCACTGACGCCCTGGGTCGTAGCGGCGCCACAGGGGACGCCGCTACGACCGCTCCAGGGGGCGGGTGAGGCACGTCGGGCCACCACAGCCTTTCAGGCTGATTTCCCGGCCCTGAAAAGAGTGGACCTCTACTCCCACCTCTTCCATTCGACGACGGGTCTCCGGGTTTCCGTCGAGAGCGACCACCACGCGGGGCGCGACAGCGAGTACGTTGCACCCCTGCGAATCAAACTCGTCTTCCGGGACCTCCACCAACTCGAAGCCTCGCTCGAGCAAGAGCTCCCGAAAGGGAATGGGCATCAACGGCGAGTAGACGAGCATCAGGTCATCGTCCAGCGGGGACAGGATCGACATGAGGTGAAAGACGTCACCCGGTCCTCGAAAGTGTGGAAGCGGCACGCGAGCGAGTTCCACATCCGGCAGGAGCTGCTTGAGCTGCTCGATACCAGCGTCGTTGGTTCGGTACCCACGGGCGATCGCGAGTGTCCTTTCATCGAGCCAGGTCACATCTCCACCCTCGACGGTACCCGGCGATTCCACGGTACCGAGAACATGCGTGCCCAGCCTGTCGAACGTTCGCCCCTGAGCTGCCGGCTCGTCCGAACGTGCTCCCTTCCCCATCGAGCACAGAATCACTCCCCGCTCGGAGACGATGGAGGCATCCCGTACGTACATGGAATCGAGGCCGAGGTCATCGCCCGTCATCCAGTCGATCGTAGCCCCAAGCTGTTCGAGGAGCCCCGCAAAGGCATCGTACTCCCGGCATGCGGCGTCGAAGTCCGGCTCCCCCAGATAGTTGAGCTCACGCCACCGCCGACGAACCTCGTCAGGAGACCCGAACGCGTCTCGCGCATGCCGCAGGAGTACGCGCCTCAGGGGTCGCACCTCGCTTTGCAGCACTGCTACCTCCCTCTCTCAAGGCATCTGTCACTCGGAACGGTACGCCAGGGCCACGGTCACGCATATGCTTGCGGGTCGCCATAAACGGGTCACTGGCCGTCCGACCTGTAGCGTACGCGTTGGGGTAGCTATCGTGAGGAACGATCCCTGAGCGTGGCCCGCCGCCCGTTGTGATCGGATCCGTACGTCTCCCCGATACGCACGTACCGTTCCAACTTAAACTGCGTATACGCCGCGCTCCGGAAGAAGATGTGGTCGGTCGGGAACGAACCACGTGTACCGAGATTGTCCCACGGTGGTGACTCCGGAAAGGCGTCACGCATGAGCTGAAGCGCTGACTCGTTTCCCGCCCACGCGTTGAAGTCGCCACCCACCACCGCCACTTGAGTCAGCGGACCGGCGTTCACGGCTCGCACCATCGCCGGTCGCGGATCGGTCGCGGGATCGACCGGGATGAGAATACGCTTGAGCGTCACCTCCCCAGTCGCGCCATCGACGAAGACTCGCGCGCCATCCGGCACAAAGAGTGTCATCAGCTTCGACTTGCGCGCCAGGAGTTCCGCCCTTGGGGCACGGACCAGCCGAGCCAGACCGCGTCGGCCGGTGGTGGCCAGGACGATCAGGTCCACTCCGTTCCGATCGATATACTGAAGGGAGGCAGCGACCGGGTCGCGAATATCGACCTCGATCTTGGAAATACTGGCCTGCCGATGTCGATCCCCGAGGCCATCCATCGTTCCCGCGGCCTTCCACTGTCCGAGCTTGGACCGGACGGACGGAAATTGCGACCAATCGTCCGTAGCCCGTCGCCCGACAGCGTGGAGAAGTGTGAACTGCGCGCCGAGGCGGACCGACACCGCCAGAGCATGATGAAATGCGCGCTCCGAAGCCTCGGAGAGGTCGGTCGGATGAAGCACGAAGTCGACGGGACGCATCCCGGAATCCCAGAGCAGGCTCATCCTGGAAGTTACTGCCCTTTCCGTGACCACCCAACGAACTCGGCGCTTGAATCATTGGCACCGCCGGCCCTAGTCTCAGCCACGAACCTGATCACCATACTGCGGCCCGAATCGGGCGAAGGCCGACGAGCATGACGTACGAGGAGTACCTCGCCCACGACGGACTGGCGCTCGCAGCAGCCGTGCGTAGGGGAGATGTGACTGCGATGGAACTCCTCGAGGTCGCCGTCGCACGGCTGGAGGCGGTGAACCCGCGTATCAACGCTGTCGTGCGGAGGATGGAGGAGGATGCCCGCCGAGCGGCAGAGCGGCCCATCGACGGGCCTTTCACCGGGGTCCCGTTTCTGGCCAAGGACCTCGCATCGATGTACGCAGGTCATCCGACCTCGGCCGGAAGCCGCTTCCTTCGAAATCATGTCGTCACGTGGGACTCCGAACTGGCGAATAGGGTGAAAGCGACCGGCGTCAGCGTCCTGGGTAAGACGAACACCCCGGAGTGGGGCCTGCAGCCAGTCACCGAACCCGAGCTATGGGGTCCTGCGCTCAATCCGTGGAATCCGGAACGGAGCCCTGGTGGCTCGAGCGGCGGCTCGGGGGCCGCGATCGCGGCTGGCATCGTGCCGATGGCCGGCGGAGGAGACGGTGGAGGCTCGATTCGTATCCCGGCTTCGTGCTGCGGGCTCTTTGGACTCAAGCCCAGTCGCGGCCGAACTCCGACCGGGCCCCGACGAGGGCAGTTCTGGCGCGGAGCTTCGGTCGAGCATGTGATCACGCGAAGCGTGCGCGACAGCGCGGCAATGCTCGATGCGACCCATGGCCCCGACCCCGGCGTCGCGTTCGAGATCCCGCTGCCGCAGCGGTCCTGGCTGTCGGAAGTAGACCAGCCACCCCGGCCCCTCCGGATCGCGTACACAACGATCCCCTGTGTCGAGACCAAGGTTCACCAGGACTGCATCAACGCAGTTACGGACGCCGCCTCCTTGCTCGAGTCACTGGGCCACGAGGTGGTCGAAGACCATGTCACGATCGACGGCGAAGCCTTCGCCCGCGACTTCCTCACCGTCGTAGCCGGCGAGCTGGGCGCGGATCTGGACGAGGCGGCCGCAGCGGTCGGACGTCGGCCGGAGCGGAAGGAACTCGAACCCGCGACGTGGGCTTTGGGCCTCATTTCCGACGCTCTTTCCGCACACGAATATGCCGCGTCGCTACGACGGATGGAGGTGATGGCGCGCGACGTGGGCGACTTCTTCGAACGCTACGATGTCGTGCTCACGCCAACCGTGTCCGTACCGCCGCCTCCGCTGGGAACCGTGGGGCCCAGCCCATCGGAGCGTGCACAGCTCAAGTTCATCGGAATGTTCGGCTCCGGACGACTCATGAAGGCCGCTGGCCTGATCGACCAAGCGGCGAAATCGGCGCTTGACTTCATCCCCTGGACTCCGGTCTACAACATGACTGGGCATCCAGCGATGTCTGCTCCGCTGTACTGGAACGACGAGGGACTCCCGGTCGGGGTGCACTTCGTGGGGCGCTTCGCTCGCGAAGACACGCTCTTCAGGCTCGCCGGGCAGCTCGAGCGCGCGCGCCCGTGGTTCGATCGGCTGAGCCCCATGGCTCGGGAGATCTGAACTAGCCGAGCGTCACCCAGGTCGGCGGATGACCGACCTCGTCGAGGAAGTGAAGCATGTCCTCCGCTCGAAGCGTCGTCGTCATCGAGTTCACGAGCGGATGAAAGTTCCAGATATCAAAGGCTCTCAAGCCTTCGTCGAGTGCGACCCGGACGTGTCCCTCGAGGTCGTTGACCACACCGAACGGAGTTACGGACCCGGGGATGACGCCCAGATAGTGCATCAAGCGCTGGGGACTCCCGAACGAGAAGCGCCTGTGCCCGAGTGATTCTGCGACCGCCCGCAGGTTCACCGTCGCGGATTCGATCGCGACGATGAGCCACATCGCGCCCTTCTTGTCGCGCACGAAGAGGTTCTTCGTGAAGGCACCGGTCATACCTTCTCGATACGTGCGCGCCTCCTCTACGGTGAAGACCGCCGGGTGAGCGACGGTCGTCGACTCGATGCCGAGCTGTTCCAATCGGCCCAGCAGGTCGTCAGGCCCGGCCGGCGACGATCCGTCGATGAGTAGTGGCTCGATCTCGGTCATTCACTCATGCTCCAGAGACAGCCGTCCTTTCGACAAGCTGCTCACGAAGGAAGTCGGCCATGAGTCGCACGACCTGTTCGTTCGACTCGGGGGATACGATATCGCCCGCCAGAACGTGACGGGATGGGTCCGTGGTCTCGGGGACGTCGACCGTCCGGACCGTCGCGCTCGTCATCGTCGCAGACCGAGCATCCGTCTCGCGTGAGTCCACCACCTCGTCGTCGGGCGAGTACACGAACATCGTCGGGGTCTTCACCGACGAGAGGTCCATCGTCCGAACTCGTTCCACGAGTGCCATCATCTCCGAGATGGCACCGATCGGATAGCACGTTGTCCAGTGGCGGGCCTGAGCCTCGCTCAAGGGTTCCCAGCAACGTTCAGCCCCGACCACGAGTCTCGCGATCTGCTCTCCCCATGGTTGCAGAAAGACTCGGGAATTTGGGTCTCTGGGCTGGTAATTCGGCGATACCAGCAGCATCGCGGCCAGACGGCCTTGTGCTTCCGGCCGCGCCGCGACCCACGTGGCAAGCGTTCCCCCCGTGCTCGTACCGACCAGAACAACCCGGTGCCCAAGTCGCGCACCCACTGCAAACGCCTCGGCCGCGTCCGCGAGCCAGCCTTCGACCGTAGCCTCACCCATGGCCGCTGCGTCTCGACCATGACCCTGCAGCCGCGTGAAGAAGACGTTCGCACCCAGCTCTGCGCCCAGCTGCGAAATAACCGGCTCCATTTCGTGACGGTCGGCTGAGAATCCATGCAGGTACACGATGCTCAACTCGGTCCGTTCCTGCGTGACGGGATCCGCCCAGACGATACCCCGTCCATCGCCTTCCCTCAGACCGGGTACGTCAGCCTCACGATCTGCGACCCAGGCGTTCAGATCCGACGGAAGCTCCGGCTCGACCCACGACTCCACAAACGATGGCCTCGGGCCGAGCGCCCACAGGGCCAGTACCGTCGTCACCAACATGAACAGCCAGGCAGTGACCCGCCCGGCGCGGATGGTGTCGAGACGTTGAGGAGATCCCATGATGGACCGCAGACCGAAGGAGTCAGTGACTCGGAAATCTGGCGGCGTAGAAGGCGGCAGACCACGTTGTCTCGATCCAGACATCACAAACCCGAGCGAACATGCGTCACAACGCCCGCCGGATCATCCCTGTAGCACTGACCCTCGCAGCGCTCTTCGCCACACCCGCATTCGCGCAAACCGGAGTCGACGACGGCCAATGGTCTGTGTACGGAGGAGATCCCGGACACACACGGTATGCAGCGCTCGATCAGATCGACGCGACCAATGTCGGGGAACTCGAGATCGCGTGGCGTTGGAGTGGTCGAAACTACGGTCCGAACCCACGCATTCGTTCTGCCACGACACCGCTGATGGTCGACGGTGTCCTCTACGCGACCGCCGGACAGCGCCGCGCTGTCGTCGCGATCGACGCCGGCACGGGCGAGACCCTCTGGATGTGGACGATGGACGAGGGTCGGCGTCTGGCGGAGGCTCCACGTGCCAATCCGGGTCGAGGTGTCGGGTACTGGACCGACGGCGCAGGTGACAATCGGATCATCGTCGTGACACCCGGCTACCACATGGTCTCGCTGGACGCCGAGACCGGCCAGCCGGTCGACGGCTTCGGGGACGCCGGCACGGTAGACCTCAACGACGAACATCGTGCCCGGGATGGCACCCCACTCGTGGGTACGATCGGGGCGAGCTCGCCACCCACTGTAGTCGGGGATGTCATCGTCGTGGGTTCAGCCCATCACGTAGGACTGCGCCCACCTTCGATGACGAATACTCCGGGGGACATCCGAGGCTTCGATGCGCGTACCGGAGCGCTGCTGTGGACGTTCAAGACGATCCCGGAGCCGGGCGAAGAAGGGAATGAGACGTGGATGTACGAGTCTTGGGCCTACAGCGGCAACGCCGCGGCGTGGGCGCCCATCTCGTTCGATGCAGAGACTGGATACGTCTACGTGCCGACAGAGGCCGCCACGGGCGACTACTACGGTGGGCACCGGCACGGCGACAACCTCTTTTCCACGAGCCTCGTGTGCCTGGATTCCAGGACCGGTGAGAAGGTCTGGCATTACCAGATCATTCACCACGACATCTGGGACTGGGATAATCCGACCTTCCCCATCCTGGCCGACATCGACGTCGACGGAACGCCGCGAAAGATCGTCGCACAACTGACGAAGCAGGGCTTCACCTACGTCTTCGACCGCCTGACCGGTGAGCCGATCTGGCCCATCGAGGAGCGAGAGGTTCCTCAGACGGATGTGCCGGGCGAATGGACTTCGCCGACCCAGCCCTTTCCCACGAAACCTCCGCCCTTCGACCGTCAGGGCTTCAGCGAAGACGATCTGATCGACTTCACGCCCGAGATCAAGGCACGCGCACTCGAAGCGGTTGCCGACTATCGGATGGGGCCGCTCTTCACACCGCCGTCGCTTCGTGATGCACCCGACGGCACCCAGGGGACCCTTTCGCTGCCCAGCACGATCGGTGGGGCGAACTGGGAGGGTGGAGCGCTCGACCCGGAGACGGGCATGCTGTACGTAGGCTCACAGACCAATGCGTCCGTGCTACAGCTCATTCCAGGCGGCGAGCAGTCGGACATGGACTACATCTTCGGCTTCGCTCGCGCGCAGATCGCCCGGGGCATCCCGATCGTCAAGCCACCGTGGGGCCGCGTGACCGCGCTGGACCTGTCGAGTGGCGATCACGCCTGGACCGTACCCAACGGGGACACTCCCGATGGTGTCGCTGAGGCGCTGGGAATCGAGCCCGAGCTCGTGCCGCGGACAGGGAAGGTCTCGCGAGCCAGCGTGCTGGTCACGAGCACTCTTCTCTTCACCGGCGAGGGAGCCTCCGGTGCTCCCATGTTCCGAGCCCTCGACAAGACCACGGGTGAGACCATCGCGGAACTCGAGCTTCCGAACGCTCAAGTCGGTCTGCCCATGACGTACATGCACGACGGACGGCAGTTCATCGTGATGGCGATCGGTGGTGGTGGGCAGCCAGCAGAACTCATTGCTTTGGCCTTACCGGTCGACTGATGGTCCGTCTGGTTGGCACACGCCGGTTGCCAGGATCATGTTGGCGCTCCCACGCAAGACGCCCTCTGTCGAAACATTCATCCCCAGCGCCTCATGGACCCGCAGAAGACCGGTAGCGACGAGATGCGAGTCGTCGAGTTCGCCTGACGGGGTCGTACCCGACGACCGGGCTCAGCAGTCGACGAGCGAAATCTCGTCCGGCTGATTCGGAACCACACAGAGGAACTCGAATCCGTCGGCACCGGCCTGATAGTTATGCTCCACACCACCCGGGATGTACACGACATCGCCCTCTTTGACTTCGTGCACGGCTTCGCCGATCTGGACACGCGCGCTACCCCGGAGCACATACTGCTCATGTTCTACCTTGTTGGTATGCAGCGGCATGCCTCCCCCGGGTTCCATGATGAACCGACGGAGAGCGAAGTTCGGCCCCTGGTCGGGTCCGATCAGCACCTGAATCTTCGTATCCTTGCCAGCCTTTACGTCTTCTGCCGGCAACGTGTCGACGTGTCGGACGGACATGCTTGAACCTCCGAGGATCACCTGATGAAGTGGAACGGGAAGTGGAGCGGAAGTCACCGACTTTGGCAACCGATCGCAGTCATGTGCACCGCCGCGGGACTAAGCGGATGCAACGGCGGGGCGGACGAGCCTCCCGCGCCCATCCCCTTGGAGGAGCGCACGCCAAAGGTTCTCCTGATCGGCATCGACGGAGTCCGGCCCGATGTCTTGGCCGAAGTACCAACGCCGAACATGGATGCCCTCGCCATCGGAGGGTCGTTCACCGCACGTACGCGCACGACGACACCTTCCATTTCCGGCCCCTCGTGGTCCTCCATGCTCACCGGAGTCTGGCCGGACAAGCACGGCGTCCTCGACAATGAGTTCGGTGGCCGGCAGTACGACGCCTTTCCCGACTTCCTCACCCGAATCGAGTCCGTACGTCCGGAACTCGAGACATTCGCCGCGGCGGACTGGCTGCCCCTGATGGAGATCGACGGCGGCGGCCCCACCATTTCGGACGCGGTGGACGTGCGGGTCTCCCTGAACGGCTATGTGACCGGTTGGGCAGAGGGTGACGTCGAGGTCACGTCAGCGGCCGTCGCTCATCTGAGCACAGCCGACCCGGACGCCCTGTTCGTCTACCTGGGCGATCCCGACGAAACAAGTCACCGGCACAGGTCGATCGGTGAGGAGTATCGTGCAGCGATCGCGGAGTCCGATCGGCATGTCGGCCGTCTCGTCGACGCCATCCGGTCCAGATCCACCTATTCACAAGAGAACTGGCTCATCCTCATCAGCACCGACCACGGTCGGCGCGCCGACGGCGGACACGGTGGCGATTCACCGATGGAGATGACCACCTTCATCCTGGTGAGCGGGCCAGCCGCGGAGATCGGTGTTCCGAGCGAAGACACCTACATCGTCGACGTCGCTGTGACGGCGCTCACGCACCTCGGGATCGAACTCGATCCCGAGTGGCAGCTCGACGGTAGGCCCGTCGGCCTTCGCTGACGCCTGACCGATAGATCCGGGCACAAAAAAAGCGCCCGGTGGGAGCGAACTCCCACCGGGCTTCAGGCGAAGGAGCCCGTGACCCTCCCGTCAACAGACTCCCCACCCAAGGTTCGGGCTCACCGAAAGCCCCTGCCCTGAACTTCCGGTGAAACCCGGGAGCCGGGCTTCGTTCGGGGGGAGTGCTGACCCCTTCCGTCACTACCGACTCCAAATCCTGAACAAGAATACCGGAGCCGGAGAAGCGTCACAGTCGGGTGAGTTGGTCTCTCGACTGTAGGGAGACTCCCCACATCGAGGCCCAGGACCGTCGCTCGGAACCGAGCATATCAGTGCACCCTGGCAAGCACCCGATCCAGCAAAGATGGAGCGACGGGTCAGCTTTTCTCGCGATAGAGCTCGATCCTCAGAGCCGGATCGATGTGATACGTGAAGTGGAGCCGGTTCTCGCCCTGCACGATCACGTTGCCAATGGTCTGGCGAGGTTTGGGCTGGTCCTTGCCCCCACGCTCGTTCGCAACGACCGCGATCCCTCCCGCGGGAAGCGTGTCGACAGCGGCCCGAGCCTTCTCTTCGAGCCGATCCAGCAGGAGTTGTTCCGTCTCCGACTGAACTTCGCCTTCAGCTTCGGATGTCAGCTCAACGGTCTCGATCAACTCGAAGCGCTCCGTAAGCTCATCGACCGGAAGTGATGATTCACGGTCTCGACGGAACCCGACCTCATTCAGGGCCCTGGCTTCGAACTCGAACGATACGCTCTGATAGTTTGCGCCGTACCGCAGATACACTCGGCTCACGGGGCCTCTCCGTCAGGATCCAGGGTTCAATAGCTTGGCCAACTCTTCGGGGCTCAGATCGGCAGCCGACTTCGACCCCATGCCACCACCGGTTCGTGTCGACTTCTTCGCACGGCCGCCGATCGATCGCCCTTCTTGAGGTGGCGCGCCCGCGTAGTCGAATTCTTCGAGGTGGATCTTGTCCACCGACCGCCCGAGCCGGTGCTCGAGGCTCTTGATCGCACCAAGATCACCCGCCGTAACGAAGGTGATCGCCGTGCCCGTGGCGCCAGCCCGGCCCGTACGACCGATCCGGTGCACGTAATCTTCCGGATCGAGCGGCACATCGTAGTTCACGACATGGGTGATTCCATCGACGTCGAGGCCGCGCTGCGCGACGTCTGTCGCGACCAGCACACGGATCTCGCCCCTGGCAAAGCGCTCGAGCGCCCGCGTGCGGTATTTCATCTGCTTGTTCGAGTGCATCGCGTCGGCCTTGATGCCTTCTCGCTTGAGCAGACCCTCGAGTACGTCGGCACCCGCTTTGGTCCGTGTGAAGATCAACACCTGCTCCCAGCCCGGCTCGTTGATCAGGCTCATCAGCAGATCGTTCTTCTTGTCCGGCTTCACCGAGTAGAACCGCTCATCGATGCCCTCCGCCGTCGTACCCGGCGGTGTTGCCTCGATCCAGAGCGCTTCATTCGTCATCCGCAAGGCGAGATCGTGCACCCCGTTGGGCATCGTAGCGCTGAAGAGCATGGTTTGCCGTTTCCGAGGCATGCCTCGGAAGATCTCTTCGATCTGCGGTCGGAAACCCATGTCGAGCATTCGGTCCGCTTCATCGAGGACGAGGTACGAGACTTTACTGAGATCGACCCGCCTCGAATTCATGTGGTCGATGAATCGGCCCGGGGTCGCGACGATCACCTCGTAGCCCTGCTCCAGGGCCTTGATTTGCGGGTTGTAGCTCACGCCGCCGAAGATCGCTTCAGACCGAATGCTCGTCCCCTTCGAGAGAGCGACGGTATCGTCAGATACCTGCTGAGCGAGCTCGCGTGTGGGGCAAAGCACGAGCACCTGGAGGCCCCCGCCAACGTTGACCCGCTCGAGCGCGGGAATCATGAACGCCCCGGTTTTTCCGGTTCCGGTCTGCGCGATACCGACAACGTCGGTACCCGTCATTCCAGCGGGGATCGCCTGATGCTGAATCGGTGTGGGCGTGACCCAGCCCAGCGCCTCGACGGCCGCCAGGCGCTCGGGCGATAGCCCTAAATCAGAAAACGTCTTGTCGTCTGACACGATCGGTCCTTACCTGCGGGTGCTCCGACCGTGATTTCGTCTCACCCGAGGCCGGAACGATTACAGGAACAAGGTAATGGCGCGGGAGGGGCGGACGAACCGAGGGACAAGAACCGGACACCAGAGAGTTCTTGAATTCCGACACCAGGGACGGCAACTTGCCAGCCGAATGGAAGGTTTGTGGACGACTTCCTCGATTCACCACTCGACGACCTGCCACGTCCGTGGACACGAACAACTCCGACTCCTCTCGTACGTCGGTTCTCTTCGTCTGCCTCGGCAACATTTGCCGTTCGCCGCTCGCCGAAGGGATCTTCCTCCACCTCGTTCGCGAGGCCGGCCTCGACGATCGCTTCGAAATCGACTCGGCGGGAACCGGCGCCTGGCACGTCGGCGAGCGTCCCGATGCTCGTGCGGCCATGGTCGCGAGCAAACACGGCGTCGACCTCGAGAGCCGCGCGCGACAAATCACGAGTGACGACCTGAAGCACTTCGACTACGTGATCGCGATGGACCGGGAGAATCTGCGGAACATCGGCCGCATGGTGGATGCCACAGGATCGGAAGCGGAAGTCCATCTCCTCCGTGAATACGATCACTCCAGTGACGGCGACGAGGTACCGGACCCGTACTACGGTGATGCGAGCGGCTTCGAGATGGTCTACGAGATGCTGCACCGTTCCTGTCTTACGCTTCTCGATCGGCTCAAAGCCGCCTGAATCTTCCCGAGCCGATCCGAACCAGCGTCGAGAGCGCGCTTCTCGAGCTGGATGCTGGCCGTCTGATCGCGGTAACGCCCATGCTCGGCGGCTGTATCAACAACGGTGTACGACTCGAAACCGACGACGGGCATCTCTTCTTCCTCAAGTGGCGCGACGATCCGCCACCGGGCATGTACGCGGCGGAGGCCGAGGGGCTGACGGCTCTGGGCGCGGCCGTATTTCGTACGTCAGGTGAGTCCCTCCATGGAGAAGCCAATCAGGGTGGAATCCGCACGCCAGGCGTTGTGCGTGTCGGCCCCAAGGGTGCCTGGCTCATGCTCGACTTCATCCCTGCCGGACCCAGAGGGTCGAGGACCGACGAAGATCTCGGGCGAGGCCTGGCCGCGATCCACGCCACCCCTACCGCCACACCGAAGTTCGGCTGGGAACGGGACAACTGGATCGGGCATCTGCCGCAGCGAAATTCGCCGAACGCACTATGGGGTCCGTTCTGGCGCGACGCCCGCATCGCCCCACAACTCGAACTCGCTCGCTCACAAAGCTTCTTTCGCTCAACAGAGGAGGATGGGCGGAAGATGGACCAGCTGCTCGGGGTCGTGGACTCGGCCCTCGACGACGTGAAAGAGCCGGCCCTTCTGCACGGCGACCTCTGGAGTGGGAATGCCTACGCAGACGCGGAAGGCCGTCCGGTGCTGATCGATCCGGCTGCCTACCGTGGCGATGGAGAGGTGGACCTCGCGATGACCGAGCTGTTCGGGGGGTTCGGCACCCGATTCTACGACGCATATCGCGAAGTCAGGCCGATCAGTAGCGCGTATCACGCATACAGGAGAGACCTGTATCAGCTCTACTACCTGCTGGTCCACGTAAACCTCTTCGGAGCCAGCTATCTGGCTTCTTCGCTGCGGGCGGCCGATCGCGTGCTCAGCGAAATCGGCTAGTCAGCTGGTGGATGCAGCTCCGACCGAAGAGGCGATCCGACCAAGCGCCTGCTCGATGATGTCATCGGATGTGGCGAAGCTCATCCGAACCCAGCGATCGTCTCCGAACGCGGCTCCCGGCACCAGCGCAACCCCCTCTTCCTGCAGCAGACGGCTGCACCATTCGGTGGCATTCGTGACCTGGTGGTCGAAGAACCCATCAACCCGGAAGAAGAGGTAGAACGCACCCCCCGGCTCCACGAACGGGACACCCGGCAACAGCTCACCCATACGTCGGCAGACGAGATCGCGACGACGACGAAAGGTCTCACCCATTTCGGAGAGGGACGCGTCCGCAGCGCTCGTACCACCAAAGGCTGCGAGGGCCGCCACTTGAGAGGGGGTCGCCGAGTTCGAAGTGATCTGACTCTGAAGAGCCGAAAACTTCTTTGTCACCTCGACGTCCGAGTACGTGAAGCCGATCCGCCACCCCGTCATCGCAAAGCTCTTGGAAGCGCCGTCGATGAGAACGTGCGGCCCGAGGCTCTCGGCAGGGAGACTGAGTATGCCTGGTGCCGCACCGTCACCCGCGTAATGGATGCTCCGGTAGATCTCGTCGCTCAGAAGCCATACACCACGGTCGCGACACCATTCCGCGAGCGCCCCCAGCTCGTCGAGCGTGTACACCGCACCAGTGGGGTTGCACGGCGTGTTGATGATCAGACCCCGAGTGGCATCCGTGACGCACCGCTCGAGATCGGTCGGCGTGATCTTGAAATCGTTGGCCTGATCGCCGAACACTTCCATCGGTTCAGCGCGCGCGATCATGACCAGGTCCGGATATGTGGTCCAGTACGGGGCTGCGATCATGACCTCGTCGCCCGGTCCGAACAGGGTGAAGATCGCATTGAAAAGCGCCTGCTTCGCGCCAGCCGTAACCACGACGCCATCGGGGTCCATGGTGCACCCCGAACGCTCGCTGAGACGATCCGCGATGGCCGACCGAAGCTCGGGGATCCCCGCTGGCGGCGTGTAGCGTGTTGTTCCGTCCCGGATCCCGGCGATGGCAGCTCCGGAAATGAACGCAGGAGTGTCGAAGTCGGGCTCCCCCGCGCTCAGGTTAATGATGTCTCGACCTTCCGCCGCGAGCTTCTTGGCCAGCGTACTTACCGCGATGGTAGCGGACGGTTTAAGCTTTTCGACATTCGCGCTGAAGTGCATCTGAACCTCGCTTTGGGACCGGGCGGGCACGGAATATGGTGGGAGCCACGATGGTGAGAAACCCGATCCACATTTGGTTCGACTTCATCGATCCCGCCTCGATCCTCCTCATGATGGAGATCGAGGCCGCCTACGCCGACGGAGACTCCTGGGCGCACAGAGCCCCGATGAAATGGAAGCCGCTCGAACTGCGGCCTCCGCCGACGCCACTCACCGGAATCGATGACCCCCAGATCGCTCTTCTCTGGGAGGGCGCGCGCCGAATCGCGGTCGACGCCGGTCTCGACCTATGCCCTCCGGACCTCGTTCCCTGGACGCGCAAAGCTCACGAGCTCGTCGCCCATGCCGAGATTCAGGACTCCATGACAGCCCACGCGGTGCGACTGGCTATCGGACGATGCTACGCCCTGGAGGGGGGTGACATCGGCCGCGTCGACGTATTGATGGAGATCGCGATAGAACACGGCCTCGACCGGACAGAGACCAAAGCCGTCCTCGACGTCGACCGTTACGAGGCACAGGTCGCGGCCATGGGACACCAGGCCGCCGAGGCCAACGTGACGAGCACCCCGACAATCATTGCGGACGATCGACGGCTCGAGGGCTTCCACAACCGCACTGCGCTGAGCACCTTACTCGGCACCTGAAGTACTGCGAATAAACCGAATCCAACAAATCATGGCCGGTTACAGACGAAAGACGGCGAGCACTCCCAGCGAGGTGCTCCAGCAGGCCGAGACCTTCCTTCCGCGAATGCTGGGACTCACCTGCTCCAAGGATTCGTCGCACAGCGCGACGTGGACGGGGACGGAAGGTTCCGTGACCATTTCGGCGCATCGCCACGGTCCGTACACCGATGTCGTCGCCAATACGGACCGACTTCGCACATCGCGGCTCGACTATGAGGTGCAGCGCCTCCTCAACCAGCTTCCCTACGAGCCCGGCGACGCAGGCGGCCCCGGCTCAGGTGAGCCAACCTGATCGAGTCATCAACGTGAAATCTTTTGAGGACCTCAGCGTCTTACCCGAGCTCACCGAGGCACTCGCCGCGGAAGGCATCGAGACACCGACACCCCTGCAGGAAGCTGCACTCCCGGTCGTCGGGAGAGGGAACAACATCGTGCTCGCTGCGGGACCGGGCAGCGGCGTCTTTGGGGCATGGGTGGCAGGCCTCCTCGGCCGACTCGAGCCATCGGCGAACACCCTCCAGGCGGTCGTCCTGTGTGCAACCGCCGACGCTGCCGACAGGCTGGCCGAATCTGCCGCAAGGCTCACAGCCGTAACGGGTCATACGGTCGCGGCCCTTGGTTCCGCCTGGGTTCTTCCCGATCGAGCCGACCTTCTGTTCTCGACACCTGGTGGCCTTCTGGCGTCGATGGAGGCCGGCTCGATCGACCTGTCGTCGGTTGAGGTGCTGGTGGTCGATCAGGCTCAGCTCATCGAGAATCTGACGGGTCTGGCCGAAATCGAGCGCGTGCTCGAGTACCTGCCGTCGGGCAGGCAGCGCATACTCACCAGCCTTCCGGTGACAGCTGGAGTACAGGACCTGCTCGATCGTCACTTCAAGCGAACCATCACCATCCCGACGCCTGAAACTGGCGTACCCAAGCGCGGGCAGGTCCGCTTCCGGATCGCGCCGGAGCCGACAGAAGCTGCCGCTCTATCAATCGTCGACGAGCTGATTTCGGATGGAGCCCGCCATGTGCTGGTGTTCTGCCGCAGCGAAGACCGAGCCGCAGACGTGGGCGATTACCTGACACTCCATGGCTTCGTCGCAGGGGCGCCAGGCGACCCTTCGGTTCCGGTGTGGCTCGGCGTCGACGCACTGGAGGCTCGCGCCGCGGCCGAGGGCGTAGAAGGGCTCGCCGTATTGAGCTGCGACCCACCTGCCGATCCCGACACCCTCGACCGTCGTCACTCCCTGACAGACAATGGAGTCGTCGTCGTACTTCCTCGTGAAACCGCGCACATCCGAGCGCTGGGCAAGCGGACCGGGTACGACACTGTCCCGTTTCCTCCGCCATCGAAGGCCGACGATGCGACGGCGCAGATCCGAGCCATGCTCACGCGGGCTCTCGAGGACGAGGACACCACAGCATATCTCTCAGTACTCGAGCCGATCTTTCGCGAACATGATCCGGCGGAGGTCGCGGCCGCAGCGGTTGCGCTCCTGCGAAAGAAGAAAAACGTGTCGGAGCACGACAGCGCCGGCCGCGCGACCGCTGCCTCGCGCGCGACGGGTACACCCGCGTGGTCAAAGCTCTTCGTGGGCGTCGGCGAGCGGGACGGTCTGACCAAGGGTGACCTCCTCGGTGCGATCACGGGCGAAGCTGGCGTCGGGGGCGAAGCGGTAGGGCGAATTGACATCAAGGAGAGCCACTCTGTCGTAGAAGTTCACGAGCAGGTGGCGCGGACAGTCATCCAGTCGCTGAACGGCACCAGCATCCACGGGCGAGCCGCCCGCGTCGATTTCGACAGGCCGCGCGGCAAGGCTCCTCCCCGAAAGGGCCGCTCGCCCCGCTAGAGCGGCTTTACCAGAAAGAAGAAGAGGCCGCGTCACTCACGTGACGCGGCCTCTGTCTCACTCCTCGGCCGGAGTCCGTGCGGCGCGGACTCGGAGAGACTGGTTCGGTCCCCGACCGATGGGCAAAATGCCCTAGTTGACAGCGTCTTTCAGACCCTTACCAGCCTTGAAAGCCGGCATGTTGCTGGCGGCAATCTGAATGGTCTCGCCTGTGCGCGGGTTGCGACCCTGGCGAGCCTTGCGATGCTTGCTCTCGAACGTGCCGAATCCGGTGATCTGAACCCGCTTACCACTGTTCAAGGCGCTGGAAATAATCCCACGACTGGGCGAAAACATCGCATCGACAGCACGAGCAGCGTCGGCCTTGGTCATTCCAGCGGCTTCGGCGAGGGCGTCCACAAGGTCGGACTTGTTCATCTGGCGGCTCCTGATTGGGAACGAAAATGTTAAAAAACTTGCGGCCGGAGCCGCCTGGACCGCAGACCGAATACACCTCGAAAATCGGGGGGCCGGTCGCACTCGAAAAGCCGCATGTAATCAAGTGTTTCTGGGCCTGCGGACCACCTTGAACCCAAGGGTAAACCCCTCATTGTGGAGCGTCAAGTGAAAAACTGGTGAAACCCCGCACCAACACTCACGATTCTAACGATCGCTGCCTAAGCGCAAGCCACCGCAGCCTATCCAGCCCTGCAAAAGATTTTTTCGCAAAATCTCGCCGCCGACACACAGGGGACGGTGGGGGCGCGAGTGACTACTCGACCTCATGGATTTCGACATCGTGGTGCTCATCCTTCTTGAACCATTCCATCACGAAGTAAGCGACGGCGACAACCACGGCGACCTTCACTGCAAGCGCGACCAGCGCTATCAGGAGTCCGAACATCGGAAAGAAAAGAGCAGTGCTGAGCTTGAACAGCACGAGCCCCGAGACACCGATGAACGCAACTTTTCCAAGAGACTTCATGGGACCCTCCACACGATTCGAACATCCGCCCCCGTCCTACGTGACTCGCGGGGTGGGAGTTTCGGAACCTACTTGTATCGGTAGGTGACTCGACCCTTCGAGAGATCGTACGGAGACATCTCGACTTTCACACGGTCGCCTTCGAGCACGCGGATGTAATTCTGCCGCATCTTGCCCGAGAGGTACGCGTGTACCTCGTGGTCGTTCTCGAGAAGAACCCGGAACGTAGCGTTCGGGAGCACCTCGGTGACGGTCCCTTCAATTTCGATCGCATCTTTTCCCACGCTGTCCACCCATTGGAGTCTGAGGCCTGCCACGGCGATTCCGTGCGACCGGAGGCCCACAAGCGGAGAACCTTAACGCGGCCGGCCGGCCGTGGCTACAAGCGAAACCGGTAGCTCACCTTGAGGAAGAGCCCATCCGCGGTCGGTCGCACGTTCTCGAAACCGAAGGCGCGCGCATCGACCATTTGACGCGTATACCCGAAGAAGAAGACGGTACCGGGCGAAGGCTCGTACCCGAGCAGGCCTTCGATGCGAAAGTCGTTGCTGGTGCGCCCGGATCGGGCGAAGCAGTCGGTCTCCCCACAACCTACCAGCGGCAGCCCAGAAGCTCCGTCCTGGAGCGCCAGCGCCTCCTGACTGCCGTATTCGAAAATGCTGCGGAAGAAGAGGGCTCTCGAGAACTGATAGCGAACCCTCACGCGGGGAATGATGGCGGTCGAGTGCACTACACCGTCACTTCTTCGCGTGAGTCGACTCCAGTTGGTTCCAATTTCGGCGACGAAGAAATTCGTCGGGTAGAGGTTCAGCCGAACTTCCCCGGACAAGGAATTCGCCGGCTCGACCGCGACGCCGTAGAGGCGATCGAAGATCGGCCGCTGACTGCGCGTCACGCGGACATTACCGCGAATCTTCTCCCACTTGTTCACCCAGATTCCAACCGTGGTGCTGGGAAGAAGGTCGAAGAGGTCCTGATCAGGACGGAATGGCTGGGTGGTGCCGCCGGCCCCTTGAACGAACAGTCCCTCATACTGCTCTGGCTGATACTGGAACCGGGAGATCTGGTAGTTCGCCCAGATCGTGACGTTGCTCTTGAAGCCGAAGCGGCTACTGACCTGAATTTCGCCTTCCTCAAAGCCCTCCCCACCCCAGAAGCGATCATGGTCCCAGAAGGCCTTGGCCTCGATCGAAGGACCAATCGACTCCAATAGCGCACCACGTTTCCCGAACCAGTTGTACGAAGCACGCGAAGACACCTGCGAAGTCCCGATGCGCTGGAAGAAGCCACTCCCCGGATTGAACCCGTTCTGCGTGTCTTCGAGTTCGGCATTGAACTGGAATGTCCGGCCCGCTCGCTCTAACCGCACCGAGCCCATCGTGCCGTCGAGGCGATCTGAAAGAGACGGATCGTTCGTGAAGCTGCGCGCGCCCATGAAGGTGAAGGTGTAGCGACCACCCAGCTGAATCCGGGCATCAGCTCCGGCCACTCGGTTGAACTCCGCCGCACTGGTCGTCCGGTCGGTGTAGACCGCGCCGATTGTCGACGACGCACCGATGTCCGCACGAGCACGAAGCAGGTTCACGAACACGTTGTCCGAATCGGCTGAGAATGTCTCGTCGATGGCACCGAGATATCCAACATTCAGCCCTCCGATCTTACCGGTGACCTTTCCACCCGTGATCGGGTTTTGAATCGTCCGGGTATAGACCAGCTGCTTCGGCATGCCGAAGATCTCGGTGCCTTCCAGGAAGAATGGCCGAGCCTCGGGAAAGAACAGGGCGAAACGCTCGTTGACCTGCACCTGGCCCGCGTCGGCCTCGACCTGGCTGAAGTCAGGATTGAAGGTGCCGTCGAGCGTCAGATTAGACGTGATCCCGTATGTCGCGTTGAAGCCGAACTCACCGCCAGGGTCGGCATGAACGAAGTCACCGCTCTCGTTGAGCGCACCATTCCGCGAGCCCGTCACGAACGGGTTCACCTCCATGAACAATCCCATATCGAGACCACGCAGACCGTTCAGCTTCCCTGCCTGCGTGAGCCGGTTCGCCACCGACGCGGTGATGGGTGCCCAGGAGCTCTCGTATCCTGTTCGCTGAATCTTCCGCTCGACTTGTAACCCCCAGGATTGTTCGTCGAGGTCCGGGAAACGCAGACTCTTGAAGGGGATGCGTATCTCGGCCTGATACCCCCACTCGGTCACCTGCGCGTCCGACTCCCAGAGAAAGTCCGGGTTGTCGTCGATGGGCGAAAACATGCCGCGGCCGCGCCGCCCCGTGCTTCCACCCGTCTCGTTCCACAGCCCATCATGCTGCACGCCGAAGGGATTGATCGTGAAGACGTAGGCGCGGCGCTGATCGTCGAACGTGTCGAGAACGAAGCGGATGTAATCATCTGTATAGGTGAAGCCGTCCCGTTCGGACAACGTCGCGCGGATCTCTGTCGGCTCGTCATCGTAAGCCCGCACCGCGAAGAAGATGGCGTCGGCATCCACCAGAACGAGGACCTCTGTCCGCTGCGTAGCGGCTGATCCCTCGATGGGCTTGAACTGCGTGAACCCCTCCAGAAGCGCAGCCTGATCCCACGAGAGATCATCGAGCCGGCCATCCACCTCGATCTCCGCCGATTCGACGGCAGGCGTCTGGATCTCGATGTCCGCTCGTGTCCCGTCGTAGCGGACCACCTCGATCAGACGCTCGCCTGGTCCGACGAGGTCCGGAGTGGGCGCTCGGACGTCTGGGCCCACCGCGCCGGTGGCGGCAGCGGTCGTGACCGCAGCGAGCTGGAAGAAGACAGGGATCATGAAGGGCTTCACAGAGGCCGAGCGAACGCCTCGACTTAGGTATGTTTGGGCTGTTTGGAGGACACGCGGACACGCTGCGCTGCTGAACTGTAGAACAGGATATGACCACAGATCGCTACACCGACGAGGAAACGCGCTCGCTGGCAGCTTCGTTCCGAGAGGACCGCATGCTCACCTGCCCAAGGTGCGGGACTCTTCTCGACCGTCGGTCCGTTCCACCACGCAAGGACATTTCTTACGTGCGGGACCGCATGTGGGTCACATGTGCCAGCTGTCAAAGCTCGGCCGTGCTCGACCGAAGACAGCCTGAATGAACCGGATCGTCTTTATCGGGCGGCGGCCGGTCCTCGACGTCGAGCGGCAGTCGCCGAGAATGCCGAGCGCAAACCAGCTCGAACGCATCTTGGGCGTAGACCGACTCGAGATGTCGCGTGTGGACCTTACCCTTTCCGACTCCGATGGAGTTTCGGTCCACGTGCACATCCTGGAGGAATCGGCCCTCGAAGAGGTCGAAGCCTCGGGACTGCAGGCCGTTCCGCTGCGCACCGCGTGGCGAGAGCTCGACGCAGAAGACTTTCGCCTGCTCGGTACAGCGCGTCAGAAAGCCGACTGGGTCCTCACCCATCGCTTCTGCTCTCGGTGCGCAGCTGCCACGACACTCGACCCGCACACGGACGGGTTACGCTGTACCAAATGCAGCCAGATTCACTACCCTCGAATCGCACCGGCCGTGATCGTGCTCGTCCAGCGTGGTCGTGAGGCACTACTAGGGCGATCACCACGCTTTCCAGAAGGCGTGTACTCCACGCTTGCCGGCTTCGTCGAGCCCGGTGAGACACTCGAGGAGTGCGTGCACCGCGAGGTCGAGGAGGAATCCGGAGTCCGGGTACATAATCTTCGATACTTCGGCAGCCAGTCTCACCCGTTCCCGCATTCGCTGATGGTCGGCTTCGTAGCCGACTGGCTGGACGGAGAACTTCGGATCGATCCAACGGAGTTGGCTGATGCACAGTGGTTCGATGTGGACGAGCTTCCACGTCGACCCCACCCGAGATCCATCGCATTTCGGCTCATCGCCGACTTCGAGCAGCGGGTCCGAAGCGAACCCGTATCGCGTTGACGCACTCGTAGCCGCCACCGACGTTGAGGCGGTCCGACGCGCCCTGAACTGCATCGATATGCGCCCTCCCATAACGCCCGTTGTCCTCGCCGTCTTTCTGGTCCCCACGGCCATCTCAGCTCAGGCGATCGGTTCTCTGCCGAAGACAACGAAGCTGCCGTCATCGGTGCGCGCGATGGCACTCGGCGATTCGTACGTCATGAACTCCGGGCAGGCGGATGCGCTCTTCTATCACCCGGCCCACCTCACGAGTGCGCGCGGCTTCGGCGCAGACCTTCAACGCTGGGGTGCCGCATCATCGGCCGCCGCATTTTCGGGAGCCTTCGACTTCTTTGGCGGCACGTGGGGGGTCGGGCTGCGTGTGTTGCAGTACGGTGTTCCGGACGGGAGCACCCTTCAAGCCCCGATCGGCCAGGATCACCAGTTCGTCGCAGGGGGTGACCCCGCCTCGGAACGGACGGCTACGATCGGCTACGCGCGCGACATCTTCGGTATCTCCGCCGGTGTCGCCGTCGACCTCCTCGACGCACGCATCGAATCATCCCAGCACAACGTGGCCCTCTTCGACATCGGGATCTCCAAAGACCTGGGACCGCTCGGAGTCGGTCTGACAGCGCAGGACATCGGAGAGAAGCCCCTCGTGAACTCGGGCTCGGAACCCGCCCGCATCGTGCTCGGAGCTGGCGCATACGGTCAGCAGGTAGGGATTTTCGATCTGGGGCTCGCGGCCCATCTGGGGCGCGACGTGGACGACGAATGGGCGTACGGAGGTGGTGTTGAGCTCGGCTACTATCCGATTCAGGGTCGGACGTTCATCGCCCGGCTGGGCTTCCAGGACACCCCGGAAGGAAGCGACGCCTCACCACTTACCACCGGGTTCGCATTCTGGGCCGACGACCTCAGGATCGAATGGGCCTTCCGCCCGTTCAGCGGTGGAGACCAGGGCGGCACGCACAGGATCGGAGTGAGCTGGCGGTAGGCGGACGAACTGGATGAGCTCGCTGCCGATCAGTTGGGCGACACACCGTCAGCCCGCGCACCGAGGAAGGCGGGGTCCAGTTCACTGAACCCAATCTGGTCGATCGACACCTCTCCTCCGTGGACTTGGTCGAACACGAATGCGATCGAGGTCAGGCGCCGCAGATCGAGCTGCGCATTCTCCGTGACGAAGTCACCTAGCGGGATCGAGAACGTCTGCAGGATGAGCTCCCAGTGATTCTGGAAGCGCTCCGCTTCGAGGTCGCCACGTCGCAGCACATACGTGTCGAGCGGACGGCGGATCGCGCCATAGTCGCTGAGCCGAATCGAGGCCGAATGTCCGGCCACGTCGGCCACCTCGATGCTCAAATCCACGGGCGGATCCTCATGCTCGTCATCCCCGCCCGAGGGCTGACGTACGGATTCGCTCTGGTTCTCATCGTCAGGAGTGGGATCCTTCCGCGGGCCTGGGACCCGAGGCGTCGGCCCAAGCATGAAGTCGAGAGTCGTCCTGGACGAGAGCGCCCAGTTCGAAGCGAGATAGGTCGGGAGCTCGACAGTGTATCGCGCTGGCGGGCCATGCCGAGTCGTATCGACGCCGGCGATACGGTTGTTCCACGCGATGGTGACTGCCTGGTTCTCCTGAGAAGCGGACGTGTTCGTCCGGTTGCTCGACCGAAGCTGGAGCATTTCCTCTTTCCACGTCGACAGTGAATCACCTCGAAGCACGACTCCCTCCTCCGTCCCGGACGTCACATCGATGTCCTCCTCGAATGTGGCAATCGGACGGAAACCGCTCGTCTCGAATCGGGTGATGTACATGGTCTCCGGGAGCCACTGCCCGATCACCCGGTGATCGCGGAAGATCGGCAGGTACCGCTTGTCTCCTTTCGTTACGATGTCGAGGAAAGCCGAGACGTAGATCTCACCGAACCGACGCTGGTCTTCTTCGGGGATCAGGCCTCGAAGATCGAGAAAGCGAGCCGAACGCGGACCGCCGTCGAACGAACCCCACACGGAGTTCCACTGGCCATGGTTCGCTCGGTACACGTAGATGGCCGACTTGAAATTGAAGGCGGCGGGGTCCGTGAACTGCAGCCGATCGTAGATGCGCAGGCCATGGAAGCTCGTCACGTCCCCGTCGTGAGATCCGTGAAAGGTGAGATAGCTCACGTCTTCCACGACCACCTTCCGACCCGTCGGCAGATACTGTCCGTCAACCGGGGCGATCGAGATGATCCCCTTGATCTCGAGGTCGAAGTCGAACGTTAAGGACGCATCGTCGGGATAGTGTGAAAGGCGGTTGAACGCGGCAGCGTTCGCCACCGCCTCGCCCCCACGCGAGTGACCGATCAGGACAATGTTGTCCATGTCGACGATGCCCTCGAACGGGTTTCCGGGCTCCGCGTTGAACTCCTCGAAGAGCTGCGCGTGTCGCAGAAGAAACCAGCCGCGAGCGTCGTTCTCGCCTCGGATGCCCCCGTTGATGAAGTTCTCATCGACGCTCGCAAGGATGTATCCGCGGCTCGCCATCAGCTCTCCCAGATAGTCGTACCCGGGGTCTGAGAAGTCGCGCATGTTGTGATTCCCATGTACGACCAGCACCAACGGGAAAGGGCCGTCCCCGTCGGGATACCACACGCGTGCATTGAGCGGCATCTCCTCGGGTGTGAAGCCCCAGTACTCGTTGCGTTCCTCCGCCGAGCGTCCCAGGTCGACCATCTTCGAGACGTCCACCGTGGGGGTCGTGATCGCGACGGAATCTCGGTACTCCGGTCGATTCTTGTCCGTCCCCGAACCGTAAAAGAGGGTCAGAACGTCGTACGAACCCGGCTGACCGGGGTCTGGCGCATCGAGCGTCTGCATGGACAGCACGACGTCGGCATCGCTGGGGGTGAGCTGAAGAGCCGGCGTACAGGCCGCCGTGACGAGGAGCATCGCGAGTAGAAGGCGCATCTTTGTTGTCATGCATCCATTCTGGCGGAGCTCCGACGGGCTGGCAATCGCGCAGCCGCTTGGCTAGCCTTTCCCGCCTGAACGACCCACTCAAGCGGAGACATCATGGCCAATCCCACGGTCACGATAGAGACGAATCACGGCACGATCACGGCCGAGATGTACATGGACAAAGCCCCGAAGACCGCGGGCAACTTCATCGACCTGGCGAAGAAGGGTTATTACGACGACCTGATTTTTCATCGAGTCATCGACGGCTTCATGATCCAGGGTGGTTGCCCAGACGGCACCGGGCGTGGCGGCCCCGGCTACACCATCCCGGACGAATTCGCGGAGGGGTTGGCCCACACCGACAAGGGCATGTTCTCGATGGCGAACGCTGGCCCGAATACAGGCGGATCGCAGTTCTTCATCACCCTCGCCGCGACGCCATGGCTCGATGGGAAGCATGCGATCTTCGGCCATGTGACGGGCGGCCTCGATGTCGTAGAAACGATCGGAAAGATCGAGACCGGCTTCGGTGACCGCCCGAACGAACCGGTGGTCATGATGAAGGTGACGGTCTCGGAAGAGGAGTAGCTTCGCAGACGGCGTTGGGCGAGCACCAGAGCCTCTCGAACGCATGACGGGGTCGGACGCGCGTCGTCCGGCCCCTTCGTGCATTCACTCGTCAGACTGCAATGCTCGATCGAGGACGACAGCCGGACGCTACCCGATGGGGCGATCCAACTTCCCGATCTCGTACCCCGGGGGCGGCTCTGCACCGAGCAGGTGCCGCACGAAGTAGTCCCAGCGCCGCCGCATCATGTATGGCTCATTTCCAAAGCCGTGACCACGATTGGGGAGCATGAGAAGATCGAAGTCCTTGTTCGCGGCGATGAGGGCGTCGACGACAAGCATCGTGTTGGACGGTGGCACGTTCGTGTCGAGCGTGCCGTGCGCGATCAGCAGTTTGCCTTCGAGGTTCTCGGCAAGCAGTTGATTGGCCTGATTGTCGTAGTTGGTCGTCCCATCCGGATAGACCTCCAGCAACCCCTGCCACTTCTCGCCCCAATCGTCTTCGTAGTTCCGGTTGTCGTGATTGCCAGCCTGAGAAACGGCCACCGAGTAGAAGTCAGGATACCGCATGATCGCATCTGCCGCAGCGAATCCGCCGCCCGAGTGCCCGTAGATGCCGACCCTGGTCGCGTCGATCCAGGCGTAGCGCTCGGCGAGCTGTTCGATCCCGGTCATCTGATCCGGAAGCCCATTGTCACCCATGTTGCCATAGTACGCCTCATGGAAGCTCTTCGAACGCATCGGCGTGCCCATGGCGTCGAGCTCGATGACCACGAAGCCAAGCTCGGCAATCGCCTGCAGATCACGGTGCGACGCCCTGAAGCTTCGTGATCCGACCGAGCCGCTCTGCGGCCCCGGGTAGAGATAGTTGACGACCGGGTACGATTCGTTGGGGTCGAAGTCCAGCGGGCGAAAGAGGAGCCCGTGCAAGTCGGTTTGCCCGTCCCGCGCCTTCACCACGAACGGCATGGGGGGCTCCCACCCCGACGCCTCGAGGCGCGAAATGTCAGCGGTCTGCAAGGTCATGACGTTCCGCCCGTCCCGGTCCCGCAGGACATGCACGGGGGGACGCACCGGAGTGGAGTACGAATCGACGAAATACTCCATATCCGGCGCGAGCGACACGGAATGGTTCGCACTGTCCGGCGTCAGGAGACGCGTGGCCCCGTCATCGATGTCGACTCGGTAGAGGTACTGGAAATACGGGTCGCCGGGCTCCCGCTCATTACCCATGAAGGTCACAGTGCGAGTGCCCCCATCGACATTGCGAATCGCAAGCACATTCCAGTCGCCGTCCGTGACCTTGCGCTTCAATTCACCCGAGGTCGCATCGTACAAGAAGAGATTGCCCCAGCCGTCTCGCTGCGAGAACCAGAGTATCTCTTCGGTCTCAGAGAGGTAGCGCCAGCCACTCTGCGACTCGTAGAAGGTTTCCTCGACTTCCCGGAAGATGTCTCGCACCTCACCGGTTTGGGCGTCGGCCATGCGGACCTGTGCCACCTTGTGATCGCGCGAGCTGGAAACGAATACGAACCGCTCAGAGTCCGCACTCCACTCCAGATCGCCGAGCTGCCCTCCGCATTCGATGTGGTCCGAGCAGGTGGAGCGATGCTGATCCGGCTCCATATCAAGACGGACCATGTAGTCTCCGGCCGGTCGATCGAGATCGAGTACGATCCGGTGAACACGGAAAATGACCGTGTCCTCGGGTAGCGGATACGGCCATGTATCGACCTCCGCATGACCGACCTTTGTAGACGTCAGCGTCATCAGGCCGACGCCCCGAGCGTCGTGCCGAAAGCTCGCAATCTTGCGAGAATCGGGAGACCACTTCACCACCGGACGATCTCGCCGGACCCATCCGGCGTTGTTCGTGCCATATCCGAAGAGTTCGAACCCATCCGTCGTAAGCTGCGTTTCCTCCCCGGAGGTTCGCTCCCGAACCCAGAGGTTATGCTCTCGGATGAACGCGACCCGCTGGCCGTCCGGAGAGACCGCCTCACTCCGCTGTACGGGCGGCAGTCCGTCCTCATCACGTACGCACGTGTACTCCTCCAGGTCACACCGGGCGACACCCATGCCCCGAAGTCCGACGACGACATCGTGCGCCTCGAATGAGATCGAGGCGACGGGGATCTCGAGCTCCTCGAACGTCACCCCGACCGCGCCCGACAGAGCCTCGCCGATCCGCGCGTGATCGAACGCACGCCCCTGCGATGCGGACACGGGATCGACGACCAGGTATTCCGTGCCACCCGGTACCGAGTTCGCATACCAGAAACGGCCGTCGTCCATCCAGCGTGGCTGGACAGAATTTCCGTATACCAGCGGTGACGTGTTTCCACCGAGAAAGCGCTCCGCACGGGCGTAGTCGTCCACAGTGAGCTGCATCGTCTGGGCGTGCAGCGACCCTGCCATCCCCGCGAAGGCACCGGCGAGTCCGAGTCGGAAGGAGATACGTGCAACGCTGCGCCCCATGAGTGCTCTCCTGAGAGTAGGCTCGTTTGACCCGAAGGGCAGGCTTCAGGGTCCTCGTGGATCAACCCGGCGAGAGCAGTGCTCCCACCGGGCGGGGCCGGAATGTGACCCGTCCACGAATGGGCGGCAACGAGCATCTGCCAGGTGACCCTGCGACCGAACCGAGCGTGCAGGGCTCTGTCATCCGATCAGTCGACCCGCATACCAGTGAAGGCCCGTTCTCCTCTCGGCGTCGATATCGTCCCGCTCATCTCGTCGCGATCGACGGTCCCCGTAAAGGACAGTGCATTGCCCCGCATCCCCATCACCGCGGCAAAGCTGAAGGAGTCACCGTCGAGCGACGTGTCGGCGATCTCGATCTCCGGTGGCCCCTGACCCCCGACCCGACCTCCTCCGGGCCTGACGCCCCGGCCCTGGGGACGACCAGCTCCGGCCCGATCACCTCTGCGTTCACTGCCACCTGCCTCTGGCAGCCGCGGGGTCAACGTACCCCTGAGCTCGCTCCCTTCCACCTTCAGAACGAGCAACATCGTCTGCGGCCCTCGCGGCCCATCGATGGCGAGTTCCCACGTACCGGCGACCTGCGCTTCGGCGTGGGCCGGTAGCGCGAGCGCCAACACCATCAGAAATCCTGCAGCCAGGATCATGCGCCTGCATGTCATCACGCCTCCTCTTCGTGTAGACCGAACTGACATCTCTTTATTCGCGTCTGTTACGTTTCCAGTCGCACTAACTTCCGGAGATTGGTCATGAATCGCCTCGCTCCCACATGGCTTCGCTTCTTCGCGATGCTCGCGGCCGCGCCCATCGTTCTCGGTCTCGCCGCCGAGTGCGTCTCCGCCCAGAACGGGGACAAGCGCTCACTCGAAATCGCCGATTATCGCCTGTGGCGTCAAATCGACGGTGAGCAAATCTCCGACGATGGCCGCTGGGTCGCATGGTCATACACCAAAGTCCGCATGGACGACACGCTCGTCGTTACGGGCGTAGATCATCGTGTCCGGCACGAGATTGCCCGGGCATCGGACGCGGTGATCTCGCCCGATGGCAGATGGGTTGGATACACGCTTTCCCCGTCGTTTCTCGAGATCGAGGAAATGGAGCGCAATGGCGAGGACGTGTCGTATCAGGCGGGGCTCATGGATTTGGAGTCGGGAGAGTCTTGGGTCTGGGATGATGCGTTCGATTACGGATTCTCCGCGAGTTCCAGCCACTTCTGGGTGGAGAAGACCCAGACGGACGATGACGCCGAGTACGATGGAACAGGACTCATTCTCCGGAATCTGTCGGAGGGATATGAAGAGCTGATCGGAAGCGTGTGGCAACTCGCGATGAACGAGGACGGCACTCACCTCGCATATACCGTCGATGCGGAAGGCCGTGATGGAAACGGCCTGTACCTGATCGATCTCTCGAACGGCGCGCGCCGCGGTCTCGACAACAGTAAGGAGCGCTATTCGAATCTGACGTGGTCCGAGGACGGTCACTCGGTCGCCGTCCTTCGAGGCGACGTGCCCGACGGCGCCACCGAACGGGCCAACACCCTCCTCGCCTTCTCCGGCGTGGGCGAGGGCACGCCACATCGCTACGAGTTCAGTCCGGACGTAGACGGACTCATGGACGGCTGGGTTCTCAGCGAGAAAGGGAATCTCGTCTTCAACGAGGACGCGTCCATCCTCTTCGTGGCTACGAAGGAACAGGGCGAAGAGCTCGAGGAGTGGAGCGATGAGGGGCTTCCCCTGGCCGACGTCAACATCTGGCACTGGGAAGACGATCGGATCCAGTCACAGCAACAGCGTCAGCTGTCACAGGACCAGGACCGGACGTATGTGGCCGCTCTGCACCTCCAGGACGCCCGTCTCGTGCCTCTCGCCGACGAGCAGATCCGAAGCGTCCAGGTCACGAAGGACGGACACTGGGGCATCGGTCGAGACGACCGTGCCTACGTCTCGGACTGGAAGCCCGACTACGCCGACTACTATCGGATCGATACCCGGACGGGTGATCGCATACCATTCCTGGTCGGACACCTCCGAACGCTGGGCCTCTCACCGGATAGTGACCACTTCCTCTACTGGAAGGATGGCCACGTGTGGGATTACCGGATCGACGAAGACCGCCATGTGAATCTCACCGAGCGAGCATCGGTGAGTTTCGTGAATCAGGAGTTCGATCGCTTCGGAGAGAAACCTCCATACGGAGTCGCAGGGTTCACCGACGACCACGACGGAATCCTGCTCTACGACCGCTACGACATCTGGCACCAACCGTACAGTGGTGATCCCGCCAGGAATCTCACGGGCGGCTTCGGTGCAGACGGTGAGATCCGCCTGCGGGTCGTCGAGACCGATCCGGAAGCGGAAACCATCGACATGGAGGAGCCAATCCTCCTGGATGCATATGGTGAGTGGACGAAGAAGGAGGGCTTCTTCGAACTCGACGGTGACAACCTCGAAGAGATCACGTGGGAGGATCGTCGATTCTCCTACCCGCTCAAAGCCGCCGACGCGGATCGGTATCTCTTCACGGTCCAGACCTGGCAGGACTTCCCAGATCTCTGGGTGAGCGACGGGGACTTCGCTCGACGAGAGCGAGTCTCGACAGCCAACCCACAGCAGGAAGAGTTCCTCTGGGGCACGCGCATTCTCTTCGACTACGTGCTCTCCGACGGTACCCCGCTTCAAGGGACGCTGGCGATCCCCGAGACATACCGGGAAGGCGAGCGCCTCCCCATGGTCGTGCGCTTCTACGAGAAGTACTCACAGGACCTGCATCTCTACCCGACCCCGATCTACCGGCACCAGCCGAACTTTGCCGGCCTGGTGAGCGGCGGGTACCTGCTGATGCAGCCTGACGTGCATTTCCGGATCGGAAGCTCGCACTCCGATATGCTCGAAGCCGTCGAGGCCGCGACGCAGAAGGTTATCGACATGGGATTTGCCGACCCGGAAGCGGTCGGCCTCAGCGGGCACTCTTATTCCGGTGGCGGTAGCGCGTACATCGCGACTCGTTCCAACATGTTCTCGGCCATCGCGCACGGCGCGGCTCCGATCAATCTGGTCAGCGAGTTCAACCAACTCTTCGTCGGTAGCGGTCAGAACAATCACAGCTACGACATCTACGGACAGGGCCGATACGCGACGAATCCGTACGACGACTTCGACCTGTACTGGCGAGAGTCTCCGATCTCCGGCGTGGAGACGATGGACACCCCTGTCCTCTACCTGCACGGCGAGTCCGACCCGACGGTGAACTGGGAGCAGGGCCTCGAGTGGTACAACGCGCTGCGCTTCCTCGAGAAGCCAGTGATCTGGCTGTCATATCCCGACGAGGGACACGGACTTCGAAAGCTCCAGAACCGGATTGACTTCCAGTACCGCCTCCAGGACTTCTTCGGTCACCACCTCCGCGGCGAGGACGCACCGGGCTGGATGACAGAGGGTGTCCCACAGGTGGACAAGGAACGGCACCTGCGGGAATACGCCCCCCGGATTTTCCGGCCTAGACTGGTGGGATAAACGGATAAGGGACGGAGGGCTCCGCCACCGGGGCTTCCGTCGCGGCGGCCGACTCACTGAGGTCCGCCCCATTCTCCTGCTGCTCTCCAAACATCGTCCAGATCGCCAGAAACATTGCGGCGATGATCGGACCAATTACGAAACCGGAAATCCCGAACGATGTCAGGCCTCCGAGTGTCGAAACCAGGATCAGCCAGTCCGGCAGCTTGGTGTCCCGCCCGACTAGGATCGGGCGGAGAATGTTGTCAGCCAGTCCAATCACCAGGAAGCCATAGACCAATAGGATCACGCCCTTTCCGAACGCCCCGCCAACCAGCAGGAAGATGGCGGCCGGTAACCACACCAACGCAGCTCCCACAGCAGGTACAATAGACAAGAAGGTCATCGCAACGCCCCACAGGACCGCACCTTGAATGCCCAGGATGGCGAAAATGATTCCGCCTAGGATCCCCTGAACTCCGCCGACTACGAGTGTTCCCTTGAGCGTGGCCCGCCCCACCTCAGCAAACTTTCCGAAGAGGTCCCGCTCCCTCTGATCTCCGAGTGGTAGCGCCCATATCGCTTTACGGAGCAAAGTGTCTCCGTCCCGAAGGGCAAAGAAGAGGAGATACAGCATGATGAAGAACATGGCTGCGAAGCGGCCCACGTTCTGGCTCACACCGATCGCCCGACCCGCAATGAGTTGACTCGCATCGATGGCCGCCTGCGAGATCCTGTCCGGACCCGTCTCGGGCACGATCCCTGCACTCTCCATGATCGCAAGGACCTCATCGGGCAGAGACCGCTCCAGCCTCTCGAGCATCTCGCCAGGGTTCATGTCTCCGGCCTTAAGGCTTTGATAAAGCTGGAGTCCTTGATCAGCTACGGCACCCGTGACGAGCAACGTGGGCACAAGAACCGTGACCAGAATGATCCCCAGCGTCATGAGGGCCGAAAGCGACGTCCGACCCTTCAGCTTGTACTCGAACCACTTCTGCACCGGCCGGAAGAGCACACCTATGAGAGCCGCCCAGAAGATCGGCTGAAAGACGCCGGAGAGCACAAAGAGAAGAAGGATCGTCAGGACGACGACCAGCCCCAGAAAGAAGCCGAACTCGACCCGTGCAGAGAGCACGTCTTTCGGCAGTGAAGTCGGCTCCCTCACGGCTCGCCATCCATCGATGAGTCTTCCGGCCCGGCGTCCCTTCCCCTCAGTGCATCCGATCCAGCACGCAGGCGCCGCAGCACCTCGTCCCTCGAGACCGCCTGACTTTTGATGAGTCGTTCAATCTCTCCGACGATGGTGTCGTCGTCCTCGTCTGCCCCACCGAAGAGACCCTCATCACTGAGCCGCTCGTCCATGCGGGTCACCACGCTGTGAAGATTCAGCCATCGATCGAATCGTTCGCTAGCTCGGACGACCGAATAGAAGAGGCGTGGACGTTTGCCTCGACCCGAAATGAAATCGAGTACGATCGCAACGATCGACAAATTGAATGCAACGAGATCTTTCATGCCATCCAGGAAGAGCTTGGCTTGAAAGATCCCGAAGTCACGCAGGGTTACGTTCCGCGACATGACGGTCATCGGTTTGTTAGGCATATGTCCAATCTAGGGTCGAGGCCCTACTGTCGCTCGTGTGCGCCTCGGGCCTTTCGGTTCGGGGGTGTCGTCGTGGGGTCGATTGGCCCTACGATGGAATTCTCGATCGGGTTCGGGAAGCCCTGGCCCAGTAAGGATCGAGTGGGGCGTGTTGAGCAGTCAGGTATCGCACGTGTCCGAGCAGGAACCAATCACCGAGGGATTCGTAGGAAGGACCCCGCACGCCCAGATCCGGACCCAGCCCATGTGGCGACTCTCCCACGCCGGTAGCATTCTGGTCTGCGCCGCACTCTCCGTGCTCGGGGGGTGCAGCGATGACCTGGGAGAGGAGCGCGCGAGTGATTTGCGAGCCGCGCGACACGATCCGCTCGATCGACCCACCGCGGTCCCCGGCGACGTCGAAGACATCCGGCGCCTTCCTCCCGTCTTCGGAACGGGTGCCGAATTCTTCGCTCAGGAGGCGCCGCCCGCCGTCCGCCCGACCTCGGCGGGTGCCATGGGGCCGCGCATGACCGAGGGCGAGCTGCCGGGGCGCTACCCATTCTACTGGACGCGGGCGGTTTACTCGGGCCGTGGCCGAGGCTGGTGGGGCGGCCGCGGAGGCGGATCCTGGGCCACCGACTATCCGAAAGGAGACCGCCAGTTCCTCATCGTTCTCAAACGCCTCGTTCGGCTGAACGCGTATGACTGGGAAAACGCCGTCTCCCTCGCGGACCCGAACATCCGGCGCTTCCCGGTCATCTATGCCGTCGAGGTAGGTCGCATGGAAATGACCGACGAGGAAGTCGCCGGCTTGAGGAGCTACCTCGATGCAGGCGGGTTCCTCATCGTCGACGACTTCTGGGGGACCCGGGAGTGGAGCGTGTTCGAGTGGAACATGGCCCGCGTTTTCCCCGAGCGAACCATCGAAGACATCCCGCCTGACCACCCTCTCTTCAGCGCGTACTACGACATCGAGGAGGTCCTTCAGGTCCCGAACATCAACAACGGGGCCAGCGGATATCAGACACACGAGCGCGACGGGTACATCCCGCATGTGAGGGGCATCTTCGACGACGAACGCCGCCTGATGGTGGTCGTCAACTGGAATACCGATCTGGGGGACGCCTGGGAGTGGGCCGAGAGCCCGTACTATCCGCTCGAATACTCGACGTTCGCCTACGAGATGGGCGCGAACATGATCGTCTACGGCATGAGCCACTGAGGCCGGATCATGGATGCCCTGTTCGAGTTCCTCTTCACGTACCGCGACATTGCCTTTCAGCAGGGCGACTTCGCCTTCGCCGCACCCGGGTCGCTCCGACCTTTGCTGGGCATCGCCGCCGTGCTCGCGGCGAGCGCAGTCGCGACGTATACGATCGCGCGGGGCAAGAGCTCAATCACCGACCGCATCATCATGGCAAGCCTGCGCGTCGCACTCCTGGGCCTTCTTGTCTTCTGCCTCATGCAGCCGATCCTTCGGATCTCGACGGTCGTACCCCAGCAGAACTTCGTCGGTGTGCTGATCGACGATTCGCGCAGCATGAGTCTCGAAAATGAGGACGGAACGCAGCGTCGTGACTTCATCGAAGAGGCGTTCACCCCGGCAACGGGCTCTCTTTTCGAGGGCCTCTCCGATCGATTCGTCCTGCGTTTCTTCCGGTTCTCGGATGTCGCGGATCGGATCGACGGACTCGGCGAGCTGACCTACGACGGCACGCATACGAATGTGGCTCGCGCACTCGATGCTGCCCGAGAGGATCTCGCCGGCGTACCCCTGGCCGGTCTCGTCATGGTGTCTGACGGTGCGGACAATGATGACCGGCCCCTCACGGAGGCCCTGGTGCCGTTGCAGGCGGCTGGTGTGCCGGTCTTCACCGTCGGAGTGGGCGACGAAGCGGTCGAGCCGGATATCGAGCTCGGCCGCGTAGAGCTGCCCCGCGCGGTCCTGGAAGGTTCGACGTTGATGGTCGACGTCGTCGTAACCCAATACGGCTTTGGTCAGCGCACCGTCCCGATCGTAGTGTCCGACGAGACGAGCATCCTGGCCGAAGAGGTGATCGCACTCGGCCCCGACGGTGAACCGGTTGTCGCTCGGATCGGCTTCGAACTGGACCGGGAAGGATCGCGCCGTATCGAGTTCCAGATCCCGACCCAATCGGGTGAACGTATCGAAGAAAACAACCGACGGACCGCCTGGGTCGATGTTCGAGGCGAACGGGAGAAGATCCTCTACTACGAAGGTGAGCCACGCTTCGAAGTGAAGTTCATGCGTCGCGCGGTCGAAGATGATGAGAACCTCCAACTCGTCGTGCTCCAGAGAACCGCAGAGAGCAAGTTCCTTCGGCTCTCCGTCTCGGACAGCACGGAGCTCGCCTTCGGCTTTCCGACCACGCGCGAAGAGCTCTACCGGTACCGTGCGCTGGTCCTGGGCTCAGTCGAAGCATCCTTTTTCACATTCGACCAGCTCCAGATGATCGCAGACTTCGTCTCGGTCCGAGGCGGAGGCCTGCTCTTCATCGGTGGTCACAGCGCCTTCGCTGAAGGTGGGTGGATCGGAACCCCGGTCGAAGAGGTCCTCCCTGTGGTTCTGACCGAACCTCAAGGCACTGGCCCCCAGGGGTACTTCGCCGAGGTACGTGTGGAACCGACTCCTGCGGGACTTGCCCACCCAGCGGTGCAACTCGACGCCGAGTCGGGTGCCGTGACGACACGTTGGGATTCACTCCCACCCCTCACGGTGGTCAATCCGATCACACGGATCCGGCCCGGCGCGACAACCCTGCTGGAGGGAATCAACACCGACGGTATCACGACTGATCGACAGGTGGTGCTCGCATTCCAGCGGTATGGCCGTGGCACCTCGATCGCCCTCACGCCCCAGGATACCTGGCTTTGGCAGATGCACGCTGACGTGCCGCTGGAAGATCAGAGCCACGAATCCTTCTGGCAGCAGATGCTTCGCTGGCTCGTCGACGGTGTGCCCGAGGCCGTATCGGTCGCCACGGATCAGGAGCGAGTCGAACCTGGAGAGACGGTACGACTGGTCGCGACGATCTCGGACTCCACGTATCTCGAGGTCAACGATGCAATTGTGACGGCGACGGTGACGAGTCCTTCCGGAGTGATCGACGAGCTGCCCGTGGATTGGACCGTCGAGGAGGACGGCGAATACGTCGTCGAGTTTCGGCCTCGTGAGATGGGCGACTACGAGATCGACCTCGAGGCGATACGGGGGGATGCGACACTCGGCATCGACCAGTCCGTGCTGCACGTCGCACGAAGCGACGAAGAGTACTTCTCTTCCGCACGTCGCACGTCACTACTCCAGCGCCTGGCCGATGAAACGGGTGGTCGCTTCTACACTTCCGACAATACGACCACGCTCCCGGAAGACATTTCGCTCAGCGGGGCAGGAGTCACGTTGACAGAAGAGCACGACTTGTGGGATCTGCCCGTAATCTTCCTGACGATGCTGCTCCTCATGGGTGCGGAGTGGGGGTTTCGGCGCATCCGGGGGCTCGTATGAGGATCGCAGCGATCCTGCTTCTTGCGGTGGCACTGGCTCCGCCGGCCCATATCGTCGCTCAGGGCCGCACCCACGCGCTGATCGTCGTCGGCCTCGGTGGGGAAGAGCAGTATCGGCAGAGTTTCCACGCCGAAGCGTCGCAGATGTACACCGCGCTGGTCGACCGACACGGAATCCCGCCCGAGAACGTGACATACCTTGGAGAACACGTCGACGTCGCACCCGAGATGATCTCACTGAGGTCGACGCGGGCGAACGTACTCCAGGTACTCGGAGAGATCGCTCAGGAAGCCGCACCGCTCGACCGACTCTTCATCGTCTTGATCGGACACGGCACCACCGGCCGGCAAGAGCCTCAATTCAATCTCCCAGGTCCGGACCTGGTACCGTCAGACGTCCAGCATGGACTACTGGCGTTCCCTACGCAGACGCTGGCGCTCGTCCATACGGGGACCGCAAGCGGAGGGTTCATCTCACCTCTGTCGGGTCCGAACCGGATCCTGGTCGCAGCCACACGAAGCGAGCGACAACTCAACGCCACTGAGTTCGGCCAGTTCTTCGCGGCCGCCATCGCGGGAGATGACGCCGATCTGGACAAGGACGAGCGTGTGTCTCTTCTCGAGGCGTTCCTCTACACGCGCCGCGAAGTGGAGCGACTATACGAGAACGAAAACGAGATCCTTACGGAGAACGCCGTCCTCGATGACAACGGAGATGGCCGCCCCAGCCACGATGCAGGCCTGACGGAACCGGACGGGCCACTCGCAGCGACCTTTCAGCTTGGGGGAGTTTCTGGCACGGCAGCTCAGGTGCCCGACGATCCCGAACTCGCACGCCTGTACGAGGAGCGCAACGCGATCCAGGTACGCATCGACGAAGTGCGCGCCGTGCGCGAGTCGATGACGGAAGATCAATACCTCGATGCCGTCGAACCCTTTCTCGTCGAGCTCGCCCTGAAGAACCGCGAGATCCGGGCGCTTGAGGGAGGCGGATCGTGAAACGCACGACAGGGCTGGGACTCACGTTGGCGCTCGGTATCGGACTGGCCCCGCACGTCATCTTCGGGCAAAGCACTTCGTCCACGCAGGCTACAGCCCGTGAGTACCTTCGCTCGGGGCAATACGTCGAGGCGATCGACATCTACGGCGACATGGTTCGCGACCAGCCGGCCGACGCTCTGGTCCGGGCGTTCCTCATGGAAGCCCTTATCGCGACGGGCCGCTACGAGGAGGCGATCAGAACCGGGCGCGACGCGCCCGACCCCGGCGCAGTCGCGCATCTGACAGGCGACGCGTTGAGGGCTTCAGGTCGATTGGACGAGGCCGCGCAGGCGTACCGACAGGGAGCCACCTCTGAGACACGATGGGCCCTCACGGCAAGAGTAGGACTGGCGGAGTTGATGTTCGCTCGTGGCCAGGTCGACGAGGCGATGCGCCGATTCGACTCCTTCATTGACCTGTACAACAACGCAGCCGGGAACCTCTCGTCCTCGGACCTCGTGGCCGTAGGCCGCGCGGTTCACTACCTCGGACGGACCGATCCCGCCTACTTCCAGGATGCCCTGAAGGCCTTCGACGAGGCATCACGCTCCGATCCTGGCTGGGCCGAGCCCTATGTCCGCATCGGGAATCTGTTCCTCGAGAAGTACGACAGCCCCGCTGCGAAAGAAGAGTTCGAGAAGGTGCTCGCTCGGAACCCGTTTCATCCCGGGGCCCTACTCGGGATGGCCGAGTCTCTCACGTTCGACGGAATCACCGAGGCGAACGACTACTTCGAGCGCCTTCTGGATGTAAACCCGGGCCACGAGCGTGCCCACGCTCTGATTGCAATGCGACACCTCCGTGGCGAAAACCACCGAGAGGCCCGAAGCGAGGCCCAAGCGGCGCTCGACGTAAACCCGAACTCCCTGCCGGCCCTCACAGCCCTCGCCGGCTCCCATCTGCTCCTCGACGACCTCGGATCGTTCCGCGACGTACGATCTCGAGTTCGCGAGCTGAACCCCCGTTACGCAGGATTCGATACCGAACTCGCAGAGCTGATGGTCATGACCCGGCGCTACCGTCATGCGGTAGAGCGGGCGTCAGAAGCCGTCACGCTCGATTCTGCAGCGTGGGAGGCGTGGGGCCTCCTCGGCATGAACCAGATGCGGCTCGGAGATATCGAAACCGGGCGCGCCAACCTTGAACGTGCCTTCGCAGGCGATCCGTACAATCCCTGGTTCAAGAACAACCTCGACCTCGCGGACACATTCGAACGGTATCAGATCCACGAGACCGAACACTTCGAACTCTTTCTGCACTCCTCCGAAGACGAGATCCTGTCGACGTACCTCGCGCCGATCGCCGAGGAAGCATACACCACGCTTGTCGACCGTTACCGTCACGAGCCCGACCTTCCGGTTCGCGCTGAGCTTTATCCGAGCAGCGCCGACTTCTCGGTCCGCACCCTGGGCGAGGCCGGCCTGGGTGCGCTCGGGGTGAGCTTCGGGCGTGTGCTCGTGATGGACGCCCCCTCTGCACGGCAACTGGGTGAGTACAACTGGGCTTCGGTTTTCTGGCACGAGCTGGCCCACACGTTCCACCTGGCGCTTTCGGACAACCGCGTGCCGCGTTGGTTCTCCGAAGGTCTGGCTGTACACGAGCAGCGAAAGGCACGTCAGGGTTGGGGTCACCAGGCGAACATCCCCTTCCTGATGTCCCTGCGGGACGGGCGACTCAAGAAGGTCTCCGAGCTAAACGACGGGTTCATGAACCCGGACTACCCTCAGCAGGTGATCCACTCGTACTTCCAGGCCTCCCTGGTCTTCCAGATCATCGAAGAGCGATATGGCTTCGATGTGATCCGGAACATGCTCCAGGGGTACGCCGAAGGCAGAACGACGGAGGAGCTCTTCGAGTCCCTGGTCGGAATGTCGCTCACCGAGTTCGATGACGAATTCGACCAGTACCTGCACGAGCGATTCGCGAGACCGCTGGCCGGCCTCGTGAAGATCGCGGAGGAGCGTCCAGGCCCCGACGATGTCGACGGGATGCGACAGTTCGTCCTGTCACACCCCGGGGACCTCATCGGCCGCCTCCAGCTTGGTGTGCAGCTCTATCGTGCCCGGGACTTCGACCGGGCTGAGCAACACCTCCGCGCTGCATTGGAGATCTTCCCTCACTTCGGGGGCCCGGACAGTCCGCTCTGGTTCATCGCTCAGATTCAGAGGGAACGCGGAGAGACCGCGGACGCAGCTCGCACACTCGCGCAGCTGACCGAGATCTCCGAGTCCCATTACCAGGCGATGCTGATGCACTCCGAAGTGCTCGCCGAGCTGGGGCGCGAGCAGGAAAGCGCGGAGGCACTTGACCGAGCTGTCCTCGTGTGGCCGTACGAGTTGAGCCTGCACGAACGCCTGGCCGAACTACACACCAGGCTGGGCAACGCACCTCGGGCGGCGACTGAGCGAGCGGCCGTGGTCGCGCTCGACCCGGTGGACCGGGCAGAAGCGCTGTACCTCCTCGCCGTCGCCCAGCGCGAAGCGGGTGATCTCAGCGGAGCCCGGCGGTCGGTCATGGGCGCGCTCACCATCGCGCCGAATTACGAAGAAGCCCTGGAGTTACTGCTCGCGATCCGAGGCATCCCGTCATGAAGACGGCCTCAGCACGTCGCATCCGGGGCCTTGGGGGCTTCGCACTCACCGTCGTCGCTTCCGCCCTGCTCACAGCAACCGTGACCCACGCGGACTCGGGGCGATTCACCGGTCTGGGCCATGGGCCCGCATCGACATCTCTCGGCGACCACTACGCCTCCTACCTGGGCGCAGCACCCACCTCGCGCGCCCACGCATCGCAGGATATCCAGGGGCCTCCGTACGACGGGGACTATCACTTCGTTCGCATCGCCTTCCAGGCCGGAAGGCGCGGCTTCGGGGGATTCGGACGTCGGCGGGGCGGAGCGATGTGGGCCCACGACTACCCGCGCGCTGACCGCAATTTCCTCGCGATCCTGGACGAAACGACGAACATCAGCACGACTCGGGCGGCATCGAACGTCTACACCTTCATGGACGACGAACTCTTCCGCCATCCGATCTCGTACATCGTCGAGCCCGGATACTGGAACCCGAGTGACGAGGAAGTCGAGCGCGTTGGTGAGTACCTGCGGAAGGGTGGATTCTTGATGGTTGACGACTTTCGCGGCCCCCGAGAGCTCGACAATCTCGAATTCCATCTGAAGCGCGCGCTTCCAGAGCTCGACATGCAGGCGGTAACGGAGGTCGACGAGATCTTCGACTCTTTCTTCCGGATCGTCCCGCAGGACGTCGTCCCACCATATGGCGGATATCCACCCGCGTGGTACGGCATTTACGAGGACAACGACGTGACCAAGCGACTCATGGTCATGATCAACGCAAATAACGACATGGCCGAGTACTGGGAGTTCTCAGACTATGGGTACTACCCCATCGACCTGGCCAACGAGGCGTACAAGCTCGGCGTGAATTACGTCGTCTACGCCATGACTCACTAATAACCCCCGAGGGAGAACACTCTTGGCTGACGACGCGATCGGAACCGTCCAGCTGGACGATGCCAACGACGTAGCACTGGCGGACAAGCTGAAGAACGGCCGCGAGCAGATGATCAGGGAACTTCGCAAGCTGATCGTCGGACAGGATGAGGTCATCGAGCAAGTCCTGCTTTCCCTCTTCGTCGGCGGGAACAGCCTTTTGATCGGCGTTCCCGGCCTCGCAAAGACCCTGCTGATCCACAGCATCGCCCAAGTGGTCGATCTCAAGTTCTCGCGAATTCAGTTCACGCCGGACCTTATGCCCTCTGACATCACGGGCACGGACATCATTCAGGAAGACCCGGAGACGGGTCGACGCTCCATGGTGTTCTCACCGGGCCCGGTGTTCTCGAACATCCTCCTGGCCGACGAAATCAATCGGACTCCGCCAAAGACCCAGGCGGCGCTGCTCGAGGCCATGCAGGAGCACCGGGTCACAGTCCAGGGCCGTACATACTCGCTGGACGAACCGTTCTACGTGTTCGCGACGCAGAACCCGATCGAACTCGAGGGCACATACCCTCTGCCTGAAGCTCAGCTCGACCGCTTCATGTTCGAGATCGCTATCGAGCACCTTCCCGAGGAGGAGGAGCTCGAGGTCATCCGTTCAACCACGGGGAATCTCACACCCGAATTCAGCCACGCCGTCACCGGTCCGGACCTGATCGCGTTCAAGGAGCTGGTGCGGCGCGTGCCCGTCTCCGAGTCCGTCCTTCGTTATGCCGTAGGTCTGGTACGGATGACCCGCCCGAGCAAGAACGGTGACAGCCCCGACTTCGTGAAGAAGTGGGTGGCGTACGGGGCCTCTCCCAGGGCCGCTCAGTATCTCGTGCTCGGGGCGAAGGCACGAGCACTCACGAAAGGGCGCTACCACGTGACATTCGAGGACATCCGGGCCCTCGCCCAACCCGTCCTGCGCCACCGCGTACTCACGAATTTCCACGCGGAATCCGAAGGGAAATCCGCTGCAGAGCTGGTGGACATGCTGATCGAGCATGCACCCCAGCCGTCTTCAGGAATGTAGGAAGCCGACTTGGCTACCACGCGTCCCCGCCACTCCGCCGCGGGCACTCAGTTCCTCGACCCGTCCGTCCTGGGCCGGATCGGGAATCTCGAGCTGCTGGCGCGCACCGTCGTCGATGGATTCCTGACCGGCCTCCACCGCTCGCCGTATCTGGGGTTCAGCATCGACTTCGCCGAGCATCGTCCGTACATGCCCGGTGACGACATCCGGCGCATCGACTGGAAGCTCTACGGGCGCACGGACCGGCACTACATCAAGCTGTTCGAGGCCGATACCAACGCGAACTTCTCCGTTCTGCTCGACCTCTCCGCGTCGATGAACTACGGAAGCCACTCGCTCACCAAGCTCGACTACGCTCGTTACCTCGCCGCGTGCCTCACATACTTCTCGAACAAGCAGCGCGACCGCGTCGGGCTGGTGACGTTCGATCATGAAATCGTCGACTATGTGCCACCGTCGATGAAGCATCTCGACACCATCCTGCATACGCTGGATGGGGCTACGGCCGGACGGCCCGGGTCTCTCGCGGACCCTCTTCTCAGAGTGACCGAGATGCTCGGGCGCAAAGGCATCCTCGTCGTGATCTCGGACTTCTACGAAGATCCTGATGCCGTGTTGAGCGCCCTCGGACCACTCCGCGCTCGGGGGCACGATGTCATCGTCTTCCAGATCATGGATCCGTACGAGCTCGAGTTTCCGTTCCAGGAGTCGTCGGGATTCGAGGATCTCGAGACGGGCCAGCAGATCCCCGTCATTCCGGGCAAACTGAGAGCAGACTATCTCGCGATGATGAACGCTCATCTCGCGGCGCTGGAGAAACGCTTTACGGACAATCAGATCGATTACCGTCTTCTGGACACGTCCAAGCCGCTGGACGCCGCACTCTTCGAATACCTCCTCTCCCGTGAACGGCTGAGCAAGGCACGATGAGCCTCGCGTTCCTCGTACCGCTCTTCCTGCTCGGCTTCGCCGGCGTCGTCGTTCCGATCGTGGTGCATCTTACACGCAGGCAGCGCAAGAACGTCGTCCATTTTCCGTCTCTGATGTTCCTGGAGAAGATCCCGTACCAGGAGCAGCGACGCCGACGGATCCAGCACTGGTTCCTGCTCTCCCTTCGCGCAGTCGCGCTCGCATTGGTAGCTGCGGCGTTCGCTCGTCCCTTTCTGGACCAGAGTTCAGGTATGGCTCTCGGCTCTGGAGGCCCGAGAGAGATCGTCGTCCTGCTCGATCGCTCCTACAGCATGGAGATCGGCGACCAGCTCGATCTGGCACGAACCGAAGCTCAGCAGATTTTCGGTGACCTTGGCCCGCTCGATCGCGCGTCTCTCGTAACCTTCGCCCAGGGAGCCGACGTCGTCGTCCGTTCGACATCCGACCGTACTCGACTTCAGGGTGCTCTGGATACACTCGACGTCAGCTCGGGGACGACTCGATATGGTCCCGCCCTCAAGGTCGCCCAAACGATTCTCGAGGAGTCGACACTCGCGCTCGGGCAGGTCTACCTGCTCAGCGACTTCCAGCGAAACGGCTGGACCGGGGATGAAGGTATTCGCCTCCCGCCGGGCAGCTCCTTGATTCCGATCGAAATCGGCAGGGAGGAGGCACTGGACAATCTGATGGTGACGGATGTGTCTCTGCCCCGGCAGATCGTGGCCGGCCGAGAGCGCGTCACCCCAACCGCGCGCATCGTGCGACGCGGTGGTGACGCATCACGGGTCGTCAACGTGTCACTCGACCTCGACGGTCAAGAGATCCAGACCCGCGAGATCATGCTCGATCCCAACTCTGCCCAACCGGTCCAGTTCCAGCCATTCACGCTGTCGCAGCCCCACACGACCGGGACGGTTCGTCTCGACGACGACGCCCTCAAAGCCGACAACTCGCATCACTTCGTTCTTTCCCCGGGCTCGTCTCTCTCAGTTCTCATTGCGAACGGAGCCGGGGGCTCGACCGATCCAAGTCTGTATCTGCGGGGCGCTCTACAGATCTCCGACGACGGGCGGTTTGATGTACGGGCCCGTCGCTCCAGCACCATCCGGCCGATCGATCTCGAAGACGCTGCCGCCGTTTTCATCAATGACGTCCAGCTCGACGGAGGCTCTGCCGAGCGACTTCGAACGTTTGTCCACGAGGGAGGAGGCGTGCTCGTCGCGCTCGGCCAGAACGGCGGATGGCCTGCGTCGGCTGCGGACATGCTCCCCGGAACGATCGGAGCCGTCCAGGACCGCCTTCAAGGTCGCGGTGGGACCCTCGGCTACCTTGATTACGAGCACCCGGTATTCGAGGTCTTCGCAGGGCCTCGAAGCGGGGACTTCACAGGAGCCCGCTTCTACCGTGCCCGGGGGTTCACACCGTCCGACTCCGCAGCGGTGCTGGCCCGGTTTGATGACGGTTCAGTCGCCCTGGCAGAGCTGCGCGTCGGTGAGGGCCGTGTTCTGGTCTGGACCACGTCTCTGGATGCGTTCTGGAACGATCTCGCGCTTCAGCCGGTGTACCTGCCGTTCGTCCACCGGCTGGCAGAGTATCTCGGTGGCCGAGCCGAGGCATTGCCCTGGTTCGTTGCCGGGCAGGTGGTCGACCTGGCCGATCCGGAGGCGCTCGAGACCGCGGGGCTCGTCTCGTCGGAAGCCGCGGGACTCGCCGCAGGCCTGGATCAGATCGCGCTCTCTCCGACCGGTGGGAACGTGGCGCTACCTGCAGGTGACGGCTCTCGATATCTGCCCCTCGAGGAGCACGGCTTCTATACGGTGCGACAGCCGGGTGCCGACCCTCCTCGACCGTTCTTGATCGCAGTAAATGTGGATCTTGAGGAATCGAGTCTGGGACGAATCGAGCCGGATGAGCTCACCCTTCAAATCGAGGCACCGACCGTCGTCGACGACGGCAGTCCGCGTCTCACGCAGGCGGTCGAGCTGCAACGAGAAGATCAGGAGCGGCGTCAGTCGCTGTGGCGATGGCTTCTCGCGGCTGCGCTGGCTCTCTTCACCCTCGAGACGGTGATTTCGAATTGGGTGTCACGACGGGCGACCGGAGCCGCAGGGGCTCTCGTGGGTTAGGACATACACAGTGTATGAACACCGACGCGGTGTGTCGGGCTGGAGCGTAAAGCAGGGTGTATTGGCGGGTCTCGTCCACATGATCGTAGGTTGGCGAGGTCGCAACGGGAGACGGTCATGAGGGGTTCGGAGAGGCGTCAAGTTCAGAATCGGATCAGCGACATAGTTCGCGGAGTCCGCTGGCGTTGGCGTGCACGTCTGCTGTTGCGCGGCCTGATGTGGGTCGTGGCGCTCACCGCCACCGTCACCTTCCTCGCAGCACTCGCACTCGAACGTGCTCGTTTCGATGCCGGCACAGTGGTCGCGCTCCGAACGCTGACGTGGATTACGCTGGTCGCATCGACCCTGTGGTTCCTCGTCCGCCCACTCCTTCGCAGAGTGACCGATGCCCAGGTCGCCATGTATCTCGAGGAGCACGAACCCTCACTCGAGAACTCGGTGACCAGTGTGCTCGACGAAGGTTCGGGCTCGGCATCGCCGGCCCTTACACACCGAGTGTCAGAGATCGCGCTGGAGCAGGCCCGGAGAGTCCAGTACGGACGGCGAATCGAACGCGGCGGCCTCTATCGCTTCGGTGGTACTCTGACTGCGCTTGCGGTTCTGGCGCTCTTCGCGACCCTCCTCGGCCCAGCGCACCTCCGGCTCGGACTCAGCGCCCTGCTTTTCCCTACCACGGCAGCCGAATCCGTGAATCCGTACTCGGTAGGGGTCTTTCCTGGCGACGTCACGATCGCGCGCGGCTCCGATCAGATGGTGACCGCGACACTCGATGGGTTTGACGCCAGCGAAGCGTCGATCTTCACTAAGGGAGAGTCCGATCAGTCTTTCCAGCGACTGAGCATGCTCAACGATCTCGATGGAGGCTTCGAGGTCTTGCTGCTGGGCGTGAACGAACCCACGGAATATTTCGTCGAGTCGACCGGAGTTCGCTCCACGACGTTCACGATCGACGTTGCAGACCTGCCCTACGTCGACCAGCTGACCCTGACCTACCATTTCCCGAGGTACACCGGGTTACAACCCCGGGTCATCGAGGCAGGTGGAGACGTGGCAGCTCTGCCTGGGACGATCGTCGAGCTCGACATCCAGCCCACAATGCTGACCAGTGCCGGCCAACTCCTCCTCGATGACGTCGTCGTGAGCGACCTCACGGTTGAAGCCGACGGGACGCTCACCGGCCGATTTACAGTCGGGGACGGCAGCTTCTACGCATTGACGCTGGCTCGTTCGGACAACGGGGAAATGGTACCGGCCTCGCCCGAGTATCGGATCGACGTGCTCTCGGATATGGACCCCTCGATCCGCTTCTCCACACCAGGTCGTGACATGCCCGCCTCGGCGATTGAAGAGATCTACCTCGAGATGGTGGCCGACGACGACTACGGCATCGGATCGATCGACCTCGTGTATTCGATCAATGGGGTGAGCGAGGACACCGTTTCGGTCTTTCGTGGAGGAGGCACCCCTCTTCCCGAAGTCTCGACAGGACACACGCTCTTTCTCGAAGAGTGGGAACTCGAGGTCGGGGACCTCGTCTCCTATTACGCGATGGTGCGGGACAACCGCGGCGGCTCCAGCCGTGTCGTAACCAGCGATATCTACTTCCTCAACATCCGCCCCTTCGAGCGTGCGTACCGCCAAGCCGAGCAGCAGGGAGGAGGAGGAGCCGGTGCCGGGGGCGGAGGCGCTGAGACCGCGCTGAGCGACACGCAGCGGCAGATCATCGCGGCCACGTTCAATCTCATTCGGCAGCGCGGCACATACTCCGAGGAGGAGTTCAGCGAGAACGTCGTCTCCGTGAGCCTCTCACAGGCGCGCCTCCGGGATCAGGTGACCACACTTCTGCAAAGGATGCAGAACCGTGGCCTGACCGACACGGACGAAGGATTCAGAGATGTGTCAGCGGTCCTGCCTCAGGCCTTCGAGGCCATGACCCGCGCCATCGACGACCTGAACGCCGAAGAGCTGCAGGACGCGATGCCCGACGAGCAGGAGGCGCTGCGCTATTTGCAGCAGGCCGAGGAGACATACGAGCGGTACGTGCAGCAACAGCAACAACAGGGGGGTGGCGGTGGTGGCGGCGGCCAACAGGCTGCCGATGACCTCGCCGACCTCTTCGAGCTGGAGCTCGACAAGCTGAAGAACCAGTACGAGACGGTTCAGCGAGGCGAGCAACAGCAAGCGGACAACCAGGTCGACGAGTTGCTTGAACAACTCCAGGAGCTCGCCCGTCGACAGGAGCAGATGGCCGAAAGGCAGCGCCGCGCTTCGGCGAACCAGAACGCGCAGGGTGGTGGTGGTGACGCCCAGCGAGAGTTGGCGGACCAAACGGAGGAGGCTGCGCGCCAGCTGGAGCGGCTGGCGCGCGAGACGGAAAGCCCGGAACTCGAGCAGACGGCCCGGGATCTTCAGCGAGCTGCAGAAAACATGCGGCAGGCCGCGGCATCCGGTGGCTCACAGGCGATGTCTGAAGCGAATTCGGCACTGCGCCGACTCGAGGACGCTCGCCGTGAACTTCAGGACGCTCGCTCCGAACGCGCGCGGCGGGATGCGGAAGAAGCGATCGCCGACGTCGAAGAGCTGCAGCGTCAGCAACGAGAAGTACAGCGTGACGTACGGGAGCTCCCTCGCGAGCGCGGTCCGGAGCGACAGGGCGAAATCGATCGACTGAGAGATCGGAAGAACCAGATGCACGAGGTCGTCCAGGACCTCGAGCGACGCCTCGACGAAGCCTCGCGCAGCGCAGGCCGGGATAATCCGCAAGCGGCTCGAGAGCTCGGAGATGCCGCGGACGAGATCCGCGAGTCCAAGCTCAAGGAGAAGCTCCAGTACACCCGAGGCACGATCGAACAGTGGGATCCTGAGTCCGCGGTCACCATGGAGCTCCAGATCGAAGGCGATCTCCAGATGCTTCGTGATCGCCTCGAGGCTGCTCGGGGCGCGAGTGCGGAGCGCGCTGACAATCCACTCGAGGAAGCGCTCGGCGAGACTCGCGACCTGGTCCGCGGAATGGAGGCGATGGATCGTCGCCTGAGCGAGGCTCAGGGTCAGCAGGGTCAGCAGGGTCAACAAGGTCAGCAGGGTGAACAGGGCCAACAGGGCCAACAAGGCCAGCAGGGTCAGCAGGGCAATGCCAACCGAGGTGGCGGCAATGACGGGTGGGTCGGCGATCGCTCCGCCGGGTCCCCATTCGGTGGAGCCACCCGAGGAGCGCCCCGCGAGTTCTCAGCCGAAGAGGTCCGTCAGTTCCAGAGCGAGTTCCGCCAACGCGAGGAACAGCTGATGGAGCTTCGTCAGGACCTCCAGAACGCCGACCGACCGGTGGAGGAGCTACGTGACCTCATCGAGGCGTTCCAGGCGTTGCAGGGGGACGAGGTCTACGGTGACCCGGCTGCTCTCTCAGACCTGAGCGAAGAGTTGGTCGACCAGCTGAAACGACTCGAATTCAGCCTGCGGCGCGAGGTAGAGGGTGAGGATGAGCGCCGAGCGACGCTGAGTGGAGCCGACGAAGTACCCGACGGCTACCGTCGCCTCGTGGAAGAGTACTACCGGTCTCTCGCGCGTCGCGGGAACGGCCCCGGCGGAGAGTAACCGCCCCCGTAGCGCCTCGACCTGTCACGGCGATCCCGACGAGCGTCGACCTCCCAAAGACACCGGTATGAACGGAGGCCTGAGCCCCGGCTCACGTCGCTTACAGCCAGGCAGGGAGCAGTTAGCTTTCCGCCAAAGACCCCCTTCCCTCGACCCTTAGCCGCACGATGTCCGGACCGCAATTCATCTACCACATGCATCGGCTCTCGAAGATCGTCCCGCCGAAACGGGAGATCCTCAAGAACATCAATCTGTCGTTCTATCCCGGTGCGAAGATCGGCGTCGTAGGCTCCAACGGATCCGGTAAGAGCTCACTTCTCAAGATCATGGCGGGTCTGGATACGGACTTCCTCGGGGAAGCCTGGGCCGCCAAGGGGACCAAGATCGGATACCTCGCCCAGGAGCCCGAGCTCGATCCGTCCCTCGACGTTCGCGGTAACGTCGAGCTCGCCGTCTCCGAGACGCGCAATCTCCTCCAGCGATTCGAAGAGGTGAGCATGGCCTTCGGCGACGTCTCCACCGATGAGGAGATGAACGCACTCATTGAAGAGCAGGCGAAGCTACAAGACCGCATCGACGCGACGAACGCGTGGGACCTCGATCGCAAGATCGAGATCGCCATGGACGCCCTCCGTCTTCCCCCCGGTGACGCCGACGTGACGACGCTCTCGGGTGGCGAACGGCGCCGTGTCGCGCTTTGCCGAGTACTCCTCGAACAGCCGGACATGCTTCTGCTGGACGAGCCGACCAACCACCTCGACGCGGAATCAGTGGCCTGGCTCGAGCACCACCTCGCTGAATTTCCGGGGACCATCGTCGCCATCACTCATGATCGGTACTTCCTCGACAACGTCGCGGAATGGATCCTCGAGTTGGACCGGGGTCAGGGGATTCCATGGAAAGGCAATTATTCGTCCTGGCTCGAGCAGAAGCAGGAACGTCTTCGCCAGGAAGAAAAGTCCCAGTCAGCACGTCAAAAGACCCTCGAGCGCGAGCTCGACTGGATTCGCATGTCGCCCCGCGCACGGCAGGCGAAGGGCAAGGCGAGGATCAACGCCTATGAGGAACTCCTGAACGCCGATGAACGTGAGCAGGTCCGGACAGCAGAGATTCTGATCCCGAAAGGGCCTCGCCTGGGCAACGTGGTCATCAAGGCCGACAGCCTGGCAAAGGGCTTCGGTGAGCTGCTGCTCATCGAGGACCTCACGTTCGACATCCCACCCGGCGCCGTAGTCGGCATCATCGGCGGGAACGGGGCCGGAAAGACCACGCTGTTCCGAATGATTGTCGGAGAGGAGTCACCCGATGCGGGCGACCTGGAAACCGGTCAGACCGTCGACCTCGCCTACGTCGACCAGTCCCGCGACGAACTCGACAGCGACAAGACGGTGTTCGAGGAAGTCAGCGGAGGTGCCGATGTCCTCAACTTCGGCCGCGCCGAAGTGAATCCTCGAGCATACCTGTCGTGGTTCAATTTCCGTGGCGCCGACCAGCAGAAGAAAGTTGGCGTGCTGTCCGGGGGTGAGCGAAACCGGCTCCACCTCGCAAAGCTTCTGAAGTCCGGTGGCAACGTCATGCTCCTTGATGAGCCGACGAACGATCTGGACGTGGACACCCTCCGCGCCCTGGAGAACGCGATCCTGGACTACGCCGGATGCGTGCTGGTGATCTCTCACGATCGCTGGTTTCTCGACCGGATCTGCACGCACATCCTCGCCTTCGAGGGTGACTCGCAGGTAACCTGGTTCGAGGGCAACTACCAGGAATACGAAGAAGATCGCAAACGCCGCCTGGGTGACGAGGCCGCACAGCCCCACCGGCTCAAGTATCGCAAGCTCGTGCGTGACTGAGGCTGAAGTGACCGATCCTGAGCGGTCGCGGCTGCGGTCCCCATCCTTCGAGCGCATGGCCAGTTCCAGGTGATCGGGAGGCCATGCCTCTCGAGATCCACCACATCCCCGAGCCGAACGTCACCCCACAGCGCACATGACTCGCTGCAGTGGAGTGTGCGGGAGAGGCTGGTACGGCACGACGCGTCCACTGCATCGAATCCAATACCGCCCGCCGTCGGAGCGGCCTCCGATTCTATCGACGCTGATCAGAACTCGATTCCCACGGATCTCGGATCCATCGTCGTCCCCGCTTCGTCCATGAGCGGCGGATCCCCAAAGTGACCTCGCCCCTCCCCTTTGTGGCGAATCGGCCGATCTTGTCTGATGCAGGATCGACCGCCGGGCTCGTCCCGGACCGCCAAGAAGACTCGCATGATCAACATCCTCAGTCGTCCCGATCTCGCACCGGACGCCGTGCTCGATGCACTGCGACAGCACTACGGGATGGACGGAACCCTGACGCCACTGCCGGGGGACCGTGACCTCAACTTTCTGGTCACCGCACCAGACGGCACCAAGAGAGTCGCGAAGGTCTGCACACCCGACGAGACGGACGAGATTCTTGAAATCGAAGCCGATCTCATGCGGCACATGGCTCGAGCTACGGGTGGGTTCGCGGCCGATGTGATCCCGGCGACGGACGGGTCCTGGATCGTAAAGCACACGATGGCAGACGGCGCAACGCATCGGATCCGGGTGGTCGAGTATCTGGAGGGGGGTCTACTCGCTGACGTTCGGCCTCGCTCCCTCTCCCTGCTCTACGACCTCGGCCGCCGAATGGCCGACCTCGATAGCGCTCTCGGCGCGTATCCCGACCACCCCCCAGCCCGAATCGACTTCGAGTATGCCCTCGGCCGTTCCGGGCTGGTCATGGAACGTTGTTTCGAACTCTTCCAGGGCGAGCAACTCAGGCTCATCCGAGCTGTTCATGAGGGCTGGCTCGCGCGCGAGCCCGACTTTCTGGGCCTCGGATCTCAGGTCATCCATGGAGATGTCAACGACTACAACGTCCTGGTCAGTGCGCCTGGTCACGGCCCCCGCCAGATCACGGGGATCATTGATCTGGGCGACGCCCACTCTGCACCGCGCGTCTTCGATCTCGGCATCGCGATCGCGTATGCGATTCTGGACACCGACGACCCCCTCATGTCGATGGCAGCGATCGTTCGAGGATTCCACGACCGAACTCCGCTGAGTGAGGACGAAGCGGACGTCATTTACTCGCTCGCGCGGGCTCGCCTGGGTGCGAGCGTCAGCATTTCGGGATGGAAGCGCCACCAGTCGGGTGAGGTCGACGACTACGCGTTGATCTCGGAACGACCGGCCTGGGACATGATTCGCAAGCTCGACCAGATCCCGGTCCGGGTGGCGGAAGGGGTCATCCGTGACGCAGCAGGGCTCTCGGCCTCCCCGAAGACGCCGGTGCTGGTGAGCTGGCTTGGCGATCAAAAGGTCGAACCAGTCATGGACATACCGGAGTCGACCGACGAGATCACCGTCCTTGATCTCAGCCTATCGAGCCCGCTCCTGAATGGGCGGGACAGCGAGGACACCGAGACATTCACTCGCAGCATCTTCCGACACATGGAAGATCAAGGTGCCAGGATTGGCATCGGACGCTACCTCGAGCCACGCGCGTTCTACCTCACTGAGATCTTCAAGGGTCGAGAGGGCGATCCGCGCGAGCGCCGCACCGTTCACACCGGGATCGACATTTTCGATCAGGCAGGCGCTGAGGTCAGGGCTCCGCTGTCGGGTCGCGTTCACTCCGTCGCCGATAACGGTGGGAGCCTCGATTACGGGCCGACCGTGATCCTCGAGCATGATGGCCCGGCGGGTCCGTTCTGGACGCTTTACGGTCACCTGGAGGCTGAGAGCGTGGCGGGCCTGAAGGTCGGGGGCGACGTCCCCGCCGGTGATGTCATCGCGCGGATCGGTTCGCACCCGGAGAACGGCGAGTGGCCGCCGCACCTCCACTTCCAGATTCTCACCGACCTGCTCGACTTCGAGGGTGAATTTCCCGGAGTCGCACTCCCTCGGGAACGCAGTGTATGGGCATCCTTTTCTCCTGACCCGAATCTGCTCCTGCGACTTCCCTGCGAGACGACGTTCGAGGAACCCGAAGAGCTCTCCGCACGCCGGGCTGAGCTATTCGGCTCGAACCTGAGCCTCTCGTACGACAGACCGCTACACATCGTGCGAGGAGTTGGCACATATCTGTACGACGTCATGGGGCGCACGTACCTGGACTGTGTGAACAACGTCGCACACGTGGGGCACGAGCGGCGCGAAGTCGTCGAAGCCGGTCAGCTTCAGATGGGTGTGCTCAACACGAATACGCGCTACCTGCACCGGAACGTCCTCGACTACGCGCATCGACTCGCTGCGCTGTTCCCGGACCCACTATCGGTGTGCTTCTTCGTCAACTCGGGCTCGGAGGCGAACGAACTGGCCCTCCGCATAGCACGTGCACACACCGGCGGGTATGGCGTCGTCTCCCTTGAGGGTGGGTATCACGGGCACTCGCAGAACCTGATCGACGTCAGTCACTACAAGCATGCCGGCAGTGGTGGGGCAGGCGCACCCGAATGGGTTCGTACGGCCCCGATACCCGACGACTATCGAGGCGTGTACGGTCGAGAGGTCATGGATCGGGGAACGCGGTACGCCATGCACGTAGGCGAAGCGTTCGGCTCACTCAGTTCGAACGGGCACGAACCAGCTGCATTCATCGCAGAGAGCATTCTATCCTGCGGTGGACAGATCGAGCCTCCAGCCGGCTACCTGGAAGAGGCATATCGGATCGCACGTTCGCGAGGTGCCGTCTGTATTGCAGACGAAGTCCAGATCGGATTTGGTCGTGTAGGGAGCCACATGTGGGGCTTCGAAACGGCCAACGTCGTACCCGACATCGTCACGCTCGGGAAGCCGATCGGAAACGGACATCCGATCGGCGCTGTCGTGACGACCCTCGAGATCGCCGAATCCTTCGCCAACGGGATGGAGTTCTTCAGCACGTTCGGTGGAAACCCTGTATCTGCGGCCATCGGCCTGGCGGTCCTCGACGTGATCGAAGGGGACAAACTCCAGGAGCACGCAGCCGTGGTGGGGGGCACCTTGAAGGCGAACCTGGCGTCCCTGGCCATGCGCCACGAAAGCGTGGGCGATGTACGTGGACGGGGGCTCTTCCTCGGAATCGAGTTCGTCGAAGACCGAATGGCGAAGACCCCGAGTGCGCGGATCGCGGAGTATGTCGCGAATCGAGCGGCAGAACTGGGCGTCCTCCTCAGCACGGATGGCCCGGATCACAATGTCATCAAGATCAAGCCACCGATGACCTTCGATCAGCGGGATGCCGAGCGGGTGGTCGCAACCCTGGATCGCATCCTGACGGAGGACGGGGCGCGACCCAACACCTAGGGCCGTCCCGCCACGCTATCGGCCTCAGTGATTCGCGTCGTATACTCACCACCCTGTCGAACGACCACTCGGGAAGTGAGGTACCATGCGCATTCGCCGCCGCGTCTACCAACTGAGCGCGCCCATCGCCCTCGCCCTCGCCGCTGCGTGCAGTGGCGGCTCCGACGCGACTCCGGCCTCCGAGGGACCGGTCGTGAAGGGTGGCGACGACCGCACCGGCGAATACATCGCGGTCGAGAACTGGTGGAAGCCTGCCCCCGACCATGACGACGTCTGGGGGTGGGGCCAGGTCTCCGCCGTGGCCGTCGACAACCCGGACCGCATCATCGTCGGGATCTGGGGTGACCGGGATGTCGAGAACCGCGAGAGAGTCGGGAGTTCGAATTACCTCGTTGTCGTCGACGGGGACGGCAACATCACGGAGAACTGGAGTCAGTGGGACTCTCTCTTCAACAAACCCCACCAGGTCTACATCAGTCCGTACGATCCGGAGCGTCATGTCTGGGTCGTGGAGCGCGGCCTTGGCATGCGCGACGTGAACATGCAGATCCTCAAGTTCACGAATGACGGAAGCGAGCTCGTCATGCAGCTCGTGGATCCTGACCATCCGAGGACGCGAGCGGATGCACGCGCGAATCCGAACCCCGGCCCCTACACGTACGGCGACCCGGCTGTGCTCGCCTTTTTCCCCAATGGCGACTTCCTGCTCGGCGACGGCTACTGGAATTCACGAATCGTCCGCTACAACCCCGACGGCGAATTCCTCATGGAGTTCGGTGAGTTGGGAGATGGACCCGGTCAGTTTGATCTCGTGCACGGTGTGGCGATCGATCGCGACCACCGCATCTACGTGGGTGACCGCTCGAACAACCGCATCCAGGTCTTCACGGAAGAAGGTGAGTTCATCGAAGAGTGGCCCGATGTAACGGACCCGGTCGGCGTCTTCATCGACGAAGACGAGTCGGTCTGGGTGATCTCGGCCCGACTGAACCGACTCCTGAAGTACAATACGCAGGGCGAGTTGCAATACTATCTCGGCGCGTTCGGTGGTACCCGCGGTGGTTTTGCCGGAGGGCTCTCGCGACCGCACCAGATGGACGTCGATCAGGACGGCAATCTCTACATCGCCAGCTGGGACGGTGGATGGATGGACAAGTTCGTCCCCCGGCCGAATGCCGATCCGGACAAGTTGGTCGGCCGCCCCCTCGTCCTGGAACGTTAGCGTGCTCTCACCGCAACGAGTCTCCGTGAAACACTTCACCTGACCAGTGGTACACGACAGTGGACGCACGTGCGAGCACCTTGCCATGTGCCCCCATTCGCTGCCTGGTTAACGCATGACCCGTCGTACTCGGCGCCGTTCCGGCCTGACTCTGCTGACCCTCCTCGCCGTGCAATCGGTTGCGGCGCCTCTCGGGGCGTGCGCTGCGGAGCAGGAGCACCACGAAGGTGTGGCCCACGAGGCGGCGGCGATGGACCACACCCATGGGGGCGATGCGACGCACGGCATGACGCCCGGCGCTGCTGACGAATCGCATCACGCACCGGATTCGACACCCGCAGATTGTCTTGCTCTGGCCGCGTGCGGAGCTCCTGCGATGGGTGCACGAATGGCGACCGATCAGGTCGTCGACACCGACCACGATGCGCATGCACTTCGAAGCGCGTCAGAGGAGCCCGCGGCCTTCGTTCTCGGACTGACGACGCCGCCTCCGAAGATCTGAGTCTCAGTGGCTTGAGCCGCTGATACGGCCCCGTCGGGCCAGGTACACGACTCACATCATCAGGAGACCTCGACGCGTTCGAGTCCTTCGCGACTGCCATCACGAAACGTGATGCGCGCGGCCCGGGTTCTCCGTCATCCAACCCAGCACTTGGGCTCCACATCATCCATGGCGAACAAACACTCCCTCCCTCGTCGCGATTTCGTTCGGATCGCGTCCGGGGTATCCCTCGGTACCGGCTTCGGGCTCGACCCGGCTGAGCTCTTCGCATCGATCGCTGGACCGGACGCGGAAGGCCAACCGGTCACCGAAGTCAGCTTGTCCATCGATCGGCGCGGATTCACCGTCGACGACCGACATAGCGACGCTCCCACGATCGGAGGCTCGATCCCGGGACCACTGCTCAGGCTTCGCGAAGGTCAGGAGGCGGTCATCCATGTCACCAACAACCTCGATGAGGTCAGCTCGATTCACTGGCACGGACTTCTGCTCCCGTTCGACCAGGACGGTGTACCCGGTTTCAGCTTCGAAGGCATCCCGCCCGGCGAGACCTTCACATATCGGTTCCCGGTCCGGCAGGCCGGCTCGTATTGGTATCACAGCCACTCCGGCACCCAGGAGCAGGAGGGGATGTATGCCCCGCTGATCATCGACCCGGCCGGTGAGGACCCGGTGCACTACGACCGCGACTACTCGATCGTGCTGTCGGACTGGACCGATGAGGATGCCATGGGGATGCTGCGCAACCTCAAGGGGAACGGGGCCTACTACAACTACGCGAAGCGCACCGTGCCGCAGTTCATTGAGGGCCTCTTCGACAACGCCGGCGAGACGATCCGCGATCGCACGATGTGGGGCGAGATGCGGATGGACCCCACGGACATCGCCGATGTAACCGGGGCGACGTACACGTATCTGCTCAACGGAACGTCACCAGCCGCGAACTGGACAGGGCTGTTCGTGCCGGGAGAGCGGGTTCGACTTCGCTTCGTGAATGCCGCGGCCATGTCCTTTTTCGACGTGAAGATCCCCGGTCTCCGCATGACCGTGGTGCAAGCCGATGGACAGGACGTCGAGCCGGTCCGGGTGGACGAATTCCGGATCGGTGTGGCCGAAACGTACGACGTCATCGTCGAGCCGGCCGCCGGTGAGGTCTATACGATCTTCGCCCAGTCGATGGACCGATCGGGTTTCGCGCGAGGCACGCTCGCCGAGACCGACGGAGCCGAGGGAAGCATCCCCGAGATGGACCCGCGGCCCGTCCGGACGATGGCCGACATGCCCGGTATGGAGGACCACTCCGGTCACGACATGAGCGATATGCCCAGCGACCATGACATGGCCGGCATGGAGATGCAGATGGATCACGCCGCGATGGGGCACAGCGTGGATACCATGAACCTCCGTCGGCTACAGTACGAAGATCTTCAAGCCCTTGAGCCGAACCGGGATGTTCGCGAACCGACTCGAGATGTGGAGTTCCGTCTCACGGGTGACATGGAGCGCTACTTCTGGACTCTGAACGGCAAGAAGCTCTCTGAGTCCGACCCCATCTCGCTGACGGTCGGGGAGCGTGTGCGCCTCCTGATGACCAACGAAACGATGATGGAGCACCCGATGCACCTGCACGGAGTCTTCATGGAGCTCCAAAATGGAGCTCATCCGGCCTTCGCACCGCGGAAGCACACGGTGATCGTACCCCCCAACCAGACGGTCGAAGTTCATCTCACGTACGAAGACCCTGGTCCGTGGGCGTTCCACTGCCACCTGCTCTTCCACATGATGACCGGGATGTTCGCGCGGCTCGAGGTTGCTCCCGCCGCGACTGCGGACGAGTCGGTGCGGCCATGAGATCGATTCGTAAGACAGTCGCCGTGGTTCTCGCATCGGCACTGTTCGCTGGAAGTGCCGAAGGCCAGGAAATGGACAACATGGTCTTCCACTTCTCTCAGCTCGAGGTGGACGCCTCGCGAACGGAAGGTTCAACCCTGAACCGCTGGGACGGCTCCGGATGGATCGGTACGGACTTCGACCGGCTGTGGTGGAGCACGGAAGGCGAGTACGCCGGGGGCGCGCTCGGCAGCGTCGAGGCCATGGCCCTCTACGGGCACTACTTCCGTCGGTTCTGGGACGTGGTGGTCGGGTACCGACAGGATCTGGAACCCACAACCCAGGGATACCTCGCCTTCGGCGTGTCCGGGCTCGCCCCCTACTGGTTCGAATTCAGTGCGCTCGGCTTCATCAGCCAGGAAGGAGAACCATCCATTCGCCTCGAAGCCGACACCGATCTCTTCCTCACGCAACGGCTCATCCTCACGCTCGGGGGAGAGCTGGACTGGCTCCTCACCGAAGACGACCGCCTCGGGCTGGACAACGGCATCGCCGAGCTGGAACTCGGCTTGCGCACCCGTTACGAGATCCGACGGAAGTTCGCGCCCTACTTCGACCTGCTCTGGGTGCGGGAGAAGGAAAGTCTCGGGACCCCGGGTTTCAGCCCCGTTACCGAGTCGGACCTGCGCATCGGCGTGGGCCTGCGACTCATCTACTGACCACCGCACTCAGCACCAGTAAGCAGCCGGCATCAACTGGAGAACAGAATGACGAAGACTCGCTTCACCGCACTCAGCGCCGCGCTGGTCCTGGCGCTCACCGCGGCCGCTCCCTCGACCCTCCCGCACTTCGGGCTCAGCAAGTCCATGCCCGAAGCAGGATCGACGGTCGAATCGCCTGAAGAGGTTCGCCTCTGGTTCACCTAGATTCCGCAGGAAGGCACTGTCCAGATACGCGTCCTGGAAGCCGCCGACGCTGGTGTGCATGTCATGGACGCGGTGCAAGACCAGGAAGACGGTCGAGTCTTTTCCATCGTGCCTCACGGAACTCTGCCCCCGGCCACTTATACGGTCTCGTGGCGGGGCATGAGTGAAGACGGCCACGTGGTTCGGGAGACGTTCGACTTCACCGTGGCTGCCTGGTAGCAGGGGCAATGGTCGGTTTCGTGATCTTGCTCGCCAACAGTAGAAAGTGCTCCATCGAGAAACCCGCCGCGAGCGTCGTGCCCACGGCGGGTTCCTCTTTCGTGTTGAGCCTTCTGTGATCTAGTCGTCCGTCACCATGCGGATCAAACGCTGCAGCCGCTCCTTGTGCTGCTCCAACTCGGTCACGAGCACGTCGAGCCGCTCATACATGTCCGCCGCCGGCTTCTGATCGGCACGCTGCGAGTTGCCGTTGAGGTAGTTCAACTGGTCGCGGAGCATCGGCTGAGGGTAGCTCGTGATCGTCCGATCCGTGAGCAGTGCCCGCTCGATCTCCTTCAGTTCCCTTTCGACATCACTGCCTTCGGCCACCCGAGCCTGCGCTCCTTCGAGTCGCTCGATGGTGGCATCCGCGTCTTCAATAGCGGTTCGGATCTGGATCCCCAGATCGAACTGAGCCTGAAGATCAGCGATGGTCACGCCATCCGCTGCGACCCGTGGATCCATCATCACTTCGAAGTCACGCTCGACCACGGTGAACTGTCCGGCCGTCCCGTTCACGGTGAGGCGGGCAGTGAAGTTACCGGGCACGACCATCGGTCCCCCGCGGGCAGCACCGTTCGGCCCGGGCACCGTGAAGTCCCACGTGAAGCGATTGAGGCCCTCGTGCGTGGTGGGTGTCGGCGATCCGACGCGTCGCTGGAACGGTGCACGCATCTCCTGCGCGGTTTCCGTGCGCTCTCCGGGCCCGGTGCTCTCGAACTCACGAACCAGACCACCCGCTGCGTCGAGGATCTCGATCTTCACGGACGTCGCAGCGGACGGGAGCATGTAGTCCAGCTCCGCGCCGTTGCGTGAGTACTCCGGCTCGTCCGGCGTACCGCCCCCGAAGCCACCGAAGCCACCACCACCCCGCAACCGATACGCATCTTCCGGCTGGAAGAGGAACGCACCCCCATCCGCCATCGCAGCATCAGCCTGACGCAGCGGCGAGAGGTTGTCCATGATCCAGAAGGCGCGGCCCATCGTGGAGAGCACGAGGTCGCCCTGGTGAACCTTGATGTCGGTGATCGGCGTGCGAGGAAGATTGTACTGGAACTTCTCCCAGCTCTGACCGTCGTCGAACGAGATGTACATTCCGAACTCCGTCCCGGCGTAGAGCAGCCCCTCACGCTCCGTATCCTCACGCACCGCACGTGTGGCATGGTGTGCCGGAATCCCGTTGTCTCCCGGCGTCAGGAGTTCCCAGGACGCGCCGTAGTCTTCCGTCTTGTAGATGAACGGCGTGAGGTCGCCCAACAGCGTCCGGTAGTAGGCGAAGTACGCCTTGCCCGCGCTGTGCGGAGACGCGTCGATGGTCTGGATGCGCCCTTCCTGCGGCATGTCCGGCGGCGTGACGTTCGCCCACGTCTGCCCACCGTCGCGTGTCACCTGCACGAAGCCGTCGTTGGAGCCCGACCAGATCACCCCGGGGGTGACCGGTGACTCTTCGATCGCATAGAGGACCGAGTAGTGCTCCTCACCGGTGATGTCCCGTGTGATCGGGCTGCCGGAGACCATCTGACGCTCTGGGCGGAATGCCGTGAGGTCCGGAGAGATCTGCTCCCAGGTCACGCCCTCGTCCGTCGTCTTGTGCACGAACTGCGAGCCGTGGTACACGGTGCTCGGGTCGTGCGGCGACACCTCGATGGGCACGACCCGCTGGAACCGGTAATTCAGGTTCGCCGGGTTCTGACCGTACAGGTTCTGGAAGCCTACGTAGTACTGCTTCTCCTGCCCGGTGACCTGGTTGTACCGACCGAAGCGACCCTTGCAGTTCGAGTAGACGATCGTCGGATCACCCGGCTTCGGGACGGCGGGGCCGGTCTCACATCCACCGACCGCTTCCCAGTTGCCCTGGTGGCCACCCTGTGAACCCGTACCCGGCGGATTGCTCGGGACGCGGATCGTCGTGTTGTCCTGCTGCCCTGCGTACAGCCAGTACGGGAACTGGTCGTCGACGTCGACCTGATACAGCTCCGCGGTCGGCTGATTCGACTGCGTCGACCATGTGCGACCACCGTCGAGCGTGACGTTTGCCCCACCATCGTTCGACTGGATCTGGATCAGCGGATTGTCCGGGTTGATCCACGTATCGTGGTTGTCCCCGTGTGGCGTCTGACGACGCTCGAAGTTCATCCCGCCGTCCGTCGACTCGTAATACCCTTCGTTGTTGATGTAGACGTGGTCCGCGTCCGTGGGGTCGGCAACCACACCCGTGTAGTAGAACGGCCGATTCATGATGCCGCGCTGATTGCTCACCATCTCCCACGTCTCACCGAAGTCGTCGGAGCGGTACAGGCCCTCGTCCGGATCCGTCGTCTCGACCAGCGCGTACACGCGGTTCGGCATGTCGGCCGAGACGGAGAGATCCGTCTTCCCGATCAGGCCGCCAGGAAGCCCTTCGGTCTTGTACTCCCAAGTGTCGCCACCATCCGTCGACTTCCAGATACCGTCTTCCTGAGCGGACGCCTCCATGCCGGAGAGGATCGTCCACGGCTGACGACGGCCCATCCACATGCCGGCGTAGATCTCGTCCGGGTTGGCCGGATTGAGCTCGAGGTCGATCGCACCGACGGAGTCCGACGTGAACAGCACCTGTTCCCACGTCTGGCCTGCGTCTCGCGTGCGATAGACACCCCGATCGTTGCTCTTTGCCCACGGATTCCCGAGCGCCGCGACGTACGCGACGTCGGGGTTGTCGGGGTGGATTTCGACAGCGCCAAGCTGCCCCATGTCGACGAGGCCTCGCCGCTCCCACGTGGCACCGGCGTCGTCCGAGTAATACAGGCCGCGACCGATGATCACGTTCGAGCGAATGCCGTCGGAGCCAGTCCCGACGTACACCACGTTCGGGTCGGACGGTGCAACACGGATCGAGCCGATCGAGCCGGTCTCGAAGTAGCCGTCCGAGATCGGACGCCACGTCGTCCCGTAATCGTCGGTCTTCCAGACACCGCCGCCGGTCGCACCCATATAGAAGGTCAGAGGGTGATCAGGATGTCCGGCCACAGCGGTGACACGGCCACCGCGGGACGGCCCGACGTTGCGATAGCTGAGGTCGGAGAACGTCCGCTCGACCTGGGACATCTCCTCCTGGCCCTCGACGGCCACGGGGGTCGCCGGCATCACGGCAAAGGTAAGCAACACGCCTGCAGCGATCGACGCGGCAAGGGTCGCGACATCAGACGAACTACGACTCATGATCGGCACTCCGAGAGCAAGTCAAGACGGTCGGGCACAATGCCCGACGGGAACGTGGCGGTCAACTGATAGGACACTCGAACGGGATACTCCGCTGTGCCTCCGCTGGCCCGGATTCATGCTCTGCCAGAAGTACTCCGGGCGGCAGCCACGCAGCGTCGCCTACTCACGAGCTCACACTGCGAATGCGCACAGGCGGAAACCGGACGGCTCAAATGACTCGGCCGGCCCAGTTCGCAAAGACATCGCAGATCTGCTCCAGCACTTCAGTGTCCGTGCGTCCTGACCGCTTCAACACGTGAAATCCATGATCTGCCCCCTCAACGACGTGGAGCGTCGGGGCCGGCTCGATGGCATCCAGGACCGGCCGAAGCAGGTCGAGATTCGCGAGCCGGTCACGCGTGCCCTGAAGGAATAACATCGGCAAGCCGACGTCCGGGAGGTGGTCGCCCCGCTCTGACGACTCGCGACCCCGCGGGTGCAGAGGAAACCCGAAGAACGCGAGGCCTCGAACCGAGTGGAGAGGTGCGGTCGACGCGGCGACCGACGTCATCCGCCCCCCCATGGACTTTCCACCCGCAAGGATGGACAGGTCGGGTGCGAGCGACGTGGCCGTAGAGATGGCGTTTCGCACTGTCTCTCCCAGAATCTGCGCTCGGTTCGGCACCTTTCGACCCGCCTGCATGTACGGAAATTGATAGCGGAACGTCGCGATACCCCGCTCAGCCAGCAGCCCGGCGGTGGCTTCCATGAACGCGTGATGCATTCCGGCACCCGCACCATGGCCGAAGACATAGAGGCACCACGCCTCTCTCGGGCGGACGAGTACCGCAGAGACGTCCCCCGTGGATTCGGTCGCCCGAAACCTGTGCTCGGACGTCACAGGCAGGCCGACCGTTCGCCGAGTCCAACGCACGCGGCCAGGCGTAGAGTCGACCACACGTCCACTCCCATGATGATGGGCGTCAACTGCGTCAAGACGGCGCAAACGACCATCAGGTCCGTACGACGCATCCCTCGATCAGAAGATCCGGAAGGCGATGAATGCCCCCACGTACCCGAGCAGCAGCATATACGTAAATTGTACGAGCGGCCATTTCCAACCGGCGGTCTCGCGCCTCATGACCGCGACGGTCGACATGCACTGGAGCGCAAAGGCAAAGAAGATCAGCAGACCGATCGCCGCACCGGGCTCCAGGTCGCGCCGAAGGATTTCTTGGAGCGCGACCGCTTCCTCGTCGGCGGTTTCCACACCGTAGATCGTCCCGAGCGTCCCCACGATCACCTCACGTGCGGCGAGCGACGTGACGATCCCGATACCGACTCGCCAGTCGAGTCCGAGCGGCTCGATCACGGGCTCGATCACGTGTCCAATCGTCCCCAGCGCGCTCTGTTCGATGTCCGGCGCCCCCGCCTCGGTGCGCGGAAACTGCGTCAGCGTCCAGAGGACGATCGCGACAGCGAAGATGATCCGACCCGCCCGCCGCAGGAAGATCTTGCTCCGGTCCAGAAGGCGGAGCATCAACGTTCGCGGTGAAGGTATGCGGTACGGCGGCAGCTCCATGAGGAACGACGTGGGCTCCGCCTTCAGAAGGGTTCGTTTGAGCAGGAACGCCGTAAAGACGGCAGCTACGATCCCCAGCCCATACAGCCCCAGCAACACGGCAGCTCGCTGGCTCATGAACGGCCCAAGCACGGGCCGGTTCGGAATGAAGGCCGCGATCAAGAGCGCGTACACCGGCAAGCGAGCCGAGCACGTCATGAACGGCGTCACGAAGATCGTCGCCAGGCGATCCCGTTCGTCGTCGATCGTACGGGCGGCGAGAATCGCCGGAACAGCACACGCATATCCGGACAAGAGCGGGAGGAACGCGCGACCCTGCAGCCCGACCCGATACATCGCTCGATCTGCGATCACAGCAGCGCGCGCCATGTACCCCGAGTCCTCGAGGATCCCCAGGAACAGAAAGAGGACCAGGATCTGAGGCAGGAAGATGATGACCGACCCGACACCGGCCCAAACGCCATCCACGATAAGGGAGCGGTACCACGTGTCGGGGAGGGAACTCGAAACCCAGTCGCCGGAGGTCGCGACCATCCAGTCGATTCCGTCCATGAGCGGCACCGCCCACGTGAAGATCGACTGGAACACCAGTAGAACGACACCGAAGAAGATGAGCGGTCCCCAAAGCCGGTGCAGGAAGAGCGAATCAAGCCGCTCCGTGAGCTGAGACGGACCCGGTGGAACGAAATCCGCATCCTGAACAATGTTTCGAACGAGCGTACGGCGGGCCGCGAAGGCATCGATGACCGGAAGAGCCGTGGAGGCCGGTACATTCGACAGCTCTCTCTCGACGTGCTCGCCCGCGGTCCCCCCATCAGCGACACCACGCAGGTATGCCCGCACATCATCGATCCCGGCACCCGTTCTCGCACTCGTCCGCACGATGTCGACTCCGAGCCGTTCCGCGAGTGCCTGATCGTCTACAGAACCTCCTCGGGCATCGAGCTCGTCCGCCATATTCAGCACGAGCAGGGTCGGCAACCCCATCTCCAACACCGGCTCGACCAGCATGAGCTGGTTCTCGAGTCGCGTCACGTCGACAATGAGGATCAGCGCGTCAGGCGACTGCATGCCCTCGACCTTGCCCTCGAGAACGTCGCGCGTCACGCGCTCGTCCAGCGTGCGAGCCGAGAAACCATGCACTCCCGGCAGATCCACGAGCGACAGGTGCCGGCCCTCGGTCAGGCTCACGTGTCCGACATGCTTTTCGACAGTAACGCCGGGGTAGTTCGCGACCTTCTGCCTCAACCCGGTGAGCTGGTTGAAGAGCGTGGTCTTGCCGGAATTCGGTGGACCTACAAGTGCGACAATCGGCGTCTGGGCCGGAGCGTCCTTCGTGGCGGGGCCGCCGCTAGCGACCAGATCCTGCTCGACCAAGGTGCGGGAGGAGCCTCAGCCCGCGTCCTGAAGCGAGGAGAGCAGCTTCACGCAGAGGCAAGCGGCTGTCTCTCGCCGGAGCGCGAGAAGTGAGCCATTGATGGAGACAATGGGATCGCCTCCGGGTGAAGAGCGGACAGGGCAGATGCGGCATCCCGGAAGGACCCCACGCTCTAGCAGAGGCTCGGCGAGCTCGTCAGGCATATCGAGGGACACGAGCTCGACCTCCTGCTGCATCGGGATGTCCCCGAGGCGCAGGTCTTCGCTCTGATGCTCTTCGGCCGTGACGGAACGGTGCATTGGAAGCTCGGTGATCCCGGCGCCGAACAAGTCACGCTGAGATTGAAATTGAATCTCAACTAAGGTACAAGGGCGCTCGAAGGCGCGAAAGCATCGGCCCATGAGCACCGTCCACGCCGTGTGACGCGCGACGACGTCCTCAACTACGGTGACGCGAGAATCCTCGGACGTGCGCCCTCAATCCCTCCGATCAGATCGTCGGTGTCAGCCGTTGACCTCGTGATGATGAACATCCTGCTGAGGATACGGGATAGAGCAACCAGCCGCCTCGATGTTCTCCTTCAGCGCACGCGTCAGGTCGAATCGAACGTCCCAATAGTCCTCACGCTTCACCCACGGCCGGACCACAAGATTCACCGATGAATCGGCGAGCTCCGCCACTGCGACCCGAGGAACCGGATCCGCCAGTATGCGGGGATCAGCAGAAATCGTATCCATGCATGTACGCGCCGCTACGCCGAGATCGTCGTCGTACCCGACGCTGATGACGAGGTCGATACGACGCGTCTCATTGGCAGAGTAGTTCCTGATGGTCGCGCCGAAGATTCCCGTGTTCGGAACGCTGATCTCCACATTGTCCGGGGTCGTCAGGATACACGAAAAGATCCCGACCTCCTGTACGGTCCCAGCCTCACCACCGACTTCCACGTAATCACCGACGTCGAACGGACGAAACGTCAGGAGCATGATCCCTGCTGCGAAGTTCGAAAACGTACCCTGGAACGCGAGTGCGACTGCGAGGCCAGCTGCACCCAGGACAGCGACGAACGAGGCGGTGCTGATCCCGAGCACACCCAGCGCGGTGACTGCGACCAGCGCGATGACAGCGGCATGTAGAAGCCCCGACAGGAACGGAATCAGGATGTCGTCCAGAGGTGACCGCTTCAGCGCCTCTTGTGCGAACCCGCGTACCCAACCCGCAAAGACCCAGCCAAACACCAGAACCGCCAGCGCACCGAAGACCCGCGGGGCCCAGGTTGCGACGGCCACGGTAGCCAGTTCTATCATCTGATCCACGTCGAACATGCAGCACCCCGGGCGGAGCGTGAAAGGAACTGTCCGAGAGTTGCGTCGCGCGGGTCAGATGATGACCAATCGCCATACCTGAGCGACGAGAAAGCACACGGTAACCCCCATGAGGACCGGCATCATGGTAGCAACCGTCGTCCATTTCAAACTCCCCGTTTCCTTGAAGATCGTGTAGATCGTCGTCGAGCACGGGTTATGGAGAAGACTGAAGAGCATCAGGTTCACCGCCGTTAGCAGCGTCCAGCCTCCGGCGCGAAGAAGCGCCTCCGTCGTGCCGAGCGAATCTTCCTCGAACATGACGCCCGCGCCGACCCCCTGATCGGCAAGTTCCGGGGTAACCAGCACCGTGAGCATGAGGACGGTGGGGATCACGATCTCGTTGGCCGGAATTGCGACCACGTACGCCAGCAAGATCACGCCGTTCAGGCCAAGCAATAGACCAAACGGCTCCAGCCAATCCACCGAATGCTGCGCGATGCTGACCCCGCCGAACGTGACGTTCGAAATCAGCCAGATCACCGCGCCCGCGGGAATGGCGAAAATGATTGCACGCCACAACACGATCAGGGTGCGATCGATCATCGACGTATACAGCGTCTGAAGGATGCGCGGCGGCCGATACGGCGGGAGCTCCAGGCTGAAGCTCGTAGCCTCACCCCGAAGGACAGTCCGAGAAAGAATCCAGGATGAGAAGAACATCATCACGATTCCGAAGAGCGCGATCCCGACGACAGCTGCCGCACTGACCACACCCCCGAGCCGAGCCGGCGCGAGTGCTCCGATGAAGATCGTCGCCACGAGAATCTGCGTCGGCCAACGACCGTTACAGAGACTGAAGTTGTTCGTGATGATCGCGATAAGGCGCTCGCGCGGGCTGTCGATGACCCGAGCGGCGACAACCCCGGCGGCGTTGCAGCCAAAGCCCATGCTCATCGTCAACGCCTGCTTTCCGTGCGCACCAGCCTTCTTGAACATCGAGTCGAGGTTGAACGCGACTCGCGGCAGATAGCCAAAGTCCTCGAGCAGTGTGAAGAGAGGAAAGAAGATCGCCATCGGCGGAAGCATCACGCTGATGACCCATGCTGTCGCGAGGTACACGCCATCCAGCAGGAAGCCATCCAGCCACCAAGGCAAACCCGCGGTTGCCGATAGGGCTTTGAGCCATGCGTGACCATTGTCGATCAAGAGCGTAGCGAGCATCGAGGATGGAACGTTGGCCCCCTCGATCGTCAGCCAGAAGACCACTGCCAGGATGAGGAGCATCAACGGAAAACCGAAGACGCGACTCGTGAGCAACGCATCGAGCTTCCGGTCGAAGGTGAAGCCTGCCCTCGCCAGACCCCGCTTCTGAGCCTGGGCCGCGACCGCCTCGGCTGCTGCGTATGCATGCTCGGTGACGATGTCGTGGAAGTCGGTAGGAAGCTCCCACCGCAGTCGTGTCGCCGCGTCCAGCACCCGGATGCGATCGACCTCTGCGGTCTCCCTGACCTCCAACCCGGATTCGTCATGCATCAGGTGACCCAATTCACCGGACCGTACGGCTTCCTGGACGGCCTCATCCGCGTTGAGAAGTCGCATCGCGACCCACCGCGTGTTGGGCACGTCGGGGAAAGCACCGGCAATCACCGGCTCCAGATCGTGGATGGCGCGTTCGATCTTCGGTGCATGGTGCTGGAGTCTGTACGGAGTGTTCTGTCGCTCTCCCGTCGCAATATCGTGCGCCGCAGCGAGGAGTTCGGGAATCCCGACCCCCTCACGCGCAGTACCCGAAACCACCGGCACCCCCAGCGTGGCCTCGAGCTTTCTGGCATCAATCGCGATCCCATGGCGCCGTGCCTCATCCATCAGGTTGAGGAAGACGACAACCCGATCCGTGATGTCGAGAATCTGGAGGACGAGATTCAGGTTGCGCTCGAGCCGGGTGGCATCGACGACCACCACCGTCACGTCAGGGCGACCGAACAGCACGAAGTCGCGCGCGACTTCTTCATCCAGACTGCCGGCTTGAAGCGAATAGGTGCCGGGAAGATCGACGACCTTCACGCGGCTCCCTTCGTGTGCGAAGGCACCCTCGGCTCGAACGACCGTCTTCCCAGGCCAGTTCCCCGTGTGCTGGCGCAGACCAGTCAGCTCATTGAAGACCGTGCTCTTTCCGACGTTCGGGTTCCCTGCGAGCGCGATGAGATAATCCCAGCGGTCGGGGCTGAGTCCGAGCCGGACGAGGCTCTGAGTCCGGTGTTGTGCGCACGAGACACAGGGGTCAGTGAGCGCAACCATCAGGCGACCCCTTCGCTCACGGATTCATCGGGACCTTCGATTCGGATCCACTCAGCCTGCTCACGACGTAGCGCGATGAGCGCACCGCGAATGCTGTACGCTACGGGGTCACCCACGGCACTCCGAAAGACCGCATCGATGGTGGTGCCCCGAACGACACCGAGATCAAGCAGCCGGCGACGCTGCGAACCCTGACAGGCAGGGGAAATTCCCGTGACCCGGGCGGTCTGACCCGGCTGAAGATCCAGCAGCGTCGTAACCGGAGCGTCCGCGCTTTCGCTTTCGGGCAGGAGGCGCACCGTGACATTCCCGGCGACCACGTGGTTCAGATGCCACGTCCGGCCTCGGGACCGGATCCCTACCCCGTCATCCTCGTTCGAGGTGACCGCGATGCGCGAGCCAAGATCAAGCCCGTCATCAAGCAGAGCGTCATAGATGACACGCGGCTCGTCCTCGAGGTGGACGATCTCGAACGTACGCCCAGCTTCAGCGCTACTCAGGGAGGTTCGATCCAGCGTCGGAAGCTCACCGTCAGCGGTCGGAATCGGATCCCCGTGCGGATCCCAGGCCGGGTGGCCGAGCCGGGCTGCCAATGCGTCGACCTCGGCGTCGGACATCGTATGCTCTTTGCGCTCGGCCTCTTCGTGCCACTCCCCCGCGGGTACGCCGGTGCGATCGGCCAGGTAGCGCTCCCACAAACGGTGCGTTCTGACGAGACGGAGCGCTGATTCGCGACCAGCTGCGGTGAGCTGTGGGCCAGCTGGCGTGTTCGCGATAAGCTGAGACGCGGCCAACATGCCCAACAGCTCGGCCGCCCTCCCGGTCGTCAGCTCGAGCTGGCCGGCAAGGCTCTCCAAGGAGCAATTCCGGCCCATGCTCTCGCAGGTGTAGACGTGCTTCAGGGCATCCTCGAGCAGCACTCGCTCACTGAGGTGCGCCATCCGATTCAGGCGCGCCATGAGCCCCCACCGGGGCCAGGCGACGAGGGCGGCCACGGCGACGAAGACGCCGAACATCAGGAGGGCGAACGCTGGATCGACCATGGAGAAGCGTGGATTAGCTTTTAGGCGCGCCTAAATTCGTCGGTGAGCTCCATCCGGTCAACAGGCACGAGATCACACCCGAGGCCACCGAGGAACGCCCTCCGGCCACGAGCCGGTAACGGGCAACGCCTCGGGCGTTGCCCGGGACGACCGACGCGGCGAACGTGACCTCATGCTTCAACCCGTGCTTAGCCGAATCGTCTCGCCCATTCCATCTGTTCAGGCCACTACGACCCTGCTGGCGCTGTTGCTCGGCGCGCCCGCGGGGATGAGAGCTCAGATCCCCGATGTCACCGCACTCTGCGCGGATCGCCCACCCGCTACGGGCATCTCCCTTTTCTCCGACGCACCTCCCTCTCCGGAACGAGCGGGTTCAGCCAACAGTCGTCCCGCCTCCGACCTGAACTGCATCGATCTCTTCTCCACGACGCGAGGAGGCGACGCCGCAGGCGTCATCCAGCTTCAGAGGCCGTGGTCTCCGTACGGTGTGACCGTCACGGCCGATGGAATTCATCGACACGAACTCGTGGCGTGGCTCGCCCGACTCCCCGAGCCGTCGACGCTCGGTCCCTACAACGCATACGTGGCATGGGCGACCCCACTGGCTCTCGATCCGGTCGTCCGTCTCGGCGAAGTGACCAACGGACGTAACGAGCTGGGCGAGGTGGCCTTCAACAAGTACCTGGTGTGGATCACTGCCGAGGTGAGCGGCGACGCCACCGAGCGGGAGGGGCCCCTCGTGGTCCGGGGCCGGTCTCCTTCGAGCCGAATGGAGGCGCACGACCTCATGGCGTTGGCCCCGTCGGCAGAAGAGGGAATGACGATGAGAAGCTCGGATATGGTCAATATGGCGGAGGCCTGGACGATCCCGCCGATGTACGAGGGAGTCCCGATGCTCCCGGGCGTCATGTCATCCCGACCGGCCGTCACGCCACTTCGACCACAAGTCGAGGTGTCCACCCTTCCCGAAGCACGTCCGCGGGAGGTCGTCCGCCTTCCCGACGGAGGCACACTCGACTTGGAAGCCGGATTCGTCCGTAAGCGGGTTGGTGACCGAGACCTCGCGATGATGGCCTTCAATGGTCAGATCCCTGGCCCGCTCATCGAGGTGACGGAGGCGGCGACGGTCTTTGTGAACTTCCGAAACGAGACCCCGATGCCGACCGCCGTGCATTGGCACGGGCTGCGACTCGACAACCGGTACGACGGCGTGCCCGGTGTCACCCAGGATCCGGTTCCGCCCGGCCGGACCTTCCGCTATCAGATCTATTTTCCCGACCCCGGAATCTACTGGTACCACCCGCATCATCGTGAGGACGTACAGCAGGAACTGGGGCTTGCGGGTAACATGCTGGTCGAACCCCTCGAGACCGACTACTACAACGACGTTGACCACGAGGAGGTCGTCATGCTCGACGACCTGCTCCTCGGCACCGATGACGTAGTTCCGTTCGGAAAAGAATCCGCGAATTACATGCTGATGGGCCGCTTCGGGAACGTCTTTCTGACCAACGGTGAGCCTGAGTATGGGCTCGACGTCGATGCTGGCGACGTAGTTCGCTTTCACCTGACCAACGTCTCCAACACACGAACGTTCAACCTGTCGTTCCGTCCGACGGATGATCGTGCGGGTGCGCCTCTGCCGATCAAGGTCGTCGCATCCGACGTGAGCCGCTTCGAACGTGAGTCGCTCACGGAAAGCGTCGTGATCGCACCCGCCGAGCGGTACACCGTTGAGGTCGAATTCCCATTCAGCGGAGCGTGGGCGCTAACCAACCACGTGCAGGGCATCAACCACAGGCAGGGTCTCTTCCTGGCAGAGGCATCCGTGCTCGGTCGGGTGGCCGTCTCGGGCAGGGATGGAGCCCCGAGGGTGAACACGGCCGCGGCCTCCCCGGCACTCGGTGTTCACGCGCACGAATTCTCGACCCTCCGCACCCATGAAGACGTCGTCGCAGACATCGATCAATACCGTCACCTCTTCGACACTGCGCCCGACCGAGAGCTCGTGATGACGCTCGAGGTCGACGAGCTTCCCATGGCGATCGAACAGTCGATGAATCTCGACTGGGTCTACTTCAATCCCGTCGAGTGGACCGGCACGATGCCGATGATGAACTGGGCTACGAGTGGCGAGGAGGTCTCGTGGATCCTTCGTGAGCCCGCGACGGGTGCGGAGAACGACGCGATCGCCTGGCGCTTCCAGGTCGGCGACGTCGTGAAGATTCGCATCACGAACGACAGGGCGGCGTTTCACGCCATGCAGCACCCGCTCCATATACACGGACAACGCTTCCTCGTGCTGGAGCAAAACGGAATTCCCAACGAGAACATGGTGTGGAAGGACACGGTACTGTTGCCCACCGGGTCCACGACCGACATCCTGCTCGAGCTTACCAATCCCGGCCGGTGGATGGTGCATTGTCACATCGCAGAGCACCTGGAGTCCGGTATGAAGTTCGTCTTCGACGTCGAAGGAAGCCTGGAATGAAATCCATCTTGATCCCCAGCGTTCTCACCCTCCTGCTCGCCGCGCTCCCGGGCACGGCTTCTCTCGCGGCACAGAATTTTGACGAGTACGTCGCAATCCCTGGCGGTACGGTAGCCCTGACCAACGCGAAGGTGATCGACGGTACGGGTGCACCCGCGATGATGGGCCAGACAATCCTCATCGAAGGAGACCGGATCACTGCAGTGGGCCCCACCGGGTCGGTCCAAGTGCCGGCCGGCGCCAACGTGGTCGACGTGTCGGGCAAGACCGTGATCCCCGGCCTCGTCGGACTGCACAATCACTCGTACTACACGGGCGGTAACGGGCGGGCGGCGCAGCTTTCATTCTCGGGCTCTCGTCTCTACCTCGCATCGGGTGTGACGACGATCCGCACGACGGGTGCCCAGCAGCCGTACGCCGAGTTGAACCTCCAGCGCGAAATCGAAGCCGGCCGCGTCATCGGCCCCACGATGTACGCCACAGGCCCCTACCTCACCGGAGAGCAGGGTTCACAGACGATGACGCGCCTCGAAGGCCCGGAGCAGGCACGCCGGGTCGTGCGCTATTGGGCTGAGGAGGGCGTCTCGTGGTTCAAGGCGTACACATGGATCTCCCGCGCTGAACTCGGCGCAGCGATCGAAGAGGCGCACCGCAACGGCGTGAAGGTCACCGCACACCTCTGCTCGGTCGGATACCGGGAAGCGGTAGCCCTCGGCATCGACAACCTCGAGCACGGACTCTTCGCCAACTCCGAATACGATCCGAACAAGCGACCCGACGAGTGCCCGCCAGGATTCCGGAGTGGCTACGCGAACCTCGACGTCAACGGACCAGACGTACAGGCGACGTTCCGCGACATGATCGACAACGACGTAGCGATGACGTCGACGCTCGTTGTCTATGAGATCTCCGTAGCCGGGCGCCCGCCGATCGACGAGCGCGTCTACGACGTTCTCGCGCCGGAGATCGCCGAAGAGGTCCGAGCGATCGCCGTCGCCCGGCGTGCCGGGCAGGGGGCGATCGACCCCGCAGTCTTCGCCAAGGCGATGGAGTACGAGCGCGCTTTTGTGGACGCAGGGGGGTTGCTCGCGGCAGGAGTAGATCCGACAGGGTACGGCGCCGCCCCTCCGGGATATGGCGACCAGCGGAACTATGAACTGCTGCTCGAAGCGGGATTCACCGCGCCCGAGGTCGTTCAGATCATGAGCCACAACGGAGCCCGGATCCTCGGTATCGACAGTGATGTAGGTACGGTCGAAGCTGGCAAAGTCGCGGACCTGGTGGTCATCGACGCGGACCTCGAAGCGGCCGGAAATCTGCACGCAACCGAGGTCGTTTTTCGTCATGGGATTGGCTGGGACTCGCCGAAGCTGATCGAGTCGATCCGCGGTCTGGTGGGGGTGCGCTGAGCAACATCCCGAGGGCCTGCCGGACTGGCGGGCCGAGCACCCGCTTCAGCTCCGGTGGTCACTCCAGACCCCGAGGCTAGATGGGGTACCTGATCGCCGCGGCTCTCGCTCCACTGCTGGGGCCCCTGCTCTATCGAGTACTCCACGACCACCCTCGCGCAGTCGAGGCCGTGGACAACTTCGTGTACGTGGCGGTCCCGATCCTCGTGGCCTGGCAAGTTCTTCCATACGCATGGGAAGATCGAAACGCCTTTGCGATACTCGCTGTGGTCGTGGGCTTCCTGCTCCCCGCCCTCATCGAGCGCGTATCGACCGCGCTCGCAGAACAGACCGATAACCTCGCGCTGGTCGTCGGGCTCTCCGGGCTCGTGTTGCACGCAATGCTCGAGGGCACGGCACTGGTACCGGGGGCCGTACCCGTAGACGCCCCCTTCGCGGTTGCGGTCATCCTGCATCGGATTCCCGTCAGCCTCGTGATCTGGTGGCTGATCTGTCCCCGCTTCGGCTCTACGACGGCCACTGCCGGTGTCGGTTCGATCGTGCTCGCGACGCTCGCCGGGTACGGGCTGGGGACGGAGTTCCTTTCCGACGTTCATGGCTCGGGAGCAGAGATCTATCAGGCATTCGTCAGCGGATCACTCGTCCACGTTGTCTTCCATCAAGGGAGACATGACCACGACCACTCGAACAACGGTCCTCACCATCATCACGGATAGTTCCATGCGCATCGGTTCGCTCGCTCTCGTCCTGCTCGTCGTAATCGCAGGAGTCGCCATCAGCCTAAACGACCGGGCCGAGCAGACTTCGCCCGGCCCGCAAGATGGAGCCAGGCAGTCTTCGCCCGGCCCGATCGTGAATGCCGGTGGCGCCACATTTCCCGTGGAGAACCCGACCTTCGAAACCCTGATGGACCGGCAGTACAAGGCGGTCTTCGAGCTTCGGGCACCGGCGAGCAGTCCTGCCCTCAGGAACCAGACCCTCAACACGATGGCGCGCTACCTGAACATGCATGCGCGCGCAGGAGTGCTCCGGGAGAACCTTCGCGTCGCTGGTGTCGTGCACGGCGGCGCATCACTCGAGCTGCTGACGGACGAGCACTACCAGGCGGCACACGGAGTCGACAACCCGAACAAGGAGCTCATCGCCGAGATCATCGCAGGCGGCGGGCAGGTGATTCTCTGCGGTCAGACCGCCAGCATACGGGGAATCAGCGCCGACCAGCTGCTTCCCGGCGTCCAACTCGCGCTGAGTGCGATGACCGCGATGACGGTGCTTCAGCAGGACGGGTACGAAGTCATCCTCTGGTAGCACCGGACGCCAACCGCTTCGAATGGACCCTGCGCGCCTGTCTCGTGGTTGCGCAACTCGGGTCCGTCCCGAATTCTCAGCCGCAAGGACCCGCTCGGATCGAGCCGTCGGGCCCGTGTCTGTCAGGAGGGTATACGCCATGAATAACCGCGTGTCACGTCGACACTTCATCGGAGGGGCCACTGCGGCCGCAGCGCTCGGCACACTGGGTATGACGCCCGGGGTCGCGGAAGCCCGTGTCCGTCGGGCCGCCGAGCGCGGCATCCGCTACCTGCCGGGTGGTGCGCCGATGCACCGGGCCTTCCAGTCCCAGGTCGACGAATACGATGCCCTCGCCCACCTCTCGTCGAACGAGAACCCGTTCGGTCCGTCCGAAAAGGCACTCGAGGCGATGACGTACGCGTTCAAGTACTCGATGCGCTATGGCTACCCGGACAACAATGTCCAACAGCGCATCGCGGACGCGCACAACGTGTCGCGGGATCACGTACTCATGGGTGCCGGCTCAGGAGAGATCCTGGACGTCGTCGGGCTTACGTGGCTTGCACACGACAAGAAGGTGATCGGCGTCGAGCCCTCCTATAGCTCGGTGTACCGCCACGCGACCGGCATTGACGCCTCGACGATCCTCCTGCCGCTGGAGGCGGACCACCGACAGAATATCGAGCGCATGGTCGACGTGACGAACCGGAACGCTCGCGACGTCGGGTTCGTCTACCTCTGCAACCCGAACAACCCGACGGGCGTGACGGTCACAGCGGAGGAGATCGCCTATCTGCTCGACAACATTCCAGAAGACATTCCGGTCCTGATCGACGAGGCGTACCATCACTTCGTGGAGGATCCGGCATACGAAGAGTCACTGAAATACGTCCGGGAGGGTCGACGCGTCGTGATCGCCCGCACCTTTTCGAAGATCTACGGGATGGCTGCGATGCGGATCGGCTTCGCGATCGCACCCCCGGATATGATTCAGGAGATGCAGCCCTACAGCACAGGGAGCGTAAACGCGCTTGCTCGCTGGGGCGCTGTCGCGTCCATGGAGGATCAACCGGCCGCGGACCGCATGCTGGCCCACAACCGGCGGCTGCGTGAGCAGACGATCTCCGACCTGGAGAGTCTCGGTTACGAGTGCATCCGGTCACAGACGAACTTCTTCATGGTCAACCTCCGCCAGACGGTCGCGCCCATTCGGCAGGCATTCCGGCAGCGCGGTGTCGCAGTCGGTCGCGACTTCCCACCGATGCTCGACCATCTCCGAGTCTCCATCGGGACGGAAGAAGAGATGGGTCGATTCATGAACGCGTTCGAAGACATCATGACGAACATCTCCGCAGGTACCGGCGCACCATGAGCCCGAGCCGAAAGGACTTTCTGAAGATCTCGGCCGGTGGCGCACTCGCCGCCAACGCCCTCGGTGCCGAACGGCTCTCCGGCGCTCCCGCCGGGCCTGATCCAATTCGACCAGCAGACCGCTGGGGCGCACGCATCATCCAGGAAGCCCCGCGTCGACTGAACATTCTCATCCTCGGTGGAACGGGCTTCATCGGGCCCTTCCAGGTGCGGTCTGCGCTCGACCGTGGCCACAGCGTCACGTTGTTCAATCGGGGATCAGGCCGGGCCATGTTCCCGTACCTCGAGACGCTGAGGGGAGACCGGAACGGTGACTACGAGTCACTTCGAGGGCGTCGTTGGGACGTGGTCATCGACAACGCGACGAACAACCGGCGCTGGATCGAACTCGCCGCGGAAGCGCTGAAGGACTCGGTCGACCAGTTCATGTTCGTGTCTTCCCGGTCGGCCTATGCTGACGTGAGCCGCGTCCCGATGACCGCGGACGCACCCACATGGACGTACGAAGTTGCCGGCGTCTCTCCAGATCAGGAGAGACTTCCGTATGGCCTGGGCAAAGCCGTCATGGAACGGATCGCCCAGCGCATCATGCCGGGACGCACGACGATCCTGCGTCCAGGGCTGATCATCGGTCCGGGAGACGAGACGGACCGCTTCACGTACTGGCCCGTCCGGATCGATCGAGGTGGCGAAGTGCTCGCGCCGGGTGACGGAACGGATCCCATTCAGATTATCGACGTGCGGGACTTCACCGACTTCACCGTGAAGCTCGCCGAGGATGCGACGATGGGTGAGTTCAATTGCGTCGGCCCCCGAACACCGCGTCCGATGGCCGAACTCCTCTACGGAATTCGGGCCGTCACGACGACGGAGACCTCGTTCACGTGGGTGCCGCGTGAATTCCTCGCCGAGCACGGTGTCCGGCCCTACCAGGAAATGCCTGTCTGGCGCCCTCCGGTGGAGGGGAGTGAAGGGTTCGCTCGCTTCGATCTGACACCGGAAGTGGAAGCGGGACTCACGTTCCGATCGCTCGCCGACACCGCGGCCGCGACTCTGGAATACCACTACTCCAGGCCAGTGGAACGTCGTCAGAACTTCAGGGCCGGCCTGTCGGCCGAGCGTGAAAGGGAGGTCCTCGCCGCCTGGCATTCGAGCAGGGGATGATGTGACACTCGGCCCGACCTGATCGGTCGAGCCGCAAGCGGCTGCCAATACGTGCCTTCTCATCTTGAATGAGTAGGGACGAAACTCTTGTACAATTCTTGTTCCGGTTTTATTTTGACGTGAACGAACATTGTACACGGATCTGGTTTGGCATGAACACGCATTCCGAGCGCGCGTCTGGCGTGCGCGTTCTTCGTCCTTTTGGCGTGGGACTGATCGTCCTCTCGGTGGCCGGCTGCTCTCTTGCTCCGTCTCCCACTCAGATCGCTACGATCGATCGTATTCCGGACTCGTATACCGAGTCACCGGAACCTTCGGATCGAGACTCCGGCGGGAAGGTCTCCTGGTGGAGGACGTTCGAGGACCGCACCCTCGACAAGCTGGTCGGAGCGGCGCTCGAGTCGAATCTCGACATTCAGGAAGCCGTCGCTCGGATCGAAGAGGTCCGCGCCCAATACCGGCTCGCGCGTTCTCCTCTATTCCCGACCGTCACAGCCGGCGCCGATGCGTCGCGCTTCAGTCAGCCTGCCAACGCTGGGCAATTCGGGGCGATCTTCGGAGGAGGTGACGGGGAGAGTGCTGACCCCAACCTGCCGGAGCGCCCGAGCCGCTTCACGTTCTCCACCTTCGGCGCCAGCCTCGGCACTTCGTACGAGCTCGATTTCTGGGGCAGGCTCAACAGCGGTCGGCGCGCCGCCTACGCCGACTATCTGGCAACAGGCGCGGATGCGAGGACCGTGGAGATCTCTGTGGCATCCGAAACAATAAACAAAAAATTCTAACTCCACGAACTCGTTG
>JAPPOV010000018.1:187326-210945 GCA_028873595.1 Gemmatimonadota bacterium | reverse complement strand
TACGTCCTCCTTCCCCTCTACATGCACCATCGGTTCCAGTTGCGTGCCGCGGTGGAGTGTCTCGGTGGCGCCGACTATCGATATGCCCTGAAGGGTGACGGCCAGACCCCGTTCACCATCATCGAGGGAGCGGAACAGCGTGACGCGCTGGAAACTGTGCTCTCTACCCTCGACGTCGATTTCCTGGCGCTCTCGGACGACATCATCTCCCTGATCCCTCCGCCGGCGTTTCGCCATTCAGAGGGCGAAATATTCGCGGGGTATACCGAGCAGATCTTCGATCCGCTCGCGGCTGCGGAAGCTTCTGCAGCGTTCACGGTAGGCGAGATTCTGCATCCGCAGCGCATGGCGCGGTTGGTGTTGTACGGCAGTATGGGCGACTATCCCGACCTTGAGGAAGTCGTAGACCGACTGATCGAGGTGACATGGGGCGCTGACGCTCAGAATGACGAGTACCACCAACGGATCCTGCATGCGGTGCAGCGAACCGTCATCGATCAGATGATGCAGCAGGCCACGATGGAGGGGAGCGCCCCAGACGTGCGGGCAATTCTTGCCGACCGGCTCGAGGACATAGCCACCCGTCTTGAAGGTGCCGGTGACCCCTCACCACACGAGCGCCTCGCTGCCGCGGATATCCGCCGGTGGCAGTCACGCATCGAAAACACGACACCCGGCCCCGTCATTCAGCTTCCCGCCGGTGATCCAATCGGGGGCAGCCCGAGAGGGGGCAGCCCACGCTAGACGGCCTATCGGGCCTGATCCTGCGAAGCCACGAGGCCCCCGGAGCACACCGGCTCCGGGGGCCTCTGTCGCTGCGGCATCGTGCCGAGCCACGCTATGTCGCTTCAGACCCTGTAGCGCAGCCGTGCAGCAACGCCCTCACCCTCGGCATCGAGACGCTCACCGGCATCGGCGGAAATCTCTTCGACCGCCGCTCCATGATCGAATGCGTCACCGATCATCTGGTCGACCAGTTCAGTATCCCGCTCCCGTAGACCTCGCGTCACGACCAGGAGGTCGACTCGACCCCCACGCAGCGACTGGGTCGTATCCTTCACGCCAAGACAGCCTCGTCCATTGGCTCCAGCCGCGGCCATGACCTCATCGAGGACCGCACCCTGAGTACTGAGAGTAAGCTCGGACGCTGCCTCTTCCGTGTCTGCGAGCACTTCAGCGTCGGACAGTCCTACGTGCATCGAGTGCCGTTCAGCAATACGACCCGCGAGATCGCTCGCCTGTCGGGCCAGCCCGGTGACCACGTCTCCGGTACCCCCGAAAACAACGAAGCCCTCACGACCCGCCAACTTCTGAACTGCTTCAACGATCTGCCCATGCAACCGGGCTGCACTCACGTCGAGCGCGCGCTGCCCCGCGTCGGTCCCGGTCTCACCTCGTGAACCCGTCTGCATACCAGCCCGGTGAGAACTCGTCGACTCGTGGAGTTCACCATGATCGAGGTCTGCCAGCAGATCGGAGTGTTCGGTGAGTGTACCGTTTCGGTACGTGAAGATCCGCGCCTTACGCCGGTCGACGAGTGCAGTGACCACAAGCCGTTCCTGCTTGAGAACCCGCACGTACGGCGCCACCCGAAGCCCCAACCCCCACCGTACGAGGTCGGGCATGGGCACGGTGACTCCCGCCGCATAGTGCAGGCTGTCGCCCGTCGCGAAGCCGACCCACCCGCGTTCGGGAAGGAAGCCCTGCCACATCGACAGCTCAGTCTGGATCCGTCGACTGGCTGCGTCGAACCCCTCGACGTCGGAAGGGTTGAGCTCTGCGATGCGACGGCGTGCTTCGGCCACACCACCCTGGAGTCTAGTGTGCCAGGCCCTGCGGTCGGCCGGATTGTTCTGATCGCCGTCGATGTAGACGCTCAGAACGTTCGTGTTGCGAACGTTCTTGTAGAGATCAGCGAGCTGAGTTCGAGTAAGCATGGTCCCCCCCATCCAAGGTTCGTGCCTGCGCCGGTAACACCTCAGCATACCGGACTCGACCGCTTACGGATGCGGGGAATTCTCTGCGACAGCGCGTCAGGGACCTACTTACGAAAAAGACCCCCCACGCACGCCGCGTCGGAGGTCTTCTTGCGTCAAGAGGACGCGCGGTTCAGACCTGGCAACTCATATCCGCACCGCAGCACAGCGGGGACTTGATCATGCCGTGGCCCTCCGGGCACTTCGACACCTGAACCTCGACCCCGGCGTCCGTCGTGATCGTGTCGTTCACAAGCGCCGCAGTACAGGTCGCGCAGGTCATGTTCACGCCCATGCCGCACTTGTCGCATGTGTAGGTCGCCATCAGAACTCCCTCGTGCAGATTCACCGTTTGATACCGCTCGACATTAGCCGTTTTAGGCGACTCGTCAACGAGAACAGAACGGGCATGATCAGCGCACGCCAACCCAACCTTTCACTGACTCGAAGAGTCGAATGGAATCGTATCCGACACCGTCTTTGAATACGACTGTCATCGCACGAAACGCCTCCGGATCAGATCCAGGGTCCCCGCGCATGAGTACGAGATCTGCTCGCTTACCTTCTTCGATCGTCCCGATCTCATCGCCCTGCTCCAGATACTCCGCACCGTTCCTGGTGGCGACCTCGACCGCCTGTTCCACCGTGAGTCCCATTTCCATCAGGATCTGGAGCGCCCTCTGGTTCGCATACCCGGGCACGACATCCCCACCACCCGTCGGATCGGTGCCGACGAGCAGCGTCCCACCGGCATCGTAGAAGGCCTTCTCCATTGCCATGTACTTGTCGAGCAGAGCCTGTCCCCCCGGGCCACCTCGAGACAGTCGTGCCATCACCTGCTCATGCAGCTGAGGCAGCATCGCGTCCTGGGCCCCCTCAGGGGGCGCAGGTCGATTCTCACCTCTCCTCTCGACTACCGTCAGCGTACTCGTAATCGCGACATCGTTCTCGATCAGGTGGCTCACAAGGCCTGTAAACGCAGAGCTCTCCAAGTCCAGGTCCAGGTACGTCTGATTGGCACCCCGGGGACACTGGTCCGGCTGCTTGTTCGGGACCCAATCGGTGGCCGCGAAGAAACCATGCTCCAGGTTGTCGATTCCAAGGTCTGCGGCCTCACGGTACGTAATGGAGCACAGGTGCCCGGTCACTTTCGCGCCGCGGGCATGCGCAGCATCGATCGCCGCCTGCAGGGTTGTACGGTTGATGAGGTTGTACGCCTTGAACGACGTGGCCCCCTGGTCCATCCAGAAGTTCACGTGCGCCCGCGCCTCCTCCGGAGTCGAGAGTTGAGGCATCGCACGGACGAAACCATTACGCCCCTCCAGGTAAGGACCCGTTACGTCCATGTGCGGTCCGGGGATTCGACCCTCTTCCACGTGCTGTGCCACCCGGAGGTCGGTGTATGTGTCGACGCTTCCTCCCGTTCGCATCGTCGTAACGCCCCCTGCGAGGTAGAGCGGCGGGAAGGAGATTTCGTTCGTGTTGTATCGCGCCTGCCCCGACGGATAGAAGAGGTGCTCATGCAGCATGACGAGGCCGGGAATGACCGTGTGATCGGCTGCCTCGATGATCAACGCACCGGCCGGCATGCCCACTTCATCCACCGTGCCTACCGAGGCGATCCGGCCATCACGGATCTCAACCGACATCCCAGTCCGCGCCGGTGCACCCGTGCCATCGATCAGTCGGACTCCCCGGATCACGACATGGCCCGCAGAGACTGAAACGTATTCCTGGACTTCCGCTGAGAGCCGATTCATGGATTGCGCATCGCTCGGCCCCGGGGTGACGAGGATCATCGTCAACGCGACAACAGCTGCAATGATCCAGGTATGGCGAACGTGCTTCATCGGCGTGTCTCCATCGTGCGTCCTGATACGGTGACCGGCAGAGTCTTATCCGCACACTCCGAAACCGAGAACGGGACCCCCGGCTCGCGCCGGGAGCCCCGTTCTCGAGGCGTGAAGATCGCGCATGCGACCACCCGATCAGTCGGGCAACGCCATCGCAAAGTTTCCGCCGTTCGTTGAAATCACGACGTACTGCTTTCCTTCGTGCATGTACGTCATCATCTGATAGCGGTTGTCCGAGGGAATCTCGACCCGAGCGAGCTCTTCGCCTGAGGCCTTATCGACAGCGAAGATGTGTGGAGTGCGATCACTGTCGTGACCTGCGTAGACCAACATGTCCGGCGTCGCGAACATGGCAGCCTGACGCCCGGAGCCGGTGTTCGGGTCCGGCTGCCCCTGTAGGGCTGGATGATCGAGAACGTTCCGCGGCGTATCGCCGATCGGCGTCCACCACAGATGGTCTCCAGTGTTCAGATCGATCGCGGTGATCTTGCTGTACGGAGCCTTCCAGAGCGGCAGCCCGTCCACCCGGCCTGGCGAGGCCGCCGGCCCGGGCACCCAGTCCGTAATCGTGGTACCAGTCGGCTGATCCGTCAGATCCTCGGCAACGCCACCGTCATCCTTCTCAGGGCCCGGGATGATAATCCGAGCGCTACAGCCCTTCTGGGAAGGCACGTAGATGATACCCGTCGCCGGGTCGAACGCCGGAGTGCCGTCGATATTGGTGCCGCCAACGTCGGCCGGGCACCAGAACGCCGCCCGCTTCCCGAGCGGGTTATCCCGCTGAAGCGGCGGCAAGAAGAGTGGCCCGATCTGGAAGTCTTCGAGCGCCTCGATTGCAAGCTGCCGGAGCTCCGGCGAGAAGTCGATCAGATCGTCTTCCGTCATACCCTGCATATCGTACGGTGCAGGCCGTGTCGGAAACGGCTGCGTCTCCGCCAGATGCTCACCGGGGATGAGCGATCGCGGAACTTCGCGTTCCTCGATCGGCCAGATCGGGTCACCCGTCTCACGGTTGAGGACGTAGAGGAACGCCTGCTTCGTCGCCTGAGCCAGGATCGGAGTCTCGACTCCGTCGATCGTAACATCGGCGAGCACAGGCACCTGGGGCGTGTCGTAATTCCAGATGTCGTGTTTCACGAACTGGAAGTGCCAGGCCCGTTCACCGGTCTCGACGTCGAGCGCAATAAGGCTGGTCGAGAAGAGGTTGTCACCCGGACGGAACCCACCGTAGTAATCCTGTGTCGCGCCGTTGGTCGGCACGTACACGAGACCGAGGTCCGGATCCGCGGAAAGTGGCGCCCAGGACGAAATGTCTCCGGTCCAATCCCACGCATCATTCTCCCATGTCTCGTGACCGAATTCACCCGGTCCCGGAAGAACATCGAACTTCCAGAGGTGTTCACCCGTGCGGGCATCGTACCCGAGGATGTCACCCGGAATGTTCTCACGGCGCGTCTGGTTATATCCCTGCTCTGCCGAGTTTCCGACCACAACGACGCCGTTCACGACGAGAGCCGGCGAGGAGCTGGTGATATAGCCCTGCTCGAGCGAAATACCGTCACCGGCGTTCTCGTACTCGTAGCCAAGCCCGTGCTCACCCAGGAGGTCCACCACCCCCGTGGACGGGAAGCCAGGGATGTCGACCGGATGGCCGAATCCTTCGATGTGCTGGCCCGTCTTCGCGTCGAGCGCGTGAAGGAAGAAGGCTGGCGAGATCAGGTAGATCACATCTCGGCCATCGACCTTGGCGTAGGCCACACCCTTACCGTGGTTCTTCCGCATGGAGTACTCCCAGCGGAACGTCTCGGGCTCCGTGTACGTCCATACCTCTTCTCCCGTGCCCGCATCGGTCGCGACGACGGTTCGGTACTGAGAGTGCACGTTCACCAGCAGGCCATCGACGTAGATCGGGATCGATCGCGCATTCACCGAACCGAGGTGCGACGCGTCGTACTCCCACGCCACTTCGAGGTCGGAGAAGTTGCTCGGATTGATCTGGGTCAGCTCGGAATAGCGCTGCCCCATCAGGTTTCCGGTGATCACCGGCCAATCGCCGTCGACGGTCACTCCGTCAGCTCGATCATCACCAGACTCGCCCCCGCACGCGCCAAGCAGCACTGCGGTCCCGAGTGCGAGCCAACGGGTCGTTCCGTTCCTCATGTGCAAGCCTCTTGATCCACTGGAAACGCCACAACTCGGCGTCACGCCGACCTCCCGCCGGAAGCCAACTTCTGGAAGATTCGGATAATGCTGGCCCCCTCTGGATCGCGCTAGAGGGAGCCGGGAGGGCTCAACGACGTGTGTCGGACGGATCAGGTCGCAAACAGTCGGCCTCCGGCAGGCGGGTGATTCGGCCATCACAGCCGACGCGATCCGAAACGCTCAGCACCACCGCACACGCACGCGATACTCGACGACGGTCTCACCGCGCGCCTCGATCCTTGGGCGCAGCACCAACGTCCATGCGTCCTCCTTATCCCAGCTGTGGGTCGAAGACAGGATCTCCCAATCCCCACCCAAGGGTTCCACGAGGAGGACGTCGACGCCCTGATCCTTGTGGTTACGAAGATCGACCCGCCACGTGCTCTCGGACACGCAGTTCGACACGACGGTGTAGTCCATTTGTCGCCGATCACCCACGACGTCGAACGCTTCACCCATGCGAATGCGGAGCGTTTCGTCGCGCGGCGTGTGGTCGATCAAGTCTTCACCGATGAACTGTTGTGCACCGGTGTGATCCCGTTTGTAGACGCGGACCGTGCCCCTCGGCAACGGTATCCCGAGCCCGTTCGACGCGCGATTGTCGAAGTCGAGGAAGACACCGGCCTTCTGGTTGCTCGTCACCTGGGCGTACTGACCACGGTAATAGTGCGGCGAGCCTCGGAAGATCAGCTGCTTGTCCACACCGAGACCGTCGGCCTCCAGCAGCGTTACCTGCTTCTGCTCATTGTTCATGAGATCGGTGGGCCGCCCGAGGGTGTACAGGTGGTACTCGAAGAAGGCATCCTCGGTGAAGCCGTCCGCTTCAGCGGCCATCGCCATCTCCATCATCCGGTCGCGATACATGGCTGGCCTGGCATTCCCGCTGACGCGCTGTACATCGCCGGCAACCAGCTGAAGCCGCGCGTTCTCGAACGACGTTCCGCTGTGGTTCGTCAGCGTCACCCACCCGGTCAGCGAGCCTTCGTCGTCATCCTCGTTCAGGACCAGTACGTAATCGGACTCCCAGTTCAGACTGTTCGTCAGATATGAAACTTCGACCCGCTCCTCTCCACCCACCGCGTCCAGGCGCCACATGAGCGTGGGCTCGGCAATCAGATTGTCCGGCATCTCGGGGAATCCAAAGCGACCGGGATAATCAAAGGTGATCTCGTCATCGATCCGTAGAATCGGCCCACCGTTCACGGACAACACCTCGGCCTCGACCACCTCGTCCACGCCCGTCGCCGGATTCGGTCTGTAGACGTTCACAATCCGCCCTACGTATTTCTCCAGCAGCTTCTGGGGGTTGAGCAGGTCGTACTGGTAATTCTGCTCCAGCAACCGGAAGCCCTCTCCGCGGAGAGGAAGCACGTGCACCGTCTCGGGCTGGATGCCGGATGCTACGTCCCCGTACTCGAGCGCGACCGGGCCACGCGGCAATTGGAGCCGGCGAACCTCACGTACAAGCCCGAACCCCTGGTTGTATACGGTCAAGGCCACGGATTCACGATCGACCGCAGTCGACCGAGCATGGTTCGAGGCGTCATCCGGCACCGGCCAGATGCGACTTGGGGACTCGGGCGACGGAACGCCGGCGGGACCAACCTCAGCTGTCTGAACCGCCGGTACGGATACGGCTGTCGCAGCGGCGATCAGAGCGAACAATCTGCGCATAGGAACTCCCTTCGTCTTCAGCGGCACCGTCTCCGCCGTTGATCTCGATTTCACGTGACCGTCAGACGAATCGACGCCAGGCACTTGCACACCGACCATCGGCGTCCGAGCGTGTGCGGCCTGGTCTGTTTCTTCTCCACGGGGAGTTCGTCATGTCGCGCCGTGTACTTTTCGCTGCTCTACTCATCGCAACCGCCGCTTGCTCTGGAGACGAAGCCGGTTCAGATGCCCTCAACAGCGGCACTCCAGCCGCGAGTGCGGACGAGCTGGCGGACTACCGACCGAGCGCACAGCAGGAGGCTGACGTCGTCGCCACGCTGCAGGGCCTGTTCAATGCGCTCGAAACCGGGGACGAGGACTTGCTCCGGTCTGTCACCGATCCCTCGCTCGTGATGCACTTCTCGGAAACAAGGAACGGCGAAACGACCTTCGGGTCGTCCACGCTCGACGGGCTCGCTGAGCGGATCACATCGAGTGACGTAGCCCTGATTGAGCGAATGTGGGATCCAATCGTCGTCGTGAACGGCCCCCTCGCAACCATCTGGACCCCATACGACTTCTACGCCGGAGAGGCGTTCAGTCACTGCGGCGTCGACGCAGCCAACCTTATGTCAGGCCCGGATGGATGGCGCATCGTCGCCCTGTCGTGGACGCGACTTCAGCCCCCGGAGTGTGACCTTCACCCGGATGGACCTCCGGCGATGTAGCACGATTGGACGGACCTGTGCCTGTTCGGACCGGCCATCTCGAGCCGAGTGGGGCCTCGCTCATCCGAGATCATGGAAGGGCGGAACAAGCCTCGCTCTTCTCATGGCCTTCGATCCCCGTGGGGCTATCTCAGCTGACCATCGACCGACGCCACTCCACGCTTCGCCCCGGACATGTCGGAAACCCCGAGCCACTGGCTGAAGGATGTCGCTACCCATGCGGGCCTGAAGCTCGACCTGCCGCGCCGCCCTGACATTTCGAGCGTTCGGAAGGTGTGGCCCGAGGTCGCCCGTGCGTGCAAGCTTGCGGACCATCAGTTCGCGCAGCGGGTCGCGAGGCACTTTCGAATCGGCGTCGCGGACGTCGGCACGTACGATCCCCAGGCGGTCAAACTGATCCCGGAAGCGGTGGCTCGGCGCTACGGGATCCTGCCCCTCTCGTTGACCGATACGTCGATCGTGATCGCCACGTCAGACCCCACCAATCGGTCGGCTCACAAGGAGATCATCGCTCACTCGAGCCGGAAGCCGGTCTTCATGATGGGTAGCCCGACTGCGCTGGCCGAAGCGCTCGAGCGCGCGTACGCGCCTGCGCGCGCGCCGAAGAACGCCCTGCAGACTCTCGTCGCCCGCGTCGCGGAAAGCGATTTCCAGGTCGTGACAAATCAAGGCAAAGGATTGTTCACAAGCTTCGAGCTCGAGGACCCTGCCGTTATCAAGTTGGCGGAGGTCATTCTTCATCAGGGCGTCCGGTACCGAGCCACCGAGATTCACATTGAACCGGGTGCGGTCCACGGTCGCATTCGCTACCGGATCGACGGCGTCCTCCAGCATGTCGTCGATCTGCCGGCCGCCGCGCACGCTCGGCTCGTCGCCCGCCTGCGACATCTCGCGTTCGAGCAGCCGAGCTTCAACCCGGACGACGGCTTCCCCGTCCGGATCAGCCCCGATACCGAGCGGCGGGCACACCTGCTGTCTAACCCCACACCCGACGGCGAACTGATCTGGATCCGACTTACGGACCCCGCTCACATCCCTACGCTCAACGATCTCAACTTCGGCCTGATTGAGGGCGAGAAGATCCAGTCGACCCTGAACAAGGATGATGGACTTATCCTCGTCACCGGGCCGGCCAGATCAGGAACCTCGAACTTCATTTATGCGGCGCTCGCCTCGCTCTCGCACAAGAGCGTGTTGTCCCTGGAAGGCCGGCCGGACCTGGACATCCCCGGCGTGACCCAGATCAAGTTCGATCCTCTTACCGGTCTGAGCTTTGCCGAAACCCTGCAGCAACTTCTCGATCAGAACCCTGATGTGATTCACGCGGGAGAAATCCGTGATCTGCCCACCGGTCGAATCGCATTGCGGACGGCGATTACTGGTCGGAAAGTACTCGCTACAGTTCACACGCCCGACGCCGTGTCCGGCATTCGACGACTTGTCGACATGGGCCTCGCCCCCGGGCGGCTCGGAGAGTCACTCCACGCGGTGATCTCCCTCCGACTCGTCCGGGCGTTGTGTACGTCGTGCGCCAGGGATTTCGACGCCAACCGAGACATGAAATCCCGTGAGGCAAAGCTGGCATCGGTGCTCGGGATTCGTCCGATGAAGAGAGCGGTTGGCTGCAAGACCTGCGCGGGCACCGGCTACCTGCAGCAGCTACCGCTCCCAGAGGTCCTCGTCATGAGCCCCGAAATGCGGGAGGTATTCGTGAGGTCGCCGAACGACGCCGAACTGCTGCTGGCAGCCCAGGCAGATGGGATGCGGACATTCGCCGAGGTCGGCCTCGATCGTGTCGCGCGAGGGCACACGACCGTCGAAGAAATCGAACGTGTTCTCGGTGTGGTCCCCACGCGTACAGAGTCGCCACAGGAGGTGGGTCCCGTCCTGATCGTCGATGACGAGCCCGAGGCGCGACTGCTGATCAAGAGTGTCCTCACTGGCATGGGATTCGAGACCATCGAGGCCCCGGACGGCCGGACCGCTCAGGCGATGATTGAAGCCGGAGACGAGAATTTCTCCCTCATCATCCTCGACCTGTACATGCCGGGCATGGACGGCTTCGAACTACTGCGAAGCGTGCGGCAGTCGCTTTCCACCCAGTCGCTGCCGGTGATCATCATGACCGGATCCTCCAATCCTCGAGATGAAGTGGAGGTCCTGGAGGCAGGCGCTGACGATTTCCTCCTCAAGCCGGTCGTCGCAGATCGTCTCGACGCGCGCGTGCGGGCGGTCTTGCGGAGGTCGGGAGTCAATGTCGAATCCCCGGGTGGCTAGGACTCTCCCAGTCCTTTTTTCAGGGTGTCGCGCGTCATAGTGAATGACCGCAACCCCGAAAATGGGTCGTACGCCACGAGCATTGCCCCCCGGTAGCCCAGCCGATCCGGACTCCCACGCGAAAACGCCATCAGCGTTCGAGCCAAATGCTCCTGTGTATCGCCAACACCGGTGTCGAACTCGGGAACGAACAGGTCGTTCAGTGTGAGTGACTGGGGGCGCGCTTCCAGCAACGCCAATGTCACGATCGCGACCAGCGTGTTGTGCGGGAAATTGAAGTGGAGTGCGAGCGGTGCGTAGCTCTTCTTGTCCGGCTTCTGGGCCTCGAACTCATCCAGGACGACGTCCAGGTGGCTCCTCAGGATACCGAGTAATTCCTGGTAGTCGTCGGCGTATTCGGCAAGTGAGACCGGCGGTGAGCCGGTGAAGGCGTACGGATCGGCGGCGAGGCCCTGCAAGAGCGACTGTGTCACAGGAGCACGCTCGTCCACATCTTCTCCGGCATCGAGAGACGCGACAAACGCACGAGCGAGGGTCAGTACCGAGTTCAGAAGCCAGGGGTAATCCCCGACGTTGTCGCGCCTCATCCTCACGGGATCTCGCTCGTACATGAGCCAGAAGCCCCACCGCAGGTGAGCGCTCAGGACAGCCGCGCTGACACGGGCGAACGAGACCTGATGACCGATCTCGAGCTGACGTACCTTGTCGATGATGCGGTCGTACGCCTGCTCTTCGGGATGGAACTGGGAGAGTGCGACGATCAGGAGCGTCTCCGCATCGGCGACGAAGTGATGTCCGCTACCACCCGCTCCCTGCAGTCGCTCTACCAGCTCCGTGAGTCGTTCCAGTAATCCCGTGGGATGCACCGTGTCCCACACCCGCATGGCGCATAGGGCCAGGATATGCAGGAGGTAATAGTCCAGGAGGATCGCGACCGTCGTGCGGCCGGCATCATCGTCACCGTAAAGCGCAGGCGCTTCTACGCGCTCCAGAAAGTCGATCATCAGAACGGGTACGATGTCGCTGGTGAACTCGTGCGTCTGATGGTTCCATGCGTGCAGCACCTTGAAACCATCTTCCCACGTCCGCGCCTCCAGGCGTGTCACGTCACGGCCCAGATCGAAGGTCTCATCGCCGGCCCTGAGCCGGTGCACCTCCATCTGTGACTTAAGGCGTGCGATCCAGTCGAGCGCATGCCCTCGTTCCATGGTGCCATCGACAATCCGACGTCTCGTATCCCCTGAGAGGATCGTGTCGAGCGCGTCGACCAACCGGGCGAGATCGTCTGGGCCGTCGGTCATCGATCGAAGTAGGCCCGAAGTTGATCCACCTCGGTCGTATGCGTCATGGCCACCATGAGGAGGACGCGTGCTTTCCACGGGCTCAGGTTATCCGCCTGGACCGCTCCGATATTGAGCAGGTCGACGTTGTTCGCGTACAGTGGCACGATCCGCCCCGTCGGTACACGAGATGCCACCACGACGGGCACCCCTGCAGAGCGCACCTTTCGCAGAACCTCGAGGGTCGGGGTACTCACGTGTGCGAGCCCCAGGCCAGCTACGACCACGCCATCGACCTCACCGGCCTCCAGCAGGAGTTCGAGCATGCGGCCGTCGGCACCCGCATACTCGGAGAGGATGACGACATTCGGTAGATCAACCCCGGGCGACAGCTCGATCGTCTGCCGGCGCATGGGTGCGCGATAGAAGCGCACGGTCTCGATATCCGCGATGCCCAGCAGTCCAAAGTCGAGTGTCTGAAAGGTCTCGACGTCCAGCGTGTTGGTCTTGGTGACCTCACGGGCGGCGTTGATCTGGCCATTCATGACGACCATCGTGCCCATCCCACGGGCTTCGTCCGAAACGACGACGCGAACGGCATTGAGCATGTTCCGCGGGCCGTCCGTGTCCGACATGGTTGGAGCTCGCTGAGCACCGACCACCACGATCGGCTTCTCACTCGCGACCGTCAGGTCGAGGAAATAGGCGGTCTCTTCCAGCGTATCCGTTCCATGCGTCACGACGATACCGGCCACGTCGGGCTCAGCCAGCAGGGCATTCGCTCGAGCTGTGAGGTCGAGCCAGATGGCGGGGGTCATATCCCGACTGTTCACGTTGGCGACCTGCTCGACCGATACGCGGGCGATTTCGGAGAGCCCTTCGACGGCGGCTACGATTTCCTCGCCGGTCAGCGCAGCCCTCAGCGCACCAGTCGCTTCATCGTACGTACTCGCAATCGTCCCTCCCGTCGCGAGTACCACCACCCGAGGAGGTTCCTGTCCCAACAGCTGGGCCGTGATGACCAGAGTCAGGGCGCAACCGAGAGTCGTACGAGCAATCAGGTGTCGGATCATGAGAGATCTACCAATCCATTGGGCGTATCCAGCGTCGCAATAAGACGGACATCGTTACCCGGGGTGACGTCGATGTCGAGTCCGAGCGTCTCACACCACCGACGAACTCGGTCGGCATCCGGGTGCTCGGCACGGATTCGCTGATACGTACACGCCGCGCGCAGCACCGTACCGGGGTGTGGTGTCGCTCCCCACTCGATGAAGAACGGAAGGACACCCCCCGCCCGACCTGCCCACGGATCACTCATCCGCCAGGAGAGCATCGTCCCATCTTCCCTGCGCCGGCTACCGATCATCGGCTCTCCAAGGTCGACTCCGGCAACTCGCGCTCGCGCGAGGAATCCATCGAGGTCGTCGACGGCGGCACACCACGTCACCAGACGCGGACGGGCCAGCGTGTCCAACCCGAACCAGCGGCCACGCTCCGGGCGGGGCACATTCGGGTCGATACCGACCACCTCCATGTAGCTCGTCTCACCAAACCCGATCAATCGGTTGTGCGTCCCAAAGCCCGCATGCCGCCCCCCGGGCGACATCTCAACGCCCAAGAGGGACTCGACATGCCGGACACCTTCTTCGAGGTCCGGGGCGGCGAAGACTAGATGATCCAACGAGGGTCTCCTTTTGTGACGATCTCGACATCGGTCAAGGGACCGGAACTGGCGATCGCACCGACATATCCTGCTCGCGGATGAATTCGTAGCAGACGGCCCGCCGTCCGTTCACGATCGACGTCGAGCTCACTGTGCACCTCCGGCACATCGGCCTGACCGTGCATCAGTCGTAGACCGGCTCCATGCCTCTTGGCCAGCGCCTCTTTGTCGGTCCACAGCTCCATGAAGGCTAGATCCAGAGCCTCTCCCTCGAGAGAACGAATCCGCGCTGCTTCATCCCGGCCGAACCAGCGCTCCGCGATAGCGTTCGCCCGACCGACCGATCGCAAACGTTCAACGTCGAGTCCAAGGCTCGTACAGCGCCCCACGGCTACCGCATAGAGTTCACCGGAATGACCAGCAGAGAATGCGTACGTCGCGGAGCCCGGGGAATCCGGCAACAGCACCGGCTTGCCTCCCGGCGCCGTGATGATGCCGACCTCGTCCGGAGCACACCCGAGATACCGAGCCAGAATCATGCGCAGAAGGACCCGACGGGCTCGCAGTCGTATGCCTGCGCTCGCATCGAGAAAGTCGGCTGCCCGTTCCTCGTCTTCGACAGAGATCAGACCTTCCTCTACCAGGTTCGGCTGCTCACCCAGCGCGAGAAATGCAGGCTCTCCGGTATGGATCAACCAGACGTGCGGAATGCCGGGCTCAACGTCGAAGAACGGCGTCCCGAATTCCTGCACAGCGGTCACACGACGATCCGTCAGGCCCCCGCCCGTACACGAACGGCGAACGACGGGACCTCATAGATGCGGAGCCCATCCACCCATTGTGTACCAAACACCTCGACCGTAACCGACTCACCCTCGATGATGTCGACCTTGAGCGCTTCGACCTCGGTCACGACTTCGTCGCGCTTCGGCACGACCTGACCCCGATACTTCCATGCCAACGGGAAGCCGACGATCGGATGCTCCCAGACCGGGTTGTCGATCCCGTCGAGCCATCCCTTCATGTGTACCAGGGCGCGGGCAGACTGGATCAGGGCTTCGAGGCCGAGTGAGCCCGGCTGCACCGGGTCCTCATAGAAGTGAGCCTTGAAGTACCACGCGTCGTAGTGGATCTGCTGCCACGTCCGAATGCTTCCCAGACCGGCCTCCCCTCCGTCCTCCCAGAATCCGGTGATCTTGTCGAGCATGCGCATCCCGCCGCTCTCCATACCCGGCAGCTGGGCGAGTTCACCACCTCCCTCGAGCAGGGATATCTCGGGCACAGGGGACTCTGCGTCACGGCGTGCCCGCATTTCATCGGTTGTGGGCAAGCCACGCTGGTCCTCGAGAATCAGCGGATCGAAAAATCCGAATGCGGTCTCAAGCGTCATCACCAGGCCATCGTCGTTTTCGCACACGACATCGAAGAAGACAATGCTCGTTCCACCGGCCTTGGCGAAACGGGTGAGTTTCGTGGTCAAGGTGAGCGTACCCATGTCCGGCGTGATCGGCCGGTGCAGGACGCAGTTTTCTCCGTCCAGGTTCCGGAAGGCGACGTCGCCCTCTGTATCCTGGAAGAAGTTGCAGTACGACGCGAACCACCCGCACGGCTGCAGAAGACCTTCGACGATCACCGCGAACGGCATGTGTCCCTGGCCTTCCTCGAAGTACCACGCGTCCGGCTCGACCTCGAAGGTCGAAACGAGCGTGCCCTCGTTTGGCGCCGAGCCGGGTGCAACGTCGACCGACAGGACACTGCTGACGAAGTGATACGGCGGCCCCGGAAGGCGCGGGCACTTCGTGGGCCCATCGTATTTGGTGAACATCTTCCCGAAAGCATCACTCGGCCGGCCCCAGGCACATGAGAGCATCGCCTCGTAATCCCCGCGCACATCAGAGCCCTCAGGGCCGACGAAGCGGATGGGGTCCTCTTTCAGGAACTCCTGCTTCGTGGTCAGCGGAAAGTCGGGGACAAGCCGAAGCCCGAACCGCCGACACTGGAAGACCTTGAAGTCGTCGCTCTTGCAGAGGAGCGCCGCGTATACCTCGGGAATCGGGCCGTCGACGATGTCCTCGATGAAGATTTCATACTCGAGCATGTGAGGCCCATCGGGAACCACCTGTCCACGGCACAGGAACCGGGCCATCTCACCCGGAACAGGCTCGAATCGCCATCCATCCCGAGGAATGGTGAAGCCCATCGCAGCCATGGCGAACGACATGGCCTGCGTGGCCGCGTCCGCCATGAGCGTGCCCGGCATACAGGGGTCGTTCTTGAAGTGTCCCTCATAGAACCACGCATCCACAGGCACATGAGCCTCGGCGCGCAGGTACCCACGACCCCACGGTCCACCGGTCGGATCCCAAATCGGCACGTGGTCGATCAGGCTGAGCTGGCCTCCCGGGATGCTCGGTGTCCGGGTGTGAGGGCAGGTCATCTCGAAGCCCTCACCGAAGCAGGCAAAGGCATCACCATCGACCCAGGCACCGAGTTCCTCGGCGGTGAAGCTCGACTTGCGGCTGACTTGCGGCATCGGGTCGAGCACTGCGTCCGGATCAGGCTCGTCTTCTTCGGCGTCCCATAGAACGCCACCTGAGCCCGCGAGCTCATCATCGGTGAAGAATCCAGCCTGTCCGTTTCGCACGGAGATCAGCAGGCGGTCCCCGATATAGCAGTCGTAATGGAAGAAAAAGAGGCGGACATCACCCGTCTTCGCGTGTCCATCGACGTAGATGTCATACGTCATCGTATCGCCGGGGGCGGGAAGATCTCCGTGGAACGTCAGGTCACACCCAAGCAGACGGTAGACACGGTCCGACTTGTTGAGGAAGTCGGCACCCAGCCATGAAATCAGCAGAAGATCGGCCTGCCCGGATTCGATGACCACGCCGGGGGCCATCCGCCCGGCATGCAGGTACCACGCGTCATGCTTTACATCGGTCTCGGTGACGACTCGGCCCTTCTTCATCGTGCCCGGTTCACCCTCGATCATGAGAGCCCGGTCTGCGAAGAGCAGCGGGGGCTCGGGCATTCGGACTTGTCGCTCGTACCCGTCCTGCTGCTCGAAGAGCTCGCCGAAGATCTCCGAGATCTTGCCCCCCGCGTGAACTTCGAGTTGCTCGCGCGTCAGGAACAACGTCTCGGGCATTTCGTCCCGGTTGATCGGCGGATGGGTCGAGATGAGCGGCGAAGGCGGCCCATCAGGCTTCTTCTTGGCCTTTTCAGCTGTCGCGGACGCAGCAGGAGCAGCGGGTGTCGTCACCGGCGCAGAGGGTGCCGCGGGTTTCACAGAGTGGGCCACGGGAGCGGACGGGGCCTGGGGCGACGCAGCACGCCCCACGGGTTCCACGACCACACGCAGGTCCGGTGTGCGAGCCGGTGTGGGCGTGGGCGGTGCCGCACCGGCCGTAAGCCCAAACCCCATCGCCAGGAAGGCCTCGTGGGTCTCTTTCTGCTCGCGCAGGTAGTCCGCGTGCGCCTCAGCCACGGCGTTGAACAGCTCGAGCGCCGGATCTGCAGCAGTAGCCGACCGTGCGATCGGCTTGGAAGGTGCAGCCGGTACCGATGAAGCCACAGGGCGCGCGGTCGGCGCCTGGGCGCCCACGGTCGCGGGGCCGGGGGCTGGGGGTCCGAAGTGCTGTCCTACGTCGTAGCCGAAGCTCCCCGCAGGAGGTGGGGCCATGACGTGGTCGTCATTGCTTGATGCGGACTCTGTCACGCGCGTGGAAACGTCCATGGGTGTAACTGCAGGGGTGTGTGAGGCCAGATGATCAAAGGACTCCGGCCAGACGACATCAGGAGAGTGGGTGGCAAGCCGCAGGACCGCTCCCTGGGGCTCCGCAAGCGGCTCGCGTCCTTTCCGAAGCCCTCGGATGCGAGCTAGGAACTGCCCCAGGTCCATCGGAGTGCCCGAGGCCCAAAGTCTCGCAATCGACCGGGTCACCGCTTCGAGTCCCGCACCCTCGTGAGGATCCAGGGCGACCACGAGGTGCGGGCGGTCTCCGAGAATCCGACCGATCGCGTTCGTCAGGATGGCGCGGGGGCCATGCTCAATGAAGACACGCACACCGTCGGCATACGCAGCTTCGAGCGTCTTCGGGAAGTCGACCGGATCGATCGCCTGCCGTGTGATCGCGTCGGCCGCGGACTCCCGGCTCGGCACGTAGGCTCGGTTCCACGCGTTCGTGTAGAACCGCACGTCCGGTACATGCGTCGTGTCTCGGAGGTGGATGTCGTGCCATCGCTTCTCAAACGGCACGAGCGGCTCACAGTGGACGACCATGTCGAGGCCCAGATCGATCGCTCGGCCCCGGCCCACCTTTTCGAGCACGCGATCGCATCCGGCCGCATCACCACCGATGACCACGTCTTCGTAGTGGTGGATGACGGTGATGTACACGCGGTCCTCACCTTCCATCGCGTCTTCGATCGTCTCGATTGGCGCTGCCACCCGGTAGTTCTTCCAATCCGGCGACTCACCTTCAGGCAGGTTCCAGAACTCCGCCGCAGACCTGCATTCAGCGGTCAGCTGGTTCACGTACATCTCGGAGTCATCGATCTCGGCCAGCATGTCGTCGAGATCGTTCCAGACGCCGAAGGCCATGAGCGAATTCGTTTCACCCGACGACAGGCCGATCGCCACCTCAGGCTTCATACCGAGTACGTTCCGGGTGAACTCCGTGTGTACCTGGCAGACGAAGGAGGACCCGGTCAGCTGCGTAGCCGGGGAGAAACCAGTGATGTCGGCCCCATAGAGATCAGCGGCGAGCTTCGGAGTCCCTGCGAAGCGGTCCGTCAGATTGTGACCAATCTCCGGGAAGGCCATCAGTACATCTCGCCCGGCCCCGGGGTAGGCCGCAGCCGCCCCTGTGTAGCAGAACGCGACCTCTCCTTCCTGGGTGCCGGAGCCGAAGAAGATCCCGGGCGCGTGAGGCTCCCGGCCCGCCGAAAGCTCCTTGGCAGCGTGCCCGGCCAGGCGCTCGAGATCCTCATCCGTCCGAGCCACGATCGCAACACGGACATCGCCTTCGTGAGACTCTTCACCGGAAGAGACCGCTGTGGCCAGTGCCGCCAGAGAGTCAGCCGCATGGAAACGGGCAACCGGCACGTCGACCGGACTCACCACGTCCGTGGTCGTCTTCGGCGCGCGCAACGTGACCGCACCCTCGATCCCCATGAACGAGCGCACCGCAACCTGCGTATGTACGGTGTCCCGCTGTCGGGGTGCTGGCCATGCGCCCTGGCCGTCGAGCATGACACCCAACTGCGTGGTGATCGCGCCGGCCGCGACGTGCAGTAGTCCGGAGGCGCCATGCGCATGGCCGAAGCGCGCCGTCACCTCCGATTCACCGTCGTTCTCTGAGAGGGCGAGGCGAACAGCTCCCGCCTCAGACGCTTCGATGTCCTCAACGATCGACGCAAAGACCGGGTATCCCTTGTCGATCGCATCCGCCTCACGCATGACGATGAGCCCCACTGCGGCATCGCCCGGGCTCTGTCGATCTCCAGGCAATACGCGACCGGCTGCGTTCTGGTGCGCGGATTCATGCGAGAAATCTGACGCACCCACGAGCGCGCAATCGATCTCGCCGGCCTGGAGGGCCCGAGCGGCAAGCTTCAAGGCGTCGATTCCTGAAAGTTCCTCGGACGCGACGGTGAAGCCCGGCGCACGCCAGTCCTGTTGAGCGTGAACCCGGTTGGCCGGGATATTGGGCATGCAGCCGATGACACCCGCCGCCGTCAGATGACGCGCGGACCGCGGGTTCACCTCTCGCCATCCTGTCACATCAACGTCATCGGAGAGTAGCTCGCGCAGCCGGACGCGAAGGCCGTGTCGAGCTGCCTGAGGATCGACACACATGCCGATGTAGACGCCGGTCCGATCGGGATTCAGCCCACCGACCTGAAGGAGCGCCTCCTCGACCACCGCCAGAATCGACGTTTGTTGTGCGAGGCTCTCTTGAAGGTCGTTCGGCGGAAAGCCAAGCTTCTTCATCGAGAGAACGATCTCGGAGGACTTCGTGCCCTCGTCGTCCTTCGGCCCAACCAGACGGCGCACGAAGTCGGGCAAGCCGACCGTTTCCCCAGCAATCACGCCAATAGCGGAAATCGCGATTGGCTCACGATCTCCTGCAGGACGCTCGTACTCGCCCGCCATTACCTCGGCGACGCTCTGACCAGCCGCCTCGCGCGGCTCGATCCACTCTTCCACGATCAGGTGCGCATTATTGCCACCGAACCCGAAGTTCGAGATCGCGGCACGGCGCGGGCCTTCGCTCTCCCACGGTTCGGCCTGATCGAGGAGCCTGAAGCCGTGGTGTTCGATTGCATCGAGCGGGTCGTCACATGGCGTCGGCGGCAGAACTTTCGCATCGAACGCGCTCAGCATCTTCAGCAGACTCGCCACGCCAGACGCGGTGATCGGGTGACCGATGTTGGCCTTCAGAGATCCAATCGCTGGCTTTGGCCCGTCTCCCCAGACCTCTGCCAGGGACTCGAGTTCAACCGTGTCGCCCCTCGGAGTCCCCGTCGCATGGCACTCGATGAAATCGATGTCGGTCGGCGAAAGGCCAGCCTTGTCGTACGCTGACTTCATGGCACGCACCTGACCGTCCGTCGCCGGAGCGAGGAAGCCACTTTGGCGACCATCATTCGAGAGACCGACGCCACGGATGACGCCAAAGATGTGGTCCCCATCCGCCCGGGCGTCCGCGAGACGCTTCAGCGCGACCAGTCCCGCCCCCTCGGCCGGGAGAAGGCCGTCGGCTCCCTTGTGGAGAGGCCGTGAGCGGCCGCTCGCACTCAGTGCCTGCAGCGCCGTAAAACCCAGGTGGATGAAGAGAGGATCAGCGCGCGCCACACCACCTGCGAGCATGAGGTCGGCTTCCTGATCCTGGAGACGCCGGCAGGCAATCTCGAGTGCGTACAGCGACGAAGCGCACGCGGCATCAAGCGCGAAGACGTCACCGTCCAGACCGAAGGCGTGCGCGACAACGTGAAGCGGGCCACCGGACGAGAAGCGGTTTCGGGGATCCGACGACGTACCGACGAGGCTGCTGCGCGGCGCGCGCTTACCCGTCTCGAGCCAATGATCCTGAACGAACCGTGTGTGTTCAACGGTTGGGTAGGACAGGTTCCCCACGACCAAGCCCGTCCCACTCGGCGCCTGAGCTACACCGGCTTCGGCCAGAACGGTGCGCGTACAGTGAAGGAGCCACTGGGTGAGAGGGTCGAGCCGCTCTACCTCAGGGATCCGATCACTGAAGTGCGCCGCATCGAATATCTGATCGAAGCCAGTGACGTATCCACCCTTGTTACTGACGACGTACTCCTGGGACGGACCTGGCGCACGCTCGTGCACGAGACGTCGCGAGTCGAGTCCCCAGGCGCCCGGGGGCGCCTCATCGATGAGGATTCGGGCGTCGCGGACGGCATCGAACAGCTCTTCCGGACTCAAGGCTCCGGGAAGGACACATGCACGGCCAACGATCGCGATGGGCTCGAACCTGCCGCTCATGTACGACTCCTTCTGCGCCGATCAGGCACCATGGGCATCGAACTGCACCTCGCGCAGCTCGGCGACCAGGTCACCTTCCTCGGTTGCGAGAATAAAGTCGAAGAGCGTGCCCTTCTCCGTCCTCTGTGCACGGAACGCAGAGCGCATCCTCTCGGGGAAGGCCTCGAGGCTGTGAACAACCATCTGACCCATGCTGGCCAGTCGTTGCATCGCTCCAGCCTTCTGATGAGTCCATAGCTCAGCCAGCTGCAGCAACCCCTCGAAGGCGGCCGGATCGAACCCCTTAGGGAAGCCCTTCATCGGCCACCCGAGGCTGGCCGCGTTTCGGAGCAACGCCATGCCGCCTTCCTCGGACACACCCTCGAGATTCAGAATCGCCCGACGATCCGTCGCGGTCCCCAGCACCGTCTCATACGCCGCGGTCGCTTCGAACGGCCAGGGCTCGAGACCCGCGGATGGCACAATCGGCGGGGCGTCTGCACCGCTCTCGGAGTACCGGACCGTCGTCTCATGATGAACGTCCCCGGTGCCATCACGGAAGACGAGTCGGTAGCTCGGGATCGCTGCCTCGATCGGCTGGACGTCGACCGTGTGCGCTCCCGTAGCGAGCTTCTGGCCAGGCATTGCGATGACCAGGTCTTCCAGATAGGTCCGCATCGTCCCTACTGGCTTGAGCGCCTCACCAAGCCGGAGCGCGAAGTCCGCCACGTGGGACGAGCCGATGGTCTCCTCGTCTCGCTCACCGCCTCCAAGCATGAACCGCTGCGTCGTCGCAGGGAACGATGGCGCCGCGAGCACGACCCGCTCTACACCGGCACCGGCCAGCTCGAGTTCGTTCACGAAGAACTGGGCACCCGCATCGACACCCAGAAGTGCGATTCCCTGCTTCTCGAAGTGAGCTGCAAGGCCGGCATCGACCATCCCGCCGGCCCACGGGCCCCAGTTATACGAACGCACGCGGCACCAATCACCGCGACGTGCGGCCTCATTCGCTGCCACCTTGTTGAGGATCTCGTTAGCGGCTGAATACGCAGCCTGTCCGGCATTCCCCGCGCGCGCAGCGATCGAGGAGAAGAGCGCGATCATCTGGATCGGGTCCTCCTTGGTCGCTTCGAGCAAGACGGAGAGTCCTCCGACCTTCGGCCCGAAGACGTCGGCTACACGGTCGGGGGTCATGTCCACGAGCGCTTTGTCCCGCAGAACACCAGCACCGTGCACGATACCGTCCACCGACCCCCACGTCTCACGCACTTGGTCGAGCGCAACCGACACCTCACCGAGGTTCGTGACGTCCGCGCTCAGATACATCGCCTCGATACCACGGGCGTCGAGATCCGCGAGAGACATGCGCACTTCGGCACTCGCCGCGAGCGACTGTGCCCTCTGCTGCATGCCGAAGAAGTCCACCGTATCCCCGCGCGCCTTGGCCGCTGCGGCGAGTGCACCGGTGATCTGCACCGGGTCGGTGGCGAGAGGCACACCCTCCGGCCACTCCGCGAGCTTCGAACGGCCGAGCAGAGCCAGCTTCACCTGCCACGCCTCCGCCAGCTTCGCTACCGAACTGAATGTGACGCCGCGGGCTCCCCCGGACACAATGACCACAGAGCCGGGCTCGATCGCCGGCTTGCTCTCCACGTCCGTAACGAGCGGCTCGATCTGCACAATCGACCTGGCACCTTCCGAGTCGAACCCAACTTCCAGTGCCGGGCCGCCGAAGAAGAGTTCATCCAGGATCGCGTCTACTGCATGGTCCGGATCTGCAATGTCCAGTGCCTTCAATGACGCCCCGGGCCACTCCCGGGCAGCGGTCTTCACCACGCCCGACAAGCCGCCTGTCCATGCCCCGTCACCGGGGTCCCCACCCAGGCCGAAGTGGCCACCTGTGGATTGAATGGTCACGAACAGGCGCTCCGCCGGGTCCGGGTGCTGGGCAACGAGCCGTGCAGCCTGGATGGCGGACTGATGGATGGTCAACGCCCCTTCCGGGCCCATCGGAACGTTCGCGAGTCCTGCGAGGCAGATAACTCCCGTCGCGGCAGTCGTGGGGCTCTCGACAACGGTCGCCGGAACCCCGCGGGCAACGAGACCGTCTGCCAAAGCTTGAGCGAGCTCCGGGAGTTCGTTCGTGATCTCCACCGGGCGCGCACCCGCGAGTGCCGCGAGACCGAAGCCCGGACTCTGTTCGGCGACGATCGTCGGCACGAACGCCGTGATCTTGGTCGGGTCGACCACGGTGTTCGCGTCGAGCACCGCCTCGACCGGAGTCGGTTCCGTCACAGGCTCGGACACGGCTGGCGCCTCCTGTACCGGCACGGCCGGCGGCGCCTGCGTCACGCCACGGCTTCCGGACAGCTTGTCCGCGACATCGCGCAGCGTGCGCAAGGACGCCAGCTCGGACGGAGCGATCTCCGGTAGACCCGGCAGACGCTCCTGCAGTTCGGACAGGATCTCCACCTGCTTGATCGAGT
>JAPPOV010000018.1:0-187259 GCA_028873595.1 Gemmatimonadota bacterium | reverse complement strand
CGAAACGACCTCGAGGGCCATCGCCGTCACATCCACCGCCGGAGCCACCGGAGCGGGGGTCGCGGGCTTTGGAGCCGGCGCCGCAGGCTTGGCCTCCGCCTGGGCAGGCGTCGGTGTCACCGAGGGGGTGACGGGAGCGACCGGCGTCGCGGCCACTGCGGCCTGCGGCGTGACGACCGACTGAGACTGAACGGGAATCGCAGGCTTGGCGGGCTGTGCCATCGAAGGCTGAGCCACATTCGCCTCGACTGGAGTGGCACCCGCCTGACCCAGAGTCTGAGCTGCCATGTTCAGGAAGCTCCGGTGACTCTCGGCCATCAGTTCCTGGTAGCGGCGGTGCGCCTCAATCGTCACCTGGTGGACCTGCGTAGCCACGACCGGGTCGACAGCCGGCTGGGTGGGAGCGGCAGGCGCGGGCGAGAGCTGCGCAGGCACCGCCGCCGCAGGCGGCTGCGTGAGCGGAGAGGACGCTGGCGGAGCCGGAGCGACCGGTGCTGAAGCAGCGGGAACCTCCACCGTTTCAGGATTGGGAGCGGCGCGACCAGCGGCTCCGTCTTCGGGCGGATACGGTCGGTCGTAATTGAAGCCGGTAATCATGATTTCAAATGGCTTCGCCTCCGCTGGAGCGTCGGGGGTCCGATACCCCTGCGAAAGCGCAGTGAGATTCATGCTGATACCCTCAGCGGCGAGTGCCCCGATACCCCGCCAGAAGGCGCGTAGCCCGTCGGCCTTCTTGTCGTCGAGTGACACCGCAACGTGATCGCGGCCCGCCAGGCAGCGGCCGATCAGCTTGGTCAGCACCCTGCCGGGACCCACCTCGACGAAGTGCGTGATGCCAGCATCATGCATGCCCTCGATCATCTCGCGAAAACGCACCGGTGATGCGAGCTGATCGGCGAGGAGCCGGCGGCCGGCCTTCGCGGTCTTGGGATAGATGCCGGCGGTCTTGTTCGCATACACGTCCATCGACCCGGCACTCCACTTCACGCCAGCCAGATGCTCATGGAACGGCTCGCACGAGCCGGCCACGATACTGGAGTGGAAGGCGGACGCGACTGGGAGGCGGATCGTCCGCAGCCCGGCAGACTTGAGCTTGTCGGTCACAGCGTCGATCGCATCGACCGAGCCCGCCAGCACGACTTCCGTGGGTGCATTGTCGTTCGCAACCACGACGTTGTCCGACGGATCGATCAGACCTGCGACAGTTTCGGCGTCACTCGGCACCGCGATCATCGCACCCGCCGTACTGGCTGCAGCCTCGGCCATCAGCTCCCCACGCTTGCGCGCCGTCGCCAGGAGCGCGTTCTCATCGATGCGCCCGGCCGCTGCCAGGGCCGATAGCTCGCCGAAACTATGCCCGGCGACCGCATCGGCTTCGACTCCGAGTGTCCGAAGCAGGTGCAGAAAACCCAGGCTCACGGCTGCAATGGCCGGCTGCGCCGTCGCCATAGCCGTGACGCGCGCGGACTGCTCAGCCCGCTCTTGATCGGTGAAGGCCGGTGGCGGGAAGACCGCGCGATCGAGCCGGTCGGCAGCGAACTCCTCCATATCCGCGGCGGCGTCCCATACGGCCCGCGCACCGTCGAATGTCATCGCCGCATGGGCCCCCATACCCACGTACTGGCTTCCCTGCCCCGGGAACACGAAGGCGACCTTCCCGACCGACGCCGGGCCAAGGCCAAAGTGGATATCCGGATCGGGAAGCGTGCCCTCCTTACCCGATCCAAGCGCCTCAGCAGCCTTCGATAGCTTTGCGCCGAGTTCAGCCGCGTCGCTGGCTACGATCGCGACACGAGCCTGCGCTTTCGCATCGAACGCCTCGGCAGCCTCAGCCGCAATACGACCCAGCAAGTGGCCCGCATCGACCTTCGCGGAAGCACTCGCCATCTGAGCCATCAAGCCGTCCCGATCCGCAGCAGACAGGACCACGAGATCGTCGGCCCAAGCCCGCAAGCGCTCGGGACGATTCCCGGAGCCGGTATACTCCTCGATCGTGACGTGGAAGTTCGATCCACCGAAGCCGAAGGAACTGACCGAGCCGCGCCTCGGGTGGTCGCTTCCGCGAATCCAGGGGCGGGCCTCCGTGTTGATGTAGAGCGGCCCGTCGTCGAGTCCGAGCTGCGCGTTGGGCTTGGTCACTTTCAGTGTCGGAGGGAGCACCCGGTGGTGGAGTGCAAGGGCGACCTTGATCAGTCCCGCGGATCCCGCCGCAGCCTTCGTGTGTCCGATCTGCGATTTGACTGAACCGAGCGCGCACCAGGCCCGTCCATCTGCATTTTCCGGCCCGAACACCGAAGTGAGCCCGCGCGCCTCCGCAGCGTCACCGGCCTTCGTCGCCGTACCGTGGGCCTCGACCAGCTCGACCGTTGCCGGGCTGTAGTCGGCCTTTTCGTAGGCACGACGCAGAGCCTGGGCCTGACCCTCCGGCCGCGGCGCGTAGACGCTGGAGCCCTTCCCGTCAGACGACGCTCCGAGGCCCCGGATGACCGCGTAGATCTCGTCACCATCGCGCTCGGCATCCTCGAGGCGACGTAGTGCAAGCATGCCCACGCCCTCGCCGATAAGGGTGCCGTCGGCCTCTTCAGAGAAAGGTCGGCAATCCCCGGTCGGAGAAAACGCGGGTGTCTTCGAAAAGCACATGTACATCAGGATGTCGTTGAGCGCGTCGACACCCCCGGCGATCACCATGTCGCTATCGCCGAGATAGAGCTCGTGCAGGCCCGCCTGGAGCGCGGAGATCGAGCTCGCGCAGGCGGCGTCCGTCACAAAGTTCGAGCCGCCGAGGTTGAGGCGGTTCGCGATCCGCCCCGCAACCACGTTGCCGAGAAGGCCCGGAAAGGTGCTCTCCTGCCAGGGCTGGTAGTGGTCCTTGATCAGCTGGACGATCTCCTGGACCCGGCTCTCCGGCAGCCCCGCCTGCCGGAGCGCATTACGCCAGATCGGGTGGTGCAGCCGCGAGCCCATCTCGACGACGAGTTCCGTCGCCGAAGCCACGCCGAGAATCACGCTCGTCCGGCTCAGATCCGCATCGTCCGAGAACTTGCCGGCATCCTCGAGCACCCGCTTGGCCGCGATCAGCGCGAGAAGCTGCGCCGTATCCGTCGCCGGGATCGTCGTCGGCGGCATCCCGAACTCCATCGGGTTGAAGGCCACCGGATCAAGGTACCCACCACGCTTCGCGTACGTCATGTCCGGAGCGCTTGGATCGGGATCGTAATAGTCCTCGATCAGCCATGCGTGCGGGGGAACGTCGGTGAGGCGGTCTGTCGCGGAGACGATGTCACGCCAGAAGCCGAGTAGATCCTGACTCCCTGCGAACAGGGAACTCATTCCGACGATGGCAATGGGAGGGGAGGTGGACATCTATGCTCTCAGCAATAGTGAACGATGCTCAGCGGAGTGGCCGCGGAGCGAACGTGGTATCGGCAGGTCCCAGGGGGACGCCGGCCAGGCGCAGCTGGTGGGCACGCGTGTGCCATGCCGCGCCCTCCATGAGGTTCAGTCCGATCTGAACCGTCGTGCGATGATCGACCGGCTCGAGGAAGCTCCCCTTCGCCCAGTCGTTGAAGGCCCCCATCGCGGGACCGCACCAGATCTGGTAATCGCCGCGGCGAGCCTCTTCACCGGAGCGTGCCCATTGGGCACCCATGAAGAGGTACCAGCGGAAGATGAGTGCCATACGGTGCTTCGGGTCCTGCCTGGCCTTCTCGATCTCATGGGGATCACGACGCTCGAAGAACGACACGGTGTCCGTCCAGATCTCGTCGACCGAGCGACCGAGAAGTTTCTGCTCCATGGAAACGCGCTCGTCCTCCGGCATCGCCTCGATGGAATCGTACGTGCGGAAGATCCGGTAGAGCTCCTTGCCCCGCTGCGCGAACATCGTGCCCCGCTTCAGCACCTGGACTTCGACACCCATCTCGAACATGTCTGCAGCGGGAGCCATCGCGACGTCGGTCATGGAGGCCGTCGCCAGCATCCGGCGACCGTCATCGGATAGACCGGACTCGACGGCCGCCTGGTTCACCGACCCGGTGACGACGTACGCCGCACCGGTCGCAAACGCGGACGCGAGGGCGGCCGGCGTTCCAAGTCCTCCACCGACGCCGACCCGGGCGGGGCGGGCGTACCCGAACTCAGTCGACATTTCCTGCGCGAGATCGAGGATCATCGGGAGGAGGACCGGAAGCGGACGGTTGTCCGTGTGACCACCGGAGTCGGCCTCGACCGTGATGTCCTCGGCGACTGGGACGAGCCGTGCGAGCGCGGCCTCCTCGGCCGTGAGCTTCCCCGCCTCAACCAGCGGCGTGAGCATCGACTCGGGCGCCGGCGAGAGGAACGGGCGAGCCACCTCGACACGAGAGATCTTCGCGAAGATGTGCGTGCGACGCTGGATCGAGCCGTCTGCCGCCCGGGTCAGCCCCTTGGCGGAGAGGTACACGATCGCCGGCTGCAGGCGCATGAACGCCGAAGCCGAGATATTGGAGACGCCCCGCGCGAGCATCAGCTCGGCGAAGTCCATCTCCATGTGCGACTCCTGGGGGCTGTGGATCAGATTCGCGCCCCAGTTGCGGACACCGGGACCGAGCGACGCCTGGATCTTCTGGATCGCCTCGTCGATGTCCGGGATCGACAGTCCGGCGCTTCCGAAGAACGCCATGAGGCCGGCTTGAGCACCCGCGATGACCATGTCGGCCGAGGCGATCCCTCGAGCCATCTCACCCACCACGTACGGGAAACGGCACCCGTGTGCGTGATTGAAGTCACGCTCACCCAGCCACTCGGGGAAGATCGGAGGCAGGACACCAACCAGTGCCTCGTCCGGCCCCGGCAGCGAGCTCAGAGACCCGTCGGCATACACACCGACCGCGCGCACACCGGACGGTCCGGCAACCAGTCCCGCCGGTGCGCGTACGGGGATTCCGGCCGGCCCCGGATACGCGGAAACGGACGACCCCTGCGCGGCGGCCGACGACGCGTCAGCCCGAGCAGTCGTCACCTGACCCGCGGGCGCACTCGCGCGCGAGCCGATGCTAAGTCGTCCTTCCATCTACTCCGGGGTTGGGCCCTGACAATCCGGATCTCGGGGCATACGCAAAACGGTTCCGAAACTAACGGAATTCGGGCCGGAAAAGGGGGGTTAACGTAGATCCGCTCCGGAAAACGGGCTACCGGCCGACCCCCTCACCCACCAGCGCCGGCGTCGTCACGGGATCACGTCGGGCCCGAGTCAGCTGCTCGAACGCGTACCCCAGCCCCAAGAGGCTGCCCTCACTGAACGCCGGGCCGAAGAACGAGATTCCCACGGGGAGCCCGTCCGTCGTGAATCCTGCGGGGACGATCAGGTCAGGAAAGCCCGTCAGATTGGCGAAGTTCGTGGCGGACGGGACGTCCCAGACCGCCGCGTCCTCCCCCACCCGGTCGGGTCGCGTGCCGGACGTCGGATACACGATCGCATCGAGTCCGTGGCGTTCCATGACGCCCATCACGTGGTCACGCACGATCTGGAGACCGTGATCCCGCATCGTCACATACTCGAAGTCCGTGACCTCTCCGCTCACCTCCTCCTGTTTGAAGAGCGCCCACCGGACCGGATTCGGCTGCCCGCCGTCATCGGTCGACGCCAGGATCTCCTGCGAGCGCGCCACCAGATCGGCGAGCGTCTTCGGGTATTCCGGACCCGTGGTCGCGAGATATGCCGGGATCTGCTGTCGGAATTCGCGCCAGCGGATGGTCGTGTACCAGTCGGCCTTGGCGTCCACGAGCCACTCGTCGAAAGCCACATCCACCAGCGTCGCGCCGGCCGCCTCCATATGCCCCAGCCCGGCCTCGATCACCCAGTCGACCTCGGGGTCGCCACCCATGAACTGCCGGGCGATCCCGATCCGGGCCCCGTTCAGCGCCCCCTCATCCAGAAACGACGTGTAGTCGTCCTCCACGCGGCCCTCTGCCGCGGCCGTCGCTTCGTCCGCCGGGTCCACCCCCGCGATCACATTGAGCATCGCGGCCACGTCGTAGACGCTACGCGCCATCGGCCCGCCCGTATCGAAGGCGAGCGCGAGCGGGATGATCCCGTCCCGGCTCACGAGCCCGAGCGTCGGCTTGAGGCCGGCGATCCCATTCGCCGTGGAGGGACCGCGCACGGAACCGCCCGTGTCCGTCCCGATCCCGAGCTGAGCGAACGACGCGGCAATTGCCGATCCCGTCCCGCCGGAGGATCCGGACGGAGAGTGCTCGAGACTGTGCGGATTCCTTATCCAACCGCCCACCGACGACATCGTCGCACCCGAGGCGAACTCGCTCATGTTGACCTTGGCGAGGATGATCGCGCCGGCGTCACGGAGCTTCTGCACGAGGAAGGCGTCATCCGGGGGAACCGAACCCGCCAGGAGAATCGAGCCCGCGGTCGTCGGCATGTCTCCCGTGTCGACGTTGTCCTTGAGGACGACGGGGATTCCGTGCAGCGGCGAACGGGAGCCGCTCTGGCGTCGCTCGGCATCGAGCTCGCGAGCCCGCTCCAGCGCCCGCTCGTTGAGCCAGAGTACCGTGTTGAGTGCCGGGCCCTGCTGGTCGTACGCCTCGATGCGCGCCAGGTACATCTGGACGAGGCGTTCTGCGGTGAGATCCCCCGCGTCGAACGCCTGGTTCAGGTCTGCGATCGTCGCCGAGGAGAGGGAGATCTGCTGCGCCCCCAGCGGAGCGGCCAGCGCAGCCGCGCACACAAACAGCCCCAGGACCACGCGCGCCCTCATCGCCGGATCCTCGTCGCATCTCGAATCGCATCGCGGACCTCACGCGCCGTCCCAGCCTCCTCGAGCGCGTCCCACATCAGCGCGACCGTGTGAGTATCGACGAAGCCCGATGGCGTGCCCCCCGACCCGGGGTGGGAGAGCCCCATCGCCTCCCGGAACGCATCGACCGCCTGCGCGACCTCCTGGTCGTACCGCATCGTCTGCGCATTTCGCTCGACCGTGTCGTCATCCGGCCGGTAGTATCCGAGCGCGTGCATGATCACGCGCACCTGCCACACGTCGTTGCCGACCGGCAGCGACAGCTCCCGGAAGCCGAGCGTGCCCGAGACGGTGTCGTAGATCCGCCGGACCTCGGCGACGGGCGTCTCGTGCTGGCAGACGTTGATATGCACCGTCTGACCGTCTGCGCGCCGCGCCATGCCCTCTCGCGGATCGACGACCATGACCGATGCTGACTGCTGGCGACCGACCCGGCGATCGCCACCAACCGCCTGCCCCGCCTCCAGCGCCTCGACCAACCGGTCCGCGAGGTGGCGACCCGACCCCTCACTCGCCTCAAAGGCGTCCGCCACCGCACCCACGACCTCCGGCCCCACGAGCACGTTGCCCTGTGCCGCATAGTTCGGCCCCGATCGATGACCAGCCCAGGCGCCCGGCCCACGTCCCGTGAACTGTGCCGCCCGCCCGTCCACCGAGACGACTCCGACCTGTCGATTGTCGCGCCCCTCGTCCGCCGCCGTTGCCGCGTCGAGGGCGTCCTGCGGCGACATCCCCTGCTCGAGCAAGTCGAGGATTTCCTGCCCATAGGCGGTGCGGGTCGATGCCTGCGTCGCCACCGCACCGACCCCGACCCTGACCCATGGCACGCCATTCCCGACACAGGCGTTTCGGGTCGTCACAGCCACCCCGGACTCACCCGTCTGGGGGTCGACACCCGCGATCGAAAACGTGTGGAAGACGAACTCTTCTCCCCACGCCACCGGCTCCTGCGCCCACAGAGGCGCGCAGGTCCAGCAAGCGGCTAAGGCCCAGAGAAACGTCGTCGAGACGGAGGCACGGCCGAGTACGCTCATGGTCTGAATTCGTTGATGAGAAGGACGAATCGGTGCCGCCGAGCTTGGGCTGTGACAGGCCGTGCGGCAAGCGGCTGAACGTGGGCCTTGAAGAGCGCGACTCGACACCGCGTATTAAGCTCGCAGGGCAGCATCACAGACGGCCTCGCCGAATCGTTGAGGCCGGCGATCACTCCACAGCACGGAGGCCACGGCCATGGGCCTGTTCGACAAGATCAAGGGCGAGTTCATCGATGTCATCGAATGGACCGACAGCAGCCCGAACACTCTCGTCTACCGTTTCCAGCGGCATAACAACGAGATCAAGAACGGTGCCGAATTGACCGTCCGCGAAGGCCAGGCGGCCGTCTTTATCGACGAAGGGCAATTGGCCGACGTCTTCGGGCCCGGGATGTACACGCTCGAGACCGAGAACCTGCCGATCCTGTCCACCCTGAAGGGTTGGAAGCACGGATTCGAAAGCCCGTTCAAGGCGGAAGTCTACTTCGTGAACATGCGGCAGTTCACGGATCAGAAGTGGGGTACGAAAAACCCGGTCACGATGCGCGACCCCGAGTTCGGTCCGGTCCGAGTCCGAGCCTTCGGCACGTACGCGGTCCGCGTATCGGACCCGGGTACGTTCCTGAAGGAGATCGTCGGTACGGACGGTCACTTTACGACCGAGGACGTGACGGATCAGGTCCGCAACATCCTCGTCGCCCGTTTCTCCGACGCCATGGCTTCGTCCGGCATCCCGGTGCTCGACATGGCGGCAAACTACGACGAACTCGGCACGAAGCTCGCCGACCGTGTCAGAAGTGACATGGATGGCTACGGCATCGAGCTGCGGACCCTACTCATCGAGAACATCTCCCTGCCTCCGGCAGTCGAAGAGACACTCGATAAGCGTACGAGCATGGGCGTTATCGGCGACATGGATCAGTACACGAAGTTCCAGACCGCCGAAGCGATCGGAGACATGGCCAACAACCCGGGTGGCGGTGGCGCCGCCGGGGCCGGCATGGGGGCCGGCATGGGCTTCGCGATGGGGAATCAGATGGCACAGTCGATGACCCCGCGTCCGCAGGCACCCCAAGGCGGAGGGGCGACCCCACCACCGATCCCTCAGGGACCGAAATACTTCGCGGCCATCGATGGTCAACAGGCGGGGCCATTCGACCCGGCGGCGCTCAAGGCACAGATCGACGGGGGCTCCGTGACGCGTGAGACGCTCGTCTGGGCCGAGGGCATGGCCGAGTGGACGGCTGCTGCAAAGGTGGATGCTGTCGCCAGGATGTTCAGCGCCACGCCACCACCCCTTCCGGGTCAATGACCGGACACGACACGTCTGCCTCCTTCGCACGCAAACAGAGCCACCACCCGTGACCCCCAGGGGCTCTCATGAGTGACGGCACCCGTCAGTTTCCTTGCGAACAGTGCGGTGCCAAGATCCAGTTCGCCCCGGGTACGGATGCACTCAAGTGCCCGTACTGCGGCAACCAGACACACATCCCGTCGTCGACAGAGGGCATCGAAGAGCACGACTTCCTCGAGGCCATCGCAGAGAACCTCGGAAACGAAGCCGAAACGGAAGAGGTCACCTCCGTCCGGTGTGGAGCGTGCGCGGCGCTCGTCGAGCCATCTCCGTCCCACGAAGCGTTCCCGTGCCCGTACTGCGGATCGAGCATCGTCGCGAGAGAGACGTCTCAGCGGCTCCTCAAGCCCGCGGCGCTTCTCCCGTTCAAGATCGACCGCCACCGGGCAACCGAGCTCTTCCGAGGCTGGATCACCAAGCTCTGGTTCGCGCCCAACGCTCTGAAAAAGCTGGCGCAGCTCGATGGGCGCCTTCAGGGTCTCTACGCGCCGTACTGGACGTACGACGCGGACACCGTGAGCACGTACACCGGGCAACGTGGTGACAACTACACGGTCACGAAGACCCGAACCGTGACGCGTGATGGCAAGACCGTCCGGGAGACCTACCAGGACACGGAGATCCGCTGGAGCTCGACTGCCGGGCGAGTGTCGCGCGACTTCGACGACATGCTCGTGGTGGGCTCGAACTCCCTTCCTCGCGACCTTGCTGAAGAGCTTGAGCCCTGGGACCTGCAGAACATGGTCACCTACGCCGACGAGTATCTCTCTGGCTTTACCGCAGAGCGGTACCAGATCGACGTGGCGTCGGGATGGAAGCGCGCAACCGAGCGCATGGACGACGTCATCCGCGGCGATGTCCGTCATGACATCGGAGGGGATCACCAGCGCATCCTCACACTGAACACGCGCCACAGCTCCATCACCTTCAAGCACGTGCTGCTGCCGATGTGGATCTGCTCCTATCGATACAAGGAGAAGATCTACCGCTTCCTCGTGAACGCGCGTACCGGGGAGGTCCAGGGTCAGCGGCCGTGGAGCTGGGTGAAGATCAGTCTGGCCGCGCTCGCAGCGGCGGCGATCGCGTACATCCTGTATGTGGTGTTCGAGCGCCAGTAAGCCAACTCAGGGGGGTGCGAAGTATCCGCTGAGCCACCCCAATCGGCGGCGGACCTGAGCATTGCGATCGCGGTTGGACCCCGGGAGCCCGGAAACAGTCCCGGGCCTTTCCTGTATCACTCGAACCACATCGCCCAGTCGACTTGTCCCGACCCTTCGAGGCGGGCATGCTTCTGGGTTGGATGATCCTGGATCTCAACGGACTTCGGCCCTCTGTCGGCGTCCGTCACTGTCACAAGAGGCTGGTATGAAGCGGATGTGTGTGATGCTCACGGTTGCCATGGCGGTAGCTGGGTGGGCGACTCCTTCGAGCGCGCAGTCGTTCGGGAACGCGGTAGTGGTCACCGGTGATCAGATCATCGTCGGCGAGCCCGTCTACGAGATGCGCTCCGGCGTGGTCTACGTCTTCGACCGTGACGGGAATGGCGACTGGGTGCAGAGCCAGATGCTCGAGCCCTCGGACGCCTCGGCGGCAAACCGGTTCGGGATCAGCCTCGCGACTCAGGATGACCTGCTGCTCGTGTCTGCGACCCGCGTAGATGGGGGTACGGGCGCCGTGTACACGTTCAAGAACAACGGCGGAACGTGGAACGAGACGGGGCGCATCGTGACCGATGACCGGACCCCGGCAGACAGCCTGGGGAGCGGCCTCGACGTCGACGGCGACTGGCTCGCAATCGGCACCATCGCTCAAAACAGTGCCCGCGGAGCCGTCTACACCTTCCGCCGCGACGGCGACAACTGGGTCCAGCATTCCAAGCTGGCCCCGGCCGAACTCATGCCCGAGTCGCGCTTCGGCGCCGACCTCGCCCTCTCGGGTGAACACCTCATGGTCTCGGCTCCGGCGGCGGACGACGGACAGGGCGCGGTCTACCCGTTCCGCTACGACGCGGACACGGACAGCTGGGTCGAGGGCGGCGCATTGCAGGCGCCCCTCGTGAACGCCCAGGCCGCATTCGGCTCGGACATCGTCATCCATGACGACGTCGCCCTCGTCGGCTCGCCCGGCAACATCGTGGGTATCGGCTCGGTCGTCGCCTATACCTTTGAGGAAGGTGCGTGGGAGCTCGGCACGATGCTCATCCCCTTCGAGGCCTCTGCACAGACGGGCTTCGGCGGAAGCATCACCTTCGACGGTGAGACAGCGCTGATCGGTGCGGCGACGGCAGGCTTCGGTCAGGGACGCCTCTTCACGTACACGTACGACGCGGACTCCGGCGAGTGGACGAGTGTGACGCAGAGCGGAAACGGGGTGGAGGCCGAAGAGCTCTTCACCTCCGAGATCGCGGTGGGTGAAGGCATCGCCGTCGGTTCCGCTCCGCGCGCCGACAACGGCACGGGTGCGGCCTACGTGATGAGCTGGTCCGATGAGGGCTGGATGCCCGCCGGTCGCCTGGGCGGCGTCATGCTCGGCATCGATGCGATCGTGGGTGACGAGGTCCGCTGCTCGGAGGACGGCCAGGCCGACATGTTCGACTGCGAGCAGGTCGACCTCCTCTCCTTCCTCCCGCTTGGCGACATGGAAGCCGAACGCGGCATCAACACGAATGACGTCTGGGGATGGACTGATCCGGAGACGGGTCGTGAGATCGTGCTCGTGGGCCTGACCAATGCGACGGCCTTCGTCGACGTAACGAACCCTGGTGCCCCGGCCTACCTCGGCCGACTCCCGATGACCGAGGGCTCGAACACGACCGTGTGGCGCGACATGAAGGTCTACCAGAACCACATGTATGTCGTCGCCGACAACGCAGGTCAGCATGGCATGCAGGTCTTCGACCTGACGCGGCTGCGTGGCCTGGACGGTTCGAACCCAGTGACCTTCAGCGAAGACGCGAACTACGACCGCATTCACAGTGCGCACAACATCGTGATTAACGAAGAGACGGGCTTCGCCTACTCCGTCGGCAGCAGCGGTGGTGGTGAGACGTGCGGAGGTGGCCTCCACATGATCAACATCCAGGATCCGCTCAACCCGACCTTCGCGGGGTGCTTCCAGGACATGACCACGGGTCGTGACCGGACGGGGTACTCACACGACGCGCAGTGCGTGGTCTACCACGGGCCCGACGAGGACTATGCAGGACGCGAAATCTGCCTGGGCTCGAACGAGACAGCTCTCTCGATCGCGGACGTGACCGACAAGGCCAACCCCGTCGCTGTCTCTATGGCGACGTACCCGAATGTGGCCTACTCCCACCAAGGCTGGCTGTCGTCGGATCACCGGTACTTCTACATGGGCGACGAGCTCGACGAGACGGGCGGCAACGTCGCGACAACGCGGACGCTCATCTGGGATCTCGAGGACCTCGATGATCCGATCCTCGCCCGTGAGTACATGGCTGACACGAAGGCTACCGACCACAACCTCTACATCGTGGGCAACACGATGTATCAGTCGAACTACAAGAGCGGCCTGCGTGTGCTTGACGTCTCGGATCCGGAAAACCCGGTTCCGGTGGGCGCGTTCGACACCGTTCCATACGGCGGCGACGACGCACAGATGGACGGCTCGTGGTCGAACTACCCGTACTTCGAGAGCGGCATCGTCGCAGTGACGAGCGGCTCGGAGGGTCTCTTCATCGTTCGCTATCGTCCGCGGACAATCTCGCAGTAAGGAAGAAGCCATGTTCCGGCATTTCCGGCGGCGTATGCCGCATCGATCGATCGCCCTGATCGTGGCGGTGGGAACGCTCGTTCCCGCCGCTGTGGTCGAGGCACAGGAACTCCTCTACGTGGCCAGCCAGGAAGAGGTGACGGTCGCGGTCATCGACATGCGTTCGCATGAGCTGATCGAGACGGTAGACCTGAAGGCACTCGGGTACTCCGAGACGGCCAAGGCACACCATACGGCCGTCGAGCCGGACGGGTCGCACTGGTACGTCTCCCTGATCGCCGCCGGCAAGGTTCTGAAGTTCGATCGGGACAACAGGCTGGTCGGTGAAGCCGACTTCGAGACACCCGGCATGCTCAGCCTCGATCCGGAATCGGATCTCATGTACGTGGGACGCTCGATGGCGGCCGTTAACCCGCCACAGCGGGTGGGCGTCATCGATCGCTCTACGATGGAACTGGAAGAAGTCGACGTCTTCTTCCCGCGTCCGCACGCCCTGATCGTCGACACCCATGGTGATCGCTTCTTCTCAGCGAGCCTCGGCCAGAACTCAATTGCGTACGCGCCGCTGGGTGAAGAAGAGGTCGACCTGCTCGGCCTCGACGGCATGAACCACATGCTCGTCCAGTTCGCCGTCTCGCCCGATGGCAACTGGATGGTCAGCGGCGGCCAGATGACCGGCGATCTGCTGATCTTCGACCTCAGCGGCGACGAACCGGAGGTCGTGAATTCGATCGATGTCGGTGGTCAGCCGTGGCACCCGAGCTTCACGCCTGACGGTCGCTTTGTGTGGATCCCCAACCAGGCCGCCAACACCGTCACCGTGGTGGACACGGAGAGCTGGACCGTCGCGGACGTGATCGAGCACCCCGCTCTGATCGAGCCGCACGGTTCCGCCGTGTCGCCCGATGGGTCGACCATCTACGTCAGCGGCCGGAACGTGGCCGGGACGTACACGCCAGCTGACGGCAGCGAAGGTCGGCCGGGCACGGTGGTCGCGATCGACGCGGAGACGCACGACGTCGTCGCGGTGATCGAGGTCGGGCGGTACGCGGCAGGCATGTCCGCACCCTCTCGTGGCGCGGGTCACTGATCACGTGACCTCACCATCGCGTCGCCGCGCATCGGCGATCCAGAGCGCCTCGACTGCTGCAGTCGTGGCGCTCCTGTCAGGGTGCGCGGCCGGCGGCACCATGAACGCGAGCACCGGGGTCGAGCCGGTACCGTCCCACACGGCGACGTTCGGATCAGCCGAGCGCGGGGAGGGCTACACGCGCCACATCACGGGCATCCCGGTCGTAGACGACTCGGGGCGCAGGATCGGTCAGCCCTTCCTCGGTGGCTTCAACATTCCACGTCCGCAGCTGATCGACATCGACGCTGATGGTGACCAGGACCTCTTCGTCCAGGAGAGATCTGGCAGTGTGATGTTCTTCGAGCACGTGCCCGGCGCGGATATCCCATTCCAGTGGCGCACCGATCGATATCAGGATCTGGAGATCGGCGAGTGGTACCGCTTCGTGGACCTGGATCGGGATGGTGACCACGACCTGCTTGCGGAGCGCCCATTCAGCTACGTGCGCTACTATCGCAACGACGGGACGCGCGAAGAGGCCGCGTTCGTGGAAGCCGCCGATACGATCCGCGATACGGAAGGCCGGGCGATCTTCTCCGATCGTCAGAACATTCCGAACGCGACGGACATCGACGGTGGCGGGCAGATGGACCTCCTCATCGGTCGCCTCGAGGGCACGGTGACCCGCTATGAGGAGACCGGAACCGACGAGAACGGCGTCCCCGAGTTCGAGCTGGTCACGGACCGGTTCGAGGGCATCGAGATCGTCGCGCAGATCGGGAGCCTTCACGGCGCCAATACGATGGCGCTCGGAGACATCGACGACGACGGCGACGAGGACCTTTTCTGGGGTGATTACTTCGAGCCAGGAATCCTATTCCTCGAGAACACCGGGTCTCCAACACGGCCGAACTTCCGGGGAGAGCCTCTCCCCTTCCCGACGCAGGAGCCGGTCCGTACCAGCGGATACAACGCCCCCACTGTCGGCGATGTGGATGGGGACGGCGACGACGACCTCCTGATGGGAGTGCTCGGCGGAGCGTACAACCCGAACACCACGACGGCGGACAACTTCCACTACATCCAGCAGGAGCGTCCGGGGCTGTTCGAGCACAGGACCTCCCGCTTCATCTCGACGATCGACTTCGGCGCGGAAACGATCCCGGTTGCGGTGGATCTCGACGGTGACGGGGACCAGGACCTCCTGGTCGGAAACAAGATCGAGCAGAACGACACCCAGAACGGGAAGCTCTATCGGCTCATCAATGACGGTTCGCCGACGAGCCCAAGCTTCCGCTACGACGGGGACATGGACGTGGGGGGTGGCTACCACCTCCTGCCCGCATTCGGGGACCTCGATGCGGATGGCGATCTCGACGCGATCGTCGGGACCTGGTCGGATCGCCTCCGGGTCTACAGGAACGACGCAACGGATGGCTCGATCGAACTCGCGTTTGTCGACTCCATGTCCATCGCCCTTTCGCGCGGCCGCAACGCCACACCGACACTGGGCGACATCGACGGGGACGGCGACCTCGACCTCTTCGTCGGCGAGAGTTCCGGCACGATCAACTTCTACGAGAACACCGGGACACCACAGCGCGCCGAATTCACCCTCGTCAGCGACGAATACGGTGACTTCGATGTCGGCCGTCGGAGTCTCCCGATCCTGCGCGACGCCGACGGAGACGGTGACCTCGACCTGTACGTGGGGTCGGAAGGCGAAGGTGTCATCCTGTTCCGTAACGACGGCTCACGGACGTCTCCCTCGTTCGTGGAGACGAACCGGCTCGACCTGGACGACACGTCCTTCGCGGCACCTGCCTTCGTGGACCTGGATGCCGACGGAGACGATGACGTGTTACTCGGCACCGGTGGTGGAGGGCTCTGGCTCTACGAGAACAGACGTCGCTGACGAGAGACATCGGAGATCCGATGCACCGCGGGGACGGGCCTGATCGGCCCGTCCCCGCTTCTCGTTTGCATTCAGATTCGATCCGGAACCGGCGACTCCTAACGGACCGGATTCCCTTCTCGATCCAGAAGAATCGGTTCGCCCAGTCCAAGTGCCCGGAGTCTGGGGAGTTGTGTCTCCGCATCCCCGACAACCAGCCATACCATGCCGTCGGGATCGAGGTACTGGCCCGCCAGCTCCTGAACGCGTTCGATCGACATCTCGCGTACCGTATTCTCCCGCTCCAGCACATAGTCGGCTGAGAAACCGTACGAGCTCATGGCGCCGAGCAGACCGAGCTTCGCACCTCCGGTCTCGAAGGCTCTCGCGTTGGCTCGAAGCAGGAAGCTCTTGGTCGCGTCGAGGTCCGCCTCGTCGAACTCCGGACCATGGGCCTCGACGATGCCCTTCACCACGTCGAGCGCCTCGTACGTCACGTTCGAACGCACCGAGGAGGAGATCTGGAACGGGCCGGCGAGTTCCGTACCGGAGAACCCGGACCCGATCCCGTACGTGTACCCCCGCTGCTCACGCAGCACCTGTGTAAGGTCCGACGCGAAGCCCCCTCCGCCGAGTCGGAAGTTCATAATGCTCGCCGGCCAGTAGTCCCGGTCGGTTTCGGCGAGCGCCAGGTAACCGATCCGAAGCACGGACTGACTGGCGTTCGGTACGTCGACGAAGTAGAGACCTGCGCGATCTTCATCCCATTCAGGCTCCGCCGGCATCTCGGGTGCTTCCCCCGTCCACTCACCGCGCAGGCGTGACAGAGGCGCCGTCGCCTCAGCCTGTGTGACCGCACCCGACACATGGAACGCCGCCGCCCCGGGGCGCAGCGCCATCGCGTGATAGGCCCTGAGATCGTCGATCGTGATGTCGTCGATGGTCTCGACGGAACCAAGTCGATTCCCAGCCAGAACATGGTCGCCGTAGAGGAGGCCCTGGAAGACGTCACCCGCCACACCCGTCGGGCTTGCCGCCCGCTGGCGGAGCGCGTTCGCGACACGCTGCTTCGAACGCGCGAACTCCTCTTCGTCGAACCTCGGCTCGAGTAGCATCTCCTGGACCAGGGCAATCGTCTCTGGATAGTTCCGAGCGAGCGCGCTGCCGCGAATGGAGAACGACTGCGATCCAGCCGACACGTTGATCGACGCGCCCAGCATGTCGATCGCCTGCTCCAATTCCTGTGGCGTACGGTTCGCCGTACCGGCCGTCATGCTCTCGGCGAGGAGGTTGGCGACTCCGACCCGCCCCTGCGCCTCGACGAGCTGACCACCCTTGATGCGCAGTTCGAACTGAACGAGCGGCACCTCGCGATCTTCGATACCGAATACCTCGACGCCACTCTCGAGCGCCGTCTGCCACACATCGGGAGCGGAGAGTGCAGGAGGCTCACCATACGGCGGCTCCACCGAACGATCGATCGCGGACGGAGTGAGCGCATCACCGCGAGCGATCTCCCCGATCTCGGCCTCTGCGCCCATCACGATCCGCTCTTCGACCACTTCGGCGCGCTGAGCATCGGCAAGAATGAGATCCGTCTCTCCTCGTGGCACGAAGCTGGTCACGATGTGAGGCTGATCCTTCACGTACTGTTCATACACCCGCATCACGTCCGCTTCGGACACAACGAGTAGCCGCTCGAGGTCGGTCGCAGCAAAGCCCGGATCTCCGGCGAAGATGCTGTACTGGGCAAGTTGGAACGCCTTACCGAGCACAGACGACAGCCCCTGGTAGAAGTCGGTCTCGTACCCAGCCTTGATCCGCTCCAATTCCTCAGCGGGCACCCCCTCGGACTCGAAGGCCGCGAACGCCTCGTCGACAGCGGCCGAGACGTCGTCGAGATCCGTCCTCGCGAACGCGCGAACCGTCAGCGTCAGTCGACCGGCCAGCTCCATGTTACGCTGCCCGGCGAACACTGCGGGCGCGACTTCAGCCTCCTCGACCAGAACTTCGTAGAACGGCGTGGACTTTCCGTCCGTGAGGAGCTGGGCGAGGACGTCGAGCGCATACTGGTCCGGGTGATACACGGGCACGGTGGGCCACGCCATCGTAAGCATGGGCACCCGAGCATAGTTGTCCTCATGGAAGAGGCTCACCGTCTCCGTGAGACGAACCTCCGGAGGCTCGGGGCCATCGGGCATCGGCGCCACCGGGATCTCGGCGAAGTACCGCTCGATCCAGGCCTTCGTCTGATCGACGTCGATATCGCCCGCCACCACCAGCGTCGCATTGTTCGGACCGTACCACCTGCTGTGGAAGTCGACGACGTCTGCCAGCTCTGCACTCTCCAGATCGGCCAGCGACCCGATCACCTGCCACTGGTAGGGGTGGCCATCCGGGTACAGCGCCTGATCGATGACGTAGTTGTTGTGGCCGTACGGCTGATTGTCGACGCCCTGTCGCTTCTCGTTCTTTACGACCTGTTTCTCCTTTGCGACGACCGACTCCGAGACCGTGTTGATGAAGAAGCCGAGTTTATCCGCCTCCGCCCACAGCGTCTTCTCGAGCCCATCGGTCGGCACGACTTCGAAATAGTTGGTTCGATCGTTGCTCGTGGAGCCGTTCGTCGAGCTACCTACGCGCGTCATCAGACGATCGAGGCCACCCGGTCCCAGGTTCTCTGAATCGAGGAAGAAGAGGTGCTCGAACAGGTGCGCGAAGCCGGTCTTCCCCTCGACCTCCCGCGCCGATCCCACGTGGAAGGTCATCGCGACGGCCGCGATAGGATCCGACCGATCGACATGGAGGATCACGTCGAGCCCGTTTTCGAGCTCGTATTGCTCGTACGCGATCGATACCCCGTCATCGCCACCCGAGCGATCCGCAGCGGTACAGCCGCCGAGTGTCATGACGGCAACAGTGATCGTGAGCGCGCTCACTGCACGCATCCCCCCGCTCGTCCTCATCCGTCCTCCTCGTATCATCATGTGCACCCCTCGCGTCCATGCGCGTAATACTCAGACCTCTCCGGTCGACACCCTCCGAAAGATCTCGACAGCAGTGCTCAGGCGATCGGGCGACTCCTGGATCCACTCCTCCCAGGCATCAGCGGCCCATCGACCATCGTGCTCGCCTTCGATCAGGGCGTCGGCCAGAGCAGACAGTAACTCCCGAAGCTCCGGCGCCGCGAGGTCCATACGAGGCCACATCCCGGCAATCACACGCATCGAGTCTCGACCGCGACCTACGAGCGCGACCAGCGCCTCGTCGTCGAAGAAGGGTCCTCTAGGCGCGGCGAGAAGCAGCCTTCCCAACAGCTCGACGACGTCATCATCCAGCTTCCGCAACAGGACTTTCTGGGATCGATACTCCACCACCCGCCCGAGGAAGGTCATCAGCGGATAGACCGCCTCCCCCAGCTTGTCGAGCATGATCGGGGGTGACGCTCGGGGATACAGGTAGAGGTGATCGAAGTGTTCGTCCTTGAGCGCCACCTTCTCCGACATCTCGGGAGAGATCCAGTCGTACCCGACCAGGTCGGGAAAGGCCACGAGATCGTGCGCCTGGTCACTCACGACGCGGGCGACGCGCTTGGGCGTCACGAGAAAGGCGCTTCCGTCCCGGGCCTCGATCCGTACCGCTGTGCCGGCGCCCGCAAGCACACCTTCCTCACCGTGGGGATCACGAGCCACCAGTTCGACGTTGAGAAACGGGCGCTTCGCTACCGCCTCCTGAAAGATCTCCACGAGCTGCTCCGTGAGCAGCCAGTCGACCATCGTCATGTATTGTCGCCCCGTCCGGCCGTGATCAGAGCCCGGGCCGCTGCCGTCACGCTCGGACCACCTTGCGGGTCCGCGACGGCAGCCTCTAGTCTGCCCCTCATCTCGGGGCCACCGGCCTCATGGCCCCTCCACGTACTCACAGGACGCCAGCATGATCCGTCTCCAGCGTACCGCGCTCGCTCTCACCGCACTCTTTGCGACAGGTCTATCCTCGGTCGCGGGTCAGGGTCTCGATCTCCCGTCAGTGTTCCTCGAGGAGCTCACCTGGACCGAAGTGCGCGACGCGATCGACTCGGGCACGACGACGATCATCATCCCGACTGCGGGAACCGAGCAGAACGGCCCGCACATGGTGCTCGGGAAGCACAAATTCATTGTGAACTACGCCTCCGCAATGATCGCGCGGGAGCTGGGGAACGCCCTCGTCGCTCCGGTTGTGACGTACGTCCCCGAGGGTGACGTGAACAACCCCACCCGCGGACACATGTCCAAGGCCGGGACGATCACCTTCCCCGAGGAGTTCTATATGAAGCTTCTCGAGTACGGTGCTCGTAGCCTGGCGGTCCATGGCTTCACGGACATCGTGATGATCGGGGACAGCGGCGGGAATCAGCGCGGCATGGAGCAGGTTGCCGATATGCTCAATGCGGAATGGGCTTCAGAGGACGCACGAGTGCACTTCGTCGGGGACTATTACGGCAACAACGGCTTCCGCGAATGGCTCATGGATCAAGGTGAGACGCAGGAGACGATCGGCGGCCACGCAGGCATCTCCGACACCTCTCAGCTTCTCGCGGTAGACCCTCGGCACATCCGAACAGATCGGCTCGCACCCGGCGGTGGCTTCGAAGACAGTGGCGTCTCCGGCGACCCGACGCGGGCGTCCGTAGAACGCGGCGTTCGCGGCATCCAGTTCAAGGTCGATGCAGCTCTGAATCAGATCCGGGCACTCATGGGATCCCGCTAAGCCTTCCGACTCAGGAGCTTGAGCGAGACACTCGAGCCCACATCAACGAACACTTCCGACGATCTTCACCGCAGGCCGGCTCGGCTGTGCACCACTCATGGTGCCGTGCGTCATATGCGGTGCAGGACGAATCGCGATTGCGCCCGGACTCTGCGCGTGACAATTTTTCGCGCCCCTCAAGGGGCGCCCCCTTCAGAGCATCCTTCCCCACACCACATGAACAAGCCCGCCCGTCTGACTGTTCTTCTCCTCACGCTCCCCTTCCTGGCAGGCTGTTTCACCGTGGCGACGGTGCCGGTCCCACGCACTCAGCCAGAGCGTGAAAGCCTGACTCTACAGGGGTTCGTGGTCACGGACGGGACAACTGAAGAGGTTGTCCGATACGACGAAGTGCTCGAGGCGACCTGGACCCAGTCCTCACTGTCGATCGTGGGGGCAACCGGCTCGGGTGAGGAGTTGGTCACGGAAACACGACTGATCCCGATCACGGAGTTGCGGGGTCTCTTGATACGGACTCTGGATGCCGGATCCACGTCCGCGATCATCGGCGGTGTGATCGTCGGGGCAGCCGCAGCCATCGCAGTGCTGGTTACAGGCAAAGCGGGCGAATACCGGATCGGTTAGCAGGACCTCATCGCGTACGCGTCCAGATCAGGATCACGCCGCAGTTGTTGACGTCGTCGAATCCGACTGGGGTCTGGCTGAAACGAGTATAGACCTCGATGGCATCGATTTCCATTGCAGTGATGTAATCGTCCGGCCGAACCCCCCCGAGCGCTCCCGAATCGACCATATGCCGATCAATGTAGAGGGTGGGTGAGCAGTACTGACCGTTCCTGATAACCCGGATTTCAGGGTTCCGAAAGACATCCGGCCCACCGGTAAGGGGACGGGACTCGTCGATGTCGAGCAGAGGAATCTGGCGGAATACATCGGTAACCCTGTCGACGGCCAATCGTTCGATGTCCTCGCGTATCATGAATACGCCGCCCCGGCCAATGACGCGATCATAGAAGCCATTCCGCTCCAGGAAACTCATAGGGCCGGATTCCGCTTCGACCACCATCTCCTCAAGCTCCACCGGCATGGGCCTGAGCCCGATCTGCACGTCGAACACACCCCCCTCTCCGAGTTCGAAGACGCCGTCCATCAACGGTTCGTACCCCGTGCGGGAGATGTAGAGAACGTACTCGCCTGGATCCGGAGCCGTCACCTCAAACGTGCCGTTAGTGTCCGCCAGCGTAGCCACAGCCATGCTCTGACCTTCCGTGATCAATCCGACGTAGGCCAACATCACGGGGTCACGCGTGACACTGTCCAAGATGCGACCGCGAAGCGTCTGAGCCTCGACGGATTGCACCGATCCTAGCACTCCGATGGCCAGTATCAGGGTTACACTGACATGTCGCCAGGTCCCGGCTAAGATCCGGCACCCCACGCACAGGCGCATCATGCACGCCCGGTCGCTCACCCTCATGGATGTCCGGTTCATCCAATCTCCTGCCGGCTCGGTAGCGATACTCTTACGCCGGAGACCAAAAAAAGTGACGGCTCCCACCGGCGATTGCCGGTGGGAGCCGTCAGGACTACCCCTGCTTGGCTATTCGGTCATCAACTACAGACCGGGTCACCCTGCAGGTTCGGGTTGAGCTGGCACTCGTTGCGAGGCATCGGGAAGCACTGCACCCGTTCCTCCACAGAGGTGCTACCCGTGATCCAGCCATCCGTCGTCAGGAACGCGTGCTGCCAACGCTCCATGTCGTACAGACGCTTACCCTGCAACCACATGTTCGCATAGCGCTCACGATCTAGGATATTCATAGCCGACGTGTCGTCGAAGTCCGACAGTTGATACCCCGTAACCCAGCCAGCAGCGGGCGCCATCGTCGAGCCCAGCTGCGTCGGAGCAGCCATCGCCGCAAGTCCGTGGTGCGCACGAACTGTGTTGATATGCGAGATGAACGTGGCATAATCCGGCGTCCCCTGGAGGGCAGCCTCGGCCAAGATCATATGCATCTCGATGGCTGACGCCCTCGGGATGTCGGAACCGCGATCCTGATACTTGTCCTGACGGTAATGAGCATGGTCACCGTCCGCGCCCTGGTGGGCACCGGAACCGTCACCGTCACAATTACCCGTCTTGGTAACACCACCGGGAATGTTGTCCGGGTACGCCGAGGCGAGGTCGTTCCACTGACCGCAAATCGTGTACGCCGTACGGGTGTCCCCGTTATCAGCCATCACCTGAGCCAACGTACGGTATACGCCGATCTCGGCTCTACCCCACGTCTCCCGCTCGATGATGTTGGTGTTCGCGCCCTGGGCATAAATCGCATCATCAGTAAAATCGATCGTCATACCCGGCTCGTTGAGTGCCGCCTGTGCCGCTGAAGCCGCAGTGGCCCAGGAACCGGTACCTTCAACAGCTCTGCCGAACTCAGCCTGGGCCTGGCCCAAACGAGCTGCGAGGCGCCACTTATCAGCGGACGCACCGGCGGCCGTAGCGATCGTCAACGCCTGATCGAACGCGGCTTTCGCCTTAGCAAAGGCCGCCGAGCGATCCTCTCGCGGACCGACGTCGAACGCGACGTTACAATACGCTTCACCGAGACGCATGAAGGCATGTCCCCGGTAGATGAAGAGTCGAGCGCCATCTGCACTCGAACTCTCAGCACCCTCGAGGACCTCCCCTAGGCGAATCCACGCCTGATCAGCGGCCCACGCAGCTTCATGCATCTGCTCCCAGTCGCCCTCGGCATCCTGGTCAGTGTAGAAGCCCGTCCGGAAATCCTGCGTCGAACCGTATGAGCCCGTACCGGCGATCTCGTCAGTCAAACGCGCGATGTCGAACGAAAAATTGTCTTGAACATCGTTGTACTCAGCCGAGACACCCGATACGAGCACCGGCATGAGGTTCGGAGTATTCAAGTCAGCGTCCTGAATTGCTCCCGGGTTGAGAACTTCGAGATCGCACCCGGAGAGGACCACCGCGAACGCGGCCACTGCCGGAAATCCGGCCCTTCTCATCCAATTACGCATTAGAAGTTCACCGTCATGTTGAGGATGAAGATCCTCGGGGGAGCCATGTTGTAGTACTCGAACGCGTACTCGCCACGATCCAGACCACGGTCCGTCGCCTCAGGATCGAGGCCTTGGTAGTCCGTGGACTGCCAGAGGTTCTTACCCTGGAGCGCAATGCTCACGCTGCGCGTACCCGGGACAAGATCGTCCGGGAGGCGATACGAGAGCGCAGCCGAGCGGAGCTTGATGAAGTCCGCGTTTTGCGTCCACGCACCCCAGTCAATCCGACCGGGCACGCAGGTGACGACCTGGTTCGGTGTCAGGTTGGTGCGGCCATTGGCATTGTACTCGTTCTGAATGCCGTAGCAGTGCGGCCAGGTCTCACGCCGCGCCGTTGCCCAACCGATACCGATGGTCCGCACGTGACCCATCTGGCTTTCGGCCAACAGGTCGAGCGTGAGCGACTGGTTGAGCGTCAGCCGCGTCCCAATCGCCATGGTCTGGGTTGGGAAGTTGACACCGAGCACAGCCGTCTCGGTCTCTTCCTGCTGACCAACGGCCGTCGGGTTGGTGACAACACCGTCGTACTCAACACCGATCGGGAATCCAAGCTGCATGTTGAAACCAGCGTTCTGCAGCGGCCCGAGGTCCGTGATCTCAGACTCCGTGGAGGAATACGAGAAGTTCACGTTCCAGTCGAGGTTGTCCGTACGGAGCGGAGTCACGTTAAGGACTGCTTCGTACCCCTTATTTGTCGTCTCACCGAGGTTGCGTAGCGTGGCCTCTTCCGTACCGAAGGAGGGGGCCTCCGCAACACCGATGAGCGCATCCGTGGTCGTCTGATCGAAGTATGTGAAGTCGATCGAAGCGCGACCCTCGAAAAGTGATGTCTCGAAGCCTACTTCAAGCTCCTTGGAGACCTCGGGACCGAGATCGGCGTTTCCGAGGTTACCGATAATGAGCGCCGGCACGACTTCGTCGGCCTGCGTGGCTTCATAAACCTTCACAGCATCGAACGCACCAGGAGCACGACCGGACTTACCCCAGGCACCGCGCAACTTGAGCGCGTCGATACCGAGGAGGCCTTCCGGGAAGAAGCTCTCATCGGAGATCGTGTACGCAGCGGCGAGCTTCGGATACGCAGCGAGCCCGAAGCCTGAACCGAACGTTGAGAAGCCGTCCCAACGCATACCACCGGTGAGGAAGAAACGGTCGCCGAAGCCGATCTGCTCCTGGAGGAAGAATCCACCGGAGCGGACCGTCAGACGGCTTTCGTTGACGTCCTGATCCGTACCGTCACCGAGTAGCTGGTCACCAGGACCTGCGAAGTCGGAGTCGAAGCCGTTCAGACGCCAGCTGTACTCCTCATAGACCTGACCACCCCACGAGAACGAGGAGGAAATACCGGACATGACGTCCGTCCGCCACGACCCGTTGTAGTCGAAGGTCATGTTGCGGTCGTTGTACGTGTCATTCTCACGATCGCCCAGCGGGTTCTCGTAGTTGTCGTACGGCTTGAAATCGACGAAGTCGACGTACGTGTAGTCCATCCCGAAGTTGAGGCGATGCGAGAAGTCCGCCGTCGGGGACCAACCGATTGATGCAGAGGTCACCCACTGCGACTGGTTGGTGAAGATGTCGTTGAACATGACAAGTGAATCATCATTGTCAGGCGTATAGCCACGCTCGCCACGCAACACGTTGAGGAACAGGCCCGACGCGTTGTTGCCGTTCGGGATCCACGAGATGTTCCGCTTCGTGTACATGTTGTTGAGGCTGACATCGAGTCCGTCGAACGGCTGGAACTGTACGTTGGCGCGCAGGTTGTAGCTGTCCTGACCCTGCGGGTCGACAACGCCCTGCTCGTCAGCGTACCGGCCAGAAACGAAGTACGTCGCCGTCTCGCCACCACCACGGATGCTCAGGTTGACCCGCTGCATGGTCGCATCACGGAACCAGGATCCGCTTTCAGGACAACCAGGCTCTGCGCCATAGCTGTCGATCGTCGGATAGAGCGCGCTGAGGTTGACACCGGATGCGCAGTCGTTGAGGCGCAGTCCGTTGGCGTTACCGATGTCCCCTTCCGGAAGCATGTAATCGACGTTGTAGTCACCTGTCGGGTAGAGATCGGGGTGGCTCTCGGTGTAGGCGTTCGCCATGGGAACCACGTCCGAGCCCACCAGCGGACCCTGGTGGCCCATGCGGGAGAGACCGCCGTCCATGGTCAGCGTCCACGCGGGTGCACCAGCAGCGCCACGCTTCGTGAAGATCTGAACCACGCCACCCGCAGCCTCCGTACCGTACAGCGTCGTCGCCGCAGGCCCTTTAACGATCTCGATACGATCAATGTCGTTCGGGTTGATGCCGTCGATCGCCATCGTACCTGCGGCACCTTCATCCGCAGACATAAGGGCGCTGTTCTCCATCCGAACGCCATCGACATAGATCAGCGGGCGGTTGCTCTGAGAAATCGAGCTGTTACCGCGAATTCGGATCTCGGACCCGGCGCCGACCTGACCGTCCGTGCCGGCGATCGCAACACCGGCCGCACGGCCCTGCAGGACGTTGGAGACGTCCGTGATCGCCGCGACGGCGATGTCGCTCGCGCTCACAGACTCGATGGAGTTACCCACCTCTCGGCGACGGGCCTGACCGGCAGTACCGGTTACAACCACACCTTCAAGAGAGAGGGCCTGCTCTCGCAGTTCGAAATCGAGGGTGGCTGTACCACCCGCAGTGACGCTGACTGTCTGAGAACCGGAACCGTAGCCGATCATCGTGACATTCACCGTCTGTGTTCCTGCCGGAACATTAAGCAGCAGGAAGCGGCCAACGTTGTTGACCAGGCCACCAACACCGGTGCCCTCGACCGACACCTGAGCACCCGCCAAGGGTGCCAGTGTCGCCGCATCGCGCACCAGGCCGGTGACCGTTCCGGTGTTCTGCGCAGTCACGCCGACTGCGCTGAACGCCGCAAAAGCCAACGCAATCGCAAAATTGCGCGCGACTTTCACGGAGCCCTTTACGAACGTCCGTAGAGCCATGAGACCTCCTCAATTGACCCTAGAGCTGTAGACCCACTCCTCCCAACCTCATCCCGAACGCTATTGAGTACGACACCACACAACCAAAGTCAAGTTTGTTTTACGCAGTACTGCGAGGACATGACCCCATGGCTACCTCATCTGTTTCCGTTGAAGCCAACCTGAGGAAACAGATGCTTTAGTGGCCAGGGAACGCCGGAACCACACACGGCGCTGCTACAGGCCGTTCGGGGGCTCCGGAAGCCAGCCCTTTCTTGAGCGTAATCTTGATCACTCCGCTCGCGCCGGCCGACCCATACTCCCAGCCAGCCGCAGCACCCGGCTGCACCTCGACCGACTCGAGCTCATTCGGCCTCATCTGAGAAAGCGTGCCTTCGGCACCGGGAGTCCGAACTCCATCGATGAGCAGAACCGGCGGATCCGCAACGGTCGTCGATCGACCACGGGCAGACCGAAACCGCGAGGTCGCGCCGACGTCACCGGGCATCGGGCTGACCATGTTCGGCGCCAACCTGCGAATCAGCTCCATGACGTTTCGGGCGTTCATCCCCTCGATTTCGTGTGCCTCGAGTCTGCGTCCGGACGACCGTTGCCTCTCTTCGGCTTCACGGCGCTCCTCTTGAGCTCTGGCTCCAAAGACGGGTGGCAACCGGAAGCGTACCTCCCGAGGGAAACGCTGAACGACCGTCACGTGTCCCCAGGCAACGCGACAGTCTGCCGTCATCATCGCCACGAGTCGCTTTCCTTCCGGAAGTCCTTGGAATTCAAAACGACCGGCCCGGTCCGAGAACGCTTCGTGACCGCTGTCCATCCGTACGAGCACGCCGGGAATGGGGTCACCCGAGATGCTGTCCACAATCTGCCCCTCCAGATACGCCACGGGGGGCGGAGCATCTGCCGACATCTGGAGTTGAGCCACCAGAGGCGAGACGACGCCCGACGCTGCCAGGACGAAGGGGACACACAGACGGCTCAAGGCAGGAGCGAGACGAGCCATGGGACCTGCATACCGGGTTCGATGCGCACCCTGGTGTGAGTCCACGCTCATGTGTGTGAACATGTAGGCTACCCCGACAGCTTCATGGCGCCGTGGGTCAGTCGTTCGCGCCGACCCGTTCCAGAACGTAATGCGCCGACCCAGCCGTGAACCGGAGTTCACGAACACGGTCACCGACACGGCGGAACATCAGCCGGGTCCCGCCCGTCGCCCATGTGAGGTCCCCGATATGGGTCGGCACCATCGGTGCATCGGCTCCTTCGGGCATGAACTCGAGCCGGTCACCACGTGCCCGGACGGCAATCTGCATCATTTCACCTCGCGCTATCCCTCGATACGTACCCTCCAACTCCGCGAGCGAGCCATCGAACGGTTGCGCCACGTGTTCGGGCACCGGTCCAAGTACGAGATCCGCAAGTGCAGCCGCGAGTGCACCGGCGCCGGGAGGGGCCGCGGAATTCTGCAGGACAACAACGCTCAGCTCATGCTCCGGGTACCATTCGAGCATGGACACGAAGCCGTTGATGCCCCCTCCGTGGCTGTGAATCGGCGTGTCACCGCGCATCCCGTCGCTGATGCCCATCGCATACCCAATCGACATGCCGTTCTCGAGCGGACTTGACGTCGTCATCTCCCGGTAGAAGGCCTCACTGAGGATCCGACCTCCATGCAGTGCACGGTTCCACTTCACCAGATCGGAGACCGTGGAGCAGAGTGAACCGGCAGCGTACGGCCATGTGTGGTTCAGGTACCGTGCCCGGATCAACTCTTCCGGGCCCACCGCGTCGTAGCCGTGCGCACGCCCACCGCGCATCGCGACCTCATCGCAGTAATAAGAGTCCGTCATGCCCGCCGGGTCGAAGAGGCGCTCCTGAACAAAGTCCGCGTACGACTGCCCACTCAACGACTCGACTACGAGACCGAGGAGGAAGAAGGCCGAGTTGTTGTAGATCTGCGCGGTGCCTGGCTCGAAATCGAAGGGCTCGGCCTCGAAGAGCCGGACGAGCGTATCCCGCGGTAATTCCAGCGTCGAGAGGGTCCCGAAGACCTCCATGTCCGTATAACTCCGGATACCTGAGGTGTGATCCAGGAGCCTGCGCACGGGCACAGTGCGGCCCTTTGTATCGAAGTCGATGTACTCGGTGAAGTCCGCATCAAGATCGATCCTGCCTTCCTCAGCCAGAAGCAGAATTGCCGCCGCCGTGAACTGCTTCGTCACGGAGCCGATTTCGTACGAGGCTCCGCCCGCAGCCGGCGTACGCACGTCCCATTCGAGGTCGACGAAGCCGTACCCACCCTGGAGAAGAACTTCCCCGCCCCGCACGACGGCGACAGATACTCCGGGAACGATTGGACTTTCCACGTGAGCACGAGCGGCAGAGTCGAGCGCGTGTGTTAGCGCCTGGCCCGTGGACTGAGCATACACCGACGGGGTACGCACGATTCCGGCGATCGCGAGAACAGCGATAACCCACCAGCCCCAAAGCAGGCGACCGGGGCGCAGCATGACAACGCCGTGACGATTCAACGCCATTCCTCTTGGATTTCGTCGAGAACAGCTGACCCCGGGCACAGCGTATCGAACGGGACGTTCACCAGAGGGGCATCGACCGTATTCTCGAACGAGTGCATATCGTCCTCTGTCCCCTCGAGATAAAGCAACCCGGTGGCCACCTCACCCTCCGCGGCCGTGGCTCCGAGATAGTCGAGCACTGCACGACGGTCTCCCGGGTCATACTCGGGATCAGTCTTGCGCAGACGTACCGTGCTTCCGTCATGGAGTGTCACCGCCTTCACCGAACCCTCGTCATACTTCGTCCTGATCTCCGCCTTGAGGGGAACGAAGTCGGTCTCTACGACCTCGTGCATGTGGGTCCGGGTATGCGCGTAGCTCTTCGTCGAACCTTCGTGGTCGTTGAACGTCACGCACGGCGAGATCACGTCGATGAAGGCGAAGCCCTGGTGCCGCATACCTGCCATGAGGATCGGGACGAGTTGGTCCTTGTCACCCGAAAAGGAGCGGGCAACGAACGTGGCCCCCAGGGAGAGTGCCAGGGTTACCGGATCGATCGGCCCCTGGCGGTTGGCCACCCCCGCCTTCGACAGGCTTCCGATGTCGGCCGAGGCTGAGAATTGCCCCTTGGTCAAGCCGTACACGCCATTGTTCTCGAGAACATACAGCATGTTCACATTCCGACGGATCGCATGGCAGAATTGCCCAAGACCGATCGAAAGTGAGTCACCATCACCCGAGATCCCGACGTAGAGCAACTCCCGATTCGCCGCATTGGCGCCGGCCGCGACCGAAGGCATGCGCCCGTGCACGGAATTGAAACCGTGCGCTTCGCTTACGAAGTACGTCGGAGTCTTCGCCGAGCACCCGATCCCGGAGACCTTCACCACACGGTGGGGTTCGACGGCCAGTTCGAAGAACGCCTGGATCAGCGCCGCCGTGACCGAGTCGTGGCCGCAGCCGGCGCACAGCGTCGACATCGACCCTTCGTAGTCTCGCGGAGTCAGCCCGATAGCATTTCTCGGCATCTGGGGATGTCGCGCCGCGGGCTTTGCGATGTAGCTCATGGGGCCACCTCTACTACGGCAGTGTCGGACGCCGCGTCTGCGAACCCGGGCGTCGCTCCCCCCCCAGCAAGCTCAGGAATCCACGGGGCGAGACCGTCGAGCACGTGGCCTTTGCTGAGGGGCTGCCCACCGTAGTAGGTGATCGAACCGAGCTTCTCTTTGGGGCACTGCGTCTCGATCGTGATCAGCTTTCGAAGCTGTTCGTCGCGGTTCTGCTCAATGACGACCACTCGATCGTGCTGCTCGAGGAATCGCTCGACTGTCTCATTGAAGGGAAAGCCACGAATCCTCATGTAGTCGACGGCGAGCCCCTGCTCCGCGAGGTCGTCGCGGGCTTCGAGCACCGCCCAGTGACAACCTCCAATGGAGATCATCCCCAGCTCGGTAGGCTCGGCGCCTTGATGGAGTTCCGGCTCAGGTACCCGGTCACCGGCGGAATTCACCTTGGCGAGCAGGCGATCGACGACCTCCATGTACTCCGCGGACCCTTCCGTGTAGCGACCATACTTGTCGTGCCCCGAACCCCGTGTGAAGTACGCACCTTTCGGGTGGACACCGGGGAGGGTGCGGTACGCGATGTGGTCGCCGTCCACATCCAGATAGCGGTAGAAGGACTCGGCTTCTTCCAACTCTTCGGCTGAAAGCACCTTGCCCCGATCCGGCACATAATCGTCATCCCACTCCAGCCGTGGGATCATCCAGTCGTTCATCCCGATGTCGAGATCCGACACGAGGAACGTCGGCGTCTGGAAGCGCTCTGCGAGATCGAACGCAGCAACTGCGAACTCGAAGCACTCCTTCGGGTTGGCAGGGAACAGTGCGATGTGTTTCGTGTCTCCGTGCGACGCGTACGTACACATCATCAGGTCGCCCTGCTGCGTGCGCGTCGGCATACCCGTCGACGGTCCCGTGCGCTGCACGTTGAAGAAGACGCTCGGGATTTCGGCATAATACGCGAGCCCGATGAACTCGCTCATGAGCGAGATGCCCGGGCCGCTGGTCGGTGTAAACGCGCGAGCGCCCATCCACGACGCCCCGATCACCATCCCCGCTGCAGCGAGTTCGTCTTCTGCCTGGATGATGCAGTAGTTGTTCTTCCCGGTCTCCGGATCCACGCGCAATCGCTTGCAGTACTGGCTGAAGCCGTCCATGACCGACGTCGATGGCGTGATCGGATACCACGCTCCAACCGTCGCGCCCGCATAGACGCATCCGAGCGCCGCAGCTGTGTTTCCGTTGATCATGACGTGGTCCGCCGTCGCATCCATGGTCTCGAGGCGGATCGGCAGAGGGCAGTCGTAATGCTCCCTGGCATAGGCGTACCCCATGTCGATCGCCTTGAAATTGGCATCCATGAGGTGCTGCTTCTTCGAGAATTTCTGCTGGAGCATGCCCTTCACGACATCCATGTCGATGTCCAACAGAGCAACCAGCGCGCCGACATACGTGATGTTCTTCATCAGGATACGGGTCCGCGATCCATCGAACTCGCTCACGCACATCTCGGCCAACGGAATGCCGATGAAATTGACGTCATCCCGCCGGAATTTGTCGTCGAGTTCCCGCGTGTTGTCGTACAGGACCCACCCACCGGACACCACCTCCTCGATATCCCGCGCATAGCTCTGCGGATTCATCGCGACGATCAGGTGAAAGTCGGGGCTGCGTGCAGTGTACCCATCCTTATTGACCCGGATCTCGTACCACGTCGGGAGGCCCTGGATATTCGACGGGAAGACGTTCTTCCCTGTCACGGGAATCCCCATACGAAAGAGCGCCTGCAAGAGCAGACCGTTCGCGCTTGCCGATCCGGTCCCGTTGACCGTGGCGACCTTGAACGCGAAGTCGTTTACACCGTGATCGCCGTGGTCGGCCACGATTCAGTCCCTGCGTGGGGGTTCAGAAGGTCAAACTGCATCATATCCCACGCCGCCGTAGGGCAGCGCTCGGCGCACAGGCCGCAGTGGACACACAGGTCCTCGTCCTTGACCATGATGCGTCCCGTCTGAGGTAACGATTCCGATGCAAACAGCGCCTGGTCCCGGTTTTCGGCCGGAGCAGTCAGGCGATTCCTGAGATCGTCCTCCTCACCGTCATGCGTGATGGTGAGACACAGAACCGGACAGATGTCGACACACGCATCACATTCGATGCACAACTTCGCAGAGAAGTCGGTCTGGATATCGCAGTTGAGGCAGCGCTCCACCTCGCGTGAAGCCTGGCCGAGGTCGAACCCGAGCTCAGCTTCGACCATCATGTCGGCGAGACGCTTCTCCAGATCCTCGTAGCGCATCTCCGTGCGTAGATTCGCGTCGTAATCGTTCGAGTAGCGCCACTCGTGAATCCCCATCTTGGTCGAGACGAGATTCATTCCGTACGGAGGTCGCTCGGTGACCGACTTGCCTTCGCAATAGTTATGGATCGAAATGGCGGCCTGATGTCCATGCTCGACGGCCCATATGATGTTCTCCGGTCCCCAGGCAGCATCGCCACCCACGAAGACTCCCTCACGGGTTGTCATGAACGTGGCCCGATCGACCACCGGCATGTCCCACTCTCCGAATTCGATCCCGATATCGCGCTCGATCCATGGAAACGCGTTGTCCTGACCGATCGCAAGCACCACGTCGTCCGCCGGAATGAAGACCTCATCGAGCTTCGTACTGACGAGACGACCCTTTTCGTTCTCCTTCCACTCGACGAGGTCGAACATCATCCCCGTCAGTCGCCCATCCTCGACGACGAAGCTCGCAGGTGAGTGGTTCACGAGGATCTCGACCTGCTCGTCCTCTGCGTCCTCAAGCTCCCAGGGCGACGCTTTGAAGTAGGGTCGTGACTTACGTGCCATCACCTTGATCTGCTTCCCGCCGAGCCGCTTCGCACTCCGGCAACAATCCATCGCCGTGTTGCCGACACCGATCACCAGAACACGCTCACCCACCGCGTCCACGTGTCCGAAGTGAATGGCCTCGAGCCACTCGATGCCGATGTGAATGTTGGCGTCGGCCTCCTGGCGGCCCGGGATATTCAGCTCCTTACCCTTGGGCGCCCCTGTCCCCACGAAGACCGCGTCATATTCGCCTCCGTCGAGCAGCTTCTTCATGGAGTCGATCCGATGGTCGAACCGGATGTCGACTCCCATGTCCAGGATGTAGTCGATTTCCTCCTCGAGAACGCGAACAGGCAGCCTGAACGACGGAATGTTCGTGCGCATGAGACCACCCGCCTTCGGGAGAGCCTCGAAGATCGTGATCTCGTAGCCCAATGGCATAAGGTCGTTGGCGACCGTAAGTGAGGCTGGGCCGGCACCGATCAACGCCACCTTCTTTCCATTCTTTTCCGTCGGGGCCGCAGGCAGGAAGTCCGAAACGTCGTCTCGGAGATCCGCGGCGACACGCTTGAGGCGGCAAATCGCTACGGGCTCGTCCTCGACACGAGTCCGGCGGCACGCCGGTTCGCACGGGCGATCGCACGTACGACCCAGAATGCCGGGGAAAACGTTGGACTTGCGATTCAGCAGATAGGACTCGGTGAACCGCCCGGCCGCAATCAAACGGATGTACTCCGGCACATTGGTGTGTGCCGGGCAGGCCCACTGACAATCAACCACTTTGTGGTAGTACTGTGGGTCCCTGGTGTTGGTCGGCTGCATCAACGCACTCCCTGTAAGGCGGCGCTAGAATGCGCGCGACCTCAGGAAACGCGCAACCCACCGGGTGAAACGGCGCTTGCGTTGGCGTTCGCGCCATGCGCGGCACATCTCACCGTGGCATGGCAGTGTTGATCAGCACGCCCGCTGATGGGATCATTCGCCATGTCATCGAACGCTCCCGCAAGAGAAGGTCGGGGACTCCCGGCCCTCCATCTCGAGCCGGACCGGATCATTGAAACGATCGAGCGGCTCGCACGTCGCATCGACGAGCGTTTTCCCGGGTCTGGTCTGTCGAACCTCGGACAGCAACTCCATCTCATTGCGACGGAGACCAAGGACAATCTCGATGAGATCGAGCGTCCGATCTGGACGCTCAGGATCGCCACCGGATTCGTCGCTTGTGTGGTGCTCTTCGGGCTGGGGGCTGCCATCTACGGCCTCGCGATGGCCCTGCCTGGCGGAGAGGTCAGCGCGGTGGATGCTGTCCAACTCGTCGAATCGGGGATCCAGGACCTCGTCTTCGCCGGCTTCGCGGTCGTCTTCCTCGTGACGGCGGAGGATCGGCGCAAACGGCGACGGGCACTCGGCTTCCTTCGAGAGCTCCGCGCCGTGGCGCACATCGTGGACATGCATCAGCTGACCAAGGATCCGGATCAGTTGATCGACGCAGTCAGGAGTACGGACTCGTCTCCCGAACGCACGCTCACGCGCGACGAGCTTGGTCGATACCTGGACTACTGTACGGAGATGCTCTCGCTCACCTCCAAACTCGCCGCGCTTTATGCGGCGCGCTTCAGCGACTCTGTCGTGCTCCAGGCGGTCGACGAGGTCGAGACGCTCACGACCGCTCTCGCGAGCAAGATGTGGCAAAAAATCATGATGCTCGACACCTCGGGTGGATCGTCGGAGCAAAGAAACGCCTGATCGGAGGCAGGGGACGGACGACCAACCCTGCTCAGGAATCCGGTCGCGGCTGGAACACCTCGTGGATCGCGCTCGACATGAGTTTCCTGTCGGCCGGAACTTGTCGGCGACATACAGGATCGCCGACACACCAGTACGTTCAATGAACCTGAACTCTTCCAGGCGTCCTGCTATCGCCGGTCCTCCTGACGTGGATTCCGGGCGACGCGATCCGCGAGGGCACTCAGTTCACGAGCGGCAACTGAAGCCGCCGCAAGCCCGACGCTTTCTTCGGCTCTCAGTTCTTCCACGATGTCTCGAAAACGAGAAAGATCCGAGTCCTTGATGAGCGACAGGTAATCCGTGCTTTCGTCCTCCGCACCACCGCGACGCACCAGCAGCCCCGTGGTAATCCGCCGATGGGCCCGTGAAAGGTCGTCGGACAGCACCTGGGCAGCACGCACCTCCCACTGGTCATCTCCCGCCGACGCGAAGCTTCGCCGCCGGAGCCACGGGATCTCGAATGACTCCGATGCCTGATAAAACGCATGCGCAGTCGGAATCGGGGGCGTGTCGACCTCGCGACCGATGCCCAGAATCTCGAGAAGCTGATCGAGGAAGCGCAGAGTGATGAGGCGACGCGAGAACGCCTCGTCCGCGCCCAGTTCCTGAATCTCCCGCACACGGGCCTGGAAGAGTGTGCGCTCCTCCCCTCGAACGACGTCACCGAACGCCTCCCGAAGGGATGAGAGGCCCGGAAGATTCTCCTCCACGATCGCCGCGGATGACTCTTCCGGCTCCACGTTCTGCAATACCCAGCGGGTCGTTCTCTCCAGGACCCGTGCCAGCCCCAGAAGCCAGCGGTAGGAGACACGCGCGTTCACAGCTTTCGCCTGCTGAGCCATCTGCCGCATGAGCACGCGATGGTCCGCCAGGCGAGAGGCCACCAGCCACGCCCGCACGACATCATCGGGAGACCGACCTGTATCACGCATCATCCGGAACACGAACGCCGAACCCATCAGGTCGACCAGGTCGTTGGTGATCTCGGCCGTGATGATCTCCCGGCGCAGACGGTGTTCTTCCAGGTTCTCCTGGCCGGCTGCACTGATCGCCTGCGACGGGAAGTAGCCCAGGAGATAACTCTCCGTCACCGGATCGTCGGGCAGGCCGCTCGAGAGAAGCCGTGTCTTGAGCGACAGCTTCGCATAGGCGAGGAGAACACAGAGCTCCGGACGTGCCATGCCCTGCCCCCGCTCTCGGCGCTCGATCAACACGTCGGTCGACGGAAGATTCTCAGTCGCCCGATCGAGCTCTCCAGCCTTCTCAAGGGAGAGCATGAGATCACGGAACTCGTCGAGCGACTCTTTGGAACGCCGCTCGTCGAGCGAAACCGCCAGGCTCTGCGAGCGGTTGTTGTCGAGCACCAGCTCCGCCACCGCTTCGGTGAGTTCCTCGAGCAGTTCGTTTCGCTTGTCCTGCTTCAGCGCCCCCGACGCGACCGCAGGCGTGAGCAGGATCTTCAGGTTCACTTCGTGATCGGACATGTCGACGCCACCCGAGTTGTCGAGCGCATCCGTATTGATTCGACCACCGAGGCGGGCGTATTCGATCCGAGCACGTTGGGTAAGTCCGAGATTACCACCCTCTCCGATCACGTCGCAGCGCAGTTCGCCTGCATCGAGCCGAACGGCGTCGTTCGAGGGATCTCCCGCGTCGGCGTGTGACTCGGACGCCGACTTCACGTACGTCCCGATCCCTCCGTTCCAGAGCAACTCGACCGGCGCCCTGAGGACGGCCCGAACGAGTGCCTCACCGTCGGTGGGCTGCTCGTCACCGTCGTGAACCCCGAGGGCCTGCAGTGCCTGGGGGCTGAGTTCGACTTCCTTGGCGCCCCGCGGGATGATCACACCGCCTTCGCTCAGCAAGCTCTGGTCGTAATCGTCCCAGCTCGAACGACCGAGTTCGAACATCCGCTTCCGCTCGGCATACGTCGACTCCGGATCGGGGTCCGGGTCGATGAAGATATGCCGATGGTCGAAAGCGGCGATCAGCCTGATCTGTTCGGAGAGCAGCATCCCGTTTCCAAAGACGTCCCCGCTCATGTCCCCAATGCCGACGACGGTGAACAGCTCAGATTGGATGTCCTTGCCTTTCTCCCGGAAGTGACGCTTCACGCACTCCCAACCGCCGCGGGCTGTGATTCCAACCGCCTTGTGGTCGTAGCCGTTCGACCCACCGGAGGCGAACGCATCGTCCAGCCAGAATCCGTATTCCCCCGAAACCGCATTCGCCAGATCGGAAAATGTCGCGGTCCCCTTGTCCGCCGCGACGACCAGGTACGGGTCAGCCGGGTCGTACGCGACCACATTCTCGGGGGCGACGTTTCTCCCGTCGCCCAGGTTGTCCGTGACGTCGAGTAACCCACGGATCAGAGTCCGGTACTGCTGGCGACCTTCCTCCCATCGCTCCTCCGGATCCATCGGGGTCACACGCGTTACGAATCCGCCCTTCGACCCTCCCGGTACGATGACCGCATTCTTGACCATCTGTGTGTTGACGAGGCCCAGGATCTCCGTGCGAAAGTCGTCAGGGCGATCACTCCAGCGAATGCCGCCGCGGGCGACCGTCGCTCCACGGAGGTGGACCCCCTCCATGCGCGCGGAATGCACCCAGACCTCGAACAGCAGTTCCGTCGGACGAGAGTTCTCGAGGTCGCCAACGAGCACCTTGTACGAGATATACGGTACCCCGCCCGACCGCTGGGTCGGCGTGGTGCCACCGCGACGGTAGTAATTGGTCCGGACCGTCTTGGTGATCGTCTCCTCCAGACGTCGCAGCGCTCGATCGTCGGCAAGAAGAGACACACTGTGAAGAGATGCGTGGAACGCGCCGCGAATGTCCTCGATTGCGGAAAGGCGTTCCTCCACGGACACATCCATCGCGGGATCGAACTTCGTGCGGAACATCGCGAAGAGTTCACACGCAATCCCAGGGTACTCGACGAGGGCGTTCGGCAGAGCACTCCGGCTCGGCACAGCGCCCGACTGAAACGCGTAGCCCGCCAGACCGCGAAGCGCGTCCACCTCCCGCCAATGAAGTCCGGCGCTGACGACCAGCGCGTTGAGCGGATCGGTCACGACGTCTCCGGCCCGGGCGGCCAGCAGCGTGGCGGAAAGCAGATCACCTCGCTCTTCGACGTCGATCAGCCTGCCAGCCCGATCCTGAACGGCGAAGACGTAGATCGTCGCTTCCGGTGCTCCGTTCGTTCCTACCTCGTACGGCTTCATCGCGATGACGCGCAAACCCGCATCCTCGAGGATCGGCATGAAGTCGGACAGAACGAGCCGCTCACCTCGCAGGAAGAGTTTGAGCTCCGTAGCCCCTGCGACCCCGGCGACCGAAGCATCTTCTTCGCGGTTCGTCAGCCCGACCGATACAGTCAGCCCTTCCTGGGCCATCCGCTCGAGTTCACAGATGTCCGTGACCGCAGTGTCCGGATCCGCCGCTGCCTGGTACTCGCGGCTCATCGCCTCGTCGTACCGTTGCGCCAGCTCACGCGCCTCGTCCGTGGAGACGACCTTCTCCAGTCCCTCACGGACTCGGTCTGCCCACGTGCGGATGATCGCGGCAACGAGGTGCTCCAGGTCCTTCGCCTCGATCGCGGCGACCGTGTCCTCCCCGGCACTCAGGTAGAAGTGCAGTCGAGCCTGATCGCCCTCGCCAAGCGCCAGATGGTAGTTGAGGACCTCGCACTCGTACCGCTCGACGAGGGCCCGCTCGATCTGCTTCCGCACGCCGCCTGAAAAACGATCGCGGGGAAGGATGACCATCACGGACACACCCCGCTGAAGCGGGTTCTGACGAAGAGCGACCTTCACGTTACGACCGCTGTAGGCGGTCAATACGGCGCGTACGTCGTCTCGAAGCTCCTCGGAGGAGGAGAGAAAAAGCTCTTCCTTCGGAAGAGAGTCGAAGATCGTGATGATCTCCTTGTAATCGTGCGATCCCTCCGGAACGCCCTCGGCATCGAGGATTCTGCTCAGCTTGTCGCGCAGAAGTGGGATGTTCGCAGCAGGCTCTGAATATGCTTTCGACGTGAACAGCCCGATGAAGCGATATTCACCGACGACGGAACCGCTCGCGTCGAGCTTCTTGACGCCCACGTAGTCCATCCGCACCCGACGGTGCACCGTGGATTCGGCGTTCGTCTTGTTGACGATTAGAACCGGTCCCTTCAGAGCGAGTTCGCGCATACCGTGCGACAGGTCCGAAACCGGCACAGGGACGGCGAAGCGCGAGTCACCTTCGTTGCGGAGCAACCCAAGACCGGAGCCGGGCCGTACGACGATCGACTGCTCCCCGCCGTCCTCATCTGTAATCAGGTCGTAGCCGCGGTAGCCGAGGAAGACGAACCCGCCGTCCTTCAGCCAAAGCAGGAAGTCCTCTATCTCCTCGAATTCTGCTGCTCGGTCGGGCAAATCCGACCCATTCTCTCGAACTGCTGCAACAACCTGGTCGACAGCACCCAGCATCGGTATGAAATCGTCGGTGGCCCGAACGACATCCTGGAGGCTCGATCTCAGATCCGACTCGAGTGTTCGAAGTCGATCGACATCACCGACACGTTCTACCTCACAGTGGACGACTGACTCCGTACTCCCTCCCTCCGAGGGACCGTCCACAGCGACCACATGGCCGTCACTGCCTCGGTCCACGTCGAGCATGGGGTAGACCATGCGCTCGATGGCGAGCCCCTGAAGCGACAGGTACTCACGGATCGAATCGATAATGAACGGCCGCTCGCTGACGTTGGTGCGGATGAGTGTGACGGGCGCATCCCACTCTTCGTCGTCCTCGTCGGCATTCGCCACGGAGACGTCGACCCGGTACGGACGCGAACTCTCCAGAAAGCGGAAGGTCCCGCGGGTCATCGAAGCGAGATCCTTCGTGCTCCGATGCGTCAGCAGCTCGTCGGGAGCACGAGAGAGAAACAGACGGGCGAAGTCGAGGAGGAGGGCCGAAGCGCCGTCTGGACTGGATTTCAGGTAGTCACAGACTTCGTTGATCGTCGGCGAGATCTCGCGGAGCCGGCTGGGAGCCGCCGCCGTAGTGTCGCTCATGTAGTTCGTCCGGCGGCCGGCAGGATCCGGCGCGCACGACATAGGATGCGGGAGACGGTCACTGAATGGTACGGAAGAACCGTGTGGCCGGAAACATAATCGATCATCCTCCGGGAAGGATGCCCGAGCTCAACGAAAAGGGTTCCCCCTTCCGCGCGACCATCTAGTAGTTTGGCCCATGCGCTTCCTGCACGTCGCCGACGTACACCTCGACACTTCGTTTTCGGGCCGGCCCATCATGATGGAACGGCTCGTGAGCCTCGGTGTGCGACTCGCTCGACCCGCTCGTTGAGCACGTCGCCCTTCATTTCAGGTCGCGCGCTCGACGTCGACCTGCCCCTGCACGTGACGGAGGTAACCAGGGGCGTCGATGGTGGCCCCACGTTCGTGATGCTGCACGGCTTCGGCGCGTCGTCCTTCACCTGGCGCTATTGGGCTCCGAAGCTGGCGAATCGAGGTCGCGTACTCTGCGTCGACTACAAGGGCTTCGGAGCCGCACCCAAACCTGCCGATGACGAGTACGGGCCCACGAGCCAGGCCGAACTCGTCCTGAGGCTGATCGACGAACTCGGCCTGGATCGTCTGACGCTGGTGGGGCATTCCCTGGGGGGAGGGATCGCGCTCCTCGCGGCCCAGCACTTGTGCACCTCATCACCGTCACACCTAGAGCGGCTGGTCCTCGTTTCGTCACCAACGTACCGCCAGCCGTTACCCCCGTTCGTGTCTCTCTCGAACTGGCCCCGTCTCGGTCGTCTGCTCATTCGCGCGGTCGGTCCCCGGAGGCTCGTCCGATTCGTCATTCGCTCGATCGTCCGAGACCCCGACATGGTGGACACCAGGATGGTCGAGGCCTACGCCCGACCCCTTCTGAGGGAAGACGGAATCGACGCCATGATGGCAGCCGGTCGCCGCATCGTTCCGGACAATATCGACGAGGTCGTAGACAAGATCGGTGACGTCGACGTACCGACCCTGCTCATCTGGGGAGACTTTGAGCGCGTCGTGCCGGAATGGGTTGGCAGGCGCCTCGCACTGGATCTGCCCGACGCACACCTCGTCGTCCTGGAACGCTGCGGCCACATCCCTCCAGAGGAGAAGCCTGATGAGTCATACGCGGCGCTCTCCACATTCCTCGATGAGACGGAACGTTAGCGCATTCGGTCGCGCGCGATCATATAGGACATCCTGGCGCCGACACGTATCGACATGACCAGCGACCCCGAGATCCTGGATCTCCCTTCCGTCCGGCGTTGGTGGGTCACTTCGGCCTCCTGAAAGGCGGAGCCCCGACCGCCGGGGCCGGGAGTTGCAGAGGTCCCTGACGCCCTGCGAGATGAGGAGCCAAAAGGATATGGTGGCGAGAGGCGTGCTTCGAAGAGGACGTCTACCCCTCCCCAAATCCCCCACTTACCTGCGAGATTGCTTCCCCACAAAAGAACAACCCTGATCTTCGAGAGGTGCCCCTTGGCCGGAGTTCTCGACCAGCTCGAAACCATCCGTGCACAGGCCGGTGAGGTTCGCACGACAGGTCTCGACAACGATACCGTCTGCACGTTCGTGTCCCACGACCCCGAACTCGCCGAAGCGGTCAACGCCGCGACGGAAGAGTTCCAGGTCCTGAACCGCGAGTTTCCGGAGCTGATGAAGCTCGGGGAAGTCGAGCAGGTCGCAGCGATCGAAGAGCATCTCGTGAACTTCTACGCCGACGACACGGTCAACCCGTACGTGTCGATGGCGGCACGAGGCCCCTGGATCGTTACGACGAAGGGCGCGGTCCTGCACGACAATGGAGGGTACGGCATGCTCGGCTTCGGCCACGTGCCGAACCAGATCATCGAGGCGATGACGAAGCCTCAGGTCATGGCGAATGTCATGACTCCGAGCTTCTCCCAACTCCGCCTTTACGAGGCACTGGCTCGAGAGGTCGGACAGACGCGCACCGACGGCTGTCCGTTCTCGCACTTCGTCGCGATGAACTCCGGATCCGAATCCGTGTCGGTTGCGACCCGCATCTCGGACGTGAACGCCAAACTCATGACAGACCCGGGTGGTCGCCACGAAGGGAAGCACGTCGCCAAGATGTCACTCGCCGGGGGGTTCCACGGCCGGACGGGTCGCCCGGCGGCGTTCTCTGACTCCACCGGTGGGTCGTACCACAGGTACCTGGCGACGTATCGTGACGAATGCCTGCTCACGGTCGAGCCGAACGACGTTGACGGTCTCAAGGCACACTTCGAGAAAGCCGACGCCGAGGGCTATTTCATCGAAGCGTTCTTCATGGAACCCGTCATGGGAGAGGGGAACCCGGGCGTGGCGATCACGCCCGAGTTCTACGCCACAGCACGTGCGCTGACCAAAGCCCACGGCTCAATGCTGCTCGTCGACTCGATTCAGGCGGGCCTCCGCTCGACCGGCTACCTGTCGGTGGTGGACTATCCGGGCTTCCAGGATCTGGAGGCACCGGACATGGAAACGTATTCCAAGGCGCTCAACGCAGGGCAGTACCCACTCTCCATCCTCGCCATGACGTCGGAGACCGCGGACCTGTACAGGAAAGGCATCTACGGGAACACGATGACCGCGAACCCGCGCGCCATGGACATCGGCACCGCAGTGCTCGAAATGGTCACGCCCGAGGTCCGGCAAAACATCGTCGACCGCGGACATGAATTCGTCGAGAAGCTGGAGGCGTTGGCAGTCGAACTGGATGGTGCGATCACGAAGGTCGAAGGCACTGGCCTGCTGTTCTCGTGCGAGCTCGAGCCACGCTTCAAGGCATACGGGACCGACAGCGCCGAGGAGTTCATGCGCATGCAGGGCATCGGCGTAATCCATGGCGGAGAGAACTCGCTTCGATTCACGCCGCACTTCCAGGTGACGTCGGAGGAAGTCGATCTCATCATCGATCACATCCGCAACGCCGTGCTCAACGGTCCTCAGATCGTCGAAGACTGACCGGGGCGACGCCGCAACCATGCCCTACACACGAGCGGCGCGGAATGGTGGGAGTCGCTCTCGTGGGGTCAGGCGATGTCCGCCGTCCAGCCGACCGCGACCGAATCTCTGATACTCTGTGCAGTCGGACACTTGTCTACGTGGCTCGACAGGGCCCGATCAACCTTCTCTCGATCCGCGCCCTCGGGGAGCTTGATTGAGTAGTGAACGTCGATCCGCGTCAGCACGATGATCCTGTCGATGATCTCGTTCGTGCCCTCCGCGGTGCAGCTGATGTCACCGTCCGGAACTGAAATCCCGCGCACCTCCAGTGCGCCATTGAGAGTTCCCAGTAGTCAGCCGGCTGCCGCTGCGACGAGATAATCGACCGGCAGCGGAAGGTTGGGTTGAGCGTCGAGTCCGTACTGGGCCTTGATCGGACCGTGAACACCGAATTCCAGAGTAGTCCCGTCCTCGAGCGTCCCTCGTCGATGGATTCCATCGACCTTGGACACACCTGCACGGGCAATGTACAGCGGTTGCTGGTCACTCATGAGACTCGTCATCTCTCCTTTGGTCAGTGGGTCGTTCGTCTTCTTCGAAACCCTGGCATCTCAACACCGGAAGGCGTGGATACTTTCGGAAGCGCGGGTCGGTCGCAGCGAGCTCGCAGAGATAGAACTGCGATCCCCGCCGGTTCCCGGTCACGCGATGGTGTTTACACCGGACGCAGAGGCCGATGCGCGGAGCATGAAACATCAAGCACGGACCCCGATGAACCCGACCTGTCGTTCGTCGTGTCCCGATCGATGCGAAAATAACCCCGAAGCGGTGCACACTGTGCAGTGTGCGGAGACCGTGACCGCATCGTTGGGAACCCCAGCACCCACCGCCCGCTGACCGAGCACATTACGCAGGTCGATCGGGGTCGGGCGTTTCGGTACGGGCTGCCCCAGGGCCTTAAAGACTTCCGGACCGACCTCATAACACATCCCGCAGATCGCTGGGCCCAGATGCACGTGAAGAGCCTCCGGGCGGCTGGCGAAACTCGAGGCCATCTCGTGGAGCGCACGCTCAAGGACCCCACAAGCCGCCCCGCGCCAACCGGCGTGAACGGCCGCCACGGCCCTCCGCTCGGGATCCACGATAAAGACGGGCACGCAGTCGGCAATCGTCACCGCGAGGATCACGCCCGGCATATCGGTGGCATGGCCGTCGCACGGGTCGACCAGGTGCGGATCCTCAACCGCAGTTCGATTCGAATGATGTACCCGCACGTGGGCACCGTGCACTTGCTGCGCATGCACAACTCGGTCCGCCTCGAGACGCTCACGAAGTATCCTCCATCGCCGACGAGCAGCCTCGGGGTCACTTCCCGCCGCGAAGAGGCCGAGGTCGAAAGGCGCCTCATCCCCGGAATCGTGCATCGTGGTACCTTGTACCACCCAGGGAAACGCCCGCACCCAGTCGGGTTGGGTTAGCGCCGGGAACCCCGATCCGATGACGTCTCTGACGGTCGAGAGCGGAGTGGTGCGGGAGGGTGTGTTGGCCATACAGCCAACGTAGATAAAAGGCCGAGCCGCCTCCATAATCTACGGAAAATGAGGTAGCTTACCCGTCGCCGAGGACTCGAGCATTCCTCAACCAATCAGGGTACAGTGGACCGTGCAGGACGACACCCTCTTCGACAGCCAGAACGCCGCCTACGCACAGGCGATGTTCGAAGAATACGCCCGTAACCCCGACGCCTTGCCGTCCGAATGGCGGAAGATCTTCGAGAACGACGCCAGCCTGGCCGTGTCCGAAGGGCTGCTGGTACCGGATCAACTGGTCGACTCGCGTCCTTCGACGGCGCACCAAACGCCTGCCGTCGCAGCGACTTCGCCTGCCCAAGCCGTGGCTGCTCCAGCCGAACCCGCTGCACCTGCCCCTGCGTTGCCAAGCGACGCCGACGAGGCCACACAGGCTCTTCTCAGGCTGGTCCCCGCGGTTTCACGCGCGACAGCCCTCGTGCAGGCCTTCCGCGATCACGGACATCGCCTCGCGCACATCGACCCGCTCGGCAGCGATCCCCCCGGACATCCCCAGCTCTCTCCGGCGTTCTTCGGCACCTCCGTAGAGGAGCTCGGCAAGCTACCGGCCTCGCTTGTCATCGCGGACGAGGACAGTGAGCGCTCCGTAGCGGACGCCCTCGCGAGTCTCGGTGACGTATATGCCGGCTCGATGGGCTACGAGTTCGAACACCTCGACGACCACGTAAAGGTCGACTGGCTGTGGGATCAGGTCGAGACGGGCACGCACCTTCCGACGCTGTCCGTCGAGGACCGCCGAAAACTCCTGCGGCGCATCAGCGAGGCCGAGGGTCTGGAGCAGTTCCTCCACAAGACCTACCTGGGCCAGAAGCGATTCAGCCTCGAAGGCAACGACGTCCTGGTTCCGATGCTGGATCTGATCATCGAGGAGACCGCCAAGGTGGGCGGGACCGATGTGGTGCTGGGGATGGCGCACCGAGGCCGCCTCAACGTGCTGACCCACACGGTGGGTGTTTCGTATGGCGAGCTGATGGCGGAATTCGAAGGCCCTTCCCTCAAGGGTGGCCAGCTCGACGTCGCCGGCACCGGTGATGTGAAGTATCACCACGGAGCACGCGGCATCCGGAATGTGGACGGTGTGGGCAGCGTGAACGTGACCCTGGCGCCGAACCCTAGTCACCTCGAGTTCGTGAACCCCGTGGTCATCGGCATGGCAAGGGCCAAGCAGCACGCCGCGCCGGGCAAAGGCTCCGCAGCCGACTTCGACGCCGTCGTACCGGTGCTGATGCACGGTGATGCAGCGTTCGCAGCCGAGGGAGTGGTTGCCGAGACCCTGAACATGGCCCGTCTCGAAGGCTACACGGTCGGCGGGACTGTCCACATTATCGTGAACAATCAGGTGGGCTTCACGACGGATCCGGAAGAAGGTCGGTCGACGCTGTACGCGAGTGACCTCGCCAAAGGCTACGGCATCCCGATCGTCCATGTTAACGCGGACGACCCGGAGGCATGCCTCGCCGCTGTGCGCCTGGCGATGGCGTATCGGCAACAGTTCAACGAAGACTTCGTGATCGATCTTGTCGGGTACCGCCGGCACGGCCACAACGAGGGTGATGAGCCCGCCTACACCCAGCCGGTGAGGTACAAGGTGATCGGCACCCACCCCACGGTGCAGCAGATCTATTCCGAAGCACTCATCGCGGAGGGTGTCGTCTCCGACGAGTACGTCGCGGAGCTCCGCTCCGAGATCGTGCAGACACTCCGAGACGTTCAGGATCACGTGCGGGACTACGATCCGGTTGAGGACGATAGCCCCGACGAAGAGTACGAAGTCCCGTTCGTTCCCGAGACCACAGGTGTCGCACTCGAGACGCTCGCAGAGATCAACGCGGCCGCAATCGATCTGCCCGAGGGCTTCGCCCCTCACCCGAAGTTGTGGCGTCAGCTGGGCAAGCGAGCGGACGACTTTTCGATGGATCGTCCACTCGATTGGGGACACGCGGAGACGCTGGCTTTTGGAAGCCTGCTCCAGGAAGGTATTCCCGTCCGCCTCACGGGCCAGGACGCCGAGCGCGGTACGTTCAGCCACCGACATGTTGTCCTCCACGACGCGGAGACCGGCGTGGAGCACGTGCCCCTGGACGCTGTCTCCGACGCCCGCTTCGAGACGTACAACTCGCCGCTCACGGAGACCGCCGTCATCGGCTTCGAGTACGGCTATTCGGTAGCCTCAGATGACGACGTCGTGCTCTGGGAAGCGCAGTTCGGTGACTTCGTCAATGTCGCGCAGGTGATGATCGACCAGTTCCTGGCGTCGGGCCTGACGAAGTGGGGTCAGTACTCCAGGCTGTCCCTCCTTCTGCCTCACGGGTACGAGGGTCAGGGTCCGGAGCACTCAAGTGCGCGCCTGGAGCGGTTCCTGCAGCTCTGTGCGGAAGGCAACATGCGGGTCACCTACCCAACGACACCGGCCCAGTACTTCCACATGCTACGCCGGCAAGCACTGCGCCGCCCGGAACGACCCATGATCGTCATGACGCCGAAGAGTCTGCTTCGGCATCCGAAGGCGACGTCGACAGTTTCGGAACTGACCGAGGGTGGATTCCGTCACGTGATCGCGGACCCCACGATCGAGGATCTGTCCAAAGTGACTCGACTCGTGCTCTGCTCAGGAAAGATCTACTACGACATTCAGGCGCACCCACGGCGAACCGAGGCGGAACATGCAGCGATTGGGCGCATGGAACTCCTCTACCCGTTCCCGGCGGGTGCCTTGACCGAACTGCTGGAGCAGTATCCGAACGTCCGCGAGGTCGTCTGGGCGCAAGAAGAGCCGCGCAATATGGGAGGACTGACCTTCGTCGGACCCCGGCTTCGTTCGGTGGTACCGCGCAAGGTTCCGCTCTCGTACGCGGCGCGCCCGGAGAGAGCGAGCCCCGCGGAAGGCAAAGCGTCGAGACACTCGAGGAGCCAGGAGGCCGTAGTCCTGGAGGCACTCGGCCTCGAGCCCGAGACCGACGAGTAGCGTCGCCCGGCCGTGTCCGTTTTCGGCCGGATCCGTGGATCGCTCCGCAGAAAGAGGGGCAACCGCCTCGCTGTGCTCCCATTCGCCAACGGTGGGTCGCTCTTCGGCCCGGGCGCGCTGGATGGGATCGCGGCGCTGCTGGGGTCGATCGACGACCTCGCCGTCATCGGTCCGTTGTCCTCGCGTGCCTTCATCCAACGCACCACCAAACCCGAGTCCGCGGCCGAGGAGCTGGGCATACAGCTTCTGGTGCGCGGTCAGGTCGAGGCCGTCGCGGGACTGAACCTCGTCGTGGTCCAACTCGTGCGTGCCCCGGACGATACGGAGCTCTGGTCCGGGACGTGGAGATTCACGACAGACACTCTTTTTGACGTTCAGAATCAGGTCGCCCACGAAATCGCGAGCGCCCTCGGGTCTGCGATGGCCGCGCCAACTCCGGATCTCACCCACCGTGCCCCGACATCCGATCTCGTGGCCTGGGAACGATACGTCGACGGGCGGAAAGCTCTGCTCGCACATGATCCCGTGAGTGCGCTTCGTCACTTCGAGGCCGCAATCGAACGGGACTCGATTTTTGCGGACGCATGGGCCGGTATGGCGGAATGCTGGCGCGATGCATGGGAGAGCCACGTATCGTTGCGGATCGGCACCGATCTCGAAAGCACGGTGCGAGCCATGCGAGACGGCGCGGACCACTCCCTCGATCTCGACGATACGGTCGCCCGAGCTCACGCCGCGCTGGGATACGCCGACCTCCTCGACTGGGCCTTCGATTCGGCCGAGATGAACCTGCGCCTGGCACTGGAAATGGCACCGTGCCTGCCGGAAGCCCACCGCTGGCTCTCGAGAACCCTCATATACCGCGAGGACTACGAGGCCGCCTGCACCTGGGCGGATCAAGCGATGGCCCTGGAGCCGCTCGACCCCACGATCGTGAACGAATCAGGCTTGCCACACGCACTCGCGGGCCGGCTGGACGAGGCAGTCACGCGTACTCGTCAAGCCATCCATCTGGACCCGGAGCATGTTCTCTCGTACTTGCACCTTGGTCGCTACGCTGAGCAGAGCGATCGAGGCAGAGAAGCACTGACGTACTACCGTGCCGCCGTGGAGCTGTCCGGTCGAGAGCCGTTCGTGACCGCGTTCCTGGGGACCGCACTCGTCCGTGCCGGCGAACGCGACGAAGCCGAGCAGATCGCACACGACCTGATCCGCAAGGCGCGGCGCGGCACGCCCGTCGCCACGAGTCTCGGCGCACTCCTGGCGGCACTGGGGCGGCACGAGGAGGGGGCCACCTGGATCGAGGCCGGGCTCGAAGCGCGCGAATCTCTGGCACTTCTGGCCGGTACGTCCTGGCTACCGCTGGATGAGTTCACGCACTCAGCGCGGCTGCAGAACCTCCTCGAACGCAGGCCTCGGTAGTACCACCGCGCAGTCCCGACTACTTTGCACCTCCCATGAAACTACCCTTCCAGCTGGATCGACCCCTCGTCTTCTTCGACCTTGAGACGACCGGTCTCGACCTGAAGAACGACAGAATCATCGAGATCGCGTTCATCAAGTGGACGCCTCACGGTGACATCCTCGAGCGTGAACGCCGTTTCAACCCCGGGATGCCGATCCCGCCCGGGGCAACCGCAGTTCACGGAATCACAGACGAAGACGTAGCGAACGCGGTGGAGTTCTGCCGCGTCGCACGGTCCCTCGTGGAGATGCTCGAGGGTTGTGACCTCGCAGGCTTCAACGTGCGCCGCTTCGACATCCCGTTACTCATCGAGGAGTTCAAACGGTGCGACATCGACTTCGTGATGGCTGGTCGGCGGGTCGTAGACATGCAGGACATCTTCCACTGCGAAGAGCGTCGCAACCTCTCGGCTGCAGCACGTTTCTATCTCGATCGCGAGCATGAGGAAGCCCATACCGCGCTTGGCGATATTCGCACCTCGGCGGCAGTGCTCGGCGGTCAGCTCGAGCGATACCCCCACCTCCCTCGTGATCTGGACGGCCTGCACTCCTACTGCGAGGAGTTCCGCCCGACTCGAACCGAGTTGGACAGATGGTTCAGCCCTGAGGAGGAGGGGCGTGTCTTCCGAAAAGGGAAACACAAGGGCCGCTCCCTGGCCGAAGTGGCCGCGGAAGCACCGGACTATCTGCAATGGATGATCGGTGCCTCCGACATGGACTCGGAGGTGATCGAGGTCGTACGCACCGCGTTGGATCTGGACGAGCCGGCGCAGGGATCCGCTCAAAGATGAAGAACAACCCCGTGACGAAGGACACCCTCATGGCTGTACTGCACATGACACACCAGCAGCTGACCCGAACCCTTTCCGGGCTCGCCCTCACGCTCCTCACGGCCATGACCGCGTCACCCGCGGGTGGTCAGGCGGCGATCACCACTGAGGCCATGTCCGCGATGTATCCCCGGTCGATCGGGCCAGCCGTCACCGGTGGGCGCATCCACGACGTCGAAGCACTGCCGAACGACCCGTCGACCGTCTTCGTCGGCACAGCATCGGGCGGGCTGTGGAAATCGACGAACCGTGGCCAGACCTGGGTCAACGTCTTCTTCGACAAACCGGTCGGCACCTTTGGCGACATCGCCATTTCGCGTTCGAATCCGAACATCATGTACGCGGGCACGGGTGAGCAGCAGAACCGTCAATCGAGTTCGTACGGCAACGGCATCTACCGGTCTGACGACGGAGGTGACACCTGGACGCACCTCGGTCTCGAGGAGACAAGGCATACCGGGCGGATCGTGATCCACCCGACCGACCCCGACATCGTCTACTTCGGAGCCGTCGGCAACCTCTGGGCAGGCTCAGAGGACCGCGGTGTCTTCAAGAGCACGGACGGCGGCCAGAGCTGGGACAAGGTGCTCTTCGTCGACGAATTCTCAGGCGTGATCGACATGGCGATCGACCCTCAGAACCCGAACACCGTATACGCGGCCACGTACCAGCGGCTCCGACGCGCGTGGGGGTTCAACGGTGGCGGACCCGGATCAGGCCTCTGGAAGTCCACGGATGGGGGTCAGACCTGGAACCGGCTCGGAGCAGGGCTGCCATCCGGTGATCTGGGCCGAATCGGCGTCGCCGTCTCGGAGTCCGATCCGCGGGTCGTGATGGCAATCATCGAGGCCGAAGACAACCAATCCGGCGTGTACCGTTCGGAGGACCGCGGGGTCTCCTGGGAGCGGGTCAACGAGCAGAACATCCGGCCGATGTACTACTCCCACATCTTCATCGACCCGAACAACCACCAGAGGGTCTATACGCTCGCCACCCGATCCTACGTCAGCGACGACGGCGGGCGCAGTTTCAGTCAGATCGCCCTCGCCCCCACCTACGACGTGGGGGTCCATGCCGACCACCATTCGCTGTGGATCAACCCGGCCGACCCGAACCACATCTTCCTCGCCGGTGATGCAGGGCTGCACGAGAGCTATGACCGCGGAATCAACTTCCGGAAGCTCAACAACTTCCCCATCTCGCAGTTCTACGCGATCGGTGTCGACATGCAGGATCCCTACTGGGTTCTGGGAGGCCTGCAGGACAACCACTCGTTCTTCGGCCCATCCGAAACGCGTCGTTGGGCCGGTATCCTGAACGATGACTGGATGCAGAACGGCTTCGGCGACGGAATGTACTGGCAGGCCGATCCGGACGACGCTCGCTACAGCTACGGCAGCTCGAACGGCGGGAACTACTTCCGGTACGACACTCAGACGGGTGACATGCTGGACATCTCACCGGCTGAGCCCGTGGGGCAGAACTACCGGTTCGACTGGACGTCCCCGATGATGCTCTCCCAGCACGACACGGATGTCCTGTACGTCGCGGGGAACCACCTCTTCGTGTCGCGTGACCGCGGTGGATCGTGGACGATGACCGAGGACATGAGCCGGCAGGTCGACCGAGACACGCTGCAGATCATGGGCGTAGCCGGGGCAGATATTTCGATCTCGCGAAACGACGGGACCAGTTCCTTCGGTGAAGCCGTGACTCTCGACGAATCCCCGCTCGATCAAGCGGTGATATGGGTCGGGTACGACGACGGCAACCTGCAGGTGAGTCGAAACGGCGGAACCAGTTGGGCCGAAGTTTCGGGCAACGTCCCCGGCATCGCCGACGGGACGTACGTGAGCCGCATCGTTGCTTCGTCCACGGCGGCGGGGACTGCTTACGCGACGTTCGACGCACACCGGGACGGAGATTTCCGGCCCTACGTGTACCGTACCCGTGACTTCGGGTCGTCGTGGGAGCCCTTGCACCAGACCCTCCCCGAGATGGGTTCGGTCAATGTGCTCGTCGAGCATCCAGACAACCCGAGCACGCTCTTCGTCGGCACTGAGCACCACGTGTTCGCGAGTACCGACGGGGGTGCCCATTGGGCTCGTGTACCGAACCTCCCGACCACGAACTACGACGATATGGTGATCCATCCGAGAGAGAGAGACCTCGTGATCGGTTCGCATGGACAGGGAGTCTGGATCCTCGATGATACGCGAGCGATCGCGGAATGGGCCGACGCGACAGCCCCGGTGACCGTCTTCTCCGCACCACTGGGGACCATCAAACTCTGGAAGAAGGACACCTCGTATCGCGGACAGGACAAGTATGCCGGGACGAACCCTGTGAACGGCGTGGAGCTCACATACCGCCTGAGGAGCGGTTCGGGCGATGCGACCATGCGCGTTCGGAACGACGATGGCATGATCGTCCGTGAGCTCTCCGTACCGGGGACCACCGGGACACACCGCGTAAACTGGGATCTTCGCCACGGCGGCCCTGGCGTCTCGGACGAGTGGTCCCGGCATGACAGCCCGGTGCTGGCTAGATCGATCGACACATGGGGCCCCTGGGTCTCTCCCGGGACGTACATCGTCAGCATCGAGGCAGACGGCCGGGTTGGCGAAACCTCGGTCGAAGTGCGTGGCGACCCGGAGATGCCCATGCTGACCCAGGAGATGTACGAGTCCCGAGAGCAGTTCATGCTCGGCGCGATCGCTCTGATGGCACAGATCGATAACGTCATGCAGGAACACGGAATCAGGGGCGGCGGCGGCTTCGGTTTCCGTGGACAGGCGGGTCCGCCCCGGACACCGGAAGACAGGCTGCGGGCCGCCCGTCGCATGGTGCAGCAGGTCTACGGAGCCATGAACGGGGGGGGTGTCCGTCCCGGCTCACTCTACCCCCCGACACAGACGCAGCGTGAGCAGTTGGAACGCGCCCGCGACCTTCTCAACGACGCGCTCGCGGACATCGGATAGTACGTCGGGAGCACACACGTCTTCGACTCCATCCGGATGAACGACCGAGCACGTGTACTGGTGATCGCACTGCTTGCCGCCTCGACCGCCGGGTGCACAGTGAGTGAGTCGTCCCCCGGGAGTGCAACCGAGGGGGACGACTCTTCATCGCTCCCGGCGCAGGGCATCTACGGTCGCGCGCCGGTCGCGGCTGGAGGTGTTCCGAGCGTGATCATGCTCACCCCGGCGAACGTTGGCAGCTCCGCGAGCGAATTCGATTCGACGGTAACGATCGATCAGTTCGGCCTCACGTTCTCACCGACCCTGATCACGATCCGACTCGGTACAGCCGTCGTCTTCACGAATAGCGAGTCCGCACTCGCACACAACGTCCGTGTGCGAGCTTTGGGTAGCGCCGTCGACCTCATCGACGCCGACGCCAACCCGGGTGAGCGGCTACCGGTTACCGTGTCGACTGCGGGAGGCTACGACGTGCTCTGCGACATGCACCCGGGCATGACCGCATTCGTCTTCGCCTCGAATGCCGAACGATCGGTGTTCGCCGAAGCAGATGGCACATTTCAGCTCGACGACGTACCACCAGGTACGTACACCATCCAGCTCTGGACTGCCCAAGGCGGCTTCCACCAGGAACGAATCATCGACATCGGGTCCGGGAGTACCGGTATCGATCTAGACACGTCGGGGTAGATTCGCCCCGAATGCGGGCCTCCCCGGACAGGTCCGACCTACCCACCCCACCCAGCGACTCACCATGCTTCTTCACGCGCACTCAGGCCTCCGGTACCTCGTGCTCCTCATGGGCCTCGTCGTCGTTGCGTACGCAGCGTATGGACTCGCGACGAAGGCCGAGTACGGAAAGCACATGAGGGTGCTCTCGGCCATCTTCACCGGAGTGATCGACCTCACGGTTCTGTTGGGCGTCATCATGCTCTTCACCGGCATGTTTTACCCGCAGCTCGCTGGACACATCGCCATGATGATCCTGGCCGCCGCCGTCGCCCACGTCGTCCACGGCGTCATGAAACGGCGCCCCCCGGAGGCCCAGACCTTCACGCCGCACATCGTCGGCACGCTCATCGTCCTGGCGTGCATCGTGGCCGGGATCATGGCAATCGGTCGCCCCATCGTTGGCTAGCGGAGACCGATGACCGACCTGGAGCCACTCGAAGCGGCCACGGATGCCCGAGCAGGACACGGCCCGGACGACCTGGGCCTGGTCATGGGCGGAGGTGGTGCGAGGGCTGCCTACCAGGTGGGCTTTCTGCGTCATGTCGCCCGGTACTACCCCGAGCTTCAGATCCCCTACGTTCACGGCATCTCGGCGGGTGCAATCAACGCCGCGGGGCTCGCCTCACATCACGGCACGTTCCTGCAAGCGGTCGAAGAGCTCAGTCACCTCTGGGGTGACCTGACGGTCGACCACGTCTTTCGTGTGGATCCCCGATCGCTGGCCATGAACAGCATGCGCTGGCTCCGCCAGCTTGGTGGCGGAGGCCTCCGAGGGGGTCGGATTCAGGTGCGCGGGCTTGTCGATACCACCCCGTTGGATGCGTACCTCACCGAGGCGCTGCACGCCGTGAACCGGGAGCTCACCGGGATCCAGTACAACCTGGACCACCGCGGCCTGAAGGCGTTCGCGGTCAGCACGACAAGCTACTCCACGGGTGCATCGGTCACGTGGGTCGAGGGTCACAGCATCGACACCTTGGAGCGTCCACAGCGCTTCACGGAACGCGCGACGCTCAAGGTCGATCACATCATGGCATCGGCCGCGCTGCCTCTCCTCTTCCCAGCGATCCAGCTTGGAAACGACTGGTACGGAGACGGTGGAATCAGACTCACCGCCCCACTCTCGCCCGTTCTGCACCTCGGCGCCCGACGCATCATGGCGATCTCGAATCGCTACGATCGGAACCAGTCGGAGATCAAGCACACCAGCATTCGTGGGTACCCTCCCCCGGCCCAGGTCGCGGGCGTGCTCTTCAACGCGATCTTCCTCGACCTGCTCGACAATGACGCGCTGCGCCTCGAGCGCCTGAACCGTCTGCTCGAGGCGCTCCCGGAGGAGCAGCGCCACGGGCTCGAGCCCGTAGAACTCCTGGTACTCCGCCCGTCCGTCGACCTTGGTCGGCTTTCGTCGCAATTCGAAGCACAGCTTCCACGTTCGATTCGATTTCTGACGCGCGGGCTGGGAACCAAAGAGACCGAGTCACCCGACATCCTCAGTCTCATCCTCTTTCAGGCCGATTACATGCGGGCTTTGATGGAGATCGGTGAAGCAGATGCCGCCGCCCGACACGACGAGATCATGGAGTTCCTCGCTGACTGAGGGCTCCCTCGGCGCGCTCGGGGGTAAAAGCTGAGTCGGACGCACCTGAGGCATCCGGCTGTTAAGATTCAGCCCGATTTGCTCCCCCGATCGCAGGCTTATCCGGAAGACCCCATGGCCGAAGAGAAGAAGCTCGCAAGCGAACTCGAGTCCCGAGAAGTCGCCGAGCAGGCGCGCGAGCAGGACTGGGAAAAAAGCAGCTTCGCAAAAGCACTCTTCGAAGGACGGCTCGACCTCGACCTCGTCTACCCCGCGCCGACGCCCGACCCCGAGGAACAGGATCGGGCGGCAGCATTCCTCGAGAAGCTCGAGGCCTTCGCGAGCGAGAGAATCGACGGCGACAAACACGACACGGACGGCTGGGTCCCGCAGGAGGTGCTCGACGGCCTCGCCGACTTGGGTGCCTTCGGGATCAAGACCCCTCGCAAGTATGGGGGGCTGGGGCTTTCGCAGGTCTCCTACAACCGGGCTCTCGCGATCATCGCGTCTCGCTGCAGCGCGACGGGCGCATTCCTGTCGGCACACCAGAGCATCGGCGTGCCCGGCCCTCTCCTCAAGTTCGGGACTGAGGAGCAGAAGGATCGATACCTGCCACGTCTGGCCAGGGGCGAGCTCTCGGCCTTCGCCCTGACCGAGCACGACGTAGGCTCGGACCCGGCGAACCTTTCCACCTTCGCGGAGCTCTCCGACGACGGCTCACACTGGATTCTCAACGGCGAAAAGCTCTGGACCACAAACGGTCCACGCGCCGACATCATCGTCGTCATGGCGCGCACGCCAGCACCGGAAGGGTCGAAACGCAAGCCGATTACCGCCTTCATCGTCGAAACCGAGTGGGACGGAGTCGAGGTCCTCGAAGAATGCTCCTTCATGGGACTCCGTGCGCTTTCGAACGGAGCCCTTCGTTTCACGAACGTGAAGGTCCCACGTGAGAATCTGCTCTGGGGAGAGGGTAAGGGTCTCAAGCTTGCTCTGATCACGCTGAACACGGGGCGTCTCGCCCTACCCGCGTTCTGCGCAGCAGCCGGCAAGGGCAGCCTCGAGATGGTGCGCGACTGGGCGGGAAGCCGTGTCCAGTGGGGACTCCCCGTGGGACACCACGACGCCGTTGCGCAGATGATCGGAAAGATGGCCGCCGACACCTTCGCCCTCGAAGCGCTCGTCGAACTCATCGGCGCGATGGCGGACTCCGGCAGATTCGATATTCGGCTCGAGGCCGCCGTCGCAAAGATGTGGGGCACCGAGACAGGGTGGGACCTCGTGAACGATGCCCTGCAGGTGCGCGGTGGGCGAGGCTACGAGACACACGACTCGCTCAGGGCCCGCGGAGAGGTATCGTACCCCGTTGAGCGCTGGCTCCGCGACATGCGCATCAACACGATCTTCGAGGGGTCCTCGGAGATCATGCGCCTCTTCATCGCACGCGAAGCCGTCGACCGACACTTCTCGATCGCCGGGGATCTCGTAAATCCAAAGGCGCCGCTGGGCGCAAAGTTTACAGCGCTTCTGAAGGCCGGGCTCTTTTACATATGGTGGTATCCGACCCGCTTTCTCGGATGGAGCGCCTGGCCGCGCTACTCCGAGTTCGGCTCACTCGCCAAGCACCTCCGCTACGTCGAGCGCACGTCGCGGCGGCTGGCCCGGGCGACGTTTCATACGATGGTCCGATTCGGCCCGGGTCTTGAGAAACGCCAGGCCGTACTCGGTCGTGTCGTCGACATCGGAGCCGAACTACTCGTCATGGCGGCGACCGTTCTTTACGCGAAGACCCTCGAGGACCGGGGCGGCGACGAGCGCGGTGCCAAGGCGCTCGCGGATGCATTCTGTCGTCAGTCGCGGCGACGCATCTCGGCCAGCTTCCGCTCGATCTTCCGAAACGACGACATCGCGACATACAAGGTCGCGCGCCGCTACCTCGATGGTGAGATGCAGTGGCTGGAGCGCGGCGTGATCTCCCTGGCCGGGTACCGGGAATTCGAGCGAGTGGCCGATCTAGATCCGTCCCATGACCACGTCGAAGCCTCGGGGGCTGTCACCGCGTCATGACCACGCTTCACCCCCGCGCCTTCAAAGTTACGGTCGTCTGGACCCTCGGACTCCTCTTCCTGGGCAGCATCGTGCACGCCACAGAATCGAGTCTGGCCTGCCCGGATTGGCCGACATGCTTCGGATCGATGATGCCGGAGATGTCAGGCGGGGTATTCTGGGAACACCTTCATCGGCTCGTCGCGGGCGGGCTCGTCATGATGTTCGGGCTGGCCACATGGCTCGCAAAGAAGGAAACGCCGGACCGGCCTTGGATCTTCCGGGCATCCCTGGCCGGCGTGGGCCTGCTTCTGGTGCAATCCGTCTTCGGAGGCCTGACGGTCATCTACCAACTCCCGGACCTGGTTTCGACAACGCACCTGAGCCTGGCCTTCATCTTCCTGTCGCTCGCCACGATGCTGGCTGTGGCGACACACGGCTCCGTCGGCCCCGGCGCTCCTCCTCCGATCGGGGGCTTCGGAGCGGATGACGGGCGAAGGCTGACGATCATTGCGAGCATCGCGGCGAGTTCCGTCTTCGTGCAGTCGGTGGTCGGCGGGCTGGTTCGGCACACCGACGGGGGCCTGTCCTGCCCGGATGTCCCCCTGTGCCTCGGGCAAGTCGTGCCGCCGTTGGTGAACATCCAGATCACCTCGCACTTCCTGCACCGTGTCATGGCCGTACTTGCGACCGTCGCGGTGCTCTGGCTCTATGCGTGGGCGATGCGGGCGGATGTGCCGGTGCGGGTCCACCGCTGGATCACAGCCGCAGCAGGGCTCGTCCTCGTCCAGGTCGCGCTTGGTGTCCTTTCGGTACTCACCGTGCTGGCGATCCCCCCGGTGTCCCTTCACACCCTCGTGGCAGCTGCGCTGCTCAGTATACTGGTAGCTCTCGCGACGGTCGGCACTCGAGCCGCCGTCGACATTGACGCTCCGAAACCCGTTTCCCTCCCATGAGCACCAGCCAAGCGGGCGACCTTCTCGCTCTGATCAATGCCAGCCTCAACGCGACGAGTGCCATCGCACTCATCACCGGCTTCCTGTTTATCCGTCGCAAGGTCGTGGACCGGCACAAGCGGGCGATGCTGACCGCAGTCGGTGCATCCGCACTCTTTCTCGTCTTCTACGTCATCCGCATCCTTCTGACGGGCACACACGAGTTCGCAGGTGAAGGGCTTGCTCGCACCGCCTATCTGTCAATCCTGTTCAGCCACATGGTCCTCGCGGTCCTGGTACTGCCGTTCATCCTGCGGCTGCTCTGGCTCGCGAAGAAGGACCGGTTCGAAGAGCACAAGAAGCTGGCGCGCTTCGTCTTCCCGGTCTGGGCCTACGTCTCGGTGACAGGGCTCGTCGTGTATCTGCTGCTCTATCAGGTCTACGGGTACGTGTGATCTCGTCGGGCGCGGATGACGCGCGCGACCGATTGCTCGGGTACGCGGAAGCCGTCGCCGCGGCGTCGCTCTGGGGATCTTCGGGAATCTTCGCGGTCAACCTGTTTCGTCTGGGCGTCCCTCCCGAGAGCCTCGCCTTCCTGAGACCGCTGGTCGGAGCCCTGATTCTCCTCATCGCCGTCGGCCTTCGAGACCGCAAAGGCCTTCGGGTCGACGGCCGCGGTCTCCTCGTCCTGATGGTGGGTGGTGGTGTCTCGGTCGCTTTGTTCCAGATCGCCTACCAATTTTCGACCGACGCGGTCGGCGTGCCATCGACCGTCGCGATGCTGTACCTCGCACCTGCGGTGGTGGCGGCAGCGTCGGGTCCCCTCCTGAACGAATGGCCGGATCGGACCCGCATTGCTCTACTCATCGTGACCCTCTCGGGCGTCTGGCTCAGCGTCCTCGGAGCAGACAGCGTAACCGCGACGTTCGGCTCGACCGGACTTCGTTGGGGGATGCTGGCCGGCATCGCGTACGGTGCCTATACCCTCTTCGGCCGCTACGCGGCACCGGTGTACGGCTCGATCCCTACAGTCGTGTACAGCACGTTGGGATGCGTGCTCTTCCTCGCGCTTGCGGTGCCGGTCACAAGCGGCCCGATCGTCTGGCCAGCTTCAGCGGCAGCCTGGGTCGTGCTTCTGGTGTTCAGCATCCTCACGATCGCGGTGGCTCACTTTCTCTTCTTCGACGCGCTTGCCCGCATCGATGCCAGTCGAGCCTCCATCGCGACCGCAATCGAGCCCGTCGTCGCAGCGACCCTCGCGACCATGCTCCTGGGCCAGGGGTTGTCCACACTGGGGTGGACGGGGATCGCGCTGGTCGTGCTAGGCGTGGCGGGGGTCGGAGCGACTGCACGAGACGGGGCATCCGTTACCGTGGTTGCCGACTGACCGCATTGCGGCCCGACAGGACTGCGGGTAAGCTCCCGCCCTGTGGACGAATTGGCGCAACTCCGACATGTGCTGGGCACTTCCTCCGATGCTGACAACCCATCGGCGGAGGCCATCGTCCAGCTTCTCGATGACGTGCAGCGCATCGCAGTCGTCGGGCTGTCACGAAATCTCGAGAAGGAGGCCCGACGGGTCCCATCTTACCTTGCCGCAAAAGGGTACGATGTCATCCCCGTGAACCCTTACGCTGAGCGCCTGCTCGGTCGTGTGAGCTACTCGGATCTCGCCAGCATTCCGGACACCGTGGATCTCGTGCTGATTTTTCGACCGAGCGAGGAAGCAGGCTCGTTCGTGGAAGCAGCGATGGCCCGAGCCGAGCAACCGGCGATCTGGCTCCAGACCGGCATTCAGTCACCCGCCGCGGTCGAAGTCGCTCGACGGGATGGTCGGGTCGTCGTCCAGGATCTCTGCATCTTCCGCGTGCACCGGACCCTGCTGGACTGAGCTCGGCCGTCTCCCGGTCAGGACGAGCCCTCTTCGCGTGCACCCGATTCTTGGTGCTCGAGTACATCCCTGCGCCCATCGGGCGCATCCGACACCGTCGTATCTTCTTCGATGAGGTCGGCCTCCCAGCGGCACAAATCATCGCCGCACCCCTGACACAGGGTGTGCTCTACCCGCGCCGCACCACCAAGCGTCCGAGAGAGCAGTTCCTCGGAGAAGCCGCTCAAGAGATGACAGGCGTCACCGCCGGGGTCTGCCTCCAAGAAGAGAAGCGACCGACCCTCGATGACGAACGGACCTCGGCCGAAGCCACCGATCGTTCGACCGAACAGTCGCTTGAGCAGCTTACGAGCGTGGCGCCGTGTCGCACGGTACCGCAGCCCTTTCGGCAGACCCCGTACCCAGCGAGGCGTGCGCTCGCCCTCGACGAGAAGTCGGCCAACACTGCGAAAGACCTCCGGGCCATCAGGCCGGCGAATGACGAATCGAAACAGGCCGCGGATCTCATCGTCGGTCAGGCGGACGCGTCGTTTGACGTCTTCCCGGTACGTGCGGATCTGCCGCTCCACGACGTCACTCAGCCCGAACCGGCGCGGAATCGTCTGCGTCGGATCTTCGTCCTCCAGGATCTCCATCGGGAGATCCATATCTCTCATCACTTCGAGCAGACGCAGGGCGACCACGGCCTGAACCCGGCGTGGGCGGACTGAGCTGGGGGGCGGGGAGGCAGAATCCGTCAACGGATCTCTCATGGAGCAGTGTGACGACTTCGTAATCTCGAAATGCTACCGGATGGAGGCAACGAAGTCATCTCACACAAGACGACACTCACACGACGGACGGTGACGCGACGACCCGAACCCAACTCCGCGAGCCCGGCAAGTCATGCGAAAAGATATGTGACACATCCGTGTCCTGGTTCTCTGGCAGACGCCTCCGGATCGACGCAAGGGGACGTTACTTTCACGGTATGAAACGATACCCTGCGTTCGATCCGCCTGAGTACCTCGAATGGGCGCCGGATCCTGACCTCATTGATCAGTTCGAGCAGGCACTCGCATCCGACCACCAGCGGGCAGAGGTCGTCAACGCGCTGTCCGAACATGACTTGCTCTCGTTGTACCGGGACCTGCTGCGGACCCGTCTGCACGACATCGGGCTGAAGCGCTGGGTCCGAACCGGCGTCATCTCGAAGGCGTGGCTCGGCACAGGCGAGGAGGCGGTCACGGTCGGAAACGTGCGCGCGCTCGACCCGGACCGGGATGTCGTCTCCCCGATGATCCGCAACGCCGGCGCACTCCATATGATGGGTATGCCGCTGTCGGACATGTTTCGGGGGTACCTCGCGACGTCGGATTCACCCAGCGAGGGGCGTGATCTGCACATCGGAGATATGGGATCAGGGATCATCCAGCCGATCAGCCATATGGGCACGAGCGTCACGGTCGTAGCCGGTGTCGCCCTCTCCTTCCGCAATCGCGGCGAGGACCGCGTAGCCATGACGTGGGTCGGGGACGGCGCAACGAAGTGTGCCGCCTGCCACGAGGGATTGAACCTGGCTGCGGTACAGAACCTCCCCGCGATCTTCGTCATTCAAAACAATCAGGTCGCTCTCGGGACGCCGTCCGCTGCCCATGGTGTTGGCGACCTGCACCACTGGCCGGCGATGTACGGCATCGATTCGTGGAGCTGCGACGGGAACAACGTCCTGGACGTCTACGCCGCAACACGACTCGCTGCGGACCAGTGCCGGGACGGCCGCGGCCCCGCCGCGATCGTCGCCGACACATTCCGCATGGGAGGACACGCCACACACGACGAACGAGAGGCGCGCGACACCTTCGCTCCCGAGCTCTTCGCCCAATGGGGCCGAAGGGATCCAATCGGGCTCTTCGAATCCTGGTTGTCCAGGAAGGGAGTCGCGACGTCGGACCTCAATAGGATCGAGGCCGAGGTAACGGCAGAGATGGACCGTGCAGCCGACGACGCGTTGGCGTCCAGAGATCGCGTTCCACCACCCGAGCAAGCCCTCTACGACGGCTTTTCCGAAGGTGGGACCCTCATCGGACTGGAAGGCCGACCGATTTGACTCCGCGCGCGCTGTGCCTGGTCCCCTTGAGGGAACAAAGCTTCCCGATATCTTTCGGCACAAGCAATGGATCTGTTCGCTTGGCTCCAACTAGGACTTAGACCAATGGTCAACACGAATCCTGATGTTGTGAGCCAAAATCTGTTCGATCGCCCCTTGAAAGACCTGTCGGACGAAGAGCTCGTCTCGGCGCATCTCGAGGGACGCCCCGGTGCGTTTCAGCGGCTCTACAACAGATATCGCGACCGTCTCATCCATTTCATCACGCGAAAGACCGGCGACCCGGACCGTGCGCAGGACCTGGTTCAGGAAGCGTTCATACGCGTGACTCGGCATCTGCACCGCTTCGATACGTCGAAGAAGTTTTCGACCTGGGTGTACACCATTGCGGGCAACTTGTCGAAGAATGAACTGAGGAATCGGTCGCGCAGCCCTCTGGTGCTGTTCCAGCGCCTCACCAACAACTGGGACGATGATCACCGTCCCATCCAGTTCGAAGATTACTCGATGAAGCCCGACGATCTGTACCGGAAGCGGTACCTGCGTCGGCTTGTCGAAGACACGGTTCAAACGCTCCCAGAACACCATCAGCTCGTCTTCCGGCTCCGCGAACTGGAAGGCAAGAGCTATGAGGAGATCTCCGAGATCACGGGAGTGAACCTCGGTACCGTGAAGAGCCGCTTGCACCGAGCGAGAAACTCCTTCGCTCAGCGCATCGAGCCCTTTCTGAACTGAAGCTTCGAGGCCACTCTCCTCACCGTGAGTGGCTGGACACCATGAACGGGCGGGTCCGCGTGCGGGCCCGTCCGTCAGTGCCTGGAGGAGTGCCGGATGTTCGACGACCTGCGTGAAGCCTTCAAGGAGGCGCTCGACAACTTCAACAAGGAGTTGAGTCGAGATCAGGTTTCCGAAACGGCCGACAAACTCTTGATCGGTATGAAGAACGAGATCGCCGACGAGAAGGCGCAAGTGGCTGGGCTGGAGCAACAGCTCACGAAGACGCTGCAGCAGATCGACCGGCTGGAAAAAGACATCGAGACCGCCCGACGCCGTGAAGCGATGGCCCGAGAGATCGATGACCAGGAAACCGTGAAGCTCGCCGCCGAATGGACGACGAAGGCCGAAGGGCAACGAGCCATCCTTATCAAGAAGGCGTCGGCACTGAAGGAAGAGTTCGACTTCCGCTCCCGGACGGTCGAAGAGATGTACAGTCGTTTCCACGAGGCGCGGAGCAAGCGCGAAGCCCTGACCTCGACCACCGGCCGCTCGGACGCTCGCGAGTCGATCTCTGCCGCTGACGATCTATTCGACCAGCTGGACCGGATGGCAGAAAAGATCGAAGGTACTGACGCTGCCGCGCAGGCGGCTCAGGCGTTCGACGAAATGGACCTGGACGCAGAGGGCTCGGAATTCCGCGTCGACCTCGACGAGCCTGCATCGAGCCGTGACCTGGATGTCGATGCGGCACTCGAAGAACTCAAGCGCAGGATGGGTAAAGGCTGACGCAGAGTCACCGACCTTGTTCGTCTTCTCACTCGATCGAGTCGCGCTCTACCGACAGCTCACGCAGGAAGAGGAGTCCTGCACACTCACCGGCGAGGAAGAGAATGTCTTCGCGCAGCGTGACCGATAGCGGCTCCACCCGTTCGTCGCCTCCGTCGACCAGGAGCGCCCAGATCCGACCGCTTCCTGCGCCCAGGAAGATTGCAAGACCGTCTCGCTTGCGGTCCAGAAGAGACGGCGCCTCGTCCGCACCGTAGCGAGGCATCGTCTTCGATCCGATCTCTGTCCGCGCCGGGTCCGCCCCGAGATCGAGCACGACAAACGGCTCAGGAACGTGATGACGTCCCAGCTCACACGAGACGATCATCCCTCGTTCGGCCCGTGCGAGATGGATGATCCGCCACAGAGGAAGAGCAAAACGGGAGCGCTCGCCGTGGGCTCCCCAGAGTGCCATCGATCCGAGAGGCAGGTCACGCACTGGCTTCCGCCTGAGGTACCCACTGATATCGATGATCTCGTCCGCCATCCCGGAATGGATCAGGGCCGAGTGATCGAGTCAAACCGTCGGCACGGACTGGCTCCTGCCATGTCGTTCCGATACCTTTTCGGGCGCGGGATTTAGCCGCACGAACGACCCAAGACCTCCGAATCAGCTATGCAGAACTGGATCGGCATCGCCATCTGGATCATCATGGGCGCCGCCATTGGCCTCGTGATGCGAGCCGCTATCGACCGCCCGGAAGAGCAGCCCGGTCACGCTCAGGTCATCATGGCCCTGGGTGCGTTCGCGGCCGTGATCGGGGGCATGCTAGGCGTCGGGATTTCTCACCTGTTCGATCCCCTCGCCCTCAGCGCGGGTGGTATGGCCGGGGCCGCCGTCTTCGCGGCCATGATGACGTTCATCTACCGCTGGGGCCTGCGCACGCTCATCTAGAGCTCCGGGATCCGGTGGAAAGGACTGTTCCATGTCGGATGTACAGAGCTTCATCGATGGGAGCCTCGGACGCTTCCGCTCCGAGATGTACGACTTCCTGCGCATTCCATCGATCAGCGCGAAGTCCGAGTACGACGAGAACACCCGCGCGGCGGCCGAGTGGTTGGCCGAAAAGCTGGGCGGGGCCGGCCTCGAGGCCGAGATTATCGACACGGCGGGACACCCGATCGTCCTTGGGGAATCCCGTGCGGCAGGCCCGGACGCGCCGACAGTCCTGATCTACGGACACTATGACGTCCAGCCGCCAGAGCCTCTCGACTTGTGGACCTCGCCGCCATTCGAGCCTACGGAGCGAAATGGTCGCGTGTACGCCCGGGGGTCGGCAGACGACAAGGGGCAGCTGTACATGCACGTGAAGGCGCTCGAGGCACACTACGCCACGGGTACACCCCTTCCGATCAACGTCGTGATGATCGCCGAGGGCGAGGAGGAGATCGGTTCGCCGAATCTCGTGCCCTTCGTAGTCGAACACGCCGAGCGCCTCGCTTGTGACATCGTACTGATCTCGGACACGGGCATGTATGCCGAAGGCCTTCCGTCCGTGGGGTTCTCGCTACGTGGCCTGGCCTACTTCGAGATCCACGTACGTGGCGCGAACAGCGACCTGCATTCCGGAGAGTTCGGCGGCTCGGTCGCCAACCCCGCGAACACGCTCTCGAAAATCATTGCGTCCCTGCACGCAGCCGACGGCTCGATCGCCATCGACGGGTTCTATGACGACGTCCTCGAGTGGGACCAGGCGACCCGAAGCCAGATCGCTTCTCTCCCTCACTCGGACGACGAATTCGCGGCGGACCTCGCACTCCATGAACTCAGTGGTGAAGCCGGGTACGGTACGCTGGAACGGCTCTGGATCCGTCCGACATGCGACGTGTGCGGGATCCTTAGCGGCTACACCGGCGAGGGTGCCAAGACCGTTTTGCCGAACCATGCGATGGCGAAGGTAAGCTTCCGCCTCGTGCCCGATCAGAACCCGGACAGGATCAAAGAGCTGCTCGACGCCCACGTCGCCAGGCTCGATCTACCGGGCGTCTCCGTCGAGATCCACGAGCTGCATGGCGGGCGGCCGTGGCGGGCGAGCGTGGAAGGCCCCGCCTTCGAGGCCGCCTCCGAGGCCCTGGAAGAAGCGTTCGGCACAAAGCCTGTACCCATGGGTGGTGGAGGTTCGATCCCAATCGTCGTCGAGTTCGAGGAGAAGCTGAATGCAACGGCACTCCTCGTCGGCTTCTCTCTGCCGGGCTGCAATCTGCACGCCCCCAACGAGTGGTTTTCGCTCGAGAATTACGAAAAGGGGATTGGGGCCCTCGCTCGACTGTACGACAAATTGGGAAGGGTCCAAGCGGGCACGTAACTCCGACGACTGCTACATGGATGCCAGCGGCATGATGTAGCCGCGCGCCGAGGCGACACTTCGGCGTGGCCGTGTCAGCTGTCCCAATCCTCCACCATCGACGCCACTCAGAGCAACGTCCACGCCTTGTCGAGGCCAGCACGATATCCGTGAACACAAGGAAGCCCGTCCGGGACGGGATCATGTTTCGAGAAGGGAGTAACGAGCCCATTGTTCGCCCTAGCGACCGACTCGAGGAGGAATCCGAAGGGCGGTTCCGCTAGCTTCGCATACGCGGAACCGCGTTCTCTACACCGAAGAGGAACTCTCCGTAGACCGGAACCACGCCGGAGTCGGCAGCGAGTTCGCCAAAGCGCTCGAATGACGGAAAGAGCTGCATGAGGACCACAAACAGAGCGGGGCGATGAGCACCTCAATGTCCGCGGGCCCCGAACGGGCATCAACGCCGCTCCTGGCGGTCGATACGGGCGGAACGTTCACCGATCTCGTGCTTCTTGTCGACGGAACGATCCGCACCCTGAAAGTGCCCTCGACTCCGCACGACCCATCGCAGGCGGTGATCGACGGCATTCGGGAGATCCTCGGCGAGTCAGAGGAATTCGCCCTCCTGCACGGATCTACCGTCGCCACCAACGCACTGCTCGAACGACGCGGCGCTCGGGTGATCCTCGTGACGAACGAAGGATTCGAGGACGTTATCGAGATTGGCCGTCAGGACCGACCTCAGCTGTACGCGCTGGTCGGGCATCGACCACCCCCGCTCGTAGACCGAGACGATCGAATCGGGATACCCGGACGCCTCGGGCCTCAGGGAGAAGAGATCGCTCCCCTCGACGAAGCTCGGCTGGCGAACCTGGCCGATGAGATTCGCGAGCTGGATGCCCAGGCCGTCGCGGTCTCCCTCCTGCATTCGTACGCGAACGCCGATCACGAACGTGCCGTCGCGGATGCAATCGCCGACGGGCTCAAGTCGGATCCACTTCCGGTTTCCGTTTCCAGTGACATCGTGCCCGAGTTTCGAGAGTTCGAACGGACCTCGACCACGGTGCTGAACGCGTACGTCGCCCCGGTCATGGATCGCTATCTCGGTCGGCTGGCCCGAGAGGCTGGCGCGACGAGGGTGTCGATCATGGGCTCCAACGGTGGAGCGCTCCCGATTGAACGCGCGCGCCGAGAGCCCGTACACACCGTACTGTCCGGACCGGCCGGAGGCGTGGTCGGCGCGCTCGCATGGGCGCGGCGGGCGGGCTTCGAGTCGGTACTGTCGTTCGACATGGGAGGAACATCGACCGACGTGTCCCTCTGCCCGGGCCGTCCGCTCCGCACCCGCGAATTCTCCATCGGCGGACAGCCCGCGGCCATTCCCGTCATCGACATCCACACCGTTGGCGCGGGTGGCGGGTCGATCGCCCGCGTCGACGCTGGTGGCGCGTTGAGGGTGGGCCCACGGAGCGCCGGCGCCCAACCCGGGCCGATCTGCTACGGTCATGGCGGCACCGAAGTTACCGTCACCGACGCGCATGTCTGGCTGGGTCGGCTGCCCGCTGACGCCTTTCTGGGCGGCACCCGCACGTTGGATCGAGCCGCAATCGAGACACCACTAGCGGGGGTCGCGAACGCACTCGGCATGAGTCTCGACGAGGCTGCAGAAGGCGTGCTGGCCGTCGCGGACACCGCGATGGAGCGCGCCCTGCGTGTGATCTCCGTCGAGCGTGGGTACGACCCGGTGGACTTCGCGGTGGTCGCATTCGGAGGGGCTGGTGCTCTGCATGTCGCGGAACTCACCGGCCGACTCGGAGCGCGCACGGCACTGGTCCCACCGGATCCCGGCCTGTTGTCAGCGTACGGCATGCTCGCGTCCCCGGTCACCCAGGAAGTGTCGCGCACGGTTCTGCTGAGCAGCGGCACCTCAGACATCGAAGCTCAGCTCGAGCGAAGCCTCGACACACTGGAGCGTGAGGCCCGTGCATCCATGGTTGAGGAGGGAGTAGATCCGGACGTCCTCACCGCCGAGCGCTGGATCGACGCTCGTTATCAGGGGCAGAGTTTCGAGTTGAGCGTCCCTGCCGACGGCTGGGTCGAGGCCTTCCACGCCGCGCATGACGAGCGGTACGGATACCGGAGGGACGAGACAACCGTCGAGGCCGTGACCCTTCGTGTCATCGCCTCCGCACCTCCCAGCGAACTCGGCACCTCGCAGATGGATGCGTCGGGCTCCGCCGTCGAGCCGCGCCCGATTTCCGTCGTGTACGCCGGACAACCGCACGAAGCCATCAGTGTCTGGCGGCGCGACCTCGGACCCGGCGTCACGCTGCCAGGACCGATCGTGGTCCAGGAATACAGCGGCACGGCGTGGGTCCCACCCGGATGGACGATGACCGTGGATGCCTGGGGCACGTTGCATCTGACCGCAGACTGAGGGACCCACACAGCCTATCTTTCAGGCTTCGTGCAAAGACGCGAACCTCCGCACGCATCCGAACCACCATGAGCCGAGACGCCACCAAACCCTCCCGGTCCCAGTCCGCCGATGGCGTTTCCACCCGCCATTCGTCCGGCTCGGATCCTGCACGCGACGAAGGGAAGATCGACGATCTGAAGCCTCCTTACATCGCAGCGCTGATGGCGGGACTGGCGGTGTTCGTCCTCTATGCGGTCACACTGGCGCCCACGACCGCCTTCTGGGACACCAGCGAATACATCGCGACAGGGGAGATCATGGGGATACCCCATCCTCCGGGGAACCCGCTCTTCGTGGTGCTCGCACGAGCATGGTCGATCCTTCTCGCGCCGCTGGGCCTGTCGGTCGCGGTGAAGATCAACCTGTTCAGTTCGCTGATGAGCGCCACCGCGCACGGTCTCTGGTTCCTCGTCGTGCACCACATCCTTCGCCACTTCTCGGAAGACCGGGTCTTCCGCCTGGCAGGCGCAGGCGCGGCGGTCCTCGTAAGCGCGACCGCCTTCACCGTCTGGAACCAGTCGAACGTCAACGAAAAGGTCTATACGGTCTCGCTCCTCACCATCGCGCTGCTGTCATGGCTCGCAGTGCGTTGGCAGGAGAACCTGGGCAGAGGCAAGGACGACAACCTGCTCGTCCTGATGGCCTTCGTTCTGGCTCTGAGTGTCGGGAACCACCTCATGGCGTTTCTGGCAGCGCCCGCGATCGGACTCTTCATCCTGTGGGTTCACCCGAAGACGCTTCTGAATTGGCGCCTCTACATCGCGGGCCTCGTCGCCGCGATCGTCGGGCTCACGATTCACCTCTTTTTGCCAATCCGCGCAGGCCTGAGTCCGGTCATCAACGAAGCGGCCCCTACGTGCCCGGACATCGGCTCGGCCATCTACGCAGTCGTCAGCTACGGGAAGGCCGGGTGCGTCGCACTCGCCGAGGCCCTGAACCGTTCGCAGTACTCGAAGCCGCCACTTGTACCGCGACAGGCACCGCTGGCAGATCAGTTCGCGAACTACCTCCAGTACTTCGACTGGCAATGGTCACGGTCGCTCGGAGGTGAACAGGGTGTGTTCGCGCGCATCCGCCTTCCGTTCACCATGCTGTTCAGCGGTCTGGGGATCTGGGGCGCGGTGGAACACTACCGCCGCGACAAGGCGAGCTTCATCTACGTTGCGACCCTCTTCGCGACGCTGTCCGTCGCCCTGGTCTACTACCTGAACTTCAAGTACGGGTACTCCCTTCTGGCGCCCGTCGCCGATCGCTCCCTGCACGAGGTCCGCGAACGGGACTACTTCTTCGTCGTCAGCTTCTCCGTCTGGGGGCTTTGGGCCGGGATGGGGATCGCCACCCTCTGGAAAGAAGCGGCACAGGAGGTGAGTGGAGGACTCAAGAAGACCAGTCCAATCCTGGCGCTTGCACTTATCCCACTCGCGCTCAACTGGAGTTGGGCGACTCGGACGTACGACTACGCCGCCCGCGACTGGGCGTACAACCTGCTCCAGAGTGTCGAGCCCTATTCGGTTCTCTTCACCAACGGCGACAACGACACCTTCCCGCTCTGGTATCTCCAGGAAGTCGAGGGGATTCGGAGAGACGTCACGGTCATCGTCACGTCGTACCTCAACACGGACTGGTACACGAAGCAGCTGAAGGACCTGACGACTCCCTGCGGAGACACCGACCCGTCTTCCGACTGGAGCGTCATCCAGTGCCAGCGACCGTACGACCCCTCGAAGACGCCTGCCGCTTACGTCACCGACCCCGGTCAGGCGAATGGTCGAACCCCGATCGTACTCGAGTCGATCGTCGCGCCCACGAGGAGCCTGCTCCCGCTCTCCGACGAGCAAATCGAAGAGGCGGCCCTCTCGTACACCCGTCTCGATCAGGGCGTCGCCATTCAGATCGGCAACATCGAGGCGCGTCTGCCTGGAGGGATGCTCCTCCAACCCTGGCAAAGATTCGCACTCACGCTCCTCGTCGAGTCGATCGAAGACCGACCGATCTACTTCGCTTCGAGTGGCAACGCCGCCGCGTCTCTAGGCGTTCAGCCGTACCTGGTTCGGCAGGGGCTCGCCTTTCGACTGAGTAACGGCCCGCCTGCGGACAACCCTCATTTTACTCCCCTGGGTCAGTCACCGTATCTGCCTGTCACCGGAGAGTTCGTCGACGCCGGACGAACGGCACTCCTCGCGGACGAGGTCTTCATCCACCGGGGCGGCATCCCCGATTGGGACCACTGGCCAGACATCGCGACCATCGGAATCCCGAACTACTACTCCTGGGTCTATCTGGCGCTGATCGAGGCAGCGAGAGCCACCGACGATGTGGTAGCCCGTGACCGCTACGAGGTGCAGGCTCAGATGTGGCAGTCTCTCGGGACGCCGGACCAGGCCGGCCTCTAGGAGCGGGACAGAGCCACGCTCTCGACGCAGACCTGTCGCGTGGGCCGATCAGCGACTGAGGTCGACCACTACACCGAGACCGTCGCGTTCGGCGACCTCGAGCACACGGGCCGCAACCGCGAGATCCTGAACCGCATTGCCCACCGACTTGAAGAAGGTGATCTCCGCAGCGTCCCGACGGCCCTCGGCCTGACCGAGCAGGATTTCGCCGATCTCGGCGGCCATGACCGATTCGCTCACGGCTCCGTCGCGGATCGGTCCAACGATATCCCCGGCCTCCTCCATGATCGCGTCCCGCTGGTCGACGATGACCCGGGCACGCAGGATCAAATCCGTGTCGACCTCCCTCATGTCCGTCGTGAACGACCCGACACCGGTGACGTGCGTACCGGCCTCGATACGTGCTCCCTCGAAAACGGGTGTCGAGCTGTTGGTGGCAGCGATGACGATATCCGCTCCGGCAATCGCCTCCGCCGAGTCGTCGACTCGGCGTGCCTCGACACCCTCGAGCTCGGCCGCCAGTTCGTCCGCGCTCGACCCACTCGGCGAGACGATTCGTACCTCACGAATATCCCGCACACACCGGACGGCCGCGAGCTGGGTCCGTGCCTGAACACCCGCGCCGAACAAGGCAACGACCTCCGCGCATTCGCGCGCCAGGAGATCAGCTGCGAGTCCGCCGATCGCTCCGGTCCGAAGCGCGGTGAGCCACGTCCCGTCCATGAGCGCCAGAGGGCAGCCCGTTACCGGATCCAGGACCAACACGACAGCGTGAATGGCGGGCAGACCGGCCTCCGCGTTACCGGGGTTCACCGAAACCACCTTCGCACCGGCGTGACCCGATGGCTTCATGTACGCTGGCATGAACAGAGAGACACCGAACTCCGTCTCGAGGCCGAGACGGACGGGCACGATCGCCTCGCCCGCCGAGAGTGTGGAGAAGGCCTCGCGCATCGCTTCGATTGCCGCAGGCATGTCGACCGCAGCTCGAACATCAGCTTCCGAAAGGATTCGCATTTGCATGGTGGGGGTGTCGGTTGCAGAGTGCGCTGAATTCTACTGACCCGAGCCGAAGGAGACACTGATGCGAGCGGAACCGTGTGACATCGTCGTGGTCGGTGGCGGCGCGTTCGGCGCGATCTCAGCGCTGGAGCTCACGTCCCGAGGCCATCACGTCACGATCCTCGATCGGACCCCCGAACCACACCCCGACGCATCGTCGACGGACATCAGCAAGATGATCCGCATGGACTACGGATCGGACGTCTTCTACCACGAACTGGCCGAAGCGTCGCTCGACATCTGGGATCAGTGGAACGCGTCGTGGCCTCGTCCTCTCTACCACCCGGAAGGGTTCCTGGTGCTCTCGGCCTCGAGCTTCGAGCCGGGTGGGTTCGAGTATGAGAGTGAGCGCGTACTACGCGAGCGCGGGTACGAGCCCCGGCGATTCGACGCGGACGCCCTTCGTGCGACATGGCCGGCCTGGAACGCGGACCGCTACCCGGAAGGATACGTCAGCCCGCGTGGTGGTTGGGCCGAGAGCGGCGCCGTGGTGGCTCGACTCCTCGAGCTCGGGCGGGATGAAGGCGTACACTTCGTGCGAGGCTCGTTCAGTGGATTCGTTGAGGACGGTTCTCGCGTTTCGGGAGTCCGCTTTCGCAGCCCTGGAGGTTCGACCCATACGTTGAGCGCAGACCGCGTGGTGGTCGCAGCCGGCGCATGGACTCCAGTCCTCCTTCCCTGGCTCGACGACGTTCTCACCCCCGTCGCTCAGCCGATCGTGCATTACGGCGTCGACAACGTCATCCAATGGCAGCACCCGACCTTCCCGCCGTTCGCGGCGGATACCGCTGGCTCGGGGTGGTATGGGTTTCCTTCACTCGATGACGGCCGACTCAAGCTCGGTCACCACGCCGACGGTCGAGCCGTGGACCCCGATGCCCGAGGCGAGGTCACGGCGGAGCACCTGGAGCTCGCTCGAACCTTCCTCCGTGACTCCCTTCCCGAGCTGGCGGATGCACCCGTCGTCGGTACGCGGGTCTGCCTGTATTGTGACAGCTTCGACGGAGACCTCTGGATCGGTGAGGATCCGGAGCGATCCGGCCTAGTTGTCGCAGCCGGCGGAAGCGGTCACGGCTTCAAGTTCACACCGATCATCGGTAGACTCGTCGCCGACACGGTCGAGCGACGGGACAACCCGTGGCTCCATCGGTTCGCCTGGCGAGCGCTGGGCCAGGCACGACGCGAAGCAGCCCGAGTTCAGCACTGAAACCACCGAAGGAGGACTCTGATGAAGTTCATCCACACCGACAAAGCCGTCGATCCAGCCGGCCACTACAGCCAGGCCGTCGTGTACGGTGGGGTCGTCTACGCAGCCGGCGTGCTGGGCAAGGATCCGAGCAACCCGGATGCAGATCCGGGGGATGCAGCCCAGCAGACACGAGTGGCACTGGCCAACCTCGCCGCGGTGCTCGAGGAAGCGGGCTCCGACCTTCATCATGTCGTCCGCATGACGATCTACGTCTCCGGCATCGAGCATTGGGGCGCAGTCAACGAGGCCTATGCCGAAGTCATGGGTGACCACAAACCCGCGCGCGCGATCGTGCCGGTGAAGAAGTTCGTCGACCCCTACGTGGTCGAGATCGTCGCTACAGCTGCGCTCGGCGGCTGACATCTCAGGGATTGAGTCTCGGCACCGTCATGGTGTCGAGGAACAACTGATCACGGGGGAGGGATTACCCTCTTCAGATCCCGCTGAGATTCGGGCCGGCTTCCGTCCGGGCCGCCTCCGGTGCCGGTCGGATCGCCAGACGACCCGGACCCGCAGAAGCCGGGCGCAGGACCGGTCCTGTCACGGCACCGTCGTCCCGTACCTCCAGCACGTAATCAAAGAGCTCCGGCCTGACGTCAACCGCGTCTCCACGACTGAAGAGCACGATCCGGGGCACCTCACGAAGTAGTTGCTTCGTCAGCACGAGAGTCCGAATCCGCGCCTCTGCGTCGAGCAGGTCGAACGGCTGCTCGATGGCGAGACTTGCCACGATTCTACCCCTCGCGGCAATCAGGGACGCAGCCGCAAGCCGGATCGCGATGCGCCCGACCGCCAGATCTTCCTCGGACAACGGCGTCAGCGGTCCCTCACTACCCTGTAGCCGTACAGCCCCGTCCTCGAAGGACAGGGCAAGGACCCGTCCACCCGAGATGCGAGAAACGAATCGCGAACCTCGATCCAGCAGTAAGTCTGTTGCGCGAGCGATCCGAGCCGCGCGTACCCGGGTCAGCGCCGCGACCACCGCCGCCTGCACGTCATCGAGCTCTGGCGGTGGCACGATGACTCCCCCCTCGAGCTCCTCGAGACGGGCGCGCAGGACCTCGACCCGCTCGGACCCGGCCTCCACCGCCGCGTGAAGTCTCAGCGAGGTGCGCTCGAGATCCTGCAGGTGCTGTGGCTTCAACTCGAGCTGCTCCCATCGACTCTTCCACCAGCTCCCATCCTGGACGACCGACTCCCAGTCGTCACGAAGCTCAGCCAGCACCTCCTCGTAGTGGCTCTCCAGAACCCGGCCGCACGTGGGGCACGGAGCCTCCGGACCGGCCGACTCCATGCTCCGGATACGACTGCGCAGCTCGCGAGCCCGGTCCCGGTACGCAAAGAGCGTCGTTTCCGCGTCCTGCCGTTCCCGCAGCCAGTCCATCGTGGCGACCTCGAGGTCCCCGTCCACCTCAGTGACATCTGCCCGACTTTCGAGCAGCTCACGCTGCGCTGTGCGGAATTCGGCGGCTACCTGCTCGGGGTCGATCCGCACCGCTCCGCGCAGAGGTCGCTCTCGCGGGCCACGTGTCGGTGCCGAGGGCATCCTGGCCCCCATGGATTCGAGGGCCGTGTCCACCAAACCCATGCCACGACTCTCCGCGACGGCATCGACCGCTCGACGCAGCGCACCGTCCAACGTCTCGGCCTTTGCACCCGCCCACCATCGCGCAATCGCCGAGTCAGCGCTGGCGCGACCCTCTCGAGTGAAGAGGTCCGCCACGGCTCGGCGCGCGCGACCTCCTCCTCCGAGGACGGCAGTGAGTCCTCGCGGGATGGATGTACTGACTCGTCCGACACCCTGCACTGCACCGTCGAGCGCCTCCCCCTGGCCTATCGGAGTGTCCAGCGCAGTCGGTGCGTCGTTCGGCAGAAGCTCATGCACGAGCGCCCTGACTTCTTGGCTTTCCTGGCCGTCACGGACGAGCTCGGCGAGTACCGCCTCCCGGACCTGGGGGGCCGCATCGACAGGAAGCCACGCCTCCGCTGGCACCTCGATATCCTTGCCGGCTTCCACGGCCAGATGAAGGGCCTCTCCCCTCAGGGCTCGAAGCGGCTCACCCTGGAGTGCGAGCAGGTCGTGCGGCCTTGCCCCCTGAAGGCGTAGCCGGACGATCTTGTCCGTGATTCCACCCGGAACCTCCCTGAGAACTTCGCTGACGCGGCGGCGCAGCCGATCGGGATCACCGGGCCCGACCTTCACAGGTGCGAGCGCGACGACCGGTCGACCGGGGATCGAGTGAAAGGAGACGTGACCGGACTCGAGGTCGACCGTGAGGAAGCCCTTTTCGTCCGCCGCCTCCCCCCAGGGGTCGAGCGCTACGCGTTCGAGTGAGCCGGGATACCTGACCCGGTCCGAAAGTGTTCTTCTTCGGTGCTCGCCACCGAGCGCGACGTAGTCCCATTCGGCGGGATCGATGAGGATTCCCTCGTCCCCTCCGCGCGCTGCTTCAGCATGCATGACCAGAAGATTCCACCGCATGCGCGGGTCAGGATCTGGGAGCGGGGGAGCATTCCGAACGACGGCGCGGTACGGAACCAGACACGCATGCAGCCCGAGTCGCTCGATCTTGATTGTGTGCGTTCGCGCGGTTACGGCGTCGACGTTGGCAAAGGTGTCGAGTACAGCCAGCGCTCCCGGGTCGCCCGAGCGGCGCGGGGTATCCCTCGGCCCGGCGACCATGAGCACACGCGTCTCAGGGAGTGCAGTATTCATGGCCTCGAGACCCCTGGCGAGCGCGACGACTGCACTCGCCGGCGGGTCTGGTCGATCAAACACATCACCCGCCACGACAATGACGTCCGGACGAAGCTTGATCAGCTGCTGAACGGCTCGCTCGAACGCGGCGGCAACGTCACGCTCCCGCATGTCCGTACCGCGCTCCACGCGTCCGTAGGCGCGAAAGCCGAGATGCAGATCGGAGAGATGCGCGATGATCACGGCGACATCGTTCCCTTGAACCGGCCCACCACCGCATCATGAAGCGGATCTCTGCAGAACAAGGTCAATGCGGCTCCATCGACATCGATGGGTACTCGGTTCAACTGCTCGAATTCGGTGGACGTGAACTCGATGGGGTCGGGACCGAGCAGAAGAACCCCACCCGGATTGAGCGCATCGACGATACGCCACACGGTGGCACGCGAGAGACCCCGGATCCCCCCGATCGAGGCAAGCGCAGCGAGATCAATGACGATTGCATCGTACGTCGTTCGCACCGACGCGATCAGATCATCGAGATTCCCCACGGCAACCGCCCTGCGTTCGCTCGAGTCGACCGAGAGCTCCGTGTCGAAATACTCCCGCCCGAGCTCCACTACCGCAGCCGTGCGTTCCGCTACGTCGACTTCGGCAGCGGGATGCTCGCGGATCAGATTGCGGGGTGCGGACGACGCCCCACCTCCGACGTAGAGCAGACGCCAGGGGGATTCGGACGGCGGCATCAAGGTACGTATCGCCGTCACGTCCCATGGTGTCTTCGGCTCGCCAGGGCCTGTGTCCAGAGACCTGCGCAGGAACTCACCCTCGAACAACTCCAGGTGCGAGACATCTTCCGATTCCAGGTGACGCTCTTGCACCCGAACCTCGCCGTTTGCCGACCGACGGCGCGCTTCGACAAAGATCTCCGTGCGTGATCCGAGCACCGAGCCATAGATCAGGCCCCCAACGGAGAGGAGGAGCAGGCAGCCGACCAGCATCGTGCCAGGCATCGGCACTCGAGGGAGCAGAAGGCCCGTGAGCACGAAGCCCAGGGCCGCCCCTGCAGCCGCCGCCGCACCCGGCCCCGAGAGCCGGCCGCCCTCATCGGTGACGGCCGCCGAGCTCATGCCCCCGAGCACGGATCCCATAGCGTACAGAGGCACGGCACCCATCACCACGAGACCCAACGCCTGCCCCAGGCGCCCTTCTCCCAGTGGTGATACGAACGTCCAGGCCGAGCCGTACGCCGCGGCCACGAGAAAGGCGATCAGCCCAAGGCTCCAACGTCGGCGGACTCGATCGATCAGATCACGCCCCGGTCCAGGAGCACTCCAGAGCCCTGCGGCGAATGCGAACCCCTCAACACCCAGGATCGTGGTAAGCGAACGGACGAGACCGGGGCCATCGTACAGAAGCAGGGACAGCGCCACCTCGGCTGCGATCGCAGCCGACGCACCCACGAAGAGCGGGGGGATCCACTCCATCCGCGGGAGTCGGCGAGTCATCCGCCCGACGTGCTGAGGAGGCCTCGGTGATAAACGAGCGCATCACGTTCGGTCATCGCCAAATGCTCGACCCGACCGATCAAGATCGAATGATCCCCACCGTGAAGCACCTCGTAACGACAGCACTCGAGGGTGGCCATCGACCCGTCGATGAGTGGAGTTCCGAGTTCTCCAGGCCTCCATCCGACACCCTCGAAACGACCCTCCGAAGGGTCAGTCGCGAATCGCTTCGCGATGGGTGCCTGGTCTCCCGCAAGCATGTTGACCGAGAACGCATCCGAGGAGATCAGCCGATCATGTGACGTGGCGCAGAGGGCGATACACACGAGCACCAGAGGAGGATCGAGCGACAGAGATGTGAAGGAGTTCACAGTGAGGCCGAATGGCTCACCGTCCCCCTCCCGCGCGGCAACGATCGTGACGCCCGTCGGGTAGGAGCTCATGACCTCGCGGAGCGAGGCGTTTCGGTCCGATTGCTGGTCCATGCTCAGCTTGCTCACCGGAAGGTCCACACTAGCTTGTGCTTTTCATACCCCCGTGAGGGCATGAAGACGCGCAGTGACGCCAAGGGATTGATGCGAAAGCACTTACTAATGGTGGCGGTGATCTTAACCGCGGGTACCGGCTGCGACAACGTGGAGTTCGGCGGCATTCAGGTCGCCCTCCGGCCGCCCGAACCCGCCAACCGCCCGGCTGTGGTCGACGTCGCGCCGACCGAGACGACGGGCCCGGTGAACGTGCACGAGCCACTTCTACTGGCCGGGGTACGCGACGGTAATCGCGGCCGTTTCTTCGTCGTCGGGGAGGTGCATCCCGACGCGCTTCGCCCCTTCCCCGACCCACGCTTCAACGACGACGCTGAGCGTATCGCGGAATTGACCGTACCCGGTACGGAATGGGCAGTGTTCTCCGAAGGCGTTCGGGTCGGACGGTTGATCGTCGAGTCGGCACGCGACGCGATCGGATACTGCGGTCCCCGCACCCAGATCAACGGCATCGTCGAACTCGTCGCAACAGCGTCCGAGGCCGAGCGACTCCTTGCGATGCCGGCTACCGAAATCGATCGACCGTACGAGGAGTACCACCAGATTTCGCACGTATACGATCAGCGGGTCGCGACCCTGGCGATCGCCGGAGACGCGATCCCGCGATACGGCGCGCGCTGGCCGGAACTCGGGACACTCGACGCCCGAGACCACATCCAGGCGTTCCAGCTTCGAAACACACCGGGCCAGTCGATCGCCGCCACCTTCATGATCGACGACGAACTGGAAGTCGGAAGCCCTGGTCAGGGCGCGTACTCCCTCTTCGTCCTGGGCCACCAGAGCGGCGCAGGGTACACCGAGGCCTACACGTGGTACCACGACGCAGCTACGGATGGGAAGGCTGCAGCGCGCTACTTCGACCATTTCGACTGGGATGGTGACGGCGCCGACGAAATCCTGCTGGATGTGTTCGGCAGTGACCGGCGCTGGTTCGCTGCACTCAGCCGGGACGGCGACGAGTGGGTCCGAAGCTACCAGGACAGCTGCCCGAGTTCCTGACTGAAACGCCCCAATCCCTCGAGGCAGTCTAGTACTCTCTGTGCTCTTCGGCTTCCCTTCGAAGCAGGGAGTAACTCTCGTATCGTGACCGCGCGAGCTGGCCATCCTCGAGTGCCTCGCGTACCGCACAACCAGGCTCGTGCAGATGGGTGCACCCTCGGAACCGACATCCCTCGGCCAGCTCATCGAACTCGGGGAAACATGCTCCGATCACCTCGCCGTCCACGGACCACAATCCGACATCGCCGAAGCCCGGCGTGTCGGCAACCAGACCTCCACACGTCAACGTGATCAGCCGGGAACCGACCGTCGTGTGTCGCCCGGTCCCCGTCTTGCGTGACAACGCTCCGGTGCGCAGTTCAAGGCCCGGATCGACCGCATTGAGGAGCGTCGACTTCCCGACACCGGACGGACCGATGAGCGCCGAGATTCCGGTGCACATTTCAGCGTGGAGTTCCGGAACGCCGCGCCCCGACTCCGCGCTCGTCAGGAGGACCCGGTAACCCACCGATCGGTACAGATCCGACCATGCTTCAGCGGCATCCTCGGTCTCGTCGAGGTCGATCTTGTTGAGCACCAGAACTGGATGCATTCCGCTCGACTCGACGAGCACGAGCATTCGATCGATGATCTGCGTAGAACCGCGTGGCTCCCTGAGCGCGATCACGACGTAGACCCGATCGAGGTTCGCTGCAAGGATTTTCGCAGCCCGCCCCCGGCCCCGACGGACCAGCTCGGTTCGGCGTTCAAGCACGGACTCTATGGTGGCCACCTCGCCATCCATATGCACCTCGACCTCATCGCCGATCACGACCCGGTTTCCGGTCCGCTGTTCACGTTTCAGCCGACCACGGATCGAAGCCTCGACACGTCGACCGTCCTCGAGGAACACGGTGTAGACGCCCCCGCCGGTCTCGTGAACCACACCGGAGCTGCGCCGAGGATCAGTCATGAACGCACACGAAAAGCCCTCGACGAAGCACGCGGCTCCGACGAGGGCTGATCATCCGTGGACCGGGGCAACGGCCCCTCGCATCACGCGGCGAAGGACTCCAGCGCGCCGCCCTTCCCGCCCTCACGCAGGCGCCGAAGAGCACGGTCCCGCAGCTGACGGATCCGCTCGCGCGTCACACCGAGCATGTTGCCAATTTCTTCAAGGGTGTGTTCACGCTCACCCTCGAGACCGAAATACAGACGCAGAACCTTCGCGTCGCGAGGCTCAAGCGTGGCCAGAGCCTCGGTGATCGTCTCGGTCAGGAGACGACCTTCGACCTCGACCTCAGGTTCTGCAGCCTCTTCGGTAATGAAGCGTTCGACCAGCTGTGAATCCTCGGAGTCACCTATCGGTGCGTCGAGTCGAATCTCCGCTGCATTGAGCGTCTGCAGTGATTCCACGAGCTCAGGCGTAAGGTGCGTCGCCTCGGCGAGTTCGTCCGTCGTCGGTTCGCGACCCTTCTCCTGCTTGAGACGCTCCTTCTCTCGGAAGATGCGCGCCAAATCGCTCGCACGATTGAGCGGAACGCGGACCGCGCGGCCATGGTTCGCCAGCGAGGCGAGAATCGCCTGTCGGATCCACCAAACCGCATAGCTGATGAACTTCACACCCTGCTCGGGATCGAATTTTCGAGCAGCCGTGACAAGGCCGACGTTGCCCTCCTGGATGAGATCCGTGAGGGAGACACCGCGGTTTTGATATTTCTTCGCAACACTGATCACGAAGCGCAGGTTCGCACGAGCGAGTTCCTGAATCGCATCCTGATCCCCCAGCTGAGCGAGAGCTCCCAGCTCCTTCTCACGCTCGGGCGTGATGAGCTCGTGACGGCTCACGTCGCGGAGGTACTGATCGAGAGCGCTCTGTTCCTCGACACTCGCGTCGAAGCCCGCGAGAAGATTTCCCTTCCCCCGGCGCTTACGGCGCTTCGTCGTGGTGGCAGCGGCCATCCTGTCCTGTTCTCCTTCGAAGACGCTCCGTACGACGGGTCGATCCTGTCGATCGGGAGAGCACTTTCATGCTTCACAAAGGCGTAAAATCCTAAGCCGTTTATGATGAAACTCTTCCACCATAGTGTCAATGACTGGACGACTCAGGTGCCGAATTGTTTCACATGGGCGGTCACATCTGGCCGAATCAGTCGGCCTTTCGACCGTTCGCATCTCCATTGTGACACGGCTGTCACGGTTCCAGCGCCCCCTCCTAACCCCCACAGGGAGGTCAGTTCCTCGTTTCCCCAGTGCAGAAGCCGAGAAATCGTTCGTTGGCCGTCGTGCCCGGTCACGTCGCGCCGATCGGTCTCGTAATTCGATCAAGCACCTGCTCCGCAGACACTTCTCGCCGGTCGAACGTGAACACGCGCAGGACACGGGCGGTGGTGTAGAGTTCGCGGGTGACCTTCGGCAGGTCGAGGACCCCTTTGACCCCTTCGAGCCCGAGGCGTTGTACCCGACCATCCCGCCGCTCGATCAGCAGATCAAGCTGGAACATCGCCGGTTTCACCGGGAAGTCGATGATGACTTCGCCCGACTCGAGCCCGAGCTCTTCGGCGAGATCATCCTCGACCGCCCGCTTCCAGGGCGAATCACCGACGGCCCAGTCTTCGACCTGTCGGCCGGCGAGATCGGCCGCGGTCAACTCGAGCGCTCGCTTCGGGAGCTTTCGATGCCGCAGCGCCGGAATCCAGCGGTTCGCGATGCGTTCGCCGATCACGTCGTCCGAATCACGACCACGGCGACCGATCTCGTAGAGTAGTTCCTCATCCGTCGGCCCGATGAGCTCTTCAGAATCCAGCAGTCCTCCGCGCACCGCCTCCTCGACGATGCGCTTGTACAACCCGGTCGCCGCACGAACGGCGTGATGCCAGTAGACGTTTCGGAACATCTGGTACTTGGCGAAGAGCAGCGACTCGAGCGCCGCAATCGCCTTCTCGTGTACGCCGACCTCATAGCGACCACTTTCCGGGTCGGGCAAGAGCATCAGACCCTCGAGCAGGCGTGATACATCGACTTCACCGTAGGGGACACCGCTAAATCGGGCGTCCCGACGCAGATACTCCATCTTGTCCAGATCCAGACTGCCGCTGATCAGACCACGAAGCGGACTCTCGCTGTCGCCACGGATCAGCTCTGCAAGACGCTCCGGCGCGCTGAGACCGAGTGGTGCGAGCGCATCGCGCAGGGACGGCGACGCGAAGAAGCGCTGACTGACCTCTTCGTGATGTGCCGGCAAATGCTCGGTCTCGAGTTCTTCAAGCGCATGAGAGTACGCGTAGTGCCCGATATCGTGCAGCAGGGCCGCATAGGGAATGAGTTCCTCGTCTTCCCAGGCTTCCGGAGGCACACCTCCACGCGCACGCAGATGATTGAGCGCAGTGCGAGTGAGGTGGTAGACCCCGAGCGCATGATCGAACCGCGTGTGCGTCGCCCCGGGATAGACGAGATGGGCCAGGCCGAGTTGACGGATATAGCGCAGCCTCTGGAACTCCGCCGTGTCGACGATACGCACCGCCGTCGGATCCAGGCGGATCGTTTCCCAGAGCGGGTCGCGGATCAGTTTTTCGGAGCCGGTCATCGTCATCCTCGCAGTATATCCCTCACGGGACAGCACCCCCATAGCCGAACACGACACCTTTGCTATCGTCGGATCGGCCTCTCTATCTTCCCGAACAAATCACGAAAGCGCCAGCCCTCCGTTTGCCTCGTTCCCAGTCCGTGCAGCCCAATCCGACCCTTCGAGAGCATGTGCGCGCCCGCGCTGAGAACAGGCCAGGTGTGTACCGGATGTTCGGGCCTGGAAACGAGCTTCTGTACGTGGGAAAATCTGTGCACGTCCGGACCCGGGTGCTGTCGTACTTCCGGGCAGACAAGGGTGAAAAGGCTTGGGAGCTCATCCACGAGACCGCACGGATCGACTGGGAATACATCCCAAACGAATTCTTCTCTCTGATCCAGGAAATGAAGCTCATCCAGGATCTGCAGCCTCGCTTCAACGTCCGGCACAAGCGGAAGCGGATGTACTCGTTCGTGAAGGTGACGGCCGAAACGGCACCGCGCTTGCTCCCGGTCACGCGAGTGATCCAGGACGGATCCACGTACTACGGCCCGTTCCCGCGCGTGAACACGATCGCACAGATCGCGCGCGAACTCTCGCAGATCCTGGGTCTCCGTGACTGCCCGGCCAGAACACCCGTCTTCTTCAGCGATCAGCTCGAGATGTTCGGAGGTGGACACGTGCCGCGGTGTATTCGCGCCGAACTGCGCACGTGCCTTGCCCCGTGCGTCGGTCGACCATCCAGCGCCGAGTACGTGAAGGCCGCAGGGATCGCCCGTCGCTTCCTCGAAGGCAAAGCTGAGCGACCACTCGCGGAGCTGCGCGAGCAGATGGCGGCAGCCGCAGCCCGGATGGACTTCGAATACGCCGCGACGCTCCGCGACCGAATCGACCGATTGACCAGCTTTCGCAATCAGCTCGTCGCGTTTCGGGGCAAGGTGGAAGACCTCAGCTTCCTCTATCGCGTGCCCGGCTTCGCCGGAGACGATCGTCTCTACCTCATCCGGCGAGGACGGATTCGGCGGCAGATGAGTCTGCCGAAGACGAAGCGCGCCCGAGCCCACGTCGCCCGCGCGATCGAGGAGATCTACGGCGAAGCCGAGTCAGGTCCTGCTGCGCTCTCGGCTGAAGAGGCCGCTGAGATTCTGATGGTGGCCCGGTGGTTCAGGCTCAACCCGAAAGAACGAAAGCGTACAGTGAAGCCCGAGGTGTGGCTGGCCGAGAAGGACCCACGTGGCATGACTGGACGTACCTGATCACCCTCGATCCGATCGCCTCTTGCTGCTACTCGTCTGCGAGCTCCGTATTCAGAAGTCGCTGAATTCGGTCTACATGTGCCAAAGCGATTCGAAGCCGACCTGCGGATGCCTCGAGCAGTGTGAGTCGCTCGTTGATCAAGTTCTCGAACGTCCGGCTCTGCAAGAGAGCCCAATGGTCACGATCGAACGGTCCAAAGCCGAGTTCGACATGATACCGTGTGTTTACATCCACAGCCCGTACTGAAGCGTTTTCCCAGAGAAAAGGGAGCAGGTGTTCGGACGTGAAGTCACCCAGATTTCGCGCGTCGCCTTCGACCGTCTCCCGTTGCGGTGCCCACTCAGCCAGTGAAATCCTGAGACTGTCGGACTGGATCAAGCCCAACTGGCCCGAACCTACCAGTGCCGCGAAGACCCCATCCGGCAGATCCGGAGCGATCCCCCCCAGCGATGACGCCAAAAGCGAATCGAGTCTTGCATCGCTGAAGGAACCGGCTTCGCTCCCCATGACGCCGAGCAACTCGCGTAGTGGCGCGCTTCCTCGGAATCGTCCGAATTCGTATATCGAGTCGAGCGCAACCAGGCGCTCCCGGATCACTTCGAATTCCGCGGCCAGCTGCTCGATGGCCTGGTGTTCGCGAACCCGCTCTCCCCGCTCCTCCCATGCTGCGTCGATCCCAAATGCGGTCAGGATCGAAAGCACGATTGCGAGACCTTCGAGCATTAGCCTCCTTGTCGACTTCCCGTGGGATTCATTCATCGACATACGCTTCGGGCACGGAGGCGGCACCTCGAGACGACATCATCCGGCAGGCTTCAACTCGATCCGCTGCGCCGTGACCTCTTCGATGCGCTCCCGTGAATAGAAGACCGGGTGGAACTGATCGTTCGCCCAGAACTCGAAAAGGTTGTCGTAGAACGGTGACCGCGTATCGCCGCTCTGACCCGGCGTATTCATCCCGACCGCGCGATCCCAGTCTCCGGTATCGACGATGATCCGGAACGACGCACCGGACGTCTGGTTATCGCCGTTCCCGGTCTGGTTCACAGTCGAACCGTAGCCTCCGCGGGGGAGCGGACCCGCCTCGAGCATCGAGCGCGTCGCCGCATCCACCGCCGTCCCCATGGGGTGACGCAGATAGGCATGGTGGTACGCGGCCTGTCCATACTGCCACCCGGACATGTCTGAGCCCAACTTCTCGTCCAGACCCTCGACGGCGTCTTCGAGCGCCGACACGAGGAGCGCATCCCGAGCGCGCATCGGATCGGCCCCCAGCGTGCCAGGAGGCACCATGATCGTCTCGATCACCTTGGAGAGAGACAGGTTCATGTCGGCACCCACCGGGACGATCTCGTCGCGCACCGTACGCCGCAGCTGCGCCTCCCACGCCGCGTAGATGCCGGCCGCTATGGAGTTCTTGCCCATCACATAGTCCCACTGCAGCAGGCGTTGCCGAGCCTGCTCCGTTCGGCCGGTGACATCGACATCTTCGAGCATCGGCACGAGTTCACGAGCCGGGAGTGAAAGTTCATCCGTCTGCAAGCGCATGTTATCCGCGACAGATAGCCGTGTGCCACCCCCGAGCACCTCGACGATGCGCAGCCAGCGATACGGGTCCGACCACGAAAAGCCCACCGCATCCATGTGCTCGTAATCGCGCGGAATGAGATCGTTGTTCGCGGTGGCGAAGTACCCCTCCGGCGGGTTTACCACGTGGGGCTTGGCAATGATCGGCAGGTACCCGTCCCACTCATACCGCCCGTCACCGGGGACGGGCACGAGGCCACTCCAATTACGGCGGACCGGTGCGATCCCGACGGATTGCCAGCCGATCGTGCCTTCGCGATCGGCCCAAATCATGTTCTCACCCGGAATGTTCGAGTAGGCGTTCGCCGCACGGAACTCCTCCCAGGTCTTCGCCTGATCCATCCGGAGCGAGGACAGATAAGGGGCGCCGCCAATCTCCATCCACCCCGCCCGAACCGCGTAGGCCAGGTTGCGGTCTTCGTCCTCGAAGACGACAGGCCCGTGACGCGTGTACTTGAGCTCTGCCGTATGCGCCGAGCGACCCTTCACGGCGATCTCTTCCGAGATCACCGTCATCGTTTCCCACTGCCCCCGATACCGATACTGGTTCGGATTCGACGGATTGGTTTCATAGACATAGAGGTCTTCCGCGTCCGTCGAAAAGACGGTGAGCCCCCACGCACCGTATTCGTTGTGTCCGATTGACACACCTGGGAGCGACGGCTCGCCCCCGCCGATCACATTCCAGCCCGGCCCGATGAGGTGCACCCAGTAGCGAAGGGAGGGCGAGCCCTGCGCACGATGCGGATCGTTGGCCATCATCGGAAAACCGCTAGCCGAACGCGTCCCGTCGATGACCCAGTTGTTCGATCCGATGTCCTGCTCCACGTCGTATGCGATCACACTGGACGCCTCGGCCGCGGCGGCCTCGAGCATCGCGAAGGCGTCGGCGTCTCCACGCCGTGAGGAATCGACGATGTCCTCCGGCTGGAAGCGAACACCCCTGCGGAAAGCATTGTAGATCCCGAGGATGTCCTCGGAGAGCGCGTCTCCGTCGATCGCCGGGTCCATCTCGAGGAGCGGATCACCCGGGCCATACGTGGACAGGTCTTTCACTACATCGGCACCGAGTTCTGCGACCCGGCGACCGGTCGCAAGCTCCGCCCCGATGTTGCCCAGAAGCCCCTGGTGTCGCGAGATCACGACATCGGGCGTCCAGTATCCGGGGGTGATGCCCAGCAGATCGAACTCGATCGTGAGAAGGCTCGGATCACGTTCGGTCTGAGCGATGTACGCGTTGATGCCGTCGGTGTAGGCGTTGATGATGAGCGAGCCCCGGTCGTGATAGTGGTTGAGCTCCTGCTCGAGATCTCGGCGGAACTTGAAGAGCCGGGTACCGATATCCCGCTCGAGTTCACGCTCGCCGAGAATCTCCGCTACGGTACCGGTCGCCTGACGACGCCACAGTTCGAGCTGGAACAGCCGATCTCGGGCTGCATTCCACCCCTGCGCGAAGAACAGATCGTATTCCGTCTCCGCGTAGATGTGACTGATGCCCCATCGGTCGACGAGAATCTCCACCGGCTGCTGGAGGCCGGGCACGTCGAGGGTGGTGGATTCCTGGGCCGAGGCCGGCGCGGCAACTGCGGGTGCTACGAAGGCCAGCGCCACGACCAGGTACCGCACACAGGGGCGGATCAACGTCTCGAACATCGTCTCTTCCTTGAGCTTCTTGTCAGGCCTCCCACACACCCCCGTCGGTCCGACCCACGCCGGACCGGCCTCGATCTACGCCTCGTAGACCGTCCTGCCTCCCACCACCGTCCGGATCAACTGGATCTCCTTGATCCCGTCCGGATCGACGTCGTACGGACTTTCCCCGAGGAACACGAAATCCCCCAACTTCCCGGCGGTGATCGATCCCTTCACATGTTCTTCGTGCGACGCGTAGGCACCGTGCATTGTGCAGATCTTCATCGCCTGATCCAGTGTGATCCGCTGACTGGGCCCCCATACACGTCCGGAGAAGTCCTTCCTCGTCACCATCGACTGAAGGGCCATGAGCGGCTCGTACGGACCCGGACTGTGGTCGGACGCCGGAGCGACCGGAATGCCGTAGTCCATGAACGACTTGTGGGCGAACATCCATTCCATCTTTTCTTCACCGTACTCGATCCACTTCTCGCCATGGTAGTGGGCGTAGGTGTAGAACGGCGCAGGGATATAGCCCCCCTCCGCAATCCGGCGCAGGAGATCCGGGTTCACGAGAGAGCAGTGCTCGAGTCGGTGGCGGGTATCGTCCCGCGGATACTCCTGCGCCATTCGCTCGTACGCATTCAACACCATGTCGATCGTGACGTCACCATTCGCGTGGATCGCGATCTGCCACCCCGCCCGATGAGCCTGCTCCACCACGTCGTGGATCTCTTCCTGGGTCATCGTCAGGATGCCGAAGTCGTCCGGACGCCCGGCATATGGTGTGCTCATCGCCATCGTGCGCTCCGAAGCCGACCCGTCGGCGGAGAACTTCACAGGTCCGATGCGCAGCCACTCGTCACCCATTCCGGTACGAACACCCGACTGCAGGAGCGCCGGAAACGTGCCTCCACGCGCCATCAGATTCATCCGAAGTGACAGGTCGCCATTCGCCCGCGCGTCCTGATAGGCGACGAAGTCGCTTCGGGAGGTTCCGGCCTGATGGACAGACGTCAGTCCGGACGCGTTCATCTTTCGACAGATGACACCCACGCCACGCGCACGTTCCTCAGGTGTCGAGCCACTCGGTATGTCGAACATCGCCCGCGCACGCTCCGCGACCTTACCGGTCAGTTCGCCATCTTCCCGGTAGAAGTGGCCACCGAACGGGTCGCGCGTGTCAGCCGTAATGCCGGAGAGTTCGAACGCCTTGGAGTTGTAGACGCCCGTGTGCCCTCCACGGTGTCCAACCATGATTGGGTGATCCGTGCTCACCTCGTCCAGATCGATACGGTTTAGGGGGCGTCCCTCCTCCTGCTTCGTGTCGTCATACATGAACCCGATGATCCATTCGCCCGGTGGCGTGGATTGGGCACGCTCGCGAAGCGCCTCCTGAATGCGTGCAACGGAGCCGAGGTTCGTGTTCACGTTCCGCAGCTCGTTGAGTCCGGCACCGGACGGATGAGAGTGCGCATCGATGAAGCCCGGCAGCACCGTCATCCCCTCGGCATCGAGCACGGTCGTATTCGGTCCAGCGAGATTCCGTACATCGGAGTTCGACCCCACCGCAACGAAGCGCTCACCATGGATCCCGAACGCTTCGGCATTGGGCTGCGCATCGTCCTGTGTGAGGACATTCCCGTTCACGACAATCAGGTCGGGAGCGAGATCCGTTCCTCCGACCGCCGCGCATCCTGTGGTGACACCCGCCGCAGCCGCAGCCGCGCCGAGTCCGAGAAACTGCCTGCGATCAAAAGTCGTCATCGTGCCTCCTGCGTTGTCACCACTGCCGGGCCGAGTGCATCCAGCCGCGGCGCTCCCGTATCAGATCTATGACTAGTCCACGAGCTAGAACACCGGGCCGATGGACTTCCGAACGGACTCGAGTTCCGCAACCGCGTCGTCATTCGGCTCGGTAACCAGACTGACAGCGATGCAGACGATCAGCCCGAAGAAGAAGCCCGGGATCATCTCGTAGAGGTCGTAGAAGTCGGCCTTGAAGACCCGAACCCAGATCACCGTCGTCGCGAACCCGGCGACCATACCGGCAATCGCACCTTCGCGTGTCGTGCCCTTCCAGAAGAGTGAACACAGGACGACCGGGGTGAACGCGCAGGCGATTCCCGACCACGCAAAGAGCACGAAGTCGAAGATCACGCGCACCTCCAGGAGCGCCACGACAAGTCCGACTCCGCCGATCACGACCGTGACACCCTTCCCCATCACCGAAAGCGCACGCTCCGAAGCCGTCGAGCCGAGCGACTTCTGAACGACGTCTCGAACCACAACCGACGACGCCAGGATCAGCAGCGAATCGACCGTCGACATGATCGCCGCGAGTACGACGACCAGAAAGATTCCCGTGAAGAAGGCCGGGAAGAACTCGGCACTCATTTGAGGGAGGATCGTCTCGGGGTCTGCCAGGCCTGGAAAGAGCGTACGACCCGCCATCCCACCGAAGACCGCGCCGACGTCGAAGCCGATCACGCAGAGGACCGCCCAGAATCCACCATCGACGATCTGCTTCTGGTCTCGCGCAGCCATGAATCGCGTGAGGAGCTGCGGGGAGCCGAGAAACGCCAACCCGATCGCTACCGATCCCGCGGCGCTGATCACCCCGGCGAGTGTCAGACCGTAGGACCCCATCGGATTCAGTAGCGCCGGATCCTGCGCCTGAAGATTGGCGATCATTTCACTCCAGCCACCCGCGTTGGCAATCCCAACCAACGGGAGCGTGACCAGGCAGCCAAGCATCAGGACGCCCTGCAGAAAATCAGAGTAGGCGACCGCCTTGAAGCCGCCGACCGTCGTGTAGAAGAGGACGATTCCCAGCCCGATCCAGACACCCTCCGTATAACCGGTGCCGAGAAACGAATCGAAGGCCTTTCCCGACGCGGTCAGCTGCGCCGCCGTATACGCCATCACCATGCTCAGGATGATGATGGCCGAGACCCATCGGAACGCGTTCGACGTGTCGCGGAAGCGCTCCGTCAGATAGTCGGGCACCGTGATGGCATCGTAGCGATCCGTGTATTCCTTGAACGGACGAGCCACCCAGATCCACGCACAGGCGACGCCCAGTACCTCACCCATGATGATCCAGAACGCGTGGACACCGATTGCGTACCCCATGCCGGTGAGCCCCAGCAGAAGCCAGGCGCTCTCGCCGGTCGCGTTCGAGCTGAACGCGATCACCCAGGCCGGGAGCTTCTTGCCCGCGACGTAGTACCCCTTCAGATCACCCGATTCGCGACCACCCCAGAAGCCGATCGCGAGCAGGATCAGCAGATAGCCGATCACGACACCGAGAATCGTAGCTGACGTCATCGGTCACGCCTCCGCGCGCGGATGAAGGCGATTTCGAGCCCGAGACCGAGGCCGATGGAGACGATGAGGAGGATCCAGGCGCCGATGGGCATCAGTCGCCCACCCGGTCGATCGCCCTCCCCAACTTCTGGATCCCCTCTGCCATCTCCTCTTCCGTGATCAGCAGCGAGGGGCCGATCCGCACGACTGTGCCGTGCAAGCCGCCGAGCCCGATCAGCAAACCCTCTTCCCGGGACGCCTCCATCAATTTCCTGGTGCGCTCGAGGTCGGGCTCCTTGCTGTGCGGGTCCTTCACGATCTCGATCGCCTGCATGAGGCCCATGCCTCGAACATCACCCATCCACGGGTGACGCGTCTGCATCTCCTCGAGCGCCGTGCGCAGCTGAGCCCCTCGTGCACTAGCGTTATGCGGAGCATCGTGATCGCGGAGCTCGTCCTGGGTCGCACAGAGAGCAGCCATCGAGACCGGATTGCCGCCGAACGTCGAGATGTGCTTGCCTTCCCACCGGTGCGCGACCTCGTCCGTCGTGATCGTTGCACCGACAGGCGCGCCGTTCGCGATGCCCTTCGCCATGACCATGATGTCGGGCTCGACCCCATGATGTTGGATACCGAACCAGTGATCTCCACAGCGACCGAAGCCGGCCTGCACTTCGTCGATGATGAGAAGACCGCCGTAATGGCGGATGACTTCGGCAGCCTTCTCGAAGTAGCCCATGGGCGGCACGACGTAGCCAGCCACACCCATGATGGTTTCGGCGATGAACGCCGCGGGACGCCCGTTCGTGGTCGTGACAATCACCTCTTCGAGGTCGTCGACGAACTTGTCGACGCACGAGTCGTCGCACGGCGTCTTGAAAGGACACCGATACAGATTCGGGGACTTCGCGTGCTTGATCCCAGCTACCGGCGTCGCGAGCGGCCGCCACCCCGAATGTGCTGTCACGCTCGTCGCCATGAACGAGCGGCCGTGGTAGCCAACTCGAAGCGCGATGATCTCGCTCCGGCCGGTGGCCAGACACGCCATCATGAGCGCCGTCTCGATCGCCTCCGTGCCCGAGTTACTGAAGAAGGTGCGCTTCAGTGCGTCAGGCGCGATGTCCGCGATCTTTCTCGCCGCCTCGATGTGAATTTCGTTCTCATACAGTGTCGAGATGTGCCCGATCTGCTTCATCTGGGCGATCGTCGCATCGACGACACGCGGGTTACAGTGCCCCACCGACGTCGTCAGAATCCCGGCGAACAGATCGAGGTACTCGTGACCCTCCGGATCTTTCACCCGTACCCCATCGCCTTCGACGAGGACGAGTGGCTTCTCGTAAAGGTGAAGCATTCCAGGGAGCAGGAACTCGTCTCGCCCGTGAATGGTCTCGGCGCTGGTCACGCCCTGTGCCAGGGATAGTGCGGTCATCGTACGTATGCGGTTGAGTTCGTCGGTGTTGTCTTCTGTTTCGTCAGCCGGACTTCGGCAGGTTATGCGGATCGGCCTTCACGGCAGACCAGCGTGAGATCACGACTCGCTGATCGGTGAAGAACGAGATCCCGTCCTTGCCTGCAGCCTTCAGGTCGCCGAAGAAGGACTGCCTCGATCCACCGAAGGGGAAGAACGCCATGGGCGCAGCGACTCCGATATTGATACCGATCATGCTGATGCCGGCCCGGTAGCGGAATTCACGCGCCGCGTGGCCGCTGGTGGTGAAAAGTGAACATGCGTTGCCGTAACGGTTCCGGTGCATCATCGCGATCGCATCCTCGACGCTGTCCGCGCGGTTGATGCTCGCGACCGGCCCGAAGATCTCCTCTCTCCCGATCGACATGTCAGGCGTCACGTCCTCGAAGACCGTGGGACCGACCCAGTACCCATCTTCAAGGCCCTCCACCGTGGCCGCACGGCCATCCAGTGAGAGCGTCGCTCCGTCGGCCACACCCTGGTCGATGAACGACTTCACCTTGTCCCTGTGCGCTCCCGAAATGACCGGCCCCATCTGAGTCGCCGTATCCAGACCGTCGCCGATCCGGATAGACGAAGCGTAGTCGAGTATGCGGTCTCGGATCTGATGGTGCGCATCTCCGACGCCCACGACGACGCTACCCGCGAGACAACGCTGTCCGCTGGAGCCGAAGATCGAGCCCGCGCAGGCGTCCAGCGTGGCATCCATGTCCGCATCCGGCAGCACGATGAGGAAGTTCTTCGCCCCACCCAGCGTCTGGACGCGCTTTCCTGCGGCCGACGCGCGAGTGTACACGATCTTTGCGACATCACTCGAACCGACAAACGAAACCCCGACGATATCGGGGTGATCACAGATGGTTTCCACAACCTCCTTTCCACCGTGAACCACGTTGAGCACACCATCAGGAAGGCCGGCCTCACGCGCGAGATCGACGATTTTCTGGTGTGTAAGCGGATCCTGCTCGCTCGGCTTGAGCACCACCGTGTTTCCGGTCGCGACCGCATAGGGCCAGAACCAGAGGGGGATCATCACGGGAAAGTTGTAGGGAGTGATGATCCCGAAGACACCGAGCGGTTGACGCCAGGATGCCGAGTCGATTCCCGCGGAGATCTCCTCGACCGTATCCCCCATCATGAGCGTGGGGATGCCGCACGCGTGCTCGACGTTCTCGATGCCTCGCTGCACTTCTCCCCGTGTCTCCGCAAGGATCTTCCCGTGCTCCTTCGTGAGCTGAACGGCGAGTTCTTCCTTGTGCTCTTCGAGCAGCGCCTTGAGACGGAAGAGGATCCGCGCCCGCACCGGTGAAGGTGTCGACCTCCACGAAGGGAAGGCAGCCTTCGCGGCCTGTACCGCTGCGTCGACGTCCCGGGCATTGGAGAGCGGGACCTGGCCAATCTCGGAGCCGGACGCCGGGTTCCTGATCGAAAGCGTCTCGGTCGACGACGCGGTACGCCAATCTCCACCGACGTAATTCTGGACGACTGAACTCATGGTTGCTGCGGTTGAGTGAGATGTAGGTGTGATCTTACTGCATGCGTAGGCTGAAGGAGCACTGCCGTTGGCTTCATCATTCCTAGTCGTGTCTCGTATTCCCCATACGAGGCACGGGGCACGGCCATGTTGTCAGTTCTCCACGCCGTTGCCTTCAATCGCCTCGTTCAAGCGCGTCATGATCTCTCGAAGCCGATCCTGTGGTAGCGCAGGAACGGTGTAACCGTTGATGCCGGTCAACGTCTCCGCAGCGAGCATCGCGTTGAGGATCGCCTCCTCGGTCGCGTGCACCGAGGCGGCGATGAGTCCGTTGATCCGGTCATTGGGCAGCATCTGCAGGTCAGCCGGCTCGGCGCGCTCGGCTGCAGCCCTGCGATTGGCCGTTGAGAAGCCAATGAAGATGTCGCCCGAACCGTTGTAGCCCATGCCCCCGATACGAGCGAGCCCCATGGTCGTCCGCGTCACGAGGCGCTTGATCTGGTTCGGGAGGAGCGGCGCATCCGTAGCGAGTACGGTGATGATGGAGCCGGCGCCTTCCGGAATGGAGTCGAGGATGCCACCTGCGTCATCTTGCACGCCCTGACACCACGGCACTCCACTTCGCCGCGCTTCTGCCGGTATCGAACGGTCCGCGTAGCAGGCCGTCGGCTCCGGCATCATGTCCCCGACGGGAGCCCCCGCGACCCTCAGGTCGCCACGTGCTCCCTGATTGCACTGTACCAGAATCCCGACCGTGTACGGTCCCACCCGGCGTGACGCAGATCCGATCCCGCCCTTGAAGCCGTGGCAGCGCATCCCGGTTCCGCCACCAACCGCCCCCTGCTGGACCAACCCACCCCGGGCGCTGTTCAGCGCGTCGAAAGCGTGTTCAGCCGTCACGTGAAAGCCGTTGATGTCGTTCAGGCTCCCGTCGTACGTCTCCGCCACGACGGGCAGTGCCCAGAGGAAGGTCGGGTCACGGTCTCGCTGCCAGGCGATCACCGCATCCCGAACGACCCCCACACTGTGCGTATTCGTGATCATGATCGGGCCTTCGAGGATCCCCGAGTGCTCGATCCACGTTGTGCCGGTCATCTCCCCATTGCCGTTCAGACTGAACCAGGCAGCGAAGACGGAATCTCCAGCCTCGCGTCCGCGTGGCAGAATGGCGGTGACTCCCGTTCGTACCGGACCTTCACCTACGACCAGCTGACCGTCGCCTTCGATGAGGGTGGTGTGTCCGACCTCGACTCCGGCGACGTCCGTGATGGCGTTGTTCGGGCCGGGTTCACCCGCCAGTCGGACCCCTAGCGCCCTCGCGTCGGGCACGTTCTGCCCGGCCGCAAGACCAACAAACGCCGTCAGCATAATGCCAAGGAGGACGGCGACCACGATCCAGCGCGCCGCGCCTTGCCGGATCAGGCGGTCGCGCACGCCGGCCAGGTCTCGGCCTTCACGCTTGCGAGACCCGCGAATCAAAGGCCGGCCAGCTTCTTCACGCGGTCGAACTCGACCCTCTTCACCGACTGCACCGATAGGCGTCCGTACCGCACGAGCTCCATGTCGGCGAGCTTCGGGTCCGCCTTGATGTCGTGCAGGGAGAGCGGCACCTCCACATCGTCAATCTTCGAGACGAATTCGACATCCACCATGTACCAGCGCGGGTTGTCCGGGTCCGACTTGGCGTCGAAGTACTTGTGCTTCTTGTCGAAGGCGTAGTGGTCCGGGTAGGCCTCCTTGCACACACGTGCAATCCCCACCACTCCCGGGGGCTTCGCGTTCGAGTGGTAGTAGAGGACTTCGTCCCCGACCTTCATCGCCTGCATATTGTTGCGGGCCTGGTAGTTCCGCACGCCTTCCCAGCACGTTGACCCGTCTCGTTCGAGGTCCTCGATCGAGTAGACGTACGGCTCAGACTTCATCAGCCAGTATTGCTTCGCCATCGGTGCGTTCAGCGTCCCGTTCACGGTGAGGGGAGACGGGCATAATGGGGGGCGAAGCGCGCTGCCGCGAGATGCGGCGGGAGTAAGCGATCAGGCTGGACTCGAGTCCCCGATATCGACACGGATGTCGCGCCAGTGACCACGCCGGAAGACCATGACGCTCAGCGACGCGCGTGCGAAGTGGCCGAGGACGATCGCAAGCCAGATCTCGTGCGGATCGAGGGTCGAGAACGTCTGGATCGTCCAGCACATCCCGAGTGGGATGATGATCTGGGACACGATCGAGATGTACATGGGGCTCTTCGTGTCTCCCGTCCCCTGCAGGCCACCTGTGTATGCCAACGCGACGGTGATGAATAGGCCAGACAACGCCAGATACTGGAGCAGCTCTACGGCCAGGCCGGACACGACCAGGTCGTCCATTCCAAAGATCGTGAGAAGCTGGTTCGGGATCACGAGAAACGACACACCGATCCCGGCTGCCAGCATCAGTCCGAAACCGGCCGCCACGTTGACGGACTTGGCCGTTCGGTCCGGATTGCCCGCTCCGAGGTTCTGCCCGGCCACCGCAGCGGTTGCGCCCATGATGCCCACCGAAGTCCACGTGATGAACGAAAAGAGTTGCGTATAGCTCACCACATACGCGGCCTGGGCCTGCGCGCTGGCCGCAAGCGATCCAATGAAGGCAAGGAGTAGCACACCACCCACGTTCATCGCCACGCCCTGGATTCCCGTGGGAAGGCCGAAGCGGAATAACTCGCGGATGATCGCCCAGTCCGGACGCCACTGCATGCCCCAATGGAAGGCCACGACCCAGCGACCCGCGAACAGGTTCACAAGCGCGTAGACCGAGACGACTGCACCCGCGATCACGGTGCCCATGGCCGCTCCGAGCGTGCCGAACGCGGGGATCGGGCCGAGTCCGCGGATGAGGACCACGTTCAGCGCGATGTTCAGCAGCGTCATCGCAATACCCAGGCGCATCGGGGTCTGAGCATCCCCTGCCGATCGGAGCGCCCCTGAAAACATGAAGAAGAGGAGCATCCCGAAGGAGAATACGAACATCGTGCGTAGATACGGCAGCGCCTCAGCCTGTACCTCAGCGGTCGCATTCACCAGGTCGAGCAACATCGGCGACAGGAACCACCCAAGCGGGGCAAGCACGAACGCGACCATCATCAAGGCCGTCAGAAAGGCCTGATAGACCGTCCGATTGACCTTGTCGGGCTCGTCGGCACCGGTGAAGCGCGCGACAAGCACCCCCATGCCTGTAAAGAGCGACGAAATGAAGACGATGACGACGAGAAAGATCTGCCACGACACGCCGATCGCGGCGTTTCCCACGTATCCGACGTAGTTCCCGACCATGGCATGATCGACGAGGCCCTGGAGCCCCCCGATGATGTTCTGCAGCATCGTAGGCCACGCGAGCTTCCATACAGCTCCACGAATCGGTCCTTCGACGATCGATCGATCGAATGACTTCGACGTCGGCCTGCTCCTGGTCGCCTCTACCCGGTTGTCCTCGGACTCACCCTCGTCGCTCATCTCGTCCTCCACGTCCACGACAGGGCTGGCAAGATCAGTACCCGGTCACCAGACGAGATGGAGACGGCTTTGACGACGATAGACCCAATGCCGATCGCCGTCCTCATCGAGGTACGCCTCCTCCTCCTGTCGACACGACGCAGGCTTGCCATTCCACTCGGGAATCGGTGTCGTCGCCTGCAACTCGATGGAGTGCCATACGTTCGGTAGCATCACCGCATCGCCTCGCACCGGAACCCCTTCCTGCGCATCCCAGCGACCGATCAGCGGCCCGGCGCCGTGTCCGTGGTCGCCGATCGGGTGCGTGTAGACCGTTCCGTTGATCCCTTCGGCATGCATCTGAGCCAGCGTGTTCGCGAGGACTTCGTTGCCCGTCAGCCCCGGCTCCATGTGCTCGAGCAAGATGTCCTGAAGACGGTTCGAGTTCGCCAGGCACTGCTTGAGACCATCTGGCGCGTCCGTCTCCCCGTCGCGCATGACGTACCCAAGATGCTGCGTATCGGTGTGCAGGTTCATCGCGACTACGCCGAAATCTGTCCAGAGCAGATCACCAGGCTGGATCACGACCGGGCCGACCTCCGGGACATCTCCCGCACGCTGAACGTCCACGGACGTCTGGAACCACGTGGTATAGCCGAGGTCCCGCAGCTTCTGGCGCATCCACCAGACCACATCCTCTGTCGTCGTGACACCAGGCGTGATCACGGAGTTCGAGAAGGCCTCGGAGATCAGCGCGTGCACGCTTTCTTCGATCTTCCTGTACCGGGGCATCATCTCCGGAAGCCGCAGCGAGATGTAGTTCATTGCGAGGCGTGGCTCGCGCTTCACGCGACCGGCGTACTCGTCACCGAGCGCCTCCAGCAGTGCTTCCGCCTCACCGGCGCCGAGGCCGTCCGAGAAAGCCCAGACGGGATCGATGTTCAGCACGATGTTGCCCGGATCACGGTCCTCGACCATTTCGCGCAGCAGGTTCCACTGCTCGTTCCCCACGAGCTCGGCAGTTGGCTGAGTCGGGGCTGGGCGTGTCGAGCGGAACGCCTCGAACATCCCACCCTGACTCGTACCCCCGAGGGCGAGCCGCTCGACCGACCCATCATCCTGGCGGGTGAAGACGTAGATCGACCGGCGTCGCGCAGCGAATGTGGTCGGTGCAGCAATCGCGCGAAATACGGGATCCTCACCGTATTCCCGCATCGAGAGGATCCACATGTCGACATCGTACTCGGCCATGAGCTCGGGAAGCACCCGTGTCAGTCTGAGCCGCAGCCATTCCTGCTGCTCATCAGCCTGATCCCGGAGCGTCGGCAACGGGTGATACCGGGCAGCCGCGTCCTCCGGAACGTTGGCCGGTGCCTGGGCAGCGGCGGGCACGGACACGAGCAGGGCGGAAAGCGCGAGAAGGAGCGCGGCGGTGCGCGAAGCGTAGATTCGCATGTTGGAAGGCACAGAAAAGGGTGACGTCAGTAGACATGGCGCGCCCGAAACTAACGGCTCATGTGGGGTGGCGCGCCCTTGGCAGAACGAGTCCGCCGTGATCAAGGCAGCAATCCCGAAGCCTGCCACGTGCCCCTCGCTCTGGTCGACCGAGCCAGTGGCGGAGTCGAATCCGTTCGACCGGGGCACATCAGGGCTTCACGTCGTGAGACATCAACCTTGCGCATCACGACCGAATCGCCCTACTGGGCCAGTCAGCGGACAGACTGACTCACCCGACACGCCGGAGAAACGTGAATGGCTGTTCGGAACGGAGTACTGGTGGGAGCCATCGCTGCACAAGCCCTGGGCCAAGCCGTCGCAGGATGGGGACTCATGGCCCATGCGGTGGATTGGCGGAATGCCTCCCCCTGGGTAGTGGTTCCCCTCGTGGCTTCCATCGCCGTTCCATTCCGACATGACGGATCCTTTCGAGACCGCGCAACCGGCAACTTCAGCGCGGCGGTCGTCGTGGCCGGATTGCTCGCATGGGAGGTCGCCCTTGGAGACCTCACCAACGGAGGATTGGAACTCGGACTCGTCGCAACACTCATGCTGGTCTCGACCGTGCTCTTCTGCGTGGCCGGTACCTTCTTCTGGGTTCTCCGTGGACAGAAGAGCCACCCTCGGTAGCGTGAGATCGTTGCACTCTACCCGAGCCGGATCCCGGAGCACGCGCTGGGCGTGCCAGCACGCATCCGTAGCGGTGAACGGTTAGCCCACGCTCGGGGATCTCCGGCGTTCTACGAACTCGTCGAGCATCCGTGCGAGGGCCGCATTCGGCCCGCCGAAGTCGAGCAGCGAGACGGCCGTGACGATGCGGCCCTGCTCCAACAACGAAGGTGCCGACGCCGTCTGGGCATCGACACCTCCGGACCCACTCATCAGAGCTGCTGGCTTCGGGCCTGCCAGTCCACGGATGCCACCGTCGCGAGGTCGATGACGTTGCCGAGGCTCGAGGCGCGCTGGAGAAGGTGGACGGGCTTGGCCATCCCGAGCAGGACCGGGCCGATTACATCCGCTCCACCCAGCTCGTCCAGGAGCTTGAAGGCGGCATTCGCGGCCGAAAGTCGGGAGAAGACGAGAATGTTGGCCGGTCCGGTGAGACGGGCGAAGGGGTAGTTCTTCTGCAACTTCGTGAAGTCGACAGCGTTGTCGGCGTGCATCTCTCCATCGACTTCCAGACTCGGGTCCATCGTCCGCACCATGTCTACCGCGGCGGCAACCCGCACCGATTCATCGTGGACGGCCGAGCCAAAATTGGAAAACGTGACCATCGCCACCCGAGGCGTGATGCCGAGATCACGAACAAAGTCCGCGGCCTGTAGCGCGATTTCGGCCAGCCCCCGGGCGTCGGGCTCGATGTTCACCGTTGTGTCCGAAAAGAAGAGCAGCTCTCGATTCGGGAACGCGAGCATGTATAGACCGGCCACGCGCCCCGTACCGCCCGGCCGCGGCCCAATCACGTGCAGACACGGCCGCAGAGCTTCCCCATAGTTCGCTTCGATACCCGCCACCAGTGCGTCGACCTCTCCGTTCTCGACCATGCTGGCCCCGAAGTAGATCGGCTTGAAGAGGTTCCACTCCGCCTCGGAGAGCGTCATGCCTTTTCGAGCACGCTTCTCGAAGAGCTGACCGGCGTACCGATCCCGGTCCGCGTCGAGCTCAGCGGCATAGATGATCTCCACACCCTTCAGATCCACACCGAGTCCTTCGGCCTTCTCGGCAATTCTCGGGGCGCGACCGAGCAGAACCGGGTGACAGATCCCATCCGCAACCAACTGGCCGGCAGCTCGGATGATCGTGTCGTTGTGCCCCTCCGGAAACACCACACGAGCCTTACGCGTGCGTGCGCGATCACGCATGTCCCGCATGACCTCGTATCCCGGCCCGAGTTTCGCACGCAGACGGTCCCGGTATTCACCGAGGTCAACATCGATACGGGCGACCCCGGACTTCATCGCGGCCTCAGCTACGGCCGGAGCGACGTGATACAGGACACGACGATCAAAAGGCTTGGGGATCAAATACTCACGCCCGAAGGTGATGTCCGTCCCTTCGTAAGCACCTTTGACCGACTCTGGCACCTGTTTGCGTGCGAGGTCAGCCAGTGCGTCGGTCGCGGCGAGCATCATGTCCTCGTTGATACTCTTGGCCCGAACATCGAGTGCGCCTCGGAAGATGAAGGGGAAACCAAGGACATTGTTCACCTGGTTGGGATAATCCGACCGGCCCGTCGCCATGATCGCGTCATCCCGAACGGATGCTACGTCTTCAGGAAGAATTTCCGGATCGGGATTGGCGAGTGCGAAGATGATCGGATTCGGGGCCATCGATTTCACCATCTCCTTCGACACAAGCCCCTTCACCGACAGGCCCACGAAGACGTCGGCACCCTCGAACGCCTCGGCCAGCGTGCGCCGGTCCGTTCTGACCGCGAACGGCGCCTTGTACTGGTTCATCCCCTCGTCGCGGCCCTCGTAGATGACACCTTTCGAGTCCACGATGAGGATGTTCTCCTTCGGAACGCCCAGACGCCGAAAGTGCTCGGCGGTGGACAGGGCCGAGGCGCCCGCGCCACTGAAGACCACTTGTACGTCTTCGATCGTCCGGTGGGTGATCCGAAGCGCGTTGATGAGCGCCGCGGCTGCGATAATCGCCGTTCCGTGCTGATCGTCGTGAAAGACCGGTATATCGAGGCGCTCTTTGAGCGTTCGCTCGATCACGAAGCAGTCTGGCGCCGAAATGTCTTCAAGGTTGATCCCGCCCACCGTGGGTTCGAGCAGCTCACAGAAGCGGATCATGTCCTCTGCCTTCTCCGAACCGACCTCGAGATCAAAGACGTCGATGTCGGCGAAGCTCTTGAAGAGGACGCCCTTGCCCTCCATGACGGGCTTCGATGCCATCGGGCCGATGTTGCCGAGTCCCAGAACAGCGGTTCCGTTGGACACGACCGCCACGAGATTCCCACGAGCCGTATAACGGAAGACGTCGTCAGGATGCTCCGCGATCTCCAGACACGGCGCGGCGACGCCAGGTGAGTAGGCGAGCGTGAGGTCCCTCGCCGTCACGACCGACTTCGTCGGAACGATTGCGATCTTTCCGGGACGTCCTTCCTCGTGGTAGTCGAGCGCTTCCTGGCGGCGGTCGGACATGATATCTACAAGCCTGTTGATCGTCGGACGTCAGAGACCCGGCCACCGTGACCGAGCTGAGAAGACCAGTGATCCTGACGAAGCGACCTGACGGTGTCAAAGGAGGCTGTGCCGGTGCTCCCGATCGCGCCTGAAATCCTCATCCTGCCGCCTTTGGCGATCGCTGCGGGAATAGATCTCTATCTGACGCTCCTCCTGATCGGTGCGGCACCTACACTTGGTCTCTGGCCGGAGCTACCGGGCGCTCTAGGGGATCTCGACTCACCGAGCGTGCTGATCACGGTCGGCGTGTTCTACCTGCTGGAGTTCACAGCGGAGCGGTTCCCGACCGTTGCGCTCGCGTGGAATGCGTTTCACGCCATCATCCGGCCGGTATCCGGAGCACTCCTGGCCCTGCTGATCCTGGATGGCCAGCCACTCCTTGTCGTCCTCACTGGTGCGGCCATCGGCGGCGTCCTGACCTCTGCCGCCCACGGGATGCGAAGTGGAGCGTCCGTTCTGCGATGGCTGGGCACCGGCGTGGCCCCATCTATCCTGCTCGTGTCACTGGCGGAGGACGTACTGGTGGCAGGACTGGTCTCCCTGGCTCTGGATCTTCCACCCGTAGCACTGGGGGTTACCGCTGTTGCGGGCTTGCTGCTGATTCGCACTATGCCCTCCCTGGTGCGCGCCTTCGGCTTCGCCGTGTGGCTCGCCGTCGTATACCTGACCCGACCCCTTCGGCCTCGCGGATGGGTTGGAGGCGACGAAATACCTGCATGGGTCGTCCAGATATTGGAGGACCAAGATCTCCTCGCTCCTGAGGACGCCCCTCGCGGAACCCGGGCAGCCGGATGGATGCTCCAGGGGCGCCGAAACTTTCAGATTGGCTGGGTTGTCGTCTGCGGAGGATCGCCCGTCTTCGTCTCTCGTCGACGCGGCTCGAACATATGCATCGACCTCGGAATGTTTCGTGTCGATGCTCTGCTGGACGAAGGGCTCTACCGCCGCATCGATCTGATCAGCGCAGGATCCGCCCCCTTCCTTCTGCTCGGGTCACAGGGTCCGAGCACAGGGAGTTTGCGGGCTGAATTCCCAGCGTAGGGCCCGGGCTGCAGGTCTACCTGCGGTGCACACGCGGCCACCCAGGGCACCTGAGCATCCAATCTGTTGCCTGGTACAGGATTGAGAGACTGAAAAAAAAATCCTTGACCCGGTAAACACACATTTACACATTCGTTTTCACCCTGAAACATTTAGCTCTGACCCCTGATGGACCCCCCGAGCAGCCGATTCCATGCGGAATGGCAGGGGGGTCTTCTCACCCGGGTCAGTCCCCTCCGACCCGCAGATCGAGGAACGGTAGAAACGAATGTTTTCTTCCTCTCGTGGCCTGGAGTCCTTCGACCAGTACCTGCAGGACGTTGAAAAGTACCCCCTTATCCAAGACCCCCGTGAAGAGCGAGAACTCGCTCGGCGGGCACGAGAAGGTGACAAGGAGGCGGCCGAACGACTGGTGACGGCCAACCTTCGCTTCGTCATTTCCTACGTGAAGAAGTATCAGGGTCGTGGCCTGGGGCTTGCCGAGCTCGTGTGCATCGGCAACGAGGGACTTCTCAAGGCAGTGAAGAAATTCGACCCTGACAAGGGTGTGAAATTCATCTCCTACGCCGTCTGGTGGATTCGACAGACCGTGCTCCAGGCGCTGGCTGAACAGACACGTTCCGTCCGAATCCCACTCAACCAGAACTCGAACCTGGCCAAGCTCGCTCGGACGAACACTGCGTTGACTCAGATGCTCGGACGTCAGCCCACCGACGTCGAAATCGCGCGCGAGATGGACGAGCCCGTGGATACGATCCGCGCGCTTCGCCGTGTCGCCGCCTCGGAGCTCAGTCTCGACGCTCCCATCGATCGCGGTGACCGCGACAGCGCCAGCTTCGGTGAGCGCTTCGCTGGTGCAGCTGCTGCAGACATCGAAGAGGACGTCGAGGCGATCGCGCGCCGTGAGTTCCTGGAAACGATGTTCGAGAGCTATCTGACAGAACGTGAGCGGAAGATTCTCTACCTCTACTACGGTCTCGACGACGGCGAAGAGCGGACGCTGGAGGAAATCGGGTCTCTGCTTGGCGTGACTCGTGAGCGGATTCGCCAGATCCGGAACCGCGCATTCGAGAAACTGCGCGAGAGCCCACATGGGGATTCACTGTCCGGGTTCTGGAGCCAGAACTGACCGAACTCTGCGTCGCAGAGTCTGCGGCCGGTTCGTCGATCGAAGGGCTCCGTCCGCAAGGACGGAGCCCTTTTTCACGGGAACTGGTCCATGTACGCCAGCGTACCTGAAGCCCGTAACCATGTTCTGTCTTCGCTCTGTGGCCCTGACCCTCGGAGTCACCGCCCTGCTGGGGGGACTCAGCGCTCCGCCGTCAGCCTCTGCACAGACACCGGCTCCGGATCAGGCTCGGAACGAGACCTGGAACGCGCCTGATGTGCTCGAGGTCGTGCGAAGAGCACGTGCACTGCGAACCTCAGCCTCAGTCGACCCCCGGTTTCACAGCTACACCAGTGAAGCTCGCGGGTACGTGTATTTCTTCGTGGACCGACCCGACGAAGCCAACAACGTGCTGGTGAAAGTCGATCAGGTCGCACTCGACCTCTTCTTCGTCGCGCCGAATACCACCCGGCAGCGCATCGTCGGACACCGTGATGAGCGCGTGCTTCCGACGAATGTTCGGTACCATCTCGACCATCTGACCGTGGTCCAGGACGATTTCGGTGACTTCATTCGCCTCGGCGATGGAGACGAAGTCGAAGCCGTGGCCCACCCGATCGGCCCACTCGGTGAGGAGGTCTACGACTTCCTTCTCTCGGACTCGTTACGAATCAGCTACGCAGGCGGTCAGGAAGAGGTTCGAGTGTACGAGGTTCAAGTGCGACCGAAAGAGATGGAGGAGCCGGGCTTCATCGGCACTGTGTTCCTCGACCGAGATCGGGCAGCAATCGTTCGTATGAACTTCTCGTTCACACCCGCATCCTACGACGATTCCTATCTCGACTACATCCGGATCGCGACAAACAACTCGCTCTGGATGGGTCAGTGGTGGCTCCCGTATCGGCAGGAAATCGAGATCCGGCGGGAAACGCCGTTCTTTGACTTCATGAGCGGAACCACGATCCGCACGATCTTCGATGTGCGCGCGTACGACTTCAATGGCGATGTGCCGGATCGCGTGCTCCGTGGGCCACCGGTCGGAACCGTGCCGCCTGCGCAGAGACGGGCATTCCCGTTCGAGCGTGGCCTGTTCGCCGATCTTGATGACCAGGGAGACCTGAGCGACTCCCCCGCTCTCGAAGACGTCAAAGGCCAGGTGAGGGAGGTGGTCGTAGACGAGGCCCTGAGTGGTCTGTCACCACTGAGACCGTACCTCGCGCGCATCTCCGACTTCGCACGGTACAACCGAGCAGAAGGAGTCTTCGGCGGGGTGGGGCTGTCGTGGAGACCATCGGATGACGTGTCGGTCCGCGCAACCGGAGGATATGCGTTCGGCCGGGAGGGTGGGTCCGGCGGGGTGAGCATCAAGACGGGCGGGGTGCAGATCCGTCCGCGCATCGATGCCTACTGGAACCGGATGGGCGACATCGGAGGGTCTCCGGGCGCCACGCCGCTCGAGAACAGCATCTCTGCAATGTCGGGAGAGAAGGACTACCTGGACCCGTTCTTTCTGAGAGGCGCGGCAATCACACTCCAGCACGAACCGAAAGGGCAGACCTCGGTCACGGCGAGTGTAGAGAAGCATATCGAAGCCCGTGACGTCGTATCCAGATCCGATTCAGGATTCCGGCCGGTGCGCTCGATCGACGAAGGGACGATGGTATCGCTGAGTCTTTCGACCCGGCTCGTCCTTACCAGCTCTGCGACCGCAGCCATGACTCTCTCGGCCGGGCGGCTCGAAGGTCAGAGCTTCGCCTCCTGGGACGGCCAACTCGAGTGGACAGTCACCGACTTGGGCGCGCGCTGGCGTGCCCGAGCATCGATCGTAGGTGGTGTGACCAACGCGGATGCCCCTGCCCAAACCATGTACCTGCTCGGCGGCCGTCAGACCCTGCTCGGACACGACTATCGTGCCTTCGTCGGGAACGCGTACTGGCTCGGCCGTATCGAAGGCACCGTCCCCGTTCGGCCACCGTTCCTCGGCATACGTGCATTTGCAGCGGTCGGCTCGACCTACCTGTCCGATGATGCCCGACTACCGGACGATTGGGCTGCTCAGGACTCGAACGGTCTGCGCGGCGCCGTCGGCCTCGGTCTCTCCATCGGATGGGACTCGGCGTACCTCGACGTGGGTCGTGCCGTCTGGGGTTCGGGGTGGGAGGTGATGTTCTCCATGGCACCCCACTTCCGGAGCTGGCTGTAGCGAGGGCTCTGGTTGGATGGACGGGTTGTTCCCGCGCGGCGCGAAGGCCCGGGCAATACACCCGGACCTCCGCGACCATCACGCTGCCGCGTCCAGCGGATCGTCCTCCATCGTGCCCTTGGAGTTGAGCATGACCACCTCGCGAACGATGATCTCCGTCGTCGGGATCACGACCCCGTCGCGCTCGTAGGAATCGTACTCCAGTCGACCGTCGATATAGATCCGGTCGCCCGTGCGAATGTAATCCTCGGCGAACTGCGCCTACTTGTTCCAGAGTGTCAGTCGGTGCCAGTCGGTCCGCTCTTCTCCGTCACTCCCGGCCTGCACGCGTCTGTTCGTTGCGACCGAGAAGTGGGCGACCTTCGTGCCGTTCTTCGTCTGCTGGATGTCTGGATCTCGCCCGACGTTGCCGATCAGGGTGATCCGGTTCACGGATCGAGCCATGAGCTCCTCCATTGTTTGGTGCTGGCCCGCGTCCCCACGCGAGCTCGGGTGGGGAGGATGGAGGATGGCGTGGGGCGACCGGATGGTGGGTTGCGACGACTTCCTTCCCTACCCCTTACAGTCGTACCAGCTCTTGCCCACCCCCCACTCCGCCACGACCGGCACCTTTAGTTCGACGGCGCTCTCCATCCTGTCTACAACGAGGTCGCGCACGACGTCGACCTCGTCGTCCGGCACCTCGAGCAAGAGCTCGTCGTGGACCTGGAGCAGGATGACGGCGCCGGTTTCCATCGCGTCGAGACCGGCCTGTACGTCGATCATCGCCTTTTTCATCATGTCGGCGGCCGTACCCTGGATCGGCGTATTCTGCGCAACACGCTCCCCGAACTGGCGAACGTTCCAGTTTCCGGCACGGAGTTCGGGCACGTACCGTCGACGACCCATGAGCGTCTCGACGTAGCCATCGTCTTTCGCCATCTGAACCTGTGCGTCGAGGAAGTTCCGCACGCCCGAGAACCGTTCGAAATACATGGCGATGAACTGCTTCGCCTCTTCCCGTGAAATCCCGAGCTGGCGGGCGAGAGAGAACGATCCCTGTCCATAGAGCGTGGCGAAGTTCACGGTCTTCGCCTGCCCACGCATGTCGCCCGTGACGTCGTCGATCGGAACATCGAAAATCACCGACGCGGTCTGGCGGTGGACGTCGATGCCTTCGGTGAAAGCCGTCACGAAGGCATCATCCCCGGAAAAATGCGCCATCACTCGCAGCTCGATCTGGGAGTAGTCGACCGCGAGAAAGACCATCCCGGGCGAAGGAACGAAGCCCTTCCGGATCTCACGCCCCAGGTCGGTCCGGATCGGGATGTTCTGCAGGTTCGGGTCACTCGACGAAAGTCGGCCAGTCGCGGCGACGGTCTGGTTGAAGCTGGTGTGAATCCGCCCTGTCCGAGGGTTGACCAGCTGCGGTAGCGCATCGACGTAGGTGGACCGGAGCTTCTCGAGCTCCCGGTACTCCATCATCAACCGCGGGACCTCGTGCCCCATAGCCGCCAGTTCCTCGAGGACCGACGCGTCCGTAGACGGGCCGGTCTTCGTCTTTTTGAGGATAGGCAGCTCCAGCTTCTCGAAAAGCACCTGACGAAGCTGAGGTGTCGAGTTCAGGTTGAAGTCGGCACCGGCCAGCTTGAAGATCTCCTCCTGGATCAGATCGAGCTCGCCCTTCAGCCTTGAACGCATCGCCCGAAAGAAGTCGTCGTCGATCTTGATCCCGGCGAGTTCCATGCGGGTCAGCATGGGCACGAGCGGCATCTCGAGGTCATGGAGTAGATCCCTGAGGCCCGATTCCTGGAGCTGCTCAGCGAGATGCCCTGCGAGCTGGCCGGCCAAATCGACGGCACCGCACAGGTACGCGCTGGCACGCTCCACCGGGACGTCGGCAAACGACACCTTGCTTCGTCCCGAGCCAGTTACGTCACCTCGCTCCAGGGGTTTGTGCGAAAAGACTTCCATGCTGAGTGTCTTCAGCTCGTGCCCACGGCGACCCGGATCAAGCACATAGCTCGCGACCATCACGTCGATCTCGTGACCGGCGAGCGTGACGCCGGCCGTGGACAGCGCGAGGGCCACATGTTTGAGGTCGTGCCCGGACTTGCCCACAGCCGGGTCCTCGAGCACGGCCTTCAACCCGGCCAGCCCTGGAGTTTCGAGGCCAGGAAGATTCCGAACTTCACTCGAGTCCTCCCCCTCGAACGTCAGCTCGAACGGCTGAGCATGCCCAAACGGGAGATATCGGGCACTCCCACTCTCAACCGAAATCGCAACGCCCACGAGCTGGCCTCGAAGCGCGTCTTCGCTCGAAGACTCGACGGCGATCGCTACAGTTCCAGCGGCGCGCATATCGGCCACCAGAGCCTCGAGCTCGTCGAGGGTATCGACGATGGCATAGTCTACATCGTCTTCCTGAGCGTCGACGGACGCCTCCCCATGTGTCCCCCCGCCCGCGGCCTGGGCCGCACTCGCAAACTGATCTGCAAGCCGTCGAAACTCGAGTTCGACGAAAAGGTCACGGAGCGCTTCGTTGTCCGGATCGTGGACCTTCCAAGCCTCGAGATCGAGTTGGACGTCGAGATCCGTCATGATCGTGACCAGCCGCTTTGAAAGGCGCACTTTCTCTGCGTTCTCCGTCAGCGACTTCGACGCGCGGGGCGGCTTTAGAGACTCTGCATGCTCAATGAGCTGCTCTATGTCAGGATATTGCTCTAGCAACTTCACCGCTGTCTTGGGCCCGACTCCCGCGGCGCCAGGGACGTTATCCGAGGAGTCCCCCACAAGCGCGAGGTAGTCCGCGATCTGGGACGGTGGGATGCCGAACTTCTCGTCCGCATTCTCCTCCGTAACCCAGTCCGCAGCGACCCCGGACGAGCCGCCGCGGCCCGGGTTCATCAGATGGACGTGCGGCCCCACGAGCTGATAGAAGTCCTTGTCCCCGGAGACAATCACGGCCTCCAGTCCCTGCTCCGACGCTTGCTTGGCCAGGGTTCCAATGACGTCGTCAGCTTCGTAACCGTCCAACTCCACTATCGGATCATTGAAGCCCTCGACGATCTGGCGAATTCGGCTGAGGCTGTCCCTCAGGTCGTCCGGCATCTTCTCCCGGGTCGCCTTGTACTCCGGATATTCCTCGTCTCGAAAAGAGTTCCCGGCGTCGAAAACAACCGCGAGATAGTCGGGCTCGAACTGTTCCCGGATGTCGAGCAAGAATCGGGTAAAACCGAACGGCGCCGACGTGTTCTCCCCTGCCGAGTTGGTGAGTGGCCGGCTTATGAATGCGAAGTACGAGCGGTAGATCAGCGCGTACGCATCGATCAGGAAGATGCGAGGGCGGGTCTTCGGAGGAATCTGCACCGGAACGATTCGAGTCGAGTCTGGGGCGAGCGGCGCTGCAATCTACCGTCACGTCGGAGCGTGGGCGACGCACAAACAAAAGGGCTCCGCGACCGACGGTCGCGGAGCCCAGCGGGACCTGCGGAGAGGCCTATCAGGTGCGCATTACGTGAGCAGCCTGTTTCCCCTTCTCGGATTCGAGGATCTCGAACTCCACGACTTCGCCTTCGTTCAACGTTCGGAACCCTTCGGCTTCGATCGCGGAGAAATGGACGAATACGTCTTCACCTTCAGGCCGTTCGATGAAGCCGTACCCCTTCGAGTCGTTGAACCATTTGACGGTCCCCTTCATGCCCCTACCTCCGACGGAGTACACTCGACCATGCATCACATGGCATGAAATCAATTGGAGGAGTGACTTCGGGCCGCGCAAGTTCGTCCAGCACAAGCCACGCAGCTATGCGGACGTCGTCATGTGACCGCCGTCAGTGGATTCTCCGGCCGCGGTCAATCCTGGCCGTACAGCGCCCGATAAAGTCCCAGATTTCTGCGCACACTCTTCACATAGCCTCGGGTTTCAGTGAACGGGATCCGCTCGGTGAACCGGAGCGGATCGGAGGCCTCAGGATACCGACGCCAGCGCGTCGCCCGGGTGGGGCCCGCATTGTAGGCCGAGAGTACGAGCGGAAGCTCGTCGTCGTATCGGCGACTCATGTCTACGAAGAACGCCGCACCCAGATGAAGGTTCACCTCCGGGCGTGTCAGGGACTCCTGGGTGAAACCGGCCGGTCCATGCGCACGCGCCAGTTCAGCCCCGGTCGGAGGCATCACCTGCATCAACCCGATCGCGCCGGCATGACTCACAATGTCCGCCTTGAACGCCGATTCCTGGCGGATGATGGCGGCCAACATGAACGGATCGACTCCCCACTCCTCTGCTTCACGCCGCACGAGCTCGCGATACGGAAACGGGTACGTCACACGGAGAATCCGCTGATCCCAAGCCCCTTCGTCCCGAAACAGCGCCCACCCGAGATTGATCCCCTCGATCGTTCGCCCGCGCTCGATCAAGGCCTCGGCAAGACGAAGTCGAGGCCCGCGCTCGTCTCCGGCACGCTCACGAAGCCGGGTGATTTCTGCTGACGCACCTCGGTGGAGCCCTGCGCTCGTCAAGAGGTCGAGTCGAGCCAAGCCCTCCATCAGCCAGCCAGGCTCGATGGAGCTGGAACCTTCCGGCAGATTCACCGTGAACGGAATCTCCAGGAGGTCCGCAGCCATCACTGCGTAGTATTCGATCGGCTGGGTAAGCACGTGGTTCAGATGCGCTTGCGCCACTGTGGTGTCACCGAGCTGAAGTCGCGTGCGCCCAGCCCAGTATGCAGCCTCCTGCCATCGACGCCCGTCAGGGAAGTCGGCGAGATACGCTTCAAAAACGCCCGCCGCCGCCTGGAGGTTCGCTCTGCGCAGGTGGATCTGTCCCGAACGCATCCGGGCCTGCCCTGCGCGCGCGTGTGTCCGAACATTCTCCGCCAGGAACGCATACCGGTCCAGAGCGCGATCAAGGTCACCGCGAGCCTCCGCATTGCTTCCCTGACTCCACGCGACCTCGGCAGCTTCCGCGCTGGACGGATACTCGTCGAGGAGCCAGCGCCGCAGCGTGTTGACTTGAGCCGACAACCCCTGACGCCTTCGCATCTGGGCCCACACTTCCAGATTGCGGGCTCCTACACGTTCGCTCTCCGTCGTCTCTCGGATCTCCCGAAACTCCGCAAGCGCCTCCGCCTGCCGATGCGCCACCGTAGACATGATGCGGGCCCGCTCGAGCCGGCTCGACTCGGGGAAGACCTCTGCCTCAGCGTCTGCGAGTGATACCGCGCGATCGTATCCGATCAGGGCCCGCCGCCCGTCGCCGGCCCGGTCGAGGATACGAGCGAGTTCCAGCGTTCTCGCGAAGTCGTGATCTCCAAGTTCCGTCAACGTTTCCGCCGCCCGAGTCTTCGTGAGACTCGCTCCAGCGTGGAACCCCTCAAGAAGCAACTGTCGACCAGCCGTGGTATCCCCGGCCGCCACTCGGAGCCGACCGAGTTCGACCATTGCGCTGGCTCTACGATTCCCGCTCTCGCCTCTCACTAGCGTCGCAAACGACTCCGCCGCTTCAACAGAGTCACCCGCCGTAAGGAGCGCATCGGCTTCGGCACGCCAAAGCACACCCGCGGCCCCAGGCTCGACGGCATGGTCGATCATCCGTCGAACGCCAGCCACGTCACCCGAGTCCGCCGCAGCAAGTGCGAGCTCCGCCGCAATCCAGCTCCGTGCGTGCGGAGCGCCTCGCAGGTATGCAATCGCATCCATGGCAACGCCCTGATCACCCGCCCACCACGCCGTCCGTGTCAGACGTACCCGCGTGGCGATCGCCTCCAGTGACCCCTCGGATACGAACTCCAGATAGACGAGATACGTGGACGCAGCTGCACCCCATTCGCCGGCGTGTTCCAGGGACCGACCGAGAAGCCCGTACCCCTCGCCGTCACCCTCATGCCGTAGCCAGCTGGCGTTCCTCAGGAGATCGAGCACGGCGGGCCAATTCTCCCAACCAGCCTCGGCCTGCGCGAGCGTCAGGACATCGGCCGGGGTTCCTTCGGCCGCACCTTCCGCGCGAAGCACCCGCGCCGCATGCCAGAATCGTCCGGCTGACAGTTCGTCGAGGGCTGAATCCGAGACCGTCCGCTCACTCGTCCATGGTTCGGGTTCTGCACGAAACACGGCCCCGGCCAGGAGAAGAACGCAGAGCGAGGCAAGAGAGATACGAAGAGTCATCAAGGCCGTGGGAGCTGGTGCAACCTGAGGCGCTTCTCCACGAGCGCCTGCTTACTATAAACGTTTGACGTCGGGTTGTTCTAAAAAAAAGAGAGGCCGCCCCGCAGGGCGGCCTCTCCGAAACCTTCTGTCGTGTCCGACGTCAGCCGGCGCGACCCGTCTCAATGGCGTGAAGCGTGTCGACCATCTTCTGCGCCGACTCTTCCATGTCGATGACGAGACCGTCGATCTTGGCCACGAAGTAGTTGTGGCCGACCGACACAGGAATCGCGATGACGAGCCCAGCAGCGGTGGTCAGAAGCGCGACCTTAATACCACCGGCAACCAGTGTCGCCTCAACCTCACCCGCCGCTTCGATCGACTGGAACGCGATGATCATGCCGATCACGGTACCCAGGAAGCCGAGGAGCGGCGCAACGTTCGTGAGCGTCGCGAGAATGACGAGCCCCTTCTCGAGCTTGCTCATCTCGATAAGGCCCTGGTTCTCGATCGCCTTCATGACACGATCGGTTCCCTCCTCATGGCGCTCGAGTCCGGCATAGAGGATGTTCGCGGCAGGCGAATCGGTGTCACGCGTGAGCTCGAGAGCTTCGCGGATGCGCTGCTGCACGAGAAGCTCATCGACATCCTTCAGAATGCGCTTGGTCGTCGAGGCTTTCGCCGTGAGCGTCACGAACTTGATGATGATGACGATGATGCCCAAACCGAGACAGACGGCGAGAGGCCACCGCATAAAGCCCATCCCTTCCCAGTTGACGGCAACCTGCTCTTGCCACGTGAGCGTAGGTGCATCCATGCCCGGAATCTGAAGTAGGGCGGCGTACAGTTGGACCAACGGAACCTCCGGCCGATGTTCTTGTTACTGATCGTTAGACAGCCCTTCCACACCACAGAGCATGGAAGGGCGGGGTCAAGAGGCTCGCAACATGGCAGGGGGCCAAAAAGGTGTCAACCCCATTTCTTCGTCACGAATCCGCGTGGTAGCACGCCACCAAACGGCCACCTGACAAGCGTCCCGGGGTGGGGTATGCATCAGCGCACCGCTCGTCTTTCAGCGGATGAGTACAGCGGGGGTGAAAGTGACACCCTGTGGGCGGTTCGCTGGAGCTCGGAACATCCCCCGTCAGTACGATCCGCTCGCGCTTCTCGCGTCCGTTTGGATTCGGTCTCGGTACGGCAGAGAGCAAAGCCCGGGTATACGGATGTCGCGGATCCCGATAAAGATCTTCGGCCTCCGCAACCTCGATCATTCGACCGAGATACATCCTCGGGTGGGGCGAGCCCGGAGGCCCCCCAGATGATTCGATATCAGCGACGCCACGTCCACTCGTCCAGACCGTACCGGGTCTCCACGAGTTCCGTGATCATCCGTCTTTCCTCACCAGAGTATTCGCCCTCCACCCACGTTCCTCCAAAGACTTTCTTCATCGCAACGACGACGGCTTCGGCAACGTCATCGACGCAAACCGGGCCGATCTGCTCAGCTAATGTCGCGGGCTGCTCGTGCTCGGCGCTCGGACCCAGAGTCGCGAGCAACATCTGGTCCCCGGAGATCATGATCGAGCCGTGCTGGAGAAACGCTCCGTCGATACGCGCCTGAGCGCTCCCGATGAGCTTGCGGCCCCGCAGAACGACCTCGCCTGGGGCCGGACTTTGAAAGCACGGACCTGCGTCGAGTGGCGGGGTCCCATCACCGGCGGCGTCTGAAAGAATCGCCTCGGCACCAAGGGATTGGACGGCCCGAACCAGGGCTTCATTGATGGCGTAGTAGGTGGCGCGGGCACCACCGAGCGCGCGGGCAGGGACAATGGCCGCGTACGTCAGCTCCGAATCGTGCAGAACGGCGCGGCCACCTGTGGGACGACGGACAATGTCCACGCCGCGGGCCGCCGCGGCGTCCGCCCTGTATACGCCCTTCGTCGGCTCATTGCGGCCGAAGGAGACCGTAGGTCGAGACCACGTATAGAGGCGGAGGGCTGCACAAGGCGCGTCCTCGCCGTCCGCGGCAGCTCCTCCTGCATGCTCGCCCTGTCTACTCCAAGCTCCAACCGCCAGAGCGTGATCCGTTGCCATGTTCTCCACTCCGGACCGAGCCGGGTCGCGGAAGACACGCCATTTGAGGTCGGGCAGCGTGTGCTCGCTCAGAAGTCGTACACGTCGCCCGGTGCCATCACCTGCACCTGGGCGCGGTCACCGACCATCTCCGCGAACGCGTGAGCGTCCTGCTCGATCGGGGGCCACGTATCGTAGTGGCAGGGGATCACGACCTCAGGCCCAATGAAATCGACTGCCGTCAGAGCATCGTTCGGCCCCATCGTGAACCGATCCCCGATCGGGAGAACGGCGACATCGACCTTGCCATTGAGGAGCTGCATGTCGGTGATGAGTCCCGTGTCACCTGCGTGATGGAAGCGCTCACCGCTCGTGAAATTGATCAGCAGGCCAGCGGGAAACGTGGAAAACGACTCTGCACCCGGCAGCGCGACCATGCCACCGTGCAGGGCCGGTGTCAGCTTCACGTACCCAAACGGATATTGCACACCGCCCCCGATATGCTGCGGGCTTGCGTTCAGGCCCTTGCTCTCGAGAAACGATGCGATCTCGAACGTCGCGATGCAGGTCGCTCCGGTTCGCTCTGCCAGCTCTATCAGATCGGCAACGTGGTCGTAGTGACCATGGGTGATCAGGATGTAGTCCGCCTCGATGTCATCAACCGACCCCGAGAAGGCCGGGTTGTCATGGAAGAACGGGTCGATGACGAGTTTCACACCGTCATCTGTCTCGATCGAGAATGTCGCGTGGCCGTGGAAGGTGAGTTTCGGCATGGCTTGGAGTCGTGGTTCGAGTCCCGAATTCCAATCAGAACTGTCGGGCCAGGACAGCGCTGATGTTCCGAAGTCCTGCTCGTAGCCTGAGCCGTCTCTCATTCGGTCGGCGCAATGCAGCCCTCTCGGTGAGCTTGGTTGTACGACACACACAAGATAGGCGCGCAGGGGGTGAGCAGAGAATGATTCATTTTCTGCCAACTCGCACTAGAGGAAACCCAAGACGGGCCCTCGACCCTCTTTCGGCAGAGGGAGCCGCTCAGCCAACCTCCGCATACATCTCTATCGGTGGGCACGCACAGACCAGATTTCTGTCCCCATACGCATTATCCACCCGACGCACGACAGGCCAGAACTTCATGTCGCGAGTCCAGGGTGCAGGGTACGCAGCCTGCCCCCGGGAATAGCTGTGCGACCACTCATCCGCCGTCACCATCGCAGCCGTGTGCGGTGCGTTCTTCAAGGCGTTGTCCAGCGGGTCGGCGATCCCGAGTTCGACCTGTTCGATCTCGGCACGAATCGAAATCAGCGCATCGCACAGTCGATCCAGTTCAGCTTTCGACTCCGATTCGGTCGGCTCGATCATGAGCGTTCCGGCCACCGGGAACGACACCGTGGGGGCATGGAATCCGTAGTCGATGAGTCGTTTCGCGACATCTTCCTCCGTGATCCCGGTTGTCTTCTTGAGCGGGCGTACATCGATGATGAACTCGTGCGCCACGAGGCCGCGGTCACCGCGATACAGCACGTCGTAGTGCTTCTCGATGCGCTTCGCCATGTAGTTCGCGTTGAGGATCGCGATTTCTGATGCACGCTGGACACCCGACCGGCCCAACATCGCGATGTACGCCCACGAAATGATGAGAATGCTCGCACTGCCCCAGGGCGCCGCCGACACCGCTGTGATCGGTTTGTCACCACCGGTACTACTCATCACATGACCCGGCAGGAACGGCGCGAGCTTGTCATTCACGCAGATCGGCCCCATTCCGGGACCGCCTCCGCCATGCGGGATGGCGAATGTCTTGTGCAGGTTGATATGACATACATCGGCCCCGTAGTCGCCCGGGCGCGCGAGCCCGACCTGAGCGTTCAGGTTCGCTCCATCCAGGTATACGAGACCCCCGTGCTCATGGATGATCGAGCACGCGTCGACGATGCCCTCTTCGAAGACGCCGTGCGTCGACGGATACGTGACCATGAAGGCAGCAAGGTTGTCCGTGTGTTCCTCAGCCTTCGCACGCAGGTCATCCAGATCGATCTGGCCATCCTCCGTGCTCTTCACGACTACGACCTTCATTCCGGCCATGACGGCGCTGGCTGGATTCGTGCCATGCGCGGAAGCCGGAATCAGGCAAATATTGCGATGATGATCCTCGCGGTCCTCGTGATACGCGCGGATGACGAGGAGACCCGCATACTCTCCTTGAGCGCCCGAGTTCGGCTGCAGCGACGTTGCGGTGAAGCCGGTGATCTCGGCCAGCCAACGCTCGAGTTCGCGAAAAATGACCCCATACCCCTCAGCCTGATCGGCCGGAGCAAAGGGGTGCAGCTTTCCGGCTTCAGGCCAGGTCACTCCAGCCATTTGCGTAGTCGCGTTCAGCTTCATCGTGCATGACCCCAACGGGATCATGCTCGTGTTGAGGGAGAGATCCCTGGACTCGAGCTTGTGCAGGTAACGCAGCATCTCCGTCTCGGAGTGATAGCGGTTGAACACTTCATGCTCGAGGTACGGTGATGCCCGATCGGCCCACTCCGGCAACTCGGGGGCAGCGCCGTCACTGGCAAGCGTACGAGCGGTGAAGTCCGCCGCGGCACCTTTGTTGAAGATTGCGAACAGGTCGTCGAGATCCTCCGCGCACGTGACCTCGTCGAGTGCGATCCCGAGCGTGCCGTCCGCGAAGTCCCTGAGGTTGATCCCCTCCCCGAGCCCCAGGGCGAGGATCTCCCCCGCATCACCGGCCGGGCGGACTCGGATCGTGTCGAAGAAATGTTCGGTCAGAACCGTGTGACCGAGACGTCCGAGGCCCACGGCGAGCACACCCGCCTGGTCACGGACCCGCTCCGCAATCTTCTTCAATCCGTCCGGACCGTGGTACACCGCATACGCACCCGCCATGATGGCGAGCAGTACCTGAGCGGTGCAGATGTTCGACGTCGCCTTATCGCGCCGGATATGCTGCTCACGCGTCTGAAGAGCCATGCGGAGCGCCGGGTTTCCGTCTGCATCTACCGAGACCCCGATGATCCGCCCGGGAAGCTTCCGCTTAAACGCATCCTTCGCGGACATGAACGCCGCATGTGGCCCGCCGTAGCCCATCGGAACACCGAAGCGCTGAGAGTTGCCGACCACGATATCTGCGCCCCACTCACCTGGAGGCGTGAGAAGCGTCAGAGCCAGAAGATCGGACGCTACGACGACCGTCGCGCCAACTTCGTGCGCCTGCGCGCTGAAGTCGCGATAGTCGAGAACCTCACCGTTCGTCGCAGGATATTGGAGCAACACCCCGAACACGTCCTCCGACAACTCGAAGGACGAGTGATCACCGACAACAACATCGATGCCAAGCGGCCATGCGCGTGTCTTCACGACATCGATCGTCTGCGGGTGACACAACTCGGAGACGAAGAAAGTGTTGGCCGCGCCCTTTGAGGCGCCCTGAGCCAGATGCATCGCTTCAGCCGCAGCCGTTCCCTCGTCAAGCAGAGAAGCGTTGGCAATCTCCAGGCCTGTGAGGTCGATCACCATCGTCTGGAAATTGAGCAACGCCTCCAGACGACCCTGAGCGATTTCCGCCTGATACGGCGTGTACTGCGTGTACCAGCCAGGGTTCTCCATGATGTTGCGAAGGATCACCCCGGGAGTGTGCGTGTCGGCGTACCCCATACCCAGAAACGAACGGTTCAACTGATTTCCAGACATCACGTCGCGGAGTCGGGACAGGAGCTCGGCCTCCGTCAACGCATCCGGAAGATCCAGCGATTCGCGGTAATGGATCGACGTGGGAACGACGTCGTTTACCAGTGCGTCGACAGAGTCGTAGTCGAGGGAATGAAGCATCTCCTCGACCGAGGCTGGGCCGGGACCGAGGTGTCGAGCCTCAAAATCGGGCTGTGCGTCGATACGGGTCATAATCTCTTTACGTCAGAGGGCCGCGATCGCCCCGGGGACGATCGCGGCCCGAACTCGAAAAGCGGAGCGCGGCGTCGGGTCAGCCGATGTGCTCTGCGTAGCTATCAGCGCTGAGAAGGGAGGATACCTCGCTCGGGTCAGCGAGTTTCAGCTTGATCATCCACCCTGCTCCGTAAGGATCGGAGTTCACGATCGAAGGGTCATCGTCGAGCTCGTCATTGACCGCGACGATCTCTCCCTCGAGGGGACAGTAGAGGTCGGAAACAGCCTTCACCGCCTCGATCGTGCCGAACACATCCATCTGGCCGAATTGGGCTCCGCCGTCGGGTAGCTCGACAAAGACGACATCTCCGAGCTCGCCCTGCGCGTAGTCCGTGATACCCACCGCGTACACACCGTCCTCGCCGGTCGACTTGAGGTATTCGTGCTCTTCAGTGTAGTAGAGGTCTGCCGGGATGTCGGACATCGTGGTCTCCGCAGGGTGTCTGGACGATCGGTCCTCAGGATACGGGGTTTTGACAGCAGGTCAAGATCCGTATTTTGGCCACTTCAAGGCCTCGAAACTCAAGAGTTTGGGCGCTGACATGGACCCCGAATCCGCCGTCGAGGAACTCGTCGCGCCCTTACGGGCCGACAGGCTGTCCGGGGCGTCTGTACTGAGTCGCACGGCAGCGGATGTCTTGCGCCGAGCCGCAGTGCGCCTCCAGGCAGGATCTCTCGAGGAGCTACAGTGGGGCTTGGGTGAGGTGTGCCGCAGCATTCTCGATGCGCAGCCCGCGATGGCACCACTCGTGACCCTCATTCGCCTCGTGATGAATGCGCTGGAGCGAGTTGACTCGCTCGAGGCTGGGCGCCTGGCCGCCGCCCATGCCGCCGACGAGTTCCGGCAGGGTGCAGAGGGAAGGATCCGAGCCGTGGCAGCCGCAGGAGCGACGGTTCTCCCATCGGGCGGGACGGTCGCGACCATATCCTCGTCCGCCACGGTGCAGGCGCTCTTGATCGAAGAGGCTGGGCCTCGCGGAGTCACGGTGCTCTGCTTCGAGAGCCGGCCCATGAACGAGGGTCGGCTCTTTGCGACTGCGCTCGCGAAGGCCGGAGTTGAAGTCCGCTTCGCAGTTGATGCGGCTACAGCCGCGCTCGTCCCGCGGTGCGATGCGGTCGTCGTCGGAGCGGACAGCGTCGGGGATGACGGTGTGGTGAACAAGATCGGAACCACGGCACTGGCTCACGCAGCCCATCGCGCTGGAATCCCCGTGTACGTTCTCGCGGATGAGACAAAGATGCTGCCCGTAGGCTTCCCGCAGATCCTGGACGACGACCGATCCCGCGCGGAAGTCTGGGACGCACCGTCCGGCGTGGATGTCTGGAACCGATACTTCGAGATTACCGGTATGCGATCGATTACGGGAGTCGTCACCGAGACCGGCGTCCTGACACCTGCAGAGACCCTCCAGAAGAGGGGCGACCTGACGCTTCCAGCTGGACTCCGAACCTGGGCCACCGGACGCATCTAGTCACACGGACTCATTCCACCCTCCACTCGTCTCACCCCCCTTTGTAGATTCCGAAGCCTCAAGCGACCGTCTGAAACACACGCTGGACATAGATCATGAGCACGCTGCTGACCACCTCGCGTCCCGCCCTGTCGGACCTTACCGAACAGGAGCGCATGTTTCAGGAGGCGGCGCGCGACTTCGCCACCGCTGAGATCGCCCCGAAGATCATGCAGATGGACGAAGCCGCGCAGATAGACCCGGCACTCCTCCCTCAGCTCTTCGAGATGGGCCTCATGGGTATCGAGATCCCCGAGGAGTTCGGCGGAACCGGAGCGGACTTCTTCACATCGATCCTGATCGTCGAGGAGTTGTCCCGCGTGGATCCATCCGTCGCCGTCCTGGTCGACGTACAAAACACGCTCGTCATCAACGCTCTCCTGCGGTGGGCCAGCGACGAACAGAACGCTCGATACCTGCCGAGACTCGCGTCCGATACCGTGGGAGCGTACGCCCTGTCAGAAGCCGGCAGCGGGTCCGACGCCTTTGCGCTCTCGTGCCGGGCGACGCCGGACGGCGACGATTGGGTTCTGGAGGGGCACAAGCTCTGGATCACGAATGGAAACGAAGCCGAACTCTTTATCGTCTTCGCCACCGTAGACCCTGACGCAGGATACAAGGGGATCACTGCGTTCCTCGTCGAGAAGGGCTTCGAAGGCTTCTCGGTCGGAAAGAAGGAAGACAAGCTCGGGATCCGTGCCTCATCCACGACCGAGCTGCTCTTCGACAACGTACGTGTCCCCGGATCGAACGTCCTCGGAGAGGTCGGGATGGGGTACAAGACAGCGATCGAGACGCTGAACGAGGGCAGGATCGGTATCGGGGCTCAGATGATCGGCCTGGCCCAGGGCGCACTCGACCACACCGTTCGGTACGTGCAGGAGCGTGAGCAGTTCGGGCGCGCGGTTGGCTCCTTCCAGGGTGTCCAGTTCCAGCTCGCCGAAATGGCAACGGAGATCGAGGCTGCGCGTCTGATGGTGTACAACGCCGCGCGCCTCAAGGACGCGGGCAAGCCATTTGTGACGCCTGCTGCCATGGCCAAGCTATACTCCTCAGAGATGGCCCAAAGGGTGGCGTCAATGTGCATCGACCTTCATGGTGGGTACGGATTCACCAAGGAGTACCCGGTCGAAAAGCTCTATCGAGACGCCAAGATCGGGACCATCTACGAGGGGACGTCGAACATGCAAAAGCAGACGATCGCCAAGGCGCTGATGCGATGAGCGGTGCGCTGCTGGGTCTCGGCCTCATCACGTTCGGAGTCGCCGAAGCGATCTTCGTGTTCGGCATTCTCATGCTCCTCTTCGGGGCCAAGAAGCTCCCGGCCCTGGCGCGAGGTCTCGGAAGCGGAATCCGAAATTTCAAGGGCGAGCTCGAGGCTCCGCCAGACGATCGCGACGACGAGTCGCACGACGCCTGACCCCGTGACGGGACATCTCTCGAGGGTCGCCATCGTCCTCGACCACCCGAAAGACGTCGTCAACATCGGCGGTGTGATCCGGGTCATGAAAAACTTCGGGCTCTCCGACCTCCGACTCGTGAACCCGGACGAGTTCGATGCCTATCGTCTCGAAGGTATCGCGCACCGGACCCGAGACCTCATCGACGCGGCCACCACATTCGAATCGCTCGACGACGCGATCGCAGACGCGACGTTCGTGGTCGGCACGACAGCCCGAACTCGCACGGCGGGGCGCCCCTATTCGACAGCTGGCGACGTCGCACCCATCATCGCCGATCGGACTGGCGACGGGCCGGTAGCCATCCTGTTCGGGCGCGAAGATCGGGGGCTGACCAACGAGGACCTGGATCGATGCCATGCGGTCTCGATCATCCCGACCGATCCAGGGTACTCCAGCTTGAACCTCGCTCAGGCCGCACTGGTGATGGCATATGAGATCTTCCTCGCGATCGACGGCGGTGAGATGGAGATGCCACGAGGGAGACGAGCCACCCGGCCGCCGACGTCGGAGGAATTGGAAGAGACCTTCGGCGCACTCGCACAAGGCCTCGCCGCAATCGACTTCTACAAGGCGCGGAAGCCGGAGGCGGTGATGCGGACACTGCGTACCCTTATCGCTCGGGCAGAACCAGACCTGCGAGAGGCCAGACTTCTCGCGGCCGTGGGGTTCGAGATCGGCAACTACCTCCAGCGGCACGGGATCGAGCGTGCCGACAGCCCTTCGTCAGACGTGACGAGATCTTGAAGGCGGTCGGCAGCGTCTTTCACGTCGAGAATCGTGCCATGAACGTCGTCGCACGCTACGGTGGCGACGAGTTCATCTCGGTGTTGTCCGAGGCCGGGATCGAAGGGGCCAGACACTTCGTCGCGCGGGTACAGGATGCGATCGCGACAAATGAGACCCTCGCGAAGTTCGGGATCTCGTTCTCGGTGGGGTGCGCGGAGTTCGATGCCAGCACGATGTCCAGCGCGAGCGACGTCTTCCGTGCAGCAGACACCGATATGTGCGAGGTAAAGGCCGCTCGTCACACGGAGACCAAGTCAGGCTGACAGGGGTAGACCCCGAAATGACAGCCGCTACCGTTTGGAGTCACGCATCGACTCTGATTCCTGATCCCAGACCATGAGCGCTTCCGAGACGGAAATCCGCGACCTGCTGGACTACGCGACGACACTGGCCCACGAGGCAGGTGATATCACGCTGAAGTATTTCGGCGGCGTGGTCGCTTCGGACGCCAAGGGTGATGGTACACCGGTGACCATCGCCGATCGAGAAGCCGAGCAGCTGATTCGATCCCGGATCGAGAGAAGGTTTCCTGAACACTCGATCCTCGGCGAGGAGTATGGGGAATCGAATCCTGGAGCGCGGGTTCGTTGGATTCTGGACCCGATCGATGCCACGCGATCCTTCATGCGCGGGGTGCCGCTCTACGGAGTGCTGATCGGCATCGAGATCGAGGATGAAAGTACGGTCGGGGTGGCACACTTTCCGCCTCTCCAGGAGACGGTAGCTGCCGGTCGCGGGCTGGGGTGCACGTGGAACGAGCGACCGTGTCGCGTTTCGGAGGTCGACCGGATAGAGGACGCGGTCATCTGCACGACCGACGTCGAGCGAATTCTTTCGAGACCGCAGGGCACAGGATGGCGAAACCTGCAACAGCAGTGTGCCTTTTCCCGGACGTGGGGGGATTGCTACGGGCACGCACTCGTCGCCACCGGGCGAATCGAGGCTCAGGTGGACCCAGTGATGGCACCGTGGGATGCCGGACCGTTCTTGACGATCGTCACCGAAGCCGGGGGGACGTTCACCACCTTAGGTGGTGAGGCTACGGTGCATGGAGGAAGCGGGTTGAGCTCATGCTCCGGCCTGCATGATACGCTCCTCGAATTTCTCCACGTCGGCTAGATGGAGCCTAGCGGCCTCCACCAAGGTGAGAGATGATCAGCGTGATCGACCCGGCTAGCCCAAGGACCACACCCACGTTATGGAACCAGCCGCCGCCGAGGGTGTCCTCGACCGGCAGGACCAGCTGATCTCCCGCTTGAAGATGTAGCTGGTCTAGCGTCGTTCCTCGACGCAGTTCCTCTTGCGACTCCGGCCCCTCAAGCAACACCTCTGTACCCCGTTCGATACGAAGCTCGTCCAGGGCAGCGTTTTGAGCGGGCCCACCAACAAACATGAGGGCCTCGAGCCACGGAGGTTCAGGCCGTGATAGCTACTCGTCATGCACTCACTCGGGCCTCTCGGCCTTCCCGCTGGAGGAATCGAGCAATGCGTCAACAATCCGCCGGCTGGCGTTACCGTCCCCATAGGGGTTCGATGCGGATGCGAAGCTCGCGTACCGGTCATCGTCATCGAGAAGGCTGTCCAACTCGGCTTCGATGCGGCTCGCATCAGTCCCGACCAGGACCGCCGTCCCGGCATCGACCCCTTCCTGACGTTCCGTCGACTCACGAGTAACCAGAAGGGGCTTGTTCAAGGATGGGGCCTCCTCCTGAATGCCACCCGAATCGGTCACGATACAGTAGGATCGATCCATCAGTTGAATGAACGCCTGATACGGGAGGGGGGGCAGGAGTTTGACGTTGGGCACATCGCCGAGGACTCGATGAACCGGGGCGACCACGTTGGGGTTTCGGTGAACCGGATAGACGATTTCAACGGACGGATTTCTGTCCGCAACCCTCTTCAACGCTTCACAGATACCCGTGATCCCACCCCCGAAATTCTCGCGCCGGTGTCCCGTCACAAGCACGATCCGTTTCGTGAAGTCGATTCCCTCCAGCTCGGGGAACCTCCGATTCTCCTCGCGTATCCGGGCTCTGACCCATAGGAGTGCGTCGATCACCGTGTTTCCCGTAGTAAAGACATCCGAATCTCGAATCCCTTCGGCCACCAAGTTGTCTCGTGCCCGCGGCGTGGCGGCGAAATGCAGATGAGCGATCGAGCTGATCAGTCGTCTGTTCATCTCCTCCGGGAAAGGCGAATAACGTTGATGCGTCCGTAATCCGGCTTCTACGTGAGCCACGGGGATCTTCTTATAGAAGGCGGCCAAGGCTGCGACAAAACTGGTGGTCGTGTCTCCCTGAACGATGACCCAATCCGGCTGATGCCGATCCAGGGCTTCCGAGGTCCGGGCCAGCGCCCTCGCCGTCAACCCGTCGAGTGATTGTCCCTCTGTCATGACGTCAAGATCCTCTTCCGGCTCCACGTCGAAGACGTCCAGAACCTGATCGAGCATCTCACGGTGCTGCCCGGTCACGCATACCGTAGTGCGGAAGTCTTCCGGCCTTTCACTCAGCGCGAGTACGAGCGGACACAACTTGATGGCCTCGGGGCGTGTCCCGAAGACGATCATGACTTCCACAGGGCGCTTCAAGCTCCGTCTCCTTGGTTCATCTGCCCACTCAGGTGGCTGCTCTCATGGACACAGCGGGGTCCGACGAACAATCTCTCTCAGTTGAATCTCGTGCGCACGTGCTCACGACAGCAGCGGTCGGACTGCGCACGTGCTTCACACGAACCGAATGACACGATACGGTCCGCGAGCTTCTCCATCGAGGAGCACGGAAAGAACGGAAAGGCTGGCCTTACTCCAACGGGTGCACTAGATCCTCGTCCTAAACAACCTGGAAGCTAGCCCAACGCAGGTTGATCTATCGTAAGGTCAGGCGGCTAGAATTGAAATCGTGGACGATAGAGTCGGAACCAAAGCCTGGCTGGTGGTATTCAGTCGAATTATCTCGATCTTCCGATTAGCGTGGAAAACGGCAATGGTAAGCCCAAGGAGTTTCGACATCCTTCAGCGTCGGCGAATCGGCGAAGGTACGGCATTCCAGTGTCCCGGGCACACCGCGCTCCTCACGACACCGTGTCCGCTGCTACAGAGGCTTCGACCCTGCTTGGGGATGCACCCTTCAAGGTCGAGGATCTTTCGACGGATCCTACTCGTGGTTTCCGGCCGGCTCTGCCACCAGCACCAGCTCGATCTCAAACACCAGAATCGATCCGGCCGGCACCAGCAAGTTTCCGGCCCCGTCGTAGAAGTCGACGGCCCCGTAGCCTCTTCCGGGAGGAATGACAGCGCGTCGGACCCCGCCCTCAGGCATGAGGAACACGGCATCCTCCAGTCCGGATATGGTCGGAGAATTTCCCAGAGAGAGCCGTTCGGTCGTCTGAGTCCACTGCGTGCCGTTGGCCAGCCAGCCGGTCAAGTTCAAGTCCACGAAGTTCCCCAGGACCGCGGGAGGGCCGGTCCCGACAACGAGATCCTGCACGTACACGCCACTCTCTAGTCTGGTCATCGCACTCAGGTCGACCCCAAGGCTCGCGGCGAACACCGTCTCTTCGATGACCTCGAATTCGACCTCGGGCTGCGTGCTGCCTTCAGCGCAGGCTCCGAGCGCCAGGCTGGTCAGCAGCAAGGCGACCCCTCGAGTCATCAGTTGCCGCAATCCGGATTCGGGCCTACGCCATCGAGCCTGCACAGCTCCACGTTGAAGACCAGAACGGAGCCAGCCGGTATGCTCGCCTGCTCTGCGTCACCGTACCCGAGTTCCGGCGGGATGATGATCCAGCGTTCACCGCCGGCGCGCATGCCGAAGATCCCGAGCTCGAACCCGGCGATCGTGTTACCGCTACCGATGACGAACGGGAAGTTGCCGCTTCCAAAGGACGTCCCGTTGGAGAGGTAGCCGACATACTCCACGACAGCGGTCTGCCCCTCGGTCGTGACCTCACCAGTGCCGACGGCATCATCCTTGATGTAGACGCCGCTTTCGAGACGAGTGTAGTCGGAGAGCACGATTCCGAGACTCTCGGCGAAGGTCACCTCCTCGATGACCTGAAACGGGTCATCACAGGCAGAGACCGTCAGCATGGCGAGCACCAGGATGCCGCTTTGAATCAAACGAATGTTGTTCATGGACCGATGCGTGGATGGATCGAAGGCGTGGTACGAGGCGAGGCCCCCCCGAGGGTTCGGAAGGGCCTCGCGCTTATACTCTACGACGCTCCGCGCGGTTCATGTCACACATGCCGAGCGGGGGATGGGAAAAGATTAGTCGCTTGAAACCGCGGCCGGCCCCTGCATGTCCGCAGGAAGCTCAGCCTCGAGCGATTCGGGATCCTGCATGGGTTGCCAGACCTGCATGACCGGGAAGGTCGACAGGAACCAGCGAACGGAGCCCAGATACAGGCCGAGGAACATGAGGCCGATGAGCGGCTGCCAGATGGTGAAGATCGGATCGCCCTCGTGGTGCAGCGACGGCGCGACCATTCCGTACCGCTCGAGCCACAACGCCACCATGATGATCGAGGCGAAAAAGCCATAGATCTTCGGCACCATCTTGGGCTTACGGCCGATAAGCCCGATGAAGGGAATGAAAAAGCACATACACACGACGAGCGTCGAGTAGCTACCCCATACTTCACCGGAGCGGCGCACGATCCACGCCTGTTCCCACGGCAGCTTTCCGTACCAGATCACGATGTACTGGGAGAAGAACAGGTAGCCCCAGAACACGGTGAACGCGAAGGTCAGCTTGCCGAGGTCATGGCGCTGTTGTAGACCGATGTGATTCGAAATGTCCTTGTGCTTGGTCCGCAGATAGATGCTCCACAGACCGGTGACGGTGACGCCGCCCCAGAACGCTCCCATGAAGTACCACGGGCCGAACATGGTGCTGAACCAGTGCGGCTCGAGCGACATGGCCCAGTCGTACGAAAAGATGGTCATGACGAACGCGTACACGAGCACCAGAGCCGGGCCCATGACCGTCATTCGCTGGTAGCTCGACACCTCTTCCTGCTCCTGACCCATCCAGCCCTGCGTGAGCCTGGCGCGCCAGGAGGCACGACCCTCATCATCCTCTTCTGCGCCTTCGGTACGTCCCATGTCGGGCCGAACCGCGAGGTACACGAAGTAGGTGCCGAGCCCGAAGAGCACGAGAGCGCCGATCAGGTTCCGCGAGATGAGGAACGGGATATTGAGATACGCCGCCTTCTTCTGGACGATGTAGTCCGTAGCCATCATGTCGATCCACGGGAAGTAATCCGCCCCGAGGGTGAACATGGGCAACAGCAGCAGGAAGGCGATCGGCAGGAACGCGGCGCCAGACTGGCTGACCCGGCGAACCGACCAGTTCCACTTGGCTTTCACGATCCATGTGGCGACGGCGAACATCACCGAACCCATCGCGATGCTCGAAAAGAACATCCAGTTCGTGACGTAGCTGATCCACGCGGAGTTGGAATCCTGGTTCAGTCTGAAGACGAAGGCGAGCAGGCCGACGACGAACATCGCGCCGGCTACTGTGTTCATCGTCTTGTCCCGCGGCAGGTACCGAACCGGGACCTCGGAGGGAATGTGATGATGCATTACTGGTCCCCTCCATCGGCGTCGGGTGCTGGGGCGGGAGCCTCAGCGCTACGAGTACCGGCCTGAACCTGAAGCTGACGGACGTAGTTCACGATGTGCCAGCGGTCGAAGTGGGTAATCCGTCCACCGTACTCGGGCATCAGACCTCGCCCGACCCGGATCATCGCGTAGATGTACTGGTCGGAGTACGCAGAGACCTGCGCACCGGAAAGGTTGTAGGCCGGGAGCAGCGGGTGCTTGTCGGCGATGTACGCGTTGGCACCCACCCCGTCGGGTCCATGGCAGACCACGCAGAATCGCGAGTATAGCTCCTCACCTCGCTCGAGTGACTCCGCGCTCATCGGATCCGTTGGATTCACGAGCCCTTGAACGACCTCGCCGCCCACACCCGGTGTCCCGAGGTCGAACTGCGTGAAGTACGGAATCGCGACCCCCTCAGGCTGACCGAGGTTCACCTCACCGTCCGCGGACGGCCAGTTACCGGCCGCGAACGCGACGGAACCCTCCGCCGGTGGCATCGGATGCTCGTACGGATCGAACGAGCGCGAATCGCGCATCGAACGACCGAAAACGGAGGCCATCGCGTCATCAAGCGGCTTGCACCCGACCAGAGTCGTCAGGGCGAGCATCGCTACCATCGACCTCACCAGGCGCCGTGCACCCGTCGGGTGGAGGTCAGTGCGGTTACGCATCGGCCGCGCCCTCCCGGAGCTCGATCGGCTCCTCAGCATTCATGATCTTTCTTGCTTCCTCGAGACGGCTCGCGTCCGCCTCGACGTAGACGCCGTAACGACCGGCGGTGAATTCTGGGTCGTACACCACGGCCGGCTTCACATTCGGCAGCTTACTCAGAACGAAGAGGCCGATGACTGTCGCGAGCGCCCCGAAGAGGACCGACATCTCGAAGACGATCGGAATGAAGGCCGGGATAGAGATGATCGGCTTACCACCGACCACCAGTGGCCATTCGACCGAGGTCCAGCTCGTGAAGGCGAACGCCGTCGAGGTTCCCGTGAGCGCACCCACGAGCGTCCACACGCGGACGGGGCTCTGCCCGTATCCGAGCGCATGCTCGATATGGTGCTCGGGATAAGGAGCGTAGGCCTTGATCTCGTCGAAGCCCGCCTTCTTGAGGTTCTCGATCGCGTCGACGGTCGAGTCGAGATACTCGTACGAAGCGAGGATTCCCTGTGCGCTCATCAGTGGGCCTCCGCGGCTTCAGGTGATTTCTTCTTCCGCATGGGCGGGGGCAGGACCTCCTTGAGCTCCTGAATCGCGATCGGAGGCAGGAGTCGGGTGAACAGCAGGAACCAGAACCCGAACCAGAAGAAGGAGCCGACCATGATCGACATCTCCACGATCGACGGTCGGTAGATGCCCCACGCGAACGGCTCGTATTCGTTGTGCAGCGACGTCACCACGATCACGTAGCGCTCGAACCACATCCCGATGTTCACGAAGATCGAGATAACGAAGAGTGCCGGGATCGAGTGTCGGATCCGCTTGAACCAGAGCATCACCGGAACGAAGCCGTTACAGACGAGCATCGTCCACGTCGCCCACCAGTAGGTGCCGAACAACCGGTTCCAGAAGGCATGACGCTCCGGATCCTCACCGGAGTACCAGGCGAGGAAGAACTCGGAGAGGTACGCGTAGAACACGATCAGCGACGTGAAGAGACAGAGCTTCGCCATCGCGTCGAAGTGCTTGACCGTCAGATAGGCCTCGAGGCCGAAGACCTTACGCAGCGGCACGGTGAGCGTGATCACCATCGCGACACCGGAGAAGATGGCACCGGCCACGAAGTAGGGTGCGAAGATCGTGGCGTGCCAGCCGGGCACGATCGACATCGCGAAGTCCCAGGACACGACGGAGTGCACCGAGAGCACCAGCGGCGTCGCCAGTGCGGCGAGGAAGATGTAGGCCTTCCCGAAATGGTGCCACTGGCGATCCGTCCCTTGCCAGCCGAGCGCGATCACGCTGTACAGCTTCCGTCGCAGTCCAGTCGCTCGATCTCGAGCGGCCGCGACATCCGGGATCGTGCCAAGGTAGAAGAAGACCGCGGAGACCGTGAAATAGGTCGTGACCGCGAAGACATCCCAAACCAGTGGCGACTTGAAGTTCGGCCACAGGAAGCGGGAGTTCGGATACGGGATCAGCCAGTACGCATGCCAGACACGTCCGACGTGAATCAGGGGAAAGAGACCCGCCGTCATCACGGCGAAGACCGTCATCGCCTCCGCGGCGCGGTAGATCGACTGCCTCCACGGGGCTCGGAAGAGGAAGAGAATCGCAGAGATCAGCGTTCCGGAGTGCGCGATACCGACCCAGAAGACGAAGGTCGTGATGTACACGCCCCAACCCACCGGCGACATGAGCCCGCTGACTCCGATTCCCTTGTAAATCTGCCAGAACCAGGCGGTCAGGAAGAGCCCGACACCGGCCACACACATCCCGAAGAGCGCCCACCACCCCTTACCGGGCACAGTGAGCATCTTGAGGACATCGCGGTTGACGTCATCGAGACGATGGACGTCCGGGTGGGTCAGCGCACCGCGTTCGGTCGTTCCAACGGCCATGATCAATGCCCTCCCGAAACTTCGTGGAAGGTGACCTTCTTCAAGTAGTTCACGGCTGGCTGCGTGTTGATGAGTTCGTCGAGCACCTTGTAGGTCCGCTCACTCTCGAGGATCTGCGAGACCCGAGCTTCCGGATCACGCAGGTTACCGAAGACGATTGCCTCCGCGGGGCAGCTCTGCTGACACGCCGGGACGATCTCTCCATCCCGCACGTCGCGCCCTTCTTCCAACGCAGCGCGATTCTCTGCGTCCTTGATGCGCTGCATGCAGAAGGAGCACTTCTCCATGATGCCGTTCGTGCGAACGGTCACGTCCGGGTTCCACTGCCAGTTCATCGGCTCGGGGACGTTTTCGTCCGTGTATCGGTACCAGTTGTAGACCCGGACCTTGTATGGGCAGTTATTCGCACAGTACCGGGTTCCGACGCAGCGGTTGTACACCTGCGCATTCACACCTTCCGGTGTGTGGTACGTCGCGTAGACCGGGCAAACCGGCTCACACGGTGCGTTACCGCAGTGCTGACAAAGCATCGGAAGGAAGCGCACATCCAGGTGGCTGGCGTGCGAAGCATCCACATGCTCGTAATAGCGCTCGATGCGCATCCACGTCATGTCACGGCCCATGACGACCTGATCTTCGCCGACCCACGGAACGTTGTTCTCCGAGTGGCAAGCAACGACACAGGCGCTGCAGCCCGTGCACTTGTCGAGGTCGATCGCCATACCCCAGCGCGGCCCTTCGTGCGCGTCGGCGTACAAGCCGTGGTCCGCACCCGGAAGTGGGAACGCTGTCGCTGCGCCGTCCTCCGCCGGAACCGGCTGGACACCACCGAAACCCTGAAGCTCCATGAGTTCGTCGTGGTGCCCGCCTTCCTCTCCGTGGTCGTCCTCTGCGTGGCCGAGGTCCATGAAAGCGACAGCCGGCGCAATCGGACGATCACGCTGGTCACTCGATCCTTCGATCGTGGCCATCCGGCGGCGTTCGCCCGTCGGCATGACCGAGACCGTGGTCGCGACTGTGACGAACGCCCCGGACGCCTGCTCAGCCGCGGCCGGCAGCAGATCCATTGCATTCACACCCGCGCCCGTAGCCCAGCGGCCCATATCCGTGTGGCCACCACCCATCGCGAGGGCGACTACGCCTTCGTGGACACCCGGATAGACCCACACCGGCACGTCGACTGAGCCGTGGTCCGACGAGACGGTGACGATGTCACCTTCACGGATCCCACGGGCCTCGGCCGTCACCGGGTTCATTTCGAGCCAGGAGTGCCAGGTGATCTTCGAAACCGGATCCGGCAATTCGAGCATCCACGGAGAGTTCGAGAACTCACCTCCTCGGAAGCGCGGGGACGGATGGACCAGCAGCGTCAGATCATGGCTGCCGTCGAAGGTTGGAGCGTCGAACGTCAGTGCCTGATCGGGAGCGCGGAGTTGCGGCGCATTCGCACCCATGCCTCCACCGCCACCCATCATGCCGAACATCCCCGACCGGAGATGTCCCTGCCACATCTGCTCGAAGCCCGCCGGATCGTCAGCGTGCATCGCGAGGTGTGGCGCCCGCAGATACTCATAGAACGTCGTCGCACCCAGATCGTTGCCGAGATGCGAGGCCACCGCCAGAAGGGCGTCACCCGTCTGCTTGGAATCGAAGTGAGGTAATGCCTGCATGACCGGCTGCTGCACTGTGTGCACGCCGCGCCGCGGCATCGCATCGCCCCAGGATTCCAGGAAGTGACGATCCGGCATGATGAGGTCGGCCATCGCAGCCGTCTCATCCATTGCCGAAGCGAACGACACCTTGAACGGCACCTCATCGAAGGCATCCTGGAAGCCGGACCCCGTCGGCAGCGAATACGCCGGGTTGGCTCCGTGCATGAGCACGACGCCCACCCCACCCCCGGCCATCTGACCGATCGCATCGGCCATGTCCGAGAACGGAGCCGACGCCGCTGTGGAGCCCCGCCCGACATGAACCGTCCGACCAACCGCCCCCGCGACATCATTCAAGATCAGCACGGCCAGGTTCGCGGCGGTGGCATTGCGGTGGTGTCCCCCGACACCCGGTCCCATCGCTAGCGGACTCGAGGCCGCCGCAAAACGGTCCGCGAGGTCACGCAACGCTTCCTCGTCGATCCCCGAGGCCGACGCCGCATCGGCCATGCTGTATGCTCGAAGCAGGTTGGCGTAGGGGCCGGAAGCATTGCCACCGGCAATGTGCGCGGCCATCGCAAGAGCGATAACTGCCTCAGATCCCGGTTCGACCGGCACCCATTCGTCGGCGTTCAGGCCCGTCGTCGAAAGACGCGGTCCGATGTAGGCGAAAGCCCCCTTCGAGTGCCCGGCCTCATCGACACCGCTCATCTTCGCCAGCCCACGTCCCCCCTCGACAGAGCCGTCGTCGATGAAGTCGTTTCCGAAGGAGAGCAGGAAGTCGGACGCGCCGATGTCGTACTGCGGTACTTCGTCGGTGCCGTATGCGATCCGCGTTGCTTCACGAAGCGGTGCGTTCGAAACCGCGTGATACTCGACTCGGGACCCGCCGACGCTTTCGACGAACTGGTCCACCAGGCGGCTCATCGTCGGGCCCATATGCCCACCCACGAACATCACGTCGCGGCCGGCCGCCGTCGCCTGATTGATCCGAGATGCGAGAAGGCGCTCCGCTTCGTCCCACGTCCCCTGACGGAAACGATCGCCCTCCCGAATCATCGGGCCGGCAAAGCGGTCGGGGTTGTACAGGTGCTGCAGAGACGCGTGTCCCTGGAGACAGACCGAACCCTGCGAAATCGGATGGTCCGGGTTGCCCTCAATCTTCACGGCCCGCCCTTCGCGGGTCCGTACCCAGAGCCCGCACCCGTCGGGGCAGCCGCACGTCGTCGCGTACCAGGTCGCGACGCCTGGGGTGATCTCTTCTGGCTGAACCACGTACGGAAGGAGTTTCTCGACTTCGCCGGGTCCGCACCCGGTCATGGTGGCTCCGGCGCCGGAGACGCCGAGAACCTTCAGGAAGTCACGCCGTTTGATCTCAGTCATTTGTGGCGCTCCCTAATAGTGGCAGACGGCGCAGTCGATCGAGGCTTCCTCGATCGGACTCCCATCGGTAGCGACCAGGCCTTCCTGGTACTCCGCCGGGTTGCGATGGCAATCGATGCACCAGCCCATGTTGTCTCCACCCCAGGCCGGGTCGCGCTCGTTGAGCACGCCATACGTCTGGACCTCGCCGTGGCAGGTCTGGCACTCCAGGCCCACAGTCACGTGCCGCATATGCGGGAAGTGCGCGTGGTCCGAGATCTTGTAGATGCGATTCCACGGGATCGGCTCTCCATGATCCACGTAGTCCTGAATCTTCGAGATCTCCGCCTGCTGCTCGGGCGTCGTGCCCTGCACGACCTGGTGGCAGCCCCAGCACATCGAGACTGGGGGAATTCCCGCATCTACGGAACGCTCTGCCGAGAAGTGGCAGAACTGACAATCCATCTGATTCTGTCCGGGCTCACTTCCCGCGTGCTGATCATGTGGGAAAGCGATCGGTTGACCCGACGCGGCAGCGGCATCCTCACCCTCAGCGCCACCCCCCTGAACGAACGCGACGCCCGCCAGCATGAGGACGCCGGCAAGTCCGCCGATCAGCCAGTTCGTTTTCATTCGGAAGCACTGCTCCTGGGTGCAGCAAGACGCCGTTCGGAATCGGGCGCAAGGTGGGGTTTATCCGCGTCACATAAGGCTTGTGACAAAGAGAACGAGCCCCGGGAAACGGCCTGAAGCTACCTGAATTCGCGGCGAGTGGTCAAGGCAGAACACACCCTCGACACGAACCTTCCAAACGTCCTCGGTGTTATAGTCCCTCGCCGTCGACCCACCCCCGAGAGGCGCGACTCTTGTCCGACATGACAGCGGCCGCACCGACAACGGATTCCCGCCCGTCTCTCGAGCTCCTGGACCACTTGGTTCAGGAGGTCGAGACCGTCTTCCACGGCAAGAAGGAAGTCGTTCGGTTGGCCCTTGCAGCCCTCCTCGCACGGGGGCACATCCTGTTCGAAGACGTTCCCGGCGTAGGTAAAACTACCCTCTCCCATGCGCTTGCGAAGACGCTCGGACTAGGCTTCCGTCGAGTGCAGTTCACATCGGACCTCCTACCCTCCGACGTGCTCGGCGTCTCGATCTACAACCCGCAGACGACAAGCTTCGAGATCCGCCAAGGACCGATTTTCACCAATGTCGTCGTCGCGGACGAGATCAATCGGGCCCCACCGCGCACGCAGAGTGGCCTGCTGGAGGCGATGCAGGATGGCAGCGTCACGATCGACGATCAGACGTTTTCACTGCCACGTCCCTTTCTGGTGATGGCCACGCAGAACCCCCTCGAACACCACGGCACGTACCCGTTGCCCGAAAGCCAGCTCGACCGCTTCCTGATGAGGATCACCATCGGATATCCGGACGGAGACGCTGAACGGCGTATCCTTGCGGAGTCGGCATCGCTCGAGCCCGTCGTCGATCGACTCAGGTCAGTGCTCACGCCACCACAGGTCCTCCGACTGCAGAGCCGCGTCGAGGAGGTCGAGGTAGATCCCGCGATCCTCGACTATCTCATGACGATCGTCGAGCGGACCCGGACCACGCCCAAGTTGCGCATGGGTGTGAGCCCCCGTGGAAACATCTTGGTCTTCCGCGCCGCACGCGCCTACGCGCTGACGCACGGCCGCACCTACCTCGTGCCCGACGACGTCCGAGATCTGATCGTCCCCTGTCTCGCACACCGGATCCTGCCGGCAGGATCCGCCGGTACGACCTTCGACGTTCACGACGAGGCCGCCTCGGTCCTCGAAGGGATTCTGGACGAGGTCGAGGCACCGGTCTGACGCTGTGACGTCGAACGCCCCCACCCGGAGGAATCCGCTCGAGGCGGTCCGCCGGGGAGTGCGGATCCTTCAGGAGACGTGGGCACGCGTCCGCGCCTGGCGCCGGATTCGGTTCACCTCCGGTGGCGTCGCGTTCACACTCGGTACCGTCGCGGTCGGGTTCGCTGCGATGAACACGGGGAACAACCTCCTTTACCTGCTGCTCGGGTCGATGCTCGGTTTCATCGCGGTAAGCGGATGGTTGTCCGAGCAGGCGATCCGTGGGTTGCGCGTCGAGCGGCGGGCGCCCCGGGCGGTGACCGTCGGTCACGACCTGCGACTGACATACGAAATCACCAACCAGAAGCAGCGCCTCCCATCCCTTGCCGTCGAGATCTCCGAGGAGGGATTACCGGAGAAGGCCTTCCTCGCGCATGTCCCCGCTCTCGGGCATACCACGGCACGGTCCGTAAACAGCTTCGTGCGCAGGGGGATCTATCCCCTCAGCTCCGTCACCCTGTCGACCGGCTTCCCGTTTGGACTCTTCCAGAAGGAGCGGGACGTTGAGATACCAGGAGAGATCATCGTCTGGCCAAGGACCGATCGGGCTATTCGAGAGCCCGCTCCCGGTGCGGGTGAGATCCCGCGGTCCGGGATGTCGGCACGAGGAGCTGCAGCATCGCGGGGAGACTACCGGAGCCTGCACGACTATCGAGCTGGTGACGACTCGCGTGACATTCACTGGAAATCGTCCGCACGTCTTGGCGCTCCGGTCGTCCGTGAGTACGAGCGAGACGGCGCCCAGACGTGGTGGATCTGCCTGAATCTTGAAGGCGAGCCGGGAGAGGCGGCCGAGGTCGCCGTTGAAGCAGCGGCAGCACTCGCCGCGCGCGCGGTCGCCCAGAATCGGCCGTTTGCGCTCGTGGTTGGGGACGCCGTGCTCGAGCCCGCAGATGGCATGGGCCAGCTCGAGCGCGCCCTCGACATCCTGGCTCGTGCGGACTTCATGCCCGACGCATCCCCACCCGCGCCCCCGGTGGGTCCCTCGTACTGCACTCTCGTGGGCATCTATGACCGGCCCGGCTTCGGTGATGCGATCGCCGTTGGACGACTGGCCCGTCTCGGCCGCGGAGAGAGAGACTCGTGAACCTGAGACTCTTCCACCGAAGACTCGTCGTTCTGATGGGCGTGGCCGGGCTCCTCGCCTTCGCTGGGGGCGCCGGGTTCGAGCCCGTTTCCACATTCCTTGCAACGATCGCACTCGGCACCGCGCTCTTCTGGCATCCCGACCCAGAGCTCTCTGCGCGTATGGAGCGCTTCTGGCTCCCGCTGGCCAGCATTCTGGTAGCTCGTGCCCTCTGGCACGTCTTCGTCATCGAGGACGACATCGTTATCCCGGTGGTCGACCTCCTCCTTCTTCTTCTCGCTGCAGAGGCTTTGCGGGCGCTGGAAGCCCCGAACGACCTGCGGCTTTATGCGCTTTCATTTGCACTGATCCTCGCCTCGACGGCATACCGACCCGGCGTACTCTTCCTGCTCGCCTTCGTCGCATATATCGGCCTTGCGACGGTCGCCCTCATGGTCGGTCACCTGCGAAGGCAATCCGAGCGTCACGAGATCCGCGAGGTCCCCATCGGGCGAAGTCTGCTCCGTACGACCGGAGCGCTATCCGGGCTGATTCTGGCCCTCGCCCTGCTGGTCTTCGTGGCCTTCCCGCGGGTCTCCCAGGGGTGGGCGGGCCGCGGCGACCCCATTGCATCGTCCATCGCCGGCTTTTCGGACCAGGTTTCCATCGGAGAGCACGGCTCGACCATCCTGGGCAATCCGCAGATCGTGCTTCGAGTGGAGTTCCCGGACGGACCACCGACCGGCGTTGGTAGCCTGCGCTGGCGGGGTCGGTCGTATGACCGATTCGACGGGGTACGCTGGACCCGGTCGGACAACCTGCCGCCGTCGTCAGCCCCGACTTCGTGGTATCGGGACCGATGGACGCAGGACGTCGTCGAGCAGCGCATCTTCGGCTCGGCGCTCGACACACGCGTGCTCTTCGCCCTTCATCCGGCACTCGACATCGACTCGGACAACGGAATCCAGCCCCTCTTCGACAACGCGGGTGACTTCATCTACTGGGGACGCGGCCAGCCGGCTTACACCTCGTGGGCGCCGGCCGGGCCACCTCCCCCCAGGGAGCTGCGGCAGCCTGCCCGAGGATATCGTCCGTCGGGCGACCACTTTCTCCAGCTTCCGCGCCGCCTCGATCCGGCGATCGTGGAGCTGGCGGATTCACTCACAGCCGGAATCGACAATCGATACGATCAGGCGGTAGCCATTCGAGACTGGCTACAGAACTTCACCTACACGCGGGAACTGCCGGCCACCGCTGGTGAAACCACCCTCTCGCACTTCCTCTTCGAGCGAAAGGCGGGGCACTGCGAGTACTTCAGCACGGCCATGGTCATCATGCTCCGCGCAATCGGGGTCGAGGCCCGGAACGTGAACGGCCTTCTCGGAGGACAGTGGAACGACTTCGGGAACTATCTGGTCGTGACCCAGAACGAGGCTCACTCGTGGGTCGAGGTGTGGTTCCCCGGATACGGCTGGGTCGAGTTCGACCCGACACCGGCGGGCGTCGGGTCGACACAGATCGTGTCGTCGTGGTACTGGCCCGGACGCATTCTTTTCGACGGCGTCCAGCACCGCTGGAACAAGTGGGTGCTCGACTACTCCCTCGACGACCAGGTTGGAATCTTCTCCGGCTTGCTCGGAACCCGGACGCTGGAAGAGCTCGGCCAGCCAACCGCAACACCGGCAGAGTCGAGCCGGAGTCCCTGGGGTGCACTCGCCCTGCTCCTCCTCGCCGCTGCAGGCTGGTACTGGGTTCGTGCAGCAGGGCCGACCTTCGACCCGGAAACGCAGATCTACCTCCAGCTACGCTCGGCCTCGAGTCGAGCAGGCGTCGGGGTCACGCGTGGCCTTACACCACTCGCGCTCGTGGATCGTATTCGAGCCGAGCGGGCCGCCGCCGCTCGCGCCGCCGAGCGTGTCGTCGACTTGTACCTCAGGGGGCGATACGGTCGTGAAGAGCTCGGGGACTCAGAGCTTCGAGAAATGCGCGAAGCTCTGAAGGTGGCACGTCGCGCGCTCCGTTCCGGGAACGCATGACATGTCGCGGCTTCGCCCCGCTGTACGCACACCGTTTGCGCGGATAACGTGAGGGTATGAATCGAATGCCCCCGAACTCTCAACCTGGCGTGCACATCGCGACGATCGCGCACGAAGGTCTGATCTGGGACACGTATCTCGATTTCGAAGACCAACTGCACCCGGCCGCGGGATACCGCGCCCGACTCCGCTTCGAGCCTCCCTCAGGAAGCGATACGCAGGACGCCGCCACGACGACGTGGATCATCATCGAGAACAGCTACGAAGAGGCGGTCGCCAAGGCGCGCAGCTTCGACGACCGCCAACTCCAGGGTCTGCTCCGGTCGACGCTTCCGGATCCGGAGTGAACCGAACCGCTTCTAGGCTTCCCTGACCCACCTCCACAGCTCAGGCAACGTCGGTCGCTTCCCAGACATCAGGATTCCGACCTTGTAGATGCGTCCCGCGATCCATGCGATGACCCACACCATGACGGCCATCAGCACGAAGGAAAGCGCGACCTGCCACACGGGCACCCCACCGCCCGACACACGCGCCCACATCAGGATCGGGGAAAAGAGCGGAAAGAGGGACAAGCCCGTCGCCATCGGCGTATTGGGGGCCTGAATGACCGGCGTAACCATCACGATCGGGACCACCAGGAGCATGATCATCGGGAACTGTGCCTGTTGTGCTTCTTCGTCAGAGTTGCACATGGCACCGACGGCGGCGTAGAGGCCCGAATACATCAGGAAGCCAAACAGGAAGAAACCCAGGAACAGAAGCATCAGTCCGGCCCCCGGCACGACCTGCCTCAGGTTCTCCAGATTCGCAAGTTCCGGGCGAGCCGCGATCATCATCGGGATCGCTCCGGCGAAGAGCGCGATTGCCGCGCCGATCCAGATCGCCATCTGAGTCAAGCTCACCGCACAGACACCCATGATTTTCCCGAGCATCAGCTCCGATGGCTTCATCGACGAAATGATGACCTCGACGATGCGGCTCGTCTTCTCCTCCAGCGTCGCCCGCATGACCGAGACGGCGTAGAGAAGGATCACCATATAAAGGAGGAATGCGCCGATGTACGCGATGGCGAACTGCGGCTCGGAGATGTCCGATCCGGCCTCGGAGATGACTTCGACCTGGAGTTCACCGCCACCGAGTAGTGCCTCGGCATCGACGCCCTGCTGTCTGAGCTGGTACTCAAGGGCGGCTCGAGCAACCGACGTTTGCACCGTCACCTGCCGAAGCGCACTCGGGACATCCATCGAGTAGTAGATCGCTTCACCGGTCTCGAGTGTCAGCTCATCGACCATGATGAAGCCGCCGATCTCCCCCTCGTTCGCGCGTCTACGCAGGTCGGTGACGACGTCGGCGTGCCAGCGAGCCTCCTCCACTTCGAACCCACCGCGCTCGAGCCGTGGCGCAAGCTCTCCATAGAGCACACCCGTCCCGTCGACAACGGCGAGGTTGAATTCATTGCGATCACTCTGTACGGCGAGCCACGCCGGAACGAAGATGAGACCGGCCATGACGACGGGTCCACCGACCGTTGCAGCAATGAACCATTTGGACCGGACACGCTGCAGGTATTCTCGGCGAATCACCGCCCACACGTTATGCCACATCACACACCTCCGGGGCCGACATGCTCGTTCCATGAGCTCATCCTCGCCCCGCTCGGCATACCGGCATCACCCACAGCTCCATCACCCGCGTGCCGGACGAAAATCTCGTGAAGCCGGGGCTCGACCAAATCAAAGCGCAGTATACGCGCACCGGCATTCACTGCACGACTCAGAATGGGCTGATGGTCCTCCCCGTCACGCAGAATCAGGTGCAGCCCGTCGTCCGCCTGCTCGACGTGATCGACCTCCGGACCCTCGATCCACGTGTCAGTCCCTTCGAACTCAACGGCCACGATCCCACGACGCTCCGCTGCCTTGATCTCCTTCAGGTCGCCGTCCAGCACCTTCTTCGAATTCGAGATCAGGCACACGCGCTCGCACAGCCGCTCGGCCTGGTCCATGAGGTGCGTCGAGAAGAGGATGGTCGTCCCCTTGGCGTGATAGTCACGCACGATCTCTTCGAGCACGTCCTGGTTGATCGGGTCCAGACCGGAAAACGGTTCATCCAGAATCAACAGCTCGGGCTCGTGGATGACCGTGCTGATGAACTGAATCTTCTGCTGCATCCCCTTCGACAGATCCTCGACTTTCTTGTCAGCCCATTCGGGAAGGCCCAGGCGATCAAGCCATCCTCCCCCCCGCCTCCGCGCCTCGGCCCGAGTCAGTCCACGGATCTCGCCGAGGAACGTGATGAGCTCCAGACACTTCATCTTCTTGTAGACGCCGCGCTCCTCGGGCAGATATCCGACCTTGGTCCGGCGTGTGACGTTCGGGTCTTCTCCGTAGAGGGAGACCGTCCCCTCATCGGGTCCGAGAATACCCATGATCATCCGGATGCTCGTCGTCTTGCCGGAGCCATTCGGCCCGAGAAGACCGCATATGACACCCCGCGGAACCTCGAAATCGAAGCTGTCCACAGCGGTGTGTTTCCCGAACTTCTTTGTAACGCCGTCGAGTCGAAGGGCGAAGCCGTCGTCGCTCATGGTCCTCACTGGTTCAGTCACCGGCCCCGTGGCGAAACGGGCCTCGCAATCGATCTGTATACGCCTGTCGGGTGGATCCCCTTCACGGCGTACAAAACCCTAGCCGATTGCCTTAGATTGCGTGGCTGCACGGTAATACACGAGGAGCATCGATGGCCATCTATCGTACGCTTTACTACACGGACGTCAGCGTCGGCGTCGGCGGGCGAGTGACCATTCCGCAAGACATGCGGGAAACTCTGGGGATCGACGAGGGCGACTCCCTCACGGTCCGCGTCGAAGAGAACCCGAGAGGCGGACGTCAGATGGTTATCTGGCGTGCCGAGCAGCAGTCCGAAGAAGGCGAGTAACGGGCTTCCTCACTCGACCTCGACCCACCGTACCAGGGTCTCCAGAGGTCCTTTCCCGTCGTGGAGCCACCATGCGGGCGGGAAACTCACACGCGCGAACGGAACGACCCGTGAGGCACCCGCTCGCCCGAGAGATTCGGCGAGCCCGGTGATCCGCTCCTCCGCCCCCGCATAACCGACACTCTGAAGGTGACGGCCCGCCGGACCGAGAATCGCGGCCACCTCGGTGAGATCGTCGACCGGGCGGATTCGCACGGATCGACCCGGTAGCGGCGGCACCGCGACGAGATCGGACTCGAACACGACGGTCCAGTTCGCACCACCGCCGTGAATCATCCGCGCCGCGCCCGCGGCCTCGTAGATCTCCACCGTGCCCCGGGCCTGCGCGATCTCGGCGGCCTCTGTGCCGACTTCATCGGCATCAGCCGGCGCGGGCCATTCGGACGCAAGCGCTTCGAGTGACCCGGAGACGAGTTCTGCGAATCCCTCGGGCAGCGTCTCTCCGCCACGCTCGACGAAGACCACGTGCGGGCAGACACATCCGCGGTGCTCGAACATCGCCACCGTCCGAGCAACATCCCGCGCCACCTCGTCGACTGCTCCATGAAGTACTTCACGGCCCACGAGACCTATGCCGACACGATGATGGTACGGGATGAACCGTGTAGTCACGGGAAGGAGATCACGGACAGCGCGTACGGATGCGTCCGATCCGTAGGCGGCCACCAGATCCGCTCCCTCGATCGCGACCGATGTGAGCTCCTGATCCGAGCCCGGCCAGTGACAGACCTCGACGGCGGCCCCCAACTCGGCGTCCGCGTCCTGAAGGACGTCCACGAAGAGGCGTGTCAGGACCACATCACCGGCGCCCGGTTTGATGAGCGTGGGCGCCTTCACAAGCAGGCTGCGGATCAGTGCGTTCACACCCACACCAGGGACACTCCCCGACGAGATCTGAACGCACAGAGCTGGACCGAACGCCATGAGCCTGCGCCCACCGTTCATCCCATCCGCCCCGTCCAGGACGCGGGGGTCCTCGAACTCTTCGGCGAGTAGCCGACTGATCCGCTCACGCGTCCAGTCCACGGCCATCCCGTCCAGGACGGCTTCCGCCAGCTCCGCAGAGAGCACGGCTTCCCGCGGAAGCTCCTTCAGCGCCTCCCGGCGAACGGAGTCCCCCGGGTCCGAGAATCGCTCTCCGACCCGCCCGAGCACATCGGCGATGTCCGCGACAGGGCGAGCCACGAGTGTTGCGCGCGCACCGGTCAATCGGGCCTTTGCCGCAACCACATCTTCGACCCTCGGCACGAGGTCTCCCTGGTCGCTCATGTGGCATCTCCAGCGCTCATCGCACCCGCCCCGCCCCGGCCATCAGATCATCCATCGCGCGCGAGCAGCCACGAGGCTCGGCGCCGGTCGCCCGACCGAGCAGCTGGAGACGCCCTGCCTCGATGACCCCGACGTCCTCGGTCAGGATGTGGTTCACCGACCCCAGATTCGCAAGATCGAAGAAGGCGATGAGGCCTTCGTTGCCATCCGGACGCTCCTCGAGCGTCGTCGGATCGAGGATCCGCACACGCAACCATGGAGGCGCGACATGGCGCCCCTGAGCCTCGACACCTTCAATCAGCACCGGCTCGTACATTTGTGAGAGAAGCTCGGTCATACCGTATTCATTAACGATTCGCTGCTCCTCTACCCCGACGTGTGCGGCGATCCGTGCATACAGCTCAGCCCTCGCGATGCTTCGACGTGCCCCCTTGAACCCGCCCGTCTCCATGACACGTGACCCCGCTGGCAGCTGAACGTCACCGGCCTCAACGCCTTCGATCAGGTGGACGAACGAGAGCGCGGTTCCCAGGAGAAGCACGGGGCCGCCGGACCGACGCACGGCTCCAAGCAGGTCGAACGCATCATCTCGCCAGCGACCCTCCCCGTCTACGAGCCAATCGACTCCGTCGCCGAACTCCTCGACTGCCATGCCCACCATGCAGGACAGAGATGACGCTGTGGCTTCAGCCGGTGAAGGGATCAACGACAACATCGGGAGGCGTTCCAGGTCCGGAAGAAGAGCCAACCGGAACGGATGATAGAACGACGCCCGATACAGACTCCCGCGCGGCACGACATGGCGCCCCCGCCGTTCGGCTCCCCGCGTGGTGCCACTCGTTTCGAAGACCGCGTCGCAGTCGACGTCCACCCATCCACCCGGAATCGACACGAAATCGAAGTACTTGAACGCAGTGGCCGGAACCGCAGGGATGTCGCGCCAGTCTCCGATGGAGCCCGGAGTGATACCCCGACGGTCGCAGAGCGCTCGATAGGGAGCGCACAGCTCGTACTGCCAACCGAACGAGGCCCTGGCGAAGGCGTCGAAGTCGGTTTCGGCCCACGCCTCCAGCCGATCGCCGCCGTCCGCGGCGTCCATGAAGCGGTCCTCCAAGCGCCCGGCGAGCGCATCCCATTCGGTCGACATCTTCAAAAACTAGACGCGACAACCAACATCGACGACCTCAACCGTGTCATCTTGCTGTTGCCCTCGAAGGTGTGCGATTCAGATTCGGAGTCCCGCATGTCGTGGCCCGCCAGACATATCGGTCTTCTCGCGTTCGCCGTGGTCGGACTTACCACGGGAGCGGCGAGCCATGTCCACGGACAGGATACTCCGGGCATCGACACGAGCGTGAGGAGTGCGGAGGTCGCCCTTCGTGCGTTTCGCCCATCGGGAGAACTGGAGATCACGCTCGACGGCCGGATCGACGAGGTGGTCTGGCAGAGCGCGACGCCGATCACCGACTTCACGCAGCAGGAGCCCGTCGAGGGAAGCGAGCCCTCCGAGCCGATGGAGATCCGCGTCGTCTTCGACGACGACAATCTCTATATCGGAGCCATCGTATACGACGATCCCGAGCAGGTCCTCGCCTTCCAGCGCGAGCGTGATGCCTCGCTGGGCACCGACGACCGCTTCATGTGGATCCTGGACACGTTTCTCGATGGCCGGACCGGTTACTTCTTCGAGATCAACGCGGCTGGCCTCATGGGGGATGGCGTCATCACCGGTGGTGGTGGGCGAGGTGGCTTCGGTGGCCGGGGCGGTGGGATCAACAAGGCGTGGGATGGCATCTGGGAAGCACAAACGGCCATGCGGCCCGACGGGTGGTCCGCAGAGATCCAGATCCCGTTCCGCACGCTGAACTTCAACCCGGACCAGACTGAGTGGGGCATCAATTTCCAGCGCACAATTCGCCGCAAAAACGAAGAGATCCTGTGGCGGGGCTGGCGCCGAAACGAAGGCCTGTTCAAACCGGTCTTCGCCGGTCGACTCAAGGGCCTTCGCAACATGTCTCAGGGCCTGGGACTGGAGGCCGTTCCCTCCGCGATCGGAAACTACCGGTACGTGGCGCCTGCTGATCCGACAGATGCGGCCGCGCCCGACGCGACCACCTACCCGCGGGACGTGTCGCTCGACGTGAACTACAGTGTGACGTCCAGCCTCCGGGCATCGGTGAGCATCAACACCGATTTCGCAGAGGTCGAAAGCGACCAGCGGCGGGTGAACCTGACACGGTTTCCGATCCGCCTCCCGGAGCAGCGCGACTTCTTCCTCGAGGGTTCGGGGGTCTTCAGCTTCGCACCACGTAGTGGACCGTCCCCGTTCTTTTCGCGCCGCATCGGTCTGACCCAGGGACAGCAGATCCCAATCAACTACGGAACACGTCTCACCGGCCAGGCGGGTGCGTTCGAGCTCGGCTTCTACCGCATCGGCACAGCCAAGCAGGACTACTACAGCACCTTCATCGAAGAGGACGTCACCGTACCGAGCGAGGCGTTCACCGTAGCTCGAGTGCGCAGGAAGCTGTGGGAGCAGTCGGCGATCGGGGCAATTTACACACTCAGGCAGACCTCCCCTGACGCCAACGGCTTCGATGCGATCGACCAGCACACTGCAGGAGTCGACCTCGACTTCAAGACTCGCAACTTCCTCGGTGACAAGAATCTGGAGCTCGAAGCGTTCTTCGCCTGGAACTCGAATCCACGCGCACAGTCGGATCCGGACTTCATCGACCTGGGGATCGATGACCTGAGCTCACACGGCGCGAGACTGAATTACCCCAACGACATCTGGACCGCGCACATCTCGTATCGGCAGTTCGGAGATTGGTACAACCCGGCGGTCGGCTTCGTGACCCGAAACAACTTCCGCCGAATCGAGCCGCGCTTCGGGTGGGCGCCACGTACTCCGTCCATCCCGTGGCTACGCCGACTCGACTTTTCGGTGCAGTTCCGCGAGCTCGTCAGCTTGAGTTCCGACTTCCCGGGAGCGGATCCGTATCTCATGCGCGGCAGGGGCGGGACCGCGGAACGGCAGTGGCAGTTCAATATTCTCGGGATGGATTTCGAGAGTGGAGACGGCTTCGATATCTCCGCCACGCAGACGTACGAGTACCTCGACCGCACCTTCACACCGAGTGACGGCCTGACGATCACGCCAGGGGACTACACGATCTGGGAGTACCGGATCTTCGGACGCACGGCGGGACAGCGGCGCGTCTCGCTCTTCGGTGGCGCCACCATAGGCGGGTTCTGGGATGGGGACCGTCAGCAGTATGGTGGACGGATCAGTTTTCGGCCCAACCCGGGCATCAGTCTTTCGACGAACATCCAGTACAACGACGTCCAACTTCCCGGCGGGGAGTTCACCGCTTCCCTCTACGAGCTATCGACCGACTGGAATCCGTCCCCATGGGTCGCGATCACCGGTCAGGTCCAGTACGACGACCAATCCGAGATCGTCGGACTCTTCTCGAGACTCCGCTGGATCGTGAAGCCCGGAAACGACATCTACCTGGTCTACACGCAGAACTGGCGACGCGAATTGCTCGACATCCTCGACCCGAATGACTATGCGTTCAACACGTTGTCGCGCGGGGCATCGGTCAAGCTGAACTACACGTACCGCTTCTAGGTCGGGCCGCTGGTCTCGCCCTGATCAGCCCGAGACCACCCCCCTTCCGGCCAGCGTGCCGGTATGCTCCCCGTCCCGCAACGTAAGCGCGCCATTCACGACTACGTGCGGGATACCGATCGGGTACTGGTGCGGGTCATCAAAGCTCGCACGGTCCGCCACGGTATCCGGATCGAAGGCAACAACATCGGCAAACGCGCCCATGCGGAGCACACCGCGATCTTCGATACGAAGCTTTTGCGCGGGCATCCAGGTCACCTTGTGGATCGCAGACTCGAGCGTGAGCGCCTGCGTGTCTCGTACGTAGTGACCGAGAAACCGGGCGAAGGAGCCGTACCCGCGTGGGTGCGGTGAACCCGTCGACAACGGACCGTACGGAGCATATGCGCCGCCGTCCGAACAGAGCATCCCGAGCGGGTGCGCGAGGATCCTGGAGGTGTTCTGTTCACCCATTCCGTGACCGATCATCCCGACTCCACCACCATTCGCCTCGAGGAGTTCGAGCGTCAGGAGATACGGGTCGATTCCACGTTCACGAGCGAGGTTACCAAGCAGTCGACCGCGCGCCCAGGAGGTTTCCTCGTTCGTGCTCGAGATCTGGACCGAGTTCCAGTCCCCGAGGAGCGCCACCTTGTCGCGTGCCGCCGTCTCGAGGATGGCCGCGGTCTCCTCCGCACGGAGACGAGCCAGAAAAGCCCGGCTTCCCCCTGCCCGGTAGCTGCTCGGAAAGAGGTTGGACAGACCGGTCGCATACGCCGTGTATGGATAGCGATCGAAGTGGACGTCTACTCCATCATCGCTCGCACGCTGAATGAGATCGAGGGCCGCGTCGGCCTTCCAGTAATTCCGCTGCCCCTGCGCCTTCAGGTGGGAGATCTGGACGGGAACCCCGGCGACCCGACCGATGTGCAGTGCTTCCTCCACGGCACCGAGCAGACGGTCGTCTTCATTCCTCATGTGCGACGCATACGGCAGTCCAGTTCCTACGAGGACGCTCGCCAGCGCACGCAGCTCCGCCGCGTCAGCGAAGCCACTCGGTGTGTACTCCAGACCCGAGGAAAGCCCGACACATCCCCGCTCGATCAAGTCCTGAAGGATGTCCTGCATCCGCTCGAGCTCCGCAGAGGTGGCAGGCCGATCTTCATTCCCGATCACGACCCCGCGCAGCGCTCCGTTGCCGACCATCGACGCAACATTCACGGCAGGTTCCTCGCGCGTGATGCGCTCCACGAAACCAGCGGGGTCACGGAAGTCGATCTCGACACCCCTTCGGCGCCAGCTGTCCCGGTTCGACTCGAATTGGGCATCCGACCAGGGCCCGATCGAACCTCCGTCCTGCCCGACGATCTCCAGGGTCACGCCCTGCCGTATCCGACTCTCCGCATTCCGATTCACGAGGAGGTTCATGTCGGCATGCGAATGGATGTCGATGAAGCCCGGGGCCACCGCGAGCCCCGTAACGTCGACCTCTTCACCCCCGGCGGGGACGTTCGAGCTCATCGCCGTGATGCGGTCACCCGTGATCGCTACGTCGAGGCGCTGGGGCGGCGCACCAGTGCCGTCATACACCATGCCGCCGCGGAGCACGAGATCGGCCCGATCTCGAAGGCCGACCAGGGCCGGGGCCTCGTCGACCATCTGTCCCGTAAGACGTTGTTCCAGGAGGCGGGGCGCTGTGGCTACCCCCACCCCTGTGACCGTTGCGTGCCGGACGAACGTGCGCCGCTTCATCGAACTGTCCCCTGCCTGGTGCGTAATTCGCTCTTGCCCATCGGATTCATCCGCGCCGGACCCGACCCGGCTCCAGTCCACCCGAATGAAGGATCTTCTCCTGTAGTCGAGTGGCTTCCTCTTCTGTGAAGTCGAGCAGACGTCGTATCGATGCGTACATCTGTTCGTACGTCTCCGACGGGAAGTCGGTCCCCTCGGCGTGCGAGAGCGCCCCTTCTAGCGCGGCCATCTCCCGTTCCACCTTCTCAGCCGCACGACGCAATCGATTCAGAGCCTTGCGGGCTTCAGATTCTGCTGTTGTCATGCTGGATTCTGCGACGTCCGGGCTGACCGGAACAGATGTCGGACCAGGGGTAACGACCGGCCATGAATGACAAACTCGAACTGATTGTGGTGGGCGCAGGTCCGTGCGGCATCGCCGTGGGGGCCGCAGCGGCGAAGGAAGGTGTGTCGTGCGTGCTCATCGACCGCGGAGCGATCACGAACTCGCTGCTCGACTATCCCTACTACATGACATTCTTCAGCACGGCCATCATGCTCGAGGTCGGGAACGTCCCGTTCACGATTCCCGACGCGAAACCGACGCGACGCGAAGCGCTCGCGTACTATCGAAAGGTGGTAGAGCACTGGGGCGTCACAGTGCGCCAGTACGAAGAAGTCATCGGTATCTCCGGATCGGAGGGCGACTTCACGGTCCGAACACGCCAGCGTGACGGCTCCGAGCACGACTACACGGCAGCCGCGGTCGTCGTGGCGACCGGAGGGTTTCAGGCACCGAACTTCCTCGACGTTCCTGGCGAAGCGCTCCCCAAGGTCCGTCACTACTACCAGGAACCGTACCCGTACTATGACCAGGACGTCCTGGTCGTAGGGGCGGGCAACTCCGCCGTGGAAGCCGCGCTGGAGATGTATCGCAACGGAGTGCGAGTCAGCCTCGTGCACTTTCTCGACACGATCGACCGCGGCGTAAAGCCATGGGTGGTGCCCGACATCACCAACCGGCTCGAGCGTGGAGAGATTCCGGTGTACTGGAGGCACCGGGTGTCGGAAGTGAGGCCGTCCAGCGTGGTACTACGCTCGGAAGAGGACGGGTCCGAAACCGAGATCGACAACGACTTCGTCGTCGCCATGACGGGTTGGCGCTCCGATCACAGCCAGCTCGTCGAACTCGGTGTCACCATCGACGATGAGACCGGTATTCCGGCGCACGACAAAGACACGATGATGACGGACGTCCCGGGCCTGTACATCGCGGGCGTCATCGCGGCCGGGCACAACGCCAACAAGATCTTCATTGAAAACGGCCGGGAGCACGGTGGACTGATCGTGGCAGATCGACTTGCCCGGCAGGCCTGATCGCACCGTACCGACTGGATCTTCAGGCCCCGGTTCAGGCCGGGAATCCACCCCGGACGATCCTCGCCCGCCTGGGCCGGTACCGGACTCACGTCGCATCGTCGTTCGAGATGGCGGACACCTCATCGCCGTAACGCACCCCGTCACGGCGTCGACCCGACCACTGATCACGCGCAGCCCTGTTCGTGCGTAAGGAACCCGCATACCCTCAGGCGCTGGCTAGACGATGCTTTGGATCCCTGAGTGGAATATGAGAATGCGCCAAATCACCGGATTCGCGTTGTTGTGGATGGTGGGGATCACCGGCTGCGTCGGAGAGGAGACGACGAGCAGGGAGGCGACTCAGGAGAGCGTAGACGAAGTCGTCTTTGGGCCGGCAGATGGCCTCGACCTGCCCGCCGCAGACCTCGAGCGAGTCCAGGAAGGGGACGTCGCACCAGATTTCACGCTCGCGTCGCTCGCCGGCTCACCCGTGACACTCTCCGACTTCCAAGGCGAAAAGAACGTGGTGCTCGTCTTCTACCGCGGGCACTGGTGACCCTACTGCGCGCAGCAGCTCGGTGAGCTGCAAGGCATCCTTCCCGAAGAAGCGCTAAACACGACCGAGATCATCGCGCTCTCATCCGACGATCCTGCAGATCTGCAGATGATGGTCGACAGAGTCGCCGAAGAGAACGAGGGCATGATCCTCGACTATACGCTCCTCTCGGATCCGGGCGCGGCGGTCATCCATCGGTACGGGCTCTACAATCAGGACGACCCCCGCGGTCGCGCGATCCCTCACCCTACGACGTACGTGATCGGGATGGATGGTGTCATCCACTGGAAGATGACCGAGGTGAACTACCGGATTCGTCCCGAGAACGAGGACATTCTGGCAGCCCTCGCGGAATTGCAGAAGTGACGAGCGTGCCCGTCAGGTCGACGGAACTCGGGCGGCTGCGTCAGTCGCCACCGGGGACAGCGACGGTCTGATCGCCGAGCAGAACCTCTTCCACCCCACGCCGTACGTACCCCATCGCGAGCACACCCTTCGCCCTCGGGGACTGGACGACTGTGGTGAGGCGCCCCACCACTTTCCCCGAGCCATCCGCAGCCCTGAGTTCGGCGCCGCTCGCAGGAGCGGCCACGTCACCGAGGTCCAGAACCCGGAGATGCCGGTTCACATGACCCCGGTCACGGATCCGTACAATCACCTCCTGGCCGGTGTAACACCCTTTCGTGTGATCTACCGCGCGATCAACGATACCCGCCTCTGGTGGAAGGGTCTGTTCATCCATGTCCGTACCGAAGACCGGTCGGCCGGCCTCCACGCGCAGGGTCGACCATACGCCCAATCCCGCAGGCTTTGCACCAGCGGCCACCAGCGCGGTCCAAAGACTACGGACCACACCCGTCGGGCCGTATACCGTCCACGCATCCGGCCAGACCTCCTGAGTTCTCGCGACGATCAGCCCGATCACCGCGGACTCGTCCTCCCCTTCCGCACTCGGGGTACCCGCGCAGAACCAGGAGCCTTCACGTGCTGCTTCCAGCGTACCTGCCTCGAATCTCAAGCCAAGCGCCAGACGCGTCACAAGGGCAACGGCACCGGCACCGACCACCGAGATCGACGCGGTCTCCTCGGACACATCACGCACCGCAGCGAATCTGGGCGGCAAGAACCGACCGAAGTGCGCCAGGAGTCCAGCCAGTCCGGCAACCGGAACGTCCAGCAAGTACGACTCTGTCTCCCCGTCTCCCAGTCGGTACGCCCAGAGATCGGAGATCATCCTTCCTTTAGCCGTCAGTACGGCGTGGTACGTCCCCACCCCACTCGCGACCTCACCGTTGGACGAGGGCACGTCGGGCATCCGACCCGTCAGAACGCCACTCAGCATCTGACCTGGAGCTCGACCCGAGACCATCAGTCGCGCTCGATGACTCCGGTCAAAGACGGCACAGGCCTGCGTAGCCGCCGCGTACTCACCGGACGGGTCACCGAAGTGGCGGACGAGATTCCGCCCGTGGTACTCGGTCACCACGCCCCCGGCTTTGATCAACTCCGGGAGGAGTGGGCTGTCCGTGTTCACTTCGGTCACTCGAGACTCTCCTCGCCGTCGTACTGACCCGCACGAAGCTCCCGGACGATCTCCTGGACGTGTCCACGGTCATCTGCCGACGGCGATACCCGCAGATACGCTTCGAGCTGGCGGGCGGCATCCTCGTGCCGACCGAGGCGAGCGAGCAGGATACCCCGGGCTCGGCTCTCAGTCGGCGAGGTCGGAGAGATCATGAGGAGCCGTTCCACAACGCCAAGCGCACGCCGGTCGTCACCGATCTTCGTGTAGATGCCCTTCAGGTTCGTGAGCAGGCGGGTGAGCATGTCCCGCTTCGATGCTGGCCGGAGGAAGTCGTCCCTCATCGCGACGGCGCCTCCATACGCCTGATCGAGGAACTGCTGCGCCTCGTCCTCGAACCGAATCCTTCCGCTGTCGAAGGGGTCGATCAGCAAATCCACTTCGGTACCAGCATAGCGGACGAGGAAATGCCCGGGGAAGTTGACGCCCTCCAGAGGGAGGTCGAGACGCCAGCCGATCTCGAGGAGCACGATCCCGAGCGTGAGCGGGATCCCGACCCCCCGGTCGAGTACGTCGTTGAGGAAGGAGTTTCGCGGATCGTAATAAGCCTTCCGGTTCCCAGCATACTTCCGCCGCTCGAAGAGCGTCTTCAAGAGGTCGTTGAGCACGACCAGCGGAGCCGTCTCGTTCGCCAGTCGATCCTTCACCTCTTCAGCGACCTGATCGAGGCGCGCCAGATACAGATCCACTGAAAGCTGGGGATATTCCTCCGCAGCGATCAACAGGCTGGCCCGCCCCAGATCGAGCTTCGCCTCCGAGCGTGACAGCTCCTCGGCGAGCAGATATCGCAGTGATCGTTGTGGAACGCTCAAGGCAACTGATTCCGTGTCATCCAGTGCTCCCGCGTCGGCGAGGTAACGCGGGTTCCTTCGTTACCCGTGGACGGCACCGTGTTTCCGCTCGACCTTACGCATCAAACATCCACACACGCCCAACGAGGAGATCGCATGATCGAAGAGCCTCGGGACACGCGGCCGGAAATCCGGCTGTCCCAGCTCAGTCATGGCGCCGGTTGAGCGTGTAAACTCGGCATGTCCGAGCTGGCGCAGGTTCTGCGTCACGTGCTCCCGGTCGAAGATCCAAACGTCCTGATCGACCACTTCACGGGCGACGATGCGGCGGTGTATCGCCTCTCCGATGACCGTGCGCTGGTCGTAACGACGGACTTCTTCACGCCCATCGTCGACGATCCATACGACTTCGGTCGGATCGCAGCGACCAATGCCCTCTCCGACATCTATGCGATGGGGGCCCGGCCTCTGTTTGCCCTGAATCTGGTGGGCTTCCCGAGAACGCTTCTGGCGGAAGGCATCCTCGAGGAGATTCTCAGGGGTGGCTCGGACGTCACACGGTCGGTTGGTGTCCCGACGCTCGGCGGGCACTCCATCGACGATGCCGAGCCGAAGTATGGCCTGGTCGTGGTCGGGGAAGTCCACCCTGAACACATGGTCACCAACGCGGCCGCACGGCCCGGCGACGTGCTGGTCCTCACCAAGCCGATCGGATCAGGCGTGATCGCGACCGCGATCAAGAGGGCCGAGGCGCCAGACGACGTGATCGCGACCGCGGTCGACGTGATGGCGACCCTGAACGCAGAAGCTGCACACGTCATGACGCGTGCTGGCATCGTCGCTGGAACGGACATCACAGGCTTCGGGCTGCTGGGGCACGTGCGCAGCATGGTACGCGCATCCGGCGTTGCCGCGGAAATCGACTCATCAGCCGTACCCGTGCTCCCGGGAGCGCGGGAGCTCGCCGACGCCGGACACATTCCGGGTGGTTCGAAGCGGAACCTGGACGACATCTCCCCCGATGTGAACTTCGCAGACTCGGTCGACACGGTGTCCCGGATCCTCCTTGCAGATGCTCAGACCTCCGGGGGCCTGCTCCTCGCCGTACCTGCCGAACTCGTCGCCGGAGTGGTTTCCGAGCTGAAAGAGAGAACGCCCGCCGCGGCTGTGATCGGACGCATCGTAGACGGGCCGCACGGCGCGATCTCCGTGTCCTGACGTGAACCGCGCTCAGTAGCACGCGACGCGGACTACTCTTTCGCCGGTTTCTTCTTCGCCGGACGCTTGGTTGCCGCCTTCTTCTTCGGCGTCGGCTTCTTCTTGGCAGAAGGCTTCTTTGCAGCAGCCCTCCTGCTCGGCGTCGCCTTCCGAGCCACCCTCGAGCCTTGCCCGTTCGCGAGCGCGACGTCGATCACGTCATCGAGCGTTTCCGCGAGATGGAAGGTGACCTGCTCGCGAACATCGGCAGAGATGTCGTCGAGGTCGGCCTCGTTGTCGATGGGCACGATGATCTCCTTGATCCCGGCCCTGACCGCGCCAAGCACCTTCTCCTTCACACCACCGATCGGGAGCACCCGTCCGGTAAGCGTGAGCTCACCGGTCATCGAGACATCCCGGCGTACTTTCCGCCCAGACACCGCCGAGACAAGTGCGGTCGCCATGGTGATACCGGCCGAAGGTCCATCTTTCGGAATCGCGCCGGCCGGCACGTGGATGTGGATCTCACGGCCCTGGAGTCCATCTTCGGGAATGCCCAGACGTGCGTGGTTCGCTTTGGCGAAGGAGAGCGCGGCGCGGCCGGACTCCTTCATGACCTCGCCGAGCTGACCCGTCAGGACAAAGCCGCCCTCACCGGGCATCACGCTCGCCTCGACGAACATGATGTCACCGCCCATGGGCGTATAGAACATGCCCGTCGCGACACCCAGCGTATCGTGCTCCGCCATCCGTTCCGGATGGACGCGTGGCCGACCGAGCAGTTCGCGGACATCCTCTGGAGACGCATCGATCTTGTCGAGGCTGCCGCTCGCGATCCGTCGGGCGACCTTGCGCGCAAATTTGCCGACTTCGCGCTCAAGCTGTCGCACTCCAGCTTCCCGGGTATAGCTCTGCACGATCGTGAGGATCGCATCGTCCTGCATGCCAAGCTCGGCTTCGGTGAGGCTGTTCTCCTGCCGCTGACGCTTGAGCAGGTACCGCTTCACAATCTCGAGCTTCTCGGCCTCGGTATATCCAGAGAAGTCGACGCGCTCCATTCGATCGAGGAGTGGACCCGGAATCCGATCCAGATAGTTCGCCGTGGCGACGAACAGCACCTCGGAAAGGTCGAACGGAATCCCCAGATAGTGATCGACGAAGGTCGAGTTCTGTGCAGGGTCGAGCACCTCGAGCAGCGCGGAGCTCGGGTCGCCCTGGAAGGACACGCCAAGCTTGTCTACCTCGTCCAGCAAGAAGACCGGGTTCTTCGACTTTGCCTGACGCATACCCTGGATGATTCGACCAGGCATGGCACCGACATACGTACGACGGTGGCCCCGAATGTCCGCTTCGTCCCGAGCCCCACCGAGTGAGATGCGGACGTATTCCCGCCCGAGTGAACGCGCGATCGACTGAGCGATCGACGTCTTGCCGACCCCCGGTGGCCCGACGAAGAGCAAGATCGGACCGCGGCCCGCCGATACGACCTGGTCACCCTGGTCAGCATCGTCGTCTCCGTCGCCGTTCTCAGCCGCTCGTTCCAGGGCCAGCTTCCGCACTGCGAGGAACTCGAGTACTCGATCCTTCACGTCCTCGAGACCGTAGTGATCCTCGTGAAGGATCTCCTCGGCGTTGGCGAGATCGATCTTCTCTTCGGACCGCTCGTTCCACGGGAGCTCCGTGACCCACTCGAGGAACGTCCGGATCACCTGGTACTCGGCCGACTGAGGGCTCGTGCGCTCCAGTCGTCTGAGTTCGCGATCGACCTCGGTCCTCTGCTCCTCGGAGAGGTCGAGTTCGGCGATACGGTTGCGCATCTCCTCGACGTCGTCTCGCTCCTCCTCTTCGCCGAGCTCCTTCTGGATCGCCTTGAGCTGCTCTCGCAAGAGCATCTCACGCTGCCGTTCACCGAGTTCGGACTGGACCTTCGCCTGGATATCCTCCTGAGCGTCGATCCGGGCGAGCTCACGCTCGACCGCAAGCAGGCACGCACGCATCCGCTCCTCGTCGTCGAGCAGTTCAAGCAATTCCTGCTTGTCGGGCGTCTCCAGCTCCAGGTAGAACGCAACCAGATCCGCAAACGGACCAGACTCGTCCACGCCCTGGATCAGCTGGTTCAACGCCTCGGCCGGAACTCCTCGACGCGTGCCGAGCTCAGCAGCCCGATCCCTCAGCTCCTGATCCAGAGCCTGGAAGGCCGGGTCCTCGTCGTTCTGGGGCTCCAACGTATCCATATCGAGGAGGACGGCGTGCAGCATGGCCTCGCCTTCCTGGTGATATGAGAGGGCCTGAGCGCGGCCCTCTCCCTGAACGAGGAGCTGGACGCCACCCCGCACACGGTGCGTCTGGATGATCCGAACGATCGTACCGACGGAGTACAGATACTCCGGCGCAGCATCGTCCACGTTTTCTCGTTGTGCGACTGCAAAGAGTCGCCGATCCCCGTCCAGGGCCTCCTGGACGCCCTCTACGGTACCAGGGCGGCCCGCCGAAATCGGCACGGCCACACCCGGATATACGACGGTATCGCGAAGCGGGAGGACCGGCAGCGTAAAGCGCTCTGCCATCGGTTCTTCGTTCTCCATTCCCTCGGAGTCATGGGTTCCGGGGGGAAGCTCGTGGTCAGACAGTGTCAGGCTCCGGCGTTGCTTCGACGCATGATCGATTGTGAGACGTTTCCATGGGGCGTGGGCAAACCGCCGGAACAAACTCCAAATGCACGAACCTTGCCACGCTCGGACACCAATTTCGTGCCACACATGCAGGCTCACCTGCCACTTTGGCGGGCGCAACGTCCTCCGGCCACGCCACTTTTTCGCCCCGGCAGCGGCAGTTAGGTTGGCACCACTTAACTCCTCGCGCCACCGGCGGAGTCCCTGCCATGAGCGACGTACTCGACGGGATCACGTGGTTTCGCGGATCATCCGTGCGTATTCGCAGGATGGGGATCGAAATGCACGTCGACCCGCTCGCGGTGGACGAAGACTCAGAGGCGGACTTCGTCCTCCTGACCCACCCCCACTACGACAATTTTTCGGAAGACGACATTGCGCGTGTGCGAGGTCCTGACACAGTCCTGATCGCGCCCGCATCGATGAAGAAGCAGCTGGGCGACGCCGACCACTTCATGCGTCCCGGGGACATGCTCCAACTCGACGGCTTCGACGTCCTCGCCGTTCCCGCGCACAACATCGACAAGAAATTTCACACGTCCCAGGACGGGTGGCTCGGATACGTATTCACGATCGGTGACACGACGTATTACCACGCCGGAGACACGGACTTTCTCCCTTCGATGTACGGAATCCGTTGCGACGTGGCCTTCCTGCCGGTGGGTGGACACTACACGATGAACGTCGTGGACGCCGCCAAAGCTGCCGAGGCCTGCGGCGCCACGGTGCTCGTTCCGATCCACTGGGGCGAACCCCATGGCTCCGAGGACGATATCGAGCAACTTCGAACGCTCTTCCCCCGGACCGTGTCCGTGCTGGAGCGGACGGGATGATCTACCCGGTCCCCGCTACAACCGACGACGGCCGCTCCTTTCGCGCCCGAGTCTTTGGACGAACCCCAGGCAGCCATGACGATACGACGCGCTTCTCTTGTTCTACGTGCAACGTTCGCGATCACCTCACTCTTGCCTCTCGCGCTTGACGCTCAGGTGATGTCGCGTATGACTGGTCCGGTCCGCAGCCCCGCAACCTATTCTGGTCGCTCGACGGTTTACGCCCCGAACGACGTCGCAGCTACGAGCCAACCACTGGCGACAACGACGGCTCTGGAGATTCTGGCGGCGGGGGGCAACGCAATCGATGCAGCGGTCGCAGCGGCGGCCGTGCTCAACGTGACCGAGCCGCATATGACCGGGATGGGTGGCGACATGTTCGCCATCTTGTGGGATGCCGAAGCAGGACGCCTGGTCGGCCTCGATGCGAGCGGAAAGTCCGGCTCGAACGTCGATCTAGAGGCAATCCTGGCAGAGGACGATCCGGAGGTGCCAGGCTCCGGGCCGCGTTCGGTGACGGTGCCAGGCGCCCTGTCCGGATGGAGCGCCCTGATCGAGACGTACGGCACGATGACGCTCGCCCAGGTTCTCGCTCCGGCGATCCGCATCGCGGAGGAAGGGTTTCCGGTGACCCCGATCATCGCGCAAGACTGGGCCGGGACGGTCAACGGTTTGCGCCGTGACACGGGGGCCGCAGCCACATTCCTGATCGACGACGAAGCACCCCGGCCAGGCGACTGGTTCAGGAACACCGACCTCGCGCAAACCTTCCAGCGGGTCGCAGACGGTGGGCCCGAGGTCTTCTACGGCGGCGACCTCGGTCGTGAAATCGTGGACGGCCTCGCCGAGCTCGGTGGCTATCTGACGATCGAGGACCTCGAAAACCACCGGGTTCGGTGGGTCGAGCCCATGAGCGTCGATTACAAGGGCTACACGCTGTGGGAATTACCTCCTGCCGGTCAGGGCATCGCGGCACTTCAGATGCTCAAGATGCTCGAGGGGTACGACTTCTCCAGCATGGAGCACAACTCAGTCGAGTACCTGCATACCCTCATCGAGGCGAAGAAGCTCGCCCACGCGGACCTGGACCGGTACATCGCCGATCCGGATCACATGGACGTGCAGCCCGAGGCGCTTCTCGACTCGAGCTACCTCGCAGGCCGGGCAGCGATGATCGACCCGGCCGTGGCAGCCGACCGTCCGGACCCCGGCCACCTCGCGACCGATTCGGAAACGATCTATCTCACCGTGGCTGACCGACACGGAAACATGATCTCCTTCATCAACTCGATCTTCGGCTACTTCGGTTCACGGACAGTGATCCCGGGCACCGGCCTCGTGCTGCAGAACCGGGGCGCTGGCTTCACCCTCGACGACGGGCACCCGAACCAGATCGCTCCGAACAAACGACCACTCCACACGATCATACCGGCTTTCGTCACGAAGGACGGCCAGCCATGGCTCTCATACGGGGTCATGGGCGGCTCGATGCAGCCGCAGGGCCACGTTCAGGTGCTACTCAACATGGTCGAGTTCGGAATGGACCCTCAGGAGGCAATCGACGCTGCCCGCTTCCGCCACTTCTCCGGCGTGCGCGTGGCGATCGAGAATCTCGACTCCGAAGTGGCCTCGGCACTCGAGGCACTGGGCCACGAGCTACGTGATCCCGAAGGCGTGGCATTCGGTGGCGGCCAGGCGATCCTCAGGCTCGACCGCGGCTGGGCAGCGGCATCCGACCCCCGGAAGGACGGGATGGCGGCCGGCCGTTGAGCGGGAACGATGAGTTCGTCATCCCCTTCGAGAATCTCCCGGACGGATTTGCGGAGACGCTCGAGGACCCACCATCCGTGCCGGTAGCTCCGAGACCAGCCGCAACGATCGTCTTGCTGCGTGACGGTGCACGGGACATGGAGGTCCTTCTCATGCGCCGCAGCCGAAGGGCCGGATTCGTTCCGGGTGCATACGTCTTCCCTGGTGGGCGTGTCGACGCCTCCGACGCGCTTCCAGGTGTCGTGTCACTCCTGGATGATCTGAATCCGGAAACGGCGCGTGAACGGCTGGAGCACGAGGGGGAGCCACCCGCGATCGCCTACTACCTCGCTGCGTTGCGCGAAGCCTTCGAGGAGACCGGGATCATGGTAGGGTTACGGGAGGACGGCTCCGCACCACCGACAGCAGCGGAAGACCCGACCGTCGACGAGATTCGTGACGCCCTCATGGGAGACCGCATCAGCTTCGACGAGGCGATCACACGACTGGGGTGCAGGATCGCAGGCGATGCGATCGAGTACATCGCGCATTGGATCACCCCCGAACCCGAGCCACGGCGGTACGACACCCGGTTCTTCGCCGCAAAGGTTCGGGCCGGCGCGACACCGATCGTCGATCCGCGCGAGATGACCGATGCGCTCTGGCTCTCACCTCACGATGCGCTCGCTAGACTCGACCGGGGCGAACTCCCGATGGTCTTTCCGACCATCAAGACGATCGAAGCACTGGCCCGGTACGAATCTGCGGATGACGCGCTCGCCGGGTACGGGGCGGAGCCCGTGCGTACGATTCTGCCCACCCTCGTCGTGACACCGACAGGGGTCGGCCTGCACATCGAGGACGGCGGCTGACCGACCTTTTCTCTTGCTCCGTGCGCACGACGGATGAGTGTTGCTTCGCGTGGGGGGCTTCTGGTCGCTCCGGTTCATCGGTCCAAAAGGAGGAGCGGTCGTGCGGCTCGTGCCAGCAATGATGCCATGTTCCATGCGATCAACCTTCCTGACTGTCGCCGTGTGCACAGGACTGTGCGCACCCGTCGCAGCTCAGGCACAGAGCTCGGCCCCACTCGAGATCCTGTATGGCTTCACGCTGATCGACGGGCGCGGCGGCCTCCCGATCCCGGACGCGGCGCTGGCGATCCAGGGCAACGAGATCCTCACGGTCTCGACCCGCCGCGAACTGCTCTCCGGGCCGGATGCTCCCCGTGACGCGGTTGCTACGAATTTGGGTGGCGGCTTCGTGGTCCCGGGACTCATCGACGCGCACGTACACCTGGCGACCGCACCGAACCGCCAACGCGCAGAAGCGGAGCTGTATCGAATGCTGTACGCCGGGGTTACCGGAGTTCGCGACATGGCCGGCGACGGACGAGCCCTCGCCAGTCTGGCACGCGACTCTCGCCTCGGCTTGATCGACGCTCCGGACGTGTATTTCTCGGCATTGATGGCCGGACCGTCGTTTCTCTCCGATCCGAGACCTCAGTCGTCGGCCGCTGGAGAGACCGCAGGTGACGTCCCGTGGATGCAGGCCATTACCCCGGAAACCGACCTGGTCACGGCGGTCGCTCAGGCCAAGGGTAGCTACGCGACGGGCATCAAGATCTACGCGAACCTCGAGCCTGCGATCGTGCGCAACATTACCGCGGAAGCCCATCGCCAGGGCATGCGAGTCTGGGCACATAGCATGGTCTTCCCGACTCGCCCGCTCGAAGTCGTAACCAGCGGTGTGGACGTCATCTCTCACGTGTGCAGGCTCGCATGGGAGGGCATGGCGGATGCGCCGACCGAGTACCACCACGACGAGTTGCCGCTCTACGACCACCTCGACGCCGAATCTGCGATCTTCACCGAGCTCTTCGACGCGATGAAGCGGGAGGGGACCATGCTCGACGCGACTCTCGCCATGTACGCCCGAGCCGGAGAGAACCCGGACAATCCGCTCTCGGATCGATGCCAGGTCGACTTTGCTCGCTCGCTCGTGGAGCGAGCTCACCGCGAGGGTGTCCCAATCATCGCCGGAACAGACTTCTCCACTCCGCGCACGGATCCGTATCCATCACTCCATCGCGAGCTCGAAGAATTGGTGAACTTCGGCGGACTCTCCGCCATGTCGGCGATCGAGTCCGCGACTCGCGTCGCAGCGGAAGCCATCGGTATCGAGGACACCTACGGAGTCCTGGAGCGCGGGCGACCGGTCACATTCGTTCTGCTCGACCGGGACCCCCTCCAGGACATCGGCAACCTCCGATCGGTGAAGGCGGTCTGGAAGAATGGTGAGCGCTTCGACCGTTCGTCCTATCGCCCCCGCAGATGAAGGCGCCACGAACGGCCCGGTCACGACCAGCGGCCCAGCGTCGGCTCAGCAAGCACTCGACCAATGGCTCGGGATGTGGCAACGCTACCACCTCGATGCGGTCCGTGACGTGTTTCTCGTGGACCCCAGCTTGACGCTCTTCGCGTCAGACACCGAAGAACTCATCGAGGGCTTCGACGACACGCTCGCCTATCCTGGCCCCGAGACCGAATCTGTTGAGTGCTCTTAGTCGTGCATCCATGGCATCACCCTCCTCGTGTACGAGCCTAGAGCCGGCCAGGGCGACGCCCGCTAAATTGCCCGCCCTTTCACACCGGGATGACGATGCCTAACGCGACCTTCAGAACTCCTAGCACGATACTCGTGCTCGCTGTCACACTCCTGACCGGATGCGCTCGGCTGTCGGACTCGGAGGAGCGACGCATTCAGGAAGCGGAGCTCACGGCTCGCTCACTCATGGCGGCGTGGCAACGCGCCGATCGAGAACTCATCGAAGACCTCTTCTGGCCAGACGCCACGTACGACGACTTTCCAAACCAGCACACTTATCAAGGCATTCAGGAGATCCTCGACTACGTTCAGGCCATGCACGCCTGGGCCGACAACGTATTCATGAACGTCGGGCGGGTGCACGTCACGACGAGCGGCGCGGTCGTAGAGTGGGACTTCTCCGCAATCCAGGCCCGACCCATGGGTGCGATCAGCGTGGGCACGGGTGCGGAGGTCGTCACCAACGGAGTGACCATCATCGAATTGCGAGGTGACCGGATCATTCGAGCGGCTGACTACACCGACACCGCCCCCATGATGCTCCAGGTCGGTGGCCGGATCGAGCTGCCCGGTGGTACGGTGATGGAGATGGAGATGGACCGCGCCCGGGTTCCATGAGGGCAGGCAGGCCAACCGCTCCCTCCGGCACATGTGAACACCGCGCGTATCACTCCACCGGCTGCAGCTCCTTGGCTACATCTGCCGATACGCCGGGCCACTGCCACCCTCGCGTGGCGTCCAACGCGGCCCGAGCACGTCGGTGGCCTTGCAGTCCACGCAGTTCGGCGCGTTGACCACGAGCTTGTCTCCGTCCCGCTCATAGACACCGGCCGGACAGAGGTGCACGTACATCTCGGCGACCTCCGGACTCACGTCCTCCCCGACGATCAGGTGCGACGGGATGTCGTCGCGCGTCTGATTTCCCGACTTGTAGACTGCATCGACCTTCGAGAACGTCAACTTGCCATCGGGGACGAACTTCTCCTTCTCCGGACCTAGATGCTTCTCGTCGGCCGCGTCTTCCTCGATGGCGATTTTCCCTCCCGGGAACGCACCCTTCGTCAGCGTCATGAGGCCCGCCTTCACCCCACCGGACAAGAAGCCGCCCTTGAACGCAAGGCGCATGTTCCGACGCTCCTTGAGGTCCTTCATGATCACGCTGTTGTCGACAGCTGCCGTGTAGCCTGCGAGTGCATCAGCCGACGTACCACCCTTCTTGAGGGCCTCGAAGATCTGTCGAGCAGCCATGACTCCCGAATGCATCGCGTAGTGGATGCCCTTGAGAGAGGAGACTTCGACGTAACCGGCTGCATCGCCGATCACGATGAGCCCGTCTCCATGACGCCGCTCTGCGACGGAGTAGAATCCGCCTTCGGGGATGGTCTTCGCCCCCCACTCGATCATTTCACCGCCCTCGAGCATCGCCCGGAAAAGCGGATGGAGCTTCATACGCTGCAGGAGTTCATGCACATCGAGACGGGCATCTCCGTAGTCAAGCCCGACCACGAGACCCATCGCTACCGTGTTGTCCGAGAGCGGATACGCGAAACTTCCACCGAAGGCGTCCGTCGGTAGCGGCCAGGCCATCGTGTGGATGATTCTGTCCAGCGGCTTCTTCACCTCCCAGATCTCCTTCACCCCGAGCGCGTAGATCTGGGGGTTCTCGGCCTTCACATCCTGCCAGTCGAACCACGCCTGTGAGAGCGGGCCGCGCGAGCCCTCTGAGAGCACGGTCACCTGGGCGGTCAGGTCCACCGCAGGCATCGCGTCCGCACTCGCTGGTTCACCGTCGCGGCCAAGGCCCGACGGGGTCGTGCGCACACCGATGACGTTGGTATCCTCTACGAGGAGGGAGTCGACCGGAAAACCCGGGAAGACGTTCACACCCAACCCCTCGGCCTGCTCGCCGAGCCAGCGGACGATCTCGGAAATCGACCCGATCCAGTTGCCGTGGTTCTTCATCGTCGGGGGCGTCGGAATCCGGTAGGCCTTCGACTCCGTCATGACATATACGGACTCCTTGGTCACCGGCCGACGCAGAGGGAGATCGTCCATCGACAGATCCGGGAAGAGCTCCCTGAAGGCGCTCGGATTCACCACCGCACCGGAGAGATTGTGCTCTCCGAGCTGACCGGCCTTCTCCAACACCGCAATCTCGATCTCACCGATGCCTCCGCCATTCTCATTGTCTTCCTTCACCAGCCGAGCGAGTTCGATCGCACCAGCGAGACCACCGGGACCGCCGCCGACGAAGACGACGTCCATGGGAATCGCCTCTTCATCCGGCTGTTCGGCGACGATGAACCGGTCGCGTGGAAGTGGCGGCTGAGCGTCGAGAGAATGAACGGCGCTCTTGAGGACGGCAGTGCCCTCGGACATGACGGCTCCAGGCTTCTGTATCAGGGGGATCCACGTCGATGGACACGTGTATCGTTCGGCCCCCAAAGGTCGCCAAGACGCGCCGTGCCCTCTACCCTCGACACCCGTCGAACCGGATCGCTCCCATGAGCCAACCTTTCCCTGCCACTCTCGGTGAACTCAAAGCCAGCGGATACGAGCATCGCTCGGTCAGGGACGAGATGCGTCACAACCTCGTCGAGAAGCTGAGGTCCGGGGAGGAGCTCTTCCCTGGCGTCGAGGGATACGACGAGACGGTCATTCCACAAATCGTGAATGCGATTCTGGCACGACACGACTTCATTCTTCTCGGACTTCGCGGCCAGGCGAAGAGCCGGATCCTTCGCCAACTCGGGCTCCTGCTGGACGAGCATATTCCGATCATCGCCGGAAGTGAGGTCAACGACGACCCGCTACATCCGCTCTCCAAGTACGGGAGGCAGACGGTCGACGAGCACGGAGACGACACGCCGATCGAGTGGATCGATCGGAACGCCCGCTACGTGGAGAAACTCGCGACCCCGGATGTCACCATCGCTGACATGATCGGCGACGTGGATCCCATCAAGGCCGCCCGGGGAGGGCACATCCTCGCGGACGAATTGACGATCCATTACGGATTGTTACCGCGCGCAAACCGCGGCGTCTTCGCGATCAACGAGCTGCCCGATCTCGCGGGGAAGATTCAGGTCGGTCTCTTCAACATCCTTCAGGAAGGGGATGTTCAGGTGAAGGGGTACCCGATCCGTCTTGCACTCGACGTCCTCATGGTCTTCACGGCCAACCCCGAAGACTACACGGCACGCGGAAAGATCATCACACCGCTCAAGGATCGCATCGGTGCCGAGATCCGGACGCACTACCCGGAGCACCTCGAGGTCGGCGTCGAGATCACACGACAAGAGGCCTGGGTCACACGGGAGGACACCTGCGTCGAGGTGCCCGACTTTCTTCAGGAGGTCGTAGAGCGTGTCGCCTTCCTCGGCCGCGAGGACAAGCGAATCGACCAGCGCTCCGGCGTGAGCCAGCGCATGCCGATCACCGTCACCGAAACGGTGGTGTCCAACGCTGAACGGCGAGCACTGCAGCACGGAGAGGAGGTGGCCGTGCCACGGGTCGCGGACCTCTACGCCGCACTACCGGCAATCACCGGCAAGATGGAGCTCGAATACGAAGGCGAGCTCCACGGCGCGGGTCGAATCGCGCGTGAGCTGATTCAGCAGGCGTGCTCCCAGACCTTCGACGTGCGCGCAGCCGGTGCCGACGTCGACGACATCATCGAGTACTTCGAGACGGGTGGCGCGCTCCAGGTCGGAGAGGATTCGGCCGCGAACGCGTGCGTGCTCGGCTTCTCTACGGTGCCTGGGCTACTCGAGCTGATCGGCCACGTCGGCCTGGTGGCCGACAGTGCGAACGACGGCCAGCGAGCAGCAGCGTGTGAGCTCGTCCTCGAGGCCTTGGTGGCACAGCGTCGTATCAGCCGCAGCAGCGCTGGCTACACACGCGCTCCCCACGAAGGCCCGGCATCGGGCAAGGGATACCAGGGCTTCGACCCGATGGGCGGATTGAACATCTAGGCCGCGCTGGCCCACGCCCTCGAGAGCGCCTGTTCGAGGTCCATCCACAGATCCTCCACGTGCTCCAACCCCACGGAGAGGCGGAGGAGGTCATCGCTGACTCCGGAGCTCACGCGATCGTCCACTCCGACGACGCGGTGCGTCAACAGGGCGGGTGCCTGGATCAGCGTATCGACCGACCCGAGCGATACGGCCGGCGTGATGAGGGTGAGGCGCTCCACGACACCCTCGGCCGTCGACGCCCCTCCGTGCACTCGGAACGAAAGAACCGAACCCGGCCCACGCATCTGGCGTGCGACCAATCCGGCATCGTTCCCGGCGTAACCGGGAAAGTGCACCGAGCGCACTGCGCTGTGAGAACCGAGACGACCCACCAGTTCCATGGCGTTGGCCTGCTGTTCCCTGACCCGGATCGGAAGCGTCTGAAGTCCACGGTGCAGGAGGTAGCCACCGAGCGGATGCAGAAGGCCACCCGTGATCATGCGAACCTGCCGGAGACGACCAGCCCACTCTTCGGAGCACGCGATCACCCCACCCATCACATCTCCGTGCCCACCCAGGAACTTGGTCGCGCTGTGCAGCACGAGATCTGCTCCCAGAGCGATGGGATTCTGGAGGATCGGGGTCGCGAACGTCGAATCGACGGCGAGCGGGATCGGCGACCCCACTCGAGCACCTGCCGTCCGGATCTGATGTGCAACAGCGTGAAGGTCGACAAGGTCGAGGGTCGGGTTTGCGGGTGTCTCGACTAAGACCAGGCCCGTGTCCGGTCGGATCGCTTCACCTACACGATCTGCATCCACCCAGGACACCTCGGTACCGAGCATCCCTGTTGTGAGCAGGTGATCCGTGCCGCCGTAGACCGGGCGTACCGCTACGACGTGTGGTCGGCTCCCGCTCTCTTCCATCCCGGCCGCGATCAACAGCGCGGACGTCGCCGCCATGCCGGATGCGAACGCGACGGATGCATCTGCTCCCTCGAGTCGGGCGAGGGCGTCCTCAAAGCGGGCCACCGTGGGATTATGCAGACGGGCGTATACCGAGTTCGGAGCGTCGTGCGCGCCTTCCAGCAATGCATCCATCGATTCGGCAACCGACGACGAGCGATGGAAGCCGTATGTAGTGGACAGGTCGATCCCGGGAACGTGAGGAATGCCGAGTTCCGGTGACGCTGATTCCGGCAGATCCCCGCGGTGGACGGGCTCACCCCGAGCGACTCTGACTGCCGTGGTTTCGATACGCATGCTGGACCCCTTCAAGTCGGACTTGGCCAGATGGTCGATTGCTGACCACCGTATCATGTAGCATGTTCTGCGCTTATTGTGCCATCTTTCCGCATCTTCTTCGCTTTATGAGCACTTTGCCCGCTGTAGACCGAACCGACCGAGCCATTTTGACCCATCTGGCGAAGAATGCTCGGATGACCAACAAGGACCTGGCGGCAGCGGTCGGCTTGTCCCAGTCAGCCTGCCTGGAACGCGTTCGCAGACTCAACGATCTGGACGTCATCAGAGGATCTCATGCGGACGTCAATCCGGCCGCGTTCGGCATCGGGCTACAGGCGATGGTTTCGGTTCAACTCAAGAGGCACACCCGAACCGCAGTGGCTCGTTTCGAAGAACGAGCGATCGGACTTCCTCAGGTCGTCGCGCTGTATCACCTGACGGGTCGCATGGACTACGTCGTTCACGCGGTCGCTCAAGACATGGAGCACCTGCGCGACTTCACGCTCGATGCGATCACGTCACTGCCGGAGGTCTCTCGTGTGGAGACGTCCCTCGTCTTCGGTTCGACAACAAAAGCCGTGTGGCCGGACCTGACCCAAACAGGCTGAAGAGGGGACGCTCGAGCCTCTCTACTTTCCACCGTCCACAGGCAAGACGGCCCCCGAGATCCAGCTCGCGTGCTCTGAGGCGAGAAAGAGCACGGCATGCGCGATGTCCGCGGGATTCCCGAGGTGCTTCAAGGCGATACCGTCGAGAAGGTGCTGCTGTCCGGCCGAGCCGAGCGCTTCCCATTGGCGCTCGGTCGTGGGGTTCGAGAGCACAAAGCCGGGGGCGACATTGTTCACCGTGATCCCCCATGGCCCGAGCTCGTGCGCAAGCTGACGGGTAAGGCCGATCTGCCCAGCCTTCGCAGATGCGTACGCCTGAATTCCCGTCTTGCTGATCCCCAGCCCGGCCCCACTCGAGATGTTGATGATACGACCCGAGCGAGCTTCCTTCATCGCCGGGGCGACCGCCTGCGCCGTCCAGAACGTGGCGGTCTGGTTTACCGCGACGATCGCCTGCCACTCCTCGACCGAAACACCTTCGAGCGGTTGCCCAACCTGCCCGAGCACACCTCCGGCGTTGTTTACGAGAACGTCGACGCGTCCGGTCCCTGCCCATGCCGCACGCACCCACGTTTCGACGTCCGCGCGGTTCGTCACATCTACGACCTGCGTCTCCCCATGCTCACCCAGAATCCGAAGTGTTTCGGCAAGCCCGGTCGCCTCGATGTCGCAGGCATGGACGATGGCCCCTCGGGTGGCGAACGCACCCGCAATCGCACGGCCGAACCCATGGGCGGCGCCCGTGACAAGAACAGTCTGACCACTGAAGTCGATGTTCACGGCCCCGCTCCTCGAGCAGTACTCATCCAGACCATCCCGACTCGAGCTTGTCGCGAGTCTCTTCGATCGCCACCGACCAGATCTCTTCCATCTCCTCGGCAGGCCGCTCGTACCAACCTCCGAACGAGCCATCGCCCATGATCTCCCTCGAGCGTTGAAGTGAGACCTCCTCTCGATCCGGGAGATCGACCGGCGCCTTGTGCTCCTGAGGCAATTCCACACCGTCCACGCGCGTCCACGGGAAGGTCTCCATCCACGATGCGTGTGATGCAGCCGGATCGATCGCATCGATCGCCTTCCGGACGTCGTGCGATTTCCACCAGTTGTGCCAGATCAGCTCGATGCCGTCCATGCGTACGGCCCATCTTTCCGCGGCCGGGCGAGCGGGACTGTTTCCACCATGGCCGTTCAGGACGAGAATCCGACGGAATCCATGCTTGTGGATACTGGTGAGAATCTCCTGAAGCAGTTGTTCGTATGTGTTCGGCGAGATCGTGACTGTACCGGGATAGCTCATGAAGTACGGCGTGATTCCGTACGCCAGCACGGGAAAGACCGGAATCCCCAGTGGTTCAGCGGCATCGAGAGCCAACCGCTCTGACAGGATCGAATCCGTCGCCAGACTGATATAGGCGTGCTGCTCGGTACTTCCCAGGGGCAGGACACATCGGTCGTCCTTCTGGAGGCACTCCTCCACCTGCATCCATGTCATCTCGGCAATCTTCACACTGCGTTCACCCCATACTCTTCAGCCACGAATCGAAGACCTTCCGCTGAGCCACCGGCAATGCGGTGTCACCGAGCCGCCCACGACCGACCCAACGACTGCCCTCAGCCTTCACGGAACCGCGAATACGATCGACCTCCTGCACCATCGGAACGTAGCGGGCATGCAGATGGGTGAAACGATGCTCCACCTCCGGCAGAATGGACGGCTCACCGATCGGCTCAAGCCCGACACTGACGGCGAAGTCGGAAGCTCCGACTTCACCCGGCTCGGGGAACGCCCAAAGTCCGCCCAATAGACCCTCGGCAGGTCGGCGCTGCAAAAGTACTTCCCCTGCACCGTGAAGCACCGCCAGCGGAATGACTCGACTCGGCACCACTCGCTTCTTGGACGGCGCGGGCCGGTCCTCCACCGTACCGGCGGCATACGCACCGCACCAGGACGAGACCGGACATGCGTTGCATGCCGGGGCTTTCGGCGTACACAGAGTCGCACCGAGCTCCATCAGTGCCTGCGTCCAGTCCCCCGGTCTGTGTCGGAAGACGAAGCGAGCCGCGACGTCCCGCAGCCACCGTGCGGTCGGCTTCTCTTCGTCGAGGAGCCGCGCGAGCACCCGTCTGATATTCCCGTCCACGGCCGGGGCAGGCACATCGAACGCAATACTCGCGATCGCACCGGTCGTGTACTCTCCCACACCAGGGAGCGCTCGGAGCTCGGCCGGGTCGGACGGAATCGTGCCTTCATGGCGTTCGGCGACCACCTGAGCGGTGCGGTGCAGGTTGCGCGCTCTTCGGTAGTAGCCGAGTCCCTCCCACGCCTTCAGAACCTCGTCCTCGTCGGCCTGAGCGAGTGCCTCGATGGATGGAAACCGCTCGAACCAGGGCTCGTAGTACCTGATCACCGTTTCGACCCGGGTCTGCTGCAGCATGAACTCGGACACCAGTATCCGGTATGGATCGGTGTCCCGTCTCCAGGGCAGGTCGCGCGCAGTCCGATCGTAATGGTCCAGCAGGGCGCGACGAAGCCCGGACACAGTATCAGCGGAGATGGAATCAGGCTGCATGGCCGGAAGGTATGCAGAGCCCTAGGATGGTGTCATGCGCTTCACGACGTATTCCAAATACAAGGGCAAGTGGCTGGATGCCCTGAATCTCGAGTCACTCCTCGAGCACCTCTCCGACTTCCTCATGGACGGGGGATTCGCGGGTGGTCCGCACTATCACCCGTTCTGGGGATGGTCCGGAGACGAAGACGTGAACTCGACAAACTCGCTCAAGAATCAGCTCCTTCACGCTCTGATGGAGAGTGGTCAACTGACGCCCGAGATGATCGAGGAGCTGCGCGGCGAAGGTCAGGGCGACGAAGTGATCCAGCAGAAGATCGCAGACCTTCTCGACGACCTCGTCCAGCGTATGGTGGAAGAGGGATACATCGACCTCGAAAGCGGGCAGGCCCAGATCCCCGGTGCGACGTACGACGTGACAGGCGCCGGCAACATCGACGAGGGCAAACAGGCGGCACAGCAGGTGAACTTCAACCTCACGCAGAAGGGGATGGACTTCCTCGGGTACCGTGCGCTGAAAGGACTGCTCGGAGCGCTGGGGAAGTCGAACGCCGGCTCGCATGACACCCCACACCTCGCGACGGGCATCGAGGCGGAAGCGGCCTCCCGCCCATATGAATTCGGGGACACGATGAATCTCGACATCCCCGCCACGCTCAAGAATGCGATCGAGCGTGAAGGGTTGAAGGTCCCGTTGGACCTCGAATACGGCGACCTGATGGTCCACCAGTCCGAGTTTCGTTCATCGTGCGCCACCGTACTGCTGCTCGATATCAGTCACTCGATGGTGTTGTACGGCGAGGACCGCTTCGCTCCGGCCAAGCGGGTCGCACTCGCGATGTCGCACATGATCCGGACGCAGTTTCCAGGAGACACGCTGAGGGTCGTCACCTTCGGAGACCGCGCTCAGGAAATACCTCTTTCGCAGCTCGGCAAGGCACAGGTTGGCCCGTTCCACACGAACACAGCCGAAGGACTCGAGATCGCCCGTCGCATTCTGAACGCGCAAAAGAAGGATATGCGGCAGATCATCATGATCACCGATGGGAAGCCAAGTGCGATGACACTGCCTGACGGTCGAGTGTACACAAACTCCGGTGGTCTCGACCCGATGATCCTCAAGCGGACCTTCGACGAAGTCGCCGCGTGCCGAAAAGGCGGAATCGCCATCAATACCTTCATGCTCGCCCAGGACCCCTACCTCGTTCAGTTCGTACAGAAGGTGTCCGAGATCGCGCGGGGTAAAGCATACTTCACGAGCACCATGACCCTCGGGCAATACATCATGATGGACTTCATGAAGAACAAGCGACGCAGAGCGGGATGAGCAATCCGGCCGTGCAGGAGCTCGTGCCTCTCGCGGTCACCCTCGCCGTCCCATGACCGCCGAATCGACGAAGTCCGCCCGGATCAACGTCCCCCAATACCGACGCGGGCACCCAGATAGAACTGGCGTCCAGGGGCCGCGAAGCCGAACACCTCCTGGTACCCTGCATCGAGGAGATTCTGCCCTCTCACGGTGAGTGCAAGTGAGGATCCCGAGGTCCCTTCGATGATCGACACCTCCGCGCCAACACCAAGAAGGGTGTACGCATCCAGGGTGACGGATGTCGCAGGGAAGGTCGAGAAGTCCCGGTCCTCGCGCTCTCCGATCCGTCGCATCGACGCGTGGAGCGAGCCCCGCGCGTGCCGGTATCGGAGCGACCCGCCAAGTACGACACGCGGTCGCCGCAGAAGACGTCCACCTTCGACAAACGTGGCACCCTCACCCGAGTCGAAGCCGGAGTCTACCACCTCGGTGTCGAGCCACGTGATGTCCGTCGAGGCCGCGATACTGCCCGTCGAAAGCATCAAGCCCGCCTCCATACCGCGCGCACGCGCCTCGGCCACGTTGAAGTAGTTCGGGTCCCCAGGGTTCGGAGGTGCGAACGTGTACTGGATGAGGTCCTGAAAGTTCTGGTCGAACCACGCCCCCGAGAACTGCAGTACACCTTCGATGAGATCCTGCTCGACGCCTATTTCCCACGAGGTCGAACGCTCAGGGTCGAGGTCCGGATTCCCGGTCGCGAAGCCCGTGGCATAGTTCTCGAAGAACGTGGGCTCCTTGATGCCGGTTCCGGCGGCTCCGCGCACACGTCCGGATGCAGCATACGACCACGATGCACCCAGCTGCCACGTCGCGGAACGACCGAACAGCTCATTGTCCTCTATGCGGGCTCCGCCATTCACATTGAGGGCTCGAACGCTCGATACGACGTGGATGAAGCCCGCCCGGTTCCACCGCTCGTTCCGGCTTTCCCCGTTCGACGGCCCGTACTGGCTCTTCGATTCGCTGAAGGACCGCTGCTCCTGATCGCCGAGTTCCACTCCGATCGTTCCGGTGGTCGATTCCCCGAGGAGCATGTGTGACTGCGCCCTCGCCGTCGTACGGCGTACAGCGTTCAGGCTCGTGAACGCGTAGAAGCCGAGCGTATCAGCGGGGCCGTCGATCGCGTCGTCCGTCCCACCATCCGACTCATACGAGGAGAGGGTGAAGTCGACTCGCACTCGCTCGGTGACCTGGCGTTCAGCGTCCAGCCCGAGTGCCGCCTCGTCCGCGTAGCTGAACGCGTTCTGGTCCACGACGTTTCCGGATCCGTCGGTCGGGAAGTGGAATTTTCGATTCCCCAGACGAGCCGACACTTCGATAAGGGAACGCTCGTCGGGCACGAAGCGAACGACTCCGCTCAGTACCTGGTTGGAGAACGCGTTGTTGAACTCCAGGATGCCATCGGTCTGGTTGTCCGAGAGGGCAAACCCGTACGAAACCGACTCGGTGCCTCCATGCAGATCCAGAGACCACTCCTGTCGTCCGTAGCTGCCACCCCGAATACTCGCGGTGCCGCGCGGCCCACCGGAACCTCCGCGTGTGATGATGTGGATTACGCCTCCGACCGCATCCGAACCGTAGAGCGCACTGGCCGGCCCACGAAGGATCTCGATCCGCTCGACGTTGTCGGTGGTCAGGCCGGAGAAGTCGAAGGAGCCTCCAGGTTGATTTACCTGAACGCCATCGATCAAGACCTGGACGTAGTCGCTCTCTGCTCCTCGCAGAAACAGAGAGACCACACCGCCGAACGAGCCACCTTCGACGAGCGCCAGCCCCGGTACGCTTCTCAAAGCATCGGTCACCCGGGTCACACCGGCCGCTCGTAGCTCGAGGCCGTCGAGTACCGTAACTGTGTTGCCCATCGCCGTCTCGGCTCGAGGCTGCGGAACACCTGTGACAACAAGACCATCGAGCACGTACGAAGGCGAGCTCGGTGAAGCCTGCTGACCTGAAACCGGAGTCGCGATGATCAGGATCATCGCCGCGTACACAACGCGTCGCATCTCGTCTCCTCTTCCCGCCCGCGCGGAAACTGAAGCGGCCGACGAGAGAGAAAGCAGGCTGGCAGTTCGTCGGGACACGACTCCCGACAGCACTGACCTCAACCCGGAGCCTCCCCCTCGGAGACCTGGTAAGGTTGCCGGTGGGTCAGGTCTCCTGGCTCGAGGCCGTCCGTGCTCGCCTTCCCAAGGATGACTCCCCAGTGGCGTTCAGAGCCGACGTTCCGGGTATCCCGGACCTCTCACAGTGGCGGGGCCGCGCCGGATTCTCACCGGCTTCCGTTTGACCCACCCGCATTGAATTGTGGCCGGAGGTTGTAAGGCCGACCTCCAGGTGTCAACTCAACGCGCTCGCGGCACCCCCGGAGAGAGGGACGACCTGCGGGGACTCAACGCCGGAACCTTGCTCTTCGAGCGACGTCACGAGTACAGGCCAGCGGTACACACGACCGATCTTGTCTGCCGTGATGACGTCCTCAGGTGCCCCGATCGCTTCGATATGCCCCCTGGCCAGGAGCGCCAGTCGGGACGCGTAGCGGGCAGCGAGGTTCAGGTTGTGCGTGGCCACGACGACCGTGAAAGAACGTTCTTCGGTCAGTTCACGCATGAGCTCGAACGTCTCCATCTCGAAGTGTAGATCGAGTGCCGCGGTCGGCTCATCGAGAACTAGGATCCTGGGCTCCTGGGCCAGAGCCCGCGCGATGCGGACTCTTTGCCGTTCCCCGCCTGAAAGGTTCCGGATACTGCGGCTACCCAGGTCGGCGATGCCCGCACGCTCCATCGCACCATCCACCGCGATCCGGTCATCCGCACCCATTCGCCCCAGGATTCCGGTATGGGGATATCGCCCCATCTCGACGAGCGCTCGTACCGTCATCGGAAAAGCCATGGGTTCTGCCTGGGGGACGAACGCGATCTGGGTGGCGATCTCCCGACGTCCCCAGGACGCCGAAGAGCGACCTGCGTAGGTCACGGATCCGGCCGACGTCTCCAGTTCTCCAAGCATGACGCGTAGCAGCGTAGACTTGCCCGACCCGTTCGGTCCGAGAACCGCGAACAGGGCCCCCTCTTCGACATTGAGGGTGATCCTGTCCAACGCGGGCCGCGTCGCAGCAGCGTATTGATACGAGACATCCTTCAGCTCGAAGAGGCTCACATTCCCTCCTCGTGCCGAATCAGTAACCAGAGGAACACAGGCACGCCCGCAAGCGCGGTAACGACTCCGACCGGCAACTCCGCGGGCGCAACGACGGTGCGAGCAATCGTATCGGCGAAGACGAGGAAGGCGGCCCCCGTGAGTGCGCAGGCAGGAATCAGCCACCTGTGATCGCTTCCGCCTACCAGGCGAAGTGCATGTGGCACGACGAGCCCGACGAACCCGATGGCCCCAGAGCCTGCCACACAGACACCAACCACGAGAGACGTGCCGATATACAGGAGGAGCTTCAGTTGGCGTACGTCGACACCGAGGTGAAACGCACTCTGCTCTCCGACGGACAGGAGGTTGAGCGGGCGAGCGAGCAGTCCGAGGCCCAGTAGCGCTGGAAGCACCCACACCGCGACTGTCGTCACACTCTCCTGCGTCGCTCCATTGAACGACCCCATGATCCAGAGCATGGCCGCACGGAAGGTCTCGAGATCCGCGAAATTCACCAACAGGAGAATGACAGCGTTGAAGAACGCTCCGATTACGACGCCGGCGAGCAGAAGTACATGGGTATCGAGACCCCGGCCGGCGGCTGCTGCCATTCCGAGGACGAGCGTGATGGCGACGATCGCTCCGATGAAGGCGGCAATGGGGAGCGTGAGCATCGACGTAGCCGTCATCCCGAGGACGATCGCAGTCACAGCGCCCACGGCGGCACCGCTGGAAACACCGAGGACGTACGGCTCGGCCAGCGGGTTTCTCAGGAGCGCTTGAAAGACGGCCCCGGCAACGGCGAGTCCAGCCCCGACTTCTGCGGCGAGCAGGACGCGAGGCAGCCGCAAACCAACGACGATGGTCCGGGTCTGCGCATCCGCCGATCCGCCAAGCGCAGAAAGCACATCGGCGACCGGAATGCTCACTGCACCGATGACGAGGCCGGATACGACCGTCGCCACGAGCGCGGCAAGCAGTCCGACGAGAAGAAACGCGTGCCGGGTCACGGGCGCCTTCCCCCGAAGGCCTCCGGGTGCAGCGCCCGTGCGAGATCCGCGGCCGCCTCGGCGAGATCCGGACCCGGACGATTGAATCGATCCGAATCGACAAATACGATTCGTCCAGCCTGAACCGCCTCGAGATCACGCCACCCGGGCAACTCCCGCACACGCTCGAGCGTCAGGTCGGACGTCGCGCCCCGGGGCCAGACGAGCACCGACGGGTTTCGGCGGACGATCGATTCGTACCCCACGCTCGGCCAGCGCATGGGCGCATCGGAAAAGACGTTTTCGCCGCCAGCAATCGAGATCACCTCGTCGATATAGGACCCTCCTGCTGTCGTCATGGGTGGATCCGACCAGATGACGTACATGGCTGGCACAGGCGGGCGCTCTGCGACTCGGGCTCGTACCTCGGCCAAGCCGGTGGAGATCTCACGCGCCAGCGCATCAGCCTGATCCACGTGATCAACGAGGGATCCGAGGCGATGGATGGAGTCGTACAGATCGGCCACCGTCTCGGTACGAAACGCGACGGTCGAAACCCCCAGATCACCAAGCCTGGCTGCCAGGGCCGGCATATCCTGACCTTCCGGCATCAGGACGACGTCCACCTCCAGATCGACGAGCGTCTCCAGGCTTGGATCCAACCCGCCGCCGACAGACGGCAACTCGACCAGGACCGCATGGTTGTCGTAGTCCGTGCGCGCCACGAGGAGCTCCTCGGCTCCGATTGCGACCAACACCTCAGCGAGCGAGGGCACCAGGCTCACGATCCGGGTCGCGGAACTCGGCGCCGCAGTGGCGTCGGACGAGACGCCGTCGTCTGAGGCTCCACCACATGCGACGAGGCCGGCAGCCAGAACGCACGCGCTCACACACCCCCGAAGGTGCATAGCGCCGAACAGGCGACGTCGGTACGGCACGGAAGCAGACCGCTCCCGAGTCCGAGCATTCATGTGGTTCTCTCGACCGGAGGACAGCAAAATCCTGCGGCACAGGTCTCCTGGCTCAGGGCCGGCAAGCTCGCCTTCCCGGGCCGAGACCCAGTGGCTTCATGAGCGTCCGTTTCGGTCGAATCGTGCTCAGACCGAGCCCAACACAGTGGCGGGACCGCGCCGGATTCTCACCGGCTTCCGAGATGTGCCGCGTGTGAGCTTAGAAGCAGCTCCGAGGCAGGACAAGCCGCCGGGTGGCGGACCTCAGTCCTGCGACTCGACGTCCGAGGACGATTCGTCGAGATCCCGTGATCGCTTGCGGACGTACAGACCCGCACCTGCGACCATTCCGAGCGGGAGCAGGCTGAGGAAAGCCGTCGTGGCGAGAAACGCCTGACGATTCTCATCGCTCGAGTCGAAGCAAACTGGGCACGCCAAGACAGCTTCAGGAAGCAGCGCCACGAGCGCGAAGGCGAGAGCGAGAACGGCGGCAGCACGCATCAGAGGTACACCTGCCAATAGAGAATCGGCCACACCAGCACTACGAAATACCAGAAGGCCGACACGGTCGCCAACTGCGTCGACCGGAGAACGTCCTTGTTGAGGCGATCATACGTCCACATCAGAGCCGCCAGAGCGCCCACTGCGTGGATGCCATGCGACCCGACGATCAGATAGAAGAAGCCACCATATGAGCTCGACTGCATCGTCAGCCCTTCTGCGAGCAGAGCAACCCATTCCGCACCCTGAAAGCCGACGAAGATACTTCCAAGAATGATGGAAAGCAGAAGCGGGATTCGCGCCTGGTTCGGATCACGCTTGAAGGTGAACCACGTGAAGACCAGAACGATCCCGCTTACCAGAAGAGCCAGCGAATTGAGGGCGGTTTCCTCAATCGGAAGACGAGGTTGACCGTACGGTGGCCACATCTGACCGGCAGCCTGAGACTTCACGATCGTGTGCGCGGAAATCAGGCCGGAGAAGAACATGATCTCCGTGAAGATGAAGACCAGCATTCCGAGTACACCGTTCGGAAGGATGGGCTTACCGCGATCGGGTCTGCCGGCCGCCGGATATGTCGCTGACTCTGCGCTCATCTTGCTTCGGGTTGTACCAGGCCAGAAGGGACGACCTTCCGGCCCAGCACACGTTCTCGTCTCTGACTACTCGTTGCCCGGGTTGAACGACATCACATAGTCCGTCACCTGGTCGAGCTGCTCTTCGGTGTAGAGGGCACCCCACGGCGCCATCAGCGCCGAGCCACCGACAGCCGCAGCGCCATCACGAATGACGGTCTTGATGCGCTCACGGTCGCGGGTCTCCCAGAAAGCCGGATCCGTGAAGCTGGCCGGGGGCGGATCCAGGGCGGCACCCGCCACACCGTCACCTGCTCCCCCCGCACCATGGCACGTCGCACAGATCTGTCCGAACGAGACCTCTGCATTGAAGCCAGCGGCGACGACAACCTCGGCCTCGCCTTCCTCTTCTTCTTCGCCTCCATAGCCCGCCATGTAGGCGAGGCCTCTCTCGACTTCGGCCTTGGCGGCGACGTTCTCCCAGTTGTTCCCTTCGTGGTTCATCACGTCCGGTGCTACACCAGCCACCATGAGGAACATCAGGATGAGGGACGTCGCCAGCACCCACTTCACGATCCGCTTCTCCCAAGCGAGATGCATGAAATTATTGACCACCAAGCGCGCCTTCACGATCGCGATACCGAACGCGGTGATCAACGTCACCCAGCGGATGCCGAGCTCCGGGCCCAGCACACTGATCACGAAGAGAACCAGCAGCGTCAGGTAGATCTTCGTGTAGTTGACGTGGTGGTCGTCGTGACCGTGGTCGTCGTGATGAATGTTCTCGGACATGTCGCCTACTTCGCGATGTAGAGAAGCGGGAAGAGGAAGATCCAGACCACGTCGACGAAGTGCCAATAGATCCCGATGATCTCGACGCGGTGGAGTTCGCGGCCTCGGAACGCATCAACCGCAACGAAGCCCATGATGATGGCTCCGGCGATCACGTGAAGCGCGTGCAGGCCAGCAGCCGTGTAGTAGAACGACCAGAAGTTGTTTGCTGTGATCGTGTACCCGGCGAGGATCTCGGTCGTCCACTCGTACGACTTGATGACGAGAAAGAGCAAAGCGCCGATGATCGTGAAGCCGAGGAACTTGGCGGCCTGCTTGCCATTGCCCTTCTCCGCCGCCTGGTGTGCGAGCACCGCAGTGAAGCTGGACGTGAGCAGGACGAAGGTGTTCAACGCACCAATCCACGTCTGCGTGTGCGACGCAGCCTCGGCCCACTCAGGGTGGCCTAGACGGTGCATGAGGTAGGCGCCGAGCAGGCCGCCGAAAATGACCACCTCGGAGGCGAGGATCCACCACACCGCGAGTCGGGGCGTCGGAATCCCGGTGGCGCTACGGGTCGTTGCGATCGGTCTTGCGTGTGCCATTAGCCGGGGAGGTTTTGGGGCCAGTAGTCCTCTTCACGATCGGGGTGTCCGTACTCATACGGGCCCCGGTACACGGTCGGCAACTCGTCCACCGGCCAGTTGCCGTGCGGTGGTGGCGACTCGGTCGTCCACTCTAGCGTATTCGCCTTCCACGGATTCTTTCCGGCCTTCTCACCCTTCATCCAACTCACAATGACGTTGTAGAAGAAGACGAGCTGGAAAGCGAGCATGACGAGCAGCGCGATCGTCGCGATCTGACGCAGCTGGAAATATTCCGGGCCCGCAATGTCCGGGAAATGCTGGAAGTTGTAGATCCGGCGATGCTGACCGCCCATCCCGAGCACGAAGAGCGGAATGAAGATGAAGTTGAACGGGATGATCGTGCCCCAGAAGTGAATCTTGCCAAGGGTATCGTTCATCATCCTCCCGAACATCTTCGGGAACCAGTACGTGAAGGCGCAGAACGTCCCGATAATCGCAATCGGGAAGAACGTGTAATGGAAGTGTGCCAGCACGAAGTACGTGTCGTGGAAGTAGATGTCGGCACCACTCGCACCCAGGAAGATCCCCGTCACGCCTCCAATGAGGAACTCGGCCATGAACGAGAGCGCCCAGAGCATTGGAGTCGTGAGTGTGATGGAGCCCCCATAGAGCGTCGCAATCATGACGAACAGCATCTCGGCAATCGGCACCGAGATCAGAAGCGTCGTGATGGTGAAGACGTTCGCCATGCGCGGATCGATCCCCGCGACGAACTGGTGATGCGCCCAGACGAAGAAGCTCAAGACACCGGTCGCGACCGCCGTGTACAGAACCATCTTGTACCCGAAGATCTTCTTCCGGGCGAAGGTGGCCATGACCTCTACGGTGATGCCGATCGCCGGAAGGAGGACGACGTACACCTCGGGGTGACCAAAGAACCAGAAGAGGTGCTGCCACAGAATCGGGTCACCACCACGAGCCGGATCGTAGAATCCCGTGTTCAGCACCTGGTCGAAAAGCAGCATCACGGCGCCCGCGAGGAGCGGACCGACCGACAGCATGAACAAGATGCTCGCGATCACGATCATCCAGCACACGAGCGGAATGTCGTACGCCCTCATACCGGGTGCACGCGAGTTCATGAGGGTGGTGATGAAGTTGATTCCACCGAGCAGGAACGCGACGAACTCGAGAGCCACGGCCAGGAGCCATAACGTCGCACCCAACTCCGTCTGGTTGTAATCCCCGCTTGCCGACAGTGGCGGGTACGAGGTCCAGGCACCACCGAAGCCGCCGCCTTCGACGAAGAGGGACAGCAGAAGAACGACGGAGCTGACGAAGAAGACCTGGAACGACAGGCGGTTGATGCGCGGGAAGACCATGTCGTCCGCGCCGATCATCAGCGGGATCAGGAAGTTCCCGAAGGCAGCGATCAGAACGGGCATCGCCACCCAGAAGATCATGATCGAACCGTGGTTCGTGATCAGCGCGTTGTATTCACCCGGCGAGACCTGACCGAACCCCGGTACAGAGATGCCCGGGAAGGCGAGCTGCATGCGGAACACGTACGCCATGTATCCACCGATGATGCCCATGAACATCCCGGTGAACAGGTACTGCAACGCGATGATCTTGTGATCAACGGAGAATACGTACTTCGACACCCAGCTCTGTTCGTGATGATGGTCGACGTGGCCGTGAGCCTCGTGTTGCTGGACGTCGGCTACTGTATCTGCCATGTAATTTCGCCCTCTACGGTGTGGTCGCTGCGGACGCCGAGGAGATCCACGCCGCGTGCGTGTTCGCGTCTTCGATGTGGATCCGTGCGGCCATCACACCGTGGCCGATGCCGCAGATCTCCGCACACTGAACGTCGTGCTCGCCGGTCTCGGTCGGCGTGAACCACCCCATGATCGAACGACCGGGGATGGCGTCCTGCTTGAGACGGAAGACCGGCACCGAGAACGAGTGGAGCACGTCTCGCGATTGCAGCTGGAAGTGATAGGTCTTTTCCACTTCCACATGCAGATCGTTCACGGTGAAGATGTCGTCCGCGGTATCGAGCTCGTTGTCCGCTCCAGGGTGCTGGAACGTCCAGGCCCATTGCTGACCGATGATCCGAATTGTGGAATCGGGCTCGGGAAGCTGCTGCTTGACGTTGTACCACACGCGGACGGCACCGATGACGATGAAGACGTCACACACGAGCACCAGTGCGTGTGGGATCGTGATCCATTTCTTGATGTGCTTCTCTTTACCCGTGAGGTACTGCGTCTTTTCACCGGGCTTCGCCCTGAACTTCCAGATCAGCCAGAAGAAGACGCCCTCAGCCAGAAAGAACCACACGCCGACGAGAACCGCGACGAGGAGAATGAGGTTGTCAATCGACGCCGCGTAGGTCGACGCCTGTGCGAGTTCGAGCATCGGGCTAACCCATCCTCGTGCGCATGATGATGAACAGAGCCGCGAGCGCGAAGAGGATGAAGCTGATCACCGTGATCTTGAACGTCTTCTCAGCGTCCAGGATCGCCTCATTCTCGGAGTCCGGAATCTCGGGCACGTCCGAAGTAATTTCGGTCACTGCATCTTCAGCCATGGTTTCCCCTACCTGAGGGTCTGCACGTAGGCGATCACGTCCTGCATCGCCTCGTCGGTCAGAGCGAGCGAATTCACGCGCATCGTCTGGCCCCACGTGTCGTCAGGGCGCGCACCCCTGGCGCCACTCTTGAAGTTCCGGAGCTGGTTGAGGAGATACCAGTCGTCCAGCTGCACAATGGGAGGCGCGTGCAGATCCGGATTGCCGAGTCCATCCTCACCGTGACAGGCGACACACACGACGTACGAGGCCGCCCCGGCACCTGCGTTTCCGTGCAGCGTACTGGCAGGATAGGCCGCGTCGAGCGACGCCACATACTGCGACACGGACTCGACGTCGCCATCGCGCGTGAGGGAGACGGCCATCGGCCGCATGCGCAGACCGGGAAGGTCTCCGGCATGGTCGCCACGATATTCGTTCTGAAAACCTCGGAGCTGCTCCTCAACGTACCACTGAGGAAGCCCGGCGATCGCGGGAGCCGCAATGTCGGGATTGCCGACTCCGGCATCACCGTGGCAAGGCGCACACGTCTCGAAGAGTTCCGCTCCGCGCACCATACCCACGGGCGGAGGCGTAGCGTCGCACGCAGCAACACCCATGATCAGGAGCGGCAGCAGCGCTTTTCCAGCATTCGGAAGTCGTACCATCATGCTTGTCGGGGTAGTGGAATCGACTCGTCGATCAGCATGATCGGGATGTCGTCCCGTACCGGGTAGAGGACGTCACCGTCTTCACGGATGAGCGCCCCGCTCATTTGGACCGTGACGGGTTCGCCGCCACGATTCGTCACGGAACCGGCAGAGATCAAGTCATTGACCTTCTCCAATAGCCCGACGTCCGCGACGCGAAGCGGCTGCTTGGTCTCGGGGCACACCAGGATTTCGAGAAGACTTTGGTCGATCACGCTCGGTACTCCGTACGTCCCTCTGGAACAAGTCGCCCGCGGCGACCTACCAGTAACCTCACGTCGGGGATTGACCTCGCCGCATCATCCAGTTCTTTCGACGGCGCGGTAAGTTATACCCGTTTGGGGCTTAAAGGGAGCCTACATATGGTCGTTCGTGAACTTTTTCACAAGGCCCATTGGGCCAGTGTGCGCGCCATTTTCGGGCTTCTGGCCCTCAGCCTCACTGCCACAGCGTGCACCGATGCGGACACGGAGCGCCTGGCGAACACGCTCGAATCGGAAACACGCGTGTCCGGCGCGGAAACCATAGATCTCGGTCCCATGCCGCCAGCAGGTTATGCGTGGGTGATTTTCGGAGCGGATACAGTCGTCGCAGAGGTCGCTGCCACGGCAGATGAACGGGCTCAGGGTCTGATGTACCGCGACGAGGTCCCGGACGGTACTGGGATGCTTTTCGTCTTCCAGGACAATCAGCCGCGATCCTTCTGGATGGCGAACACGTATGTGGCGCTCGACATCGCGTATATGGACCCGTCCTACAGGATCGTCGACATCATCGCGATGGAGCCCCTCGTCACCGACTCGTACCCCAGTGACGCGCCGGCCATGTTCGCTCTCGAAGTCCGGCAAGGGTGGTTTCAGGAACAGGGCATCGCCGTCGGCACCCAGGCGAACATCGTCTTCGGCGTTCAAGGGCGCTGAGGTGGAGCACGCATCGAGTCCGAGGCGCGTGCGCAGCTGTCAGCGCACATCCGTTAGCTGACGGCCCCCTTCAAGACCTCGAACAGCACACGTACATCGACATCGTCGTTGTAGACGTTGGGTGACAGCCGCAGGGCGCTTCCCCGGAGTGACGCGGACACATTCCGCTCTGCCAAGGTCGCCTTGAGCGCGGCAAGATCGATCCCGTCCGGCATCCTCAGTCCAAAGAGGTGGCTGCTACGCCACGCTTGGTCCTCGACCGAATAACCCAGCTCGGCCGCGTCTTGCAGGAAGTCCGCTGTCAGCTCCCGGCAGTACCCCTGGATGGCTTCGGGCGTCCACTCGAGAATGAGTTCGAGGCTCGCGCGTGCGATCGGAGCAAGGAAGAAGCTGGAGCGCTCGGCCATGTCGTACCGGACCGCGCCCGGAATGTACTCGTCCTGGTAATCCACGAGGTGCTGGAAATCTCGGCTGTTCTTTCGGGCAATCCACGTCTCCTCGATCGGCACGCCATCGTCGAATCGATCCGAGAGCCAGGTGAGAGCCAGGGAATACGGGCCCAGCAGCCACTTGTAGGTCGCACATACCACCATGTCGGGACGGACGGCCGTAACGTCGAAGGGTAGCGCACCGACCGACTGCGTGGCGTCGACCACGAGAGCCGCGCCGACGTCGCGGCAACGGTCACCGATCGCAATCAGGTCGAAGAGGGTCCCATCGGTCCAGTGGACGTTCGGCACGGACACGATCGCCGTGTCGGAGTCGATGGCCTCTAGGAGTCGCTCGTTCCATCGCAGGCCACGAGCGTCCCCAGCGCCGGGATCGACGGCGCGCACCCTTCCACCGACCTCGGCCGCCAGCCGATGCCATGCGTACACGTTCCCCGGAAACTGCTCGTGCGTGAGTACGATGTTCTGGCCGGCTGTGATCGGAAGATTCTTCGCCGCCGTCGCCACCGCGTACGATACGCCGGGCTGAACCGCGACCCGACTCGGATCCGGTGCGTGGATGAGCTGTGCATACAGACGTCGCAACTCGTCCGTGTCCCAGAAGGCATCGGGCGGAGTGATCCGGGTAGGGACCGCCTTCTGGCGGATCGCAGTGAACCCGGCCTCTTCGGAAGCCCTGGGAAGCGGCCCCATATAGGCGCAATTGAAGTAGTGGTCGTTACGCCCCAACTGGAACGCTTCGCGCTGACACGAGAGGGCGTCGCTCATTCGTCTTCCTTCTTCGAACGCGCGTAAAGAGCCGCGTACATGATCAGCCAAAAGAAACCCACGGTGATCATCACCAGAATGGCGATTTCCCACACTTCCATGAGTCAGCCTGCCTCCTCATCCGTCACACGGAGGGTACAACCCGAGCGTCTCGACTTCCCGGAGGAGGCCTTCATGGACGTCCCTTGTCTCGGTCGAGTCGGCATTCTCCGTCCAAGGACCACACCGCGCTCCCTCTCGGAAGCTTCCCATGTACCGCACTCGGCCATTCCGGTGATACACAACAAGTTCTCCATCGAAGACCCCGTCGAGAAGCCCTCCCTCGAGCTGTACTCTGTCCGACGGTTCTTCGAAGTATCTCACGACCGGGCCGGAGAACGGCTCGAGCGTTTCCGGAACCACGTACAGGCTGTCCACGACATCCAAAGCAGCAAGATCGGTCCCCTCATGCCTTGAGCACGCGGAAGCCGAAAGGAACGCGGAGAGCAACAGTACCCGAACCATGAGAACAAAAAGGGGACGGGGGAGTGAGTGATCCGTCTCCCCCGTCCCTCTTGTTCCCATCGGTGAGCCGCGGCCTTCGGAACGCAACGATCTGCTGTCATTCCAGATGAAGCCGGGAGCAGGAAGGCTGCCTAGGCCTCCTTGACCTGCTTGACGATCTGCACCATCACGTTGGCGAGCGCCACACCTGCGACGAAGACAGCGATCTGATCCAGAAAGCCGTTAGCGTATGCGCCCGCGACCGGGATCGCGTCGAGGCTATCCGCCAATCCGGGGAGCACCGCAGCCAACACGTAGTAGGCAACCCGATGGCTGACATCCTCGAGCGGCTCCATGAAGCCGCCGACCAGGCCCACTCCAACGAGAATCAGGCCGTAATAAGTCGTTAGATCGGGGGCTACCGTTGCAACCGCGGCAACCAGCACCGCTCCGTACAGTATGACCTTGCCTACCATGTTCATGCACTCCAGCTGAATGAGATTCCCAATCCGCCCCGCGCTACGGGGTTACGGTATAGAGTCCGCAGGGTGTACGCAAACCGCACTCGTCGAAGGTCGTCTGACTTCCGGGCGTGAGGTGATTCTTGCCCTCTCGGACCGACCGCATGTGTGCCGGACCGGTCAGCGTCGCCGTTGAAGACCGAAGACAGCCGCACCGAGTGGACGACTCTTCGTCAGGACGACTAGATGGAGCTCGCTGGCGTCGAGGTGTTCACGCTGGCGGGCCGACAGTTGTCCCACCCAGAGTGCCTCGTCCTCACCAGCCCGCATGATCAGGTGCGCGACTTGCCATCCCCCTCGCTCCTGAGGGAACCGGAGGGCCAAGCCCAATACGTCCTCCGCGTCGACTCCGACCACCCTTACGTCGAGTATGAGTTGGTTGGTGACCGGATCGAAGGTGCTGGTGCCCTGCAGAGAAAGGCCCGAAACCTGATTCGGTAGCACACCAGCGGGCTCGTCCGGCCGGAATGCCAGGTCAACCCGCACGGGTGCCCTTCGGTTGTCGAGCGTCGGAGTCGTCGGCGGAACTCTCCGGTGGTCGGTCGCCTGCTCGTACGCGTATGCCATCGAGACCAGGCGGGCGTCTTCGAGCGTCCTGGCCATCAACTCCATGCCGATCGGGACACCGGACGTGAAGCCGACTGGAACACTGATCGAAGGCAAGCCCGTATTGGCGCCCAGGCTGCAGCTCGATCCCCGCTGGGGGTCACCGATCACCGACGGGATGGTACGAACCGTCGGGAAGACCAGAGCGTCGAGAGAGTGCCGATTCAGGGTCGCTTCCACGGCCTCACGGAGAGGGGCTCGCTTCGCGAGCGCAGCCAGGTACTCCTCGGAGTTCCGCTCCTCGGACTCGTTGCGGGCGCGCATCCTTGGGGTGAGTGCTTCGTGGACCAGACCGGACTCGAGAATCTCCCCCAGCGAACTCACGGGCGCATCCGGTGTCTGCGCGAAGTAGTCGATGAGGTCCCATTTGGTCTCGAACCCGATCACGCCGGAACCGGAGATGAGCTCGCTCAGGTCGGGGATCTCCACCGTGACGGTATCAGCTCCCAGCTCGACCATCTGGTCGATCGCGGCTCGAACCAGACGAGCCGCTGCAGCTTCCTCCGGCGCGTCGCCGAAGTAGTCTTCCAGGATGCCGACTCGAGCGCCCCGAAGCGCGTCGGTATCGAGGGCGTCGACGAATCGCGGGAGGTCACGCCCCTGAAGAATCGCGGTCGCAGGATCGTTCGGATCGGCCCCAACGGTCGCGTCCAGGGAGATGGCGAGATCGCGCACCGTCCTCGCCAGCGGGCCACCGACATCCTGTGTCGCCGCGAGTGGAATGATCCCGTCGATGCTCGATAGCCCCTTCGTCGGCCGGAGTCCGACAAGGTCGTTCTGCGCCGCAGGGATGCGGATCGATCCACAGGTGTCACTCCCCCACCCGACGGCGGCGAAGCTCGCAGCGATCGCCGCGCCCGTCCCACCACTCGAGCCGCCCGGGTTCCGAGACAGGTCGTAGGGGTTCCGGGTCTGCCCACCGAGGGACGAGATCGTGGTGATCCCCGACGCAAGCTCATGCATGTTGGCCTTGCCGAGAATGACCGCACCTGCGGCCCGCAGCTTGGCCACCTGGAAGGCATCATCCGGCGCGTAATGATTGGCCAACGCAAGCGTACCCGCCGCTGTGGGCATCTCGGGCGTGTCGTAGTTGTCCTTCAGGATGATTGGGATTCCATGCAGTGGACCGCGTGGACCACGCTCAGCACGTTCACGGTCGAGCGCTTCCGCATCGGCACGCGCGTTGGGGTTGAGCCACACCATCGCATTGATGGTCGGGCCCTGCTGATCGTATGCCTCGATGCGGTCGAGGTACGCCTGTGTGATACTCACCGCCGTGGCCTGTCCGGACGACATGAGTTCCTGCAGTTCCATGATCGAACGTTCGGCGACCGTCACCTGCGCCTGGACGTCCGATGCGAAGGAGAAGACAACTGCCGTCAATACGGTCACACGTCCCGTGATCATTCGAAGTCCGTTCGGGTGAAGAGGAGGTTCAGCACCCGACCATTCGAGACACGGAAGGTCTGCGACGCGTCCGGACCATTCTCACTGTCGAACGTCGCCGTGCCGAAGAAGCTCGGTCCCGCGAAGGTCATCTCCTCGGTGGGCTCGAGCTCGAACGTACCGTGTCGGCGATGGCTGCCCATCAGCTTCCCGCCCTCCACATGGAGCGTGTACACGGTCTGAAGCTCCTCGCTGTAGTAGGTGCCCGCGAGGTCCGCGAGTTGGGCCAGCGACGGTGCCCAGGACGAAGCCTCTTCGTTCTCGCTCGTCTCCGCAGTCTCCTCTTCGGCCGGCGCGGGGTCGAGACGCTCACCGAAAAAGACGTCTAGCACGTCCGCCGGCATACGTGAGCCGATGTTCGAGCGATTGCTGAGCGTGATCACTCCGCCCTCAAGATCCGGGAAGTAGGTGAAGCTCGCCCGGAAGCCCGCGCTCGACCCGGTGTGCCGGATGACACGCTGCCCACGTAGTTCTCCGACATTGATCCCGAATGCATAGGAGAGCTCTTCCCCGTCATTCAGGACGCCCTGCTCCTGCATGACCTCGATGACAGCGGGCCCGCCCACCGCCCCTGTTGCGTAATTGTTCATCCAGAGCGCGAGGTCGTCGACGGTGGAGTACATCCCACCTGCGCCATAGAGGCTGCTGTTGTCGAAGACGCGCACGAAGCCCTCGTCGTCAGGCGCATACGACTCTGCCACACGCGGGATCGATTGTCCCAGCTTCGACATGATCGTCGTGTGATGCATGCCCAACGGGCCGAACACCCGCTCTGCCATGAACTCGGGAAACGAGATACCGGACGCCCGCGACACGATATCGGCCAGCATCATATACGCGGTATTGCAGTACAGATATCGCTCACCGGGCCTGAAGTTGAGCTCGTGCATGTGCTCGGTGAGGCGTAGCGCGTCCGCCTGCTGAACCGCATCCCCGTTCTGGCGGC
>JAPPOV010000023.1 GCA_028873595.1 Gemmatimonadota bacterium | reverse complement strand
CGGACACGACCAAATATGCCGAGCCCATCCCCAGCATCAGCGCCACCAAGAGTCCAGCCAGCCAGACGGTGATCCCGACGGCCATGGCGAACCCCGGTCTGACACCGACCACGTTTCGCCTCCATCGCCCGCGTGAGAACGTCGGCAAGTTTATCTCCAGTGAATGGCTTCCGGATGACATGCTCGGCACCCGCGAGATCTTCGAACTGCTCGTCAGACACCTGGATCGTCGGGTTGCGCACGGGTCCACCCCGTGATGGTCTCCCCGAATCTGAAAGGTACCGCCTCGCGCATGCGGACTCCAAGACCAGCGCTGTCTTGGTCGCCCCCCACGCTCCCACCAGATTAGGCGCATGAAGATCCCTGCCCCTCGAGCGCTCCTTTCTCTAGTCGTACTGGCCCTCGTGGCCATCTCGGCGAGTGACGCGATGGGTCAGGACGTGATGCCGGCAGGGCACACCGGTCAGCCAACCAACGTAGCGGCTGAGGACGCAGAGCCGGGCAGCGAACTCCGGGTATGGCTGTTGACAGCTGGGCCTGGCTCCGCCGTATGGGAGCGGTACGGGCACAATGCGTTGCGGGTGCTGGACACGCGAACCGGGTACGATGTCTCGTACAACTGGGGCATCTTCAGCTTTGGCGAGCCCGTGGAGTTCATCGTCCGATTTCTCCAGGGTCGGATGCTCTACATGATGGCGCCGTTCGACACTCAGGCGATGTTGGCGTCGTACGCGAGGGACGACCGGGAAGTCGTTCTTCAGGAACTCGACCTCACCCCTCCTGAAAAGCTCGAACTCTTCGTCTTCGCGCAGAATAATGCTCGACCCGAGAACCGGGATTACTACTACCAGTACTTCCTGGACAACTGCTCCACCCGGGTGCGCGACCTTCTCGATCTGGTGCTGGGAGGTAGCCTCGAAGAGACCTTCGGACGCGAATCGACAGGCACCAGCTATCGATGGCACACGCGGCGGCTGACCCAGGTCGATCCGCTCATCTACGCGGGCATGGACGCTCTGCTCGGCACCCCTACCGATGCAGAGCTCACCGTCTGGGATGAGATGTTCCTCCCTCTCACGCTGCGAGACGAAGTCCGTGACGTCGAGATCCGCCGGGCGGACGGCTCGGTTCGCCCCCTTGTTCTTTCCGAGGAAGTGACCCTCCCGTCCGCCCGATTCGAAGAAGCGAGCGCACCACCCTCATGGTTCCTGCGATTCCTGATGGCGGGCCTCCTCATCGGAGCCATCTTCGCATCACTCGCGCTCCCCGCCTTCCACACGTCAGCCCTTCGGCGCGGAATCGTTCTGAGTGTCGTCACGCTTTGGGCGGGCCTCTTCGGTGTTCTCGGCCTTATCCTCGTGGGTTTGCTCTTCACCGACCACATGTTTTCCACGTGGAACGAGAACCTCTTTCTGATGAACCCCCTCTTCCTGGTGGTTGCAGTCGCCATCCCCCTCTCGGCGTCGTCCCCGGTCTGGAGGCAGCGAGTGCATAGCGTCTCGACGATCTGCGCTGCGATCGCTCTCCTTGGCCTGGTCTGGCAGGTCGTTCCTGCATCGGCGCACCAGAACGGGATGTTTTTCGCTCTCCTGCTCCCGCCTCACCTAGGGTTGGTCCTGGGTCTGAGAGCGTTGAACGGCGAGCGCACGACCTCGACTTCAGCCGCCGGCGACACCTGAGTACCGGGTAACCGCTGGTGTCCACGAACGGTCCTTCCAGCACGTAGCTGTTGTGCCAATCCGGTCAGAGAGCAATTCTGCCTAGGGATCCCCTGGATACGTGCGAAGGAATGGCATGTCGCCAAGCAACGACGAACTCATCGCTCAAGCGAAAAACGAAGAGGCTCCGCTTCTCCCTCTCCTGCACCGGCTGCACGAGCGGGATGGCTATCTGAGCGACGAGGCACTGCGTGCCGTGTCGAAAGGCCTGCGTATTCCGATCGCCGATCTCTTCGGTACGATCACCTTCTATCATCACTTTGCGCGCGACCTCGGAGGCTTCGAGGCACCGCGTGTGTGCACGGGCCCGATCTGCTGCCTGAAGGGCGCCCACGACCTGGTCGAGAGCCTCGAAGGTGCGACGGGCATGCCGTGCAGCGGACGATGTGACGAGCCGATCCCGGTCATCCGCGGAAGGCAGACGTTGGTCGGCACCTCGGCGAACGAACTCGCAGTCCGCGAGACACCGATGCCCCCGGCCAAGCAGGGAGATCATGAGGAGTGCGTGTTCGCGCACATCCGCGATCCCGACCGCAAGACGCTCGACGGTTACCGCCGGACCGGGGGATACGAGGCGCTCCAGAAAGCGGTGACCTCGATGACGCCGGACGCGTTGATCACGATGGTCGACGAGAGCGAACTCGCAGGTCGCGGCGGTGCCGGGTTCCCGACCGGGCGAAAGTGGCGGGCGGTCGCCGAAGCCGACGGTGGACCCAAGACGGTCGTGTGCAACGCCGATGAAGGCGAGCCGGGCTGTTTCAAGGACCGGGCGCTCATGGATCACGATCCGCACGCGGTCCTCGAAGGCATGGCACTCGCGTGCTACGCAACTGGGGCCCCACGGGCCTTTCTGTATCTTCGGTACGAGTATCCGGAGACCGAGCACATTCTGGCTGGGGCGATCGCGGAGGCCGAGGCCGCTGGTATCCTCGGGGATGACGTGTTTGGAACAGGAACGGAGATCCGGATCCATCTGCGGCGAGGCGCGGGAGCCTACATCTGCGGCGAGGAGACCTCGCTGCTGAATTCGCTCGAAGGCGGACATCCGTTCCCACGAAACCGACCGCCCTATCCGGTGACGCACGGGTACGAGGATACGCCCACGGCCGTGAACAACGTCGAGACGCTCGCGTCCGTGCCGCCGATCGTGGCGAACGGTGCTGCCTGGTATCGTGGACTCGGACTTGGTGACCATGCGGGTACGAAAGTGATCTCGCTTTCCGGTGACATCGCCCGGCCCGGCAATTACGAGGTCCCCATTGGCCTCCCGCTGACGACGCTGATCGAGGAGTGGGCCGGTGGCGTGCCGAACGGTAGAGCGGTGCAAGCGGTGACGATGGCAGGCCTGTCAGGAGGCTTTCTCGCCGGTGAGGATCTCGCCGTGACACTGGACGAGCCTTCGATCCGCTCGAGGAATTCCTTCCTCGGTGCCGGCGGGATCATGGTCTTCGACGACACCCGCGACATGGTCGAGATCTCGCACATGGCGATGGAGTTCTTCGCCGAAGAGTCGTGTGGGAAGTGCTTCCCTTGCCGAATCGGAACACATCGACTCACTGAACGGTTGGCGGGTACAGCCGGCCCCGACGACCTGGAGGCCTGGCTCGACGAGGTGAACGACCTCAACAAGACATTGAAGGAGACCTCCGCGTGCGGGCTGGGACAGGCTGCCCCGCTCATCACCGAGAGCCTCCTGCGCTACTTCCCGGACGCCGTGCAGACGCACGTCGCGGGCGACTGATCAAAAACGGAACGACGCGATGAGTGACACGACGGGACGCACCATCTTCCTCGATGGCGAGGAAGTGCCGTTCGAACGAGATGAGACGATCTTCCAGGTGGCCGAGCGGCACAGGAAGGAGATCCCGACCCTTTGCTACGACGACCGCCTCGACGCCTTCGGCGGCTGCCGCCTCTGTGTCGTCGAACTCGAGGGCGCTCGGAATCCCGTAGCCTCGTGCACGACCAAAGCCGAGCCCGGCATGCGTGTTACGACGAAGAGCGGCTCGCTCGAGATGCACCGCCGCGTGCTGCTCGAAATGGTCGTTTCCGAAAACCGTGAAGTCGATGTCGACGAGTTGTCCGGCTACGCGTCCCAGGAGCTGAAGACCCTCGTCGACCGGTACGATGCGCGCACGGGTCGCTTCTCGGGGAAGACCTCCGGTACGTCCCGCCCAGACGATCCGAATCCGTTTATCCTGCGCGACTACGAGAACTGCATCTCGTGCTACCGCTGCGTACGCGTCTGCGCCGAGCAAGAAGGCGACTACGCAATTACGGTGATGAATCGGGGGTTCGATACGCAGATCACGACGGAGTTCGGCGGGCTGCTGAAGGACTCGTCGTGCACCTTTTGCGGTCAGTGCGTTCAGACGTGCCCCACCGGCGCGCTCGGTGATCTGAAAGCCCTGCGCTTCGCTGAGGTGGAGAAAGAGGTCGAGAAGACACGCTCCATATGTCCGTACTGCGGCGTCGGGTGCGCAGTGGACATCATGACCAAGGGGGACCAGGTCGTTGGGATCCAGCCTGCCATGGACGGTCCTGCGAACGAGGGCGCACTCTGCGTGAAGGGGCAGTTCGCCTTCGACTTCGTACACCATCCCGACCGGCTCAAGACTCCGTTTGTTCGAGACGATCACGGTCAGCTCGTGCCCGCCACGTGGGACGAAGCGCTGGACAAGGCAGCCGCGGGGCTCCTCGAAGCGGTCAACGAGCACGGCCGGCACAGCCTGTACGCCGTGGCCTCGGGGCGCGCACCGAATGAGGCCGGCTACACGTTGCAGAAGCTCGTCCGAGCCGGCCTGGGTACGAGCTATATCGACAACTGCAGCCGTGCCTGACACGCTCCCACAGTCGCCGGTCTGGCGGCAACGATCGGACGGGGTGCCATGTCGAACCCCCTCAAGGACATGGAAAAGCCCGATGTGATTTTCTGCATCGGGACGAACATGACAGAGTGTCACCCCGTCGCCGCAACCCGCCTGAAGAGGGCGATCGCGAATGGGGCGAAGATGATCGTCGCGGACCCTCGGGTGATCGGACTCGTGGAGCACGCCGACATGCACCTTCGGCTTCGCGTAGGCTCGGACGCGGCCCTTCTCCTAGGCATGGCACACGTCATCGCTCGTGAGGGGCTCGTAGACGAGGGCTTCATCCATGAGCGTACGACCGAGGCTGAGGCGTTCCTGGATCACGTGAAAGAGTTCACGCCGGAGTGGGCATCGACGATCTGCGAAGTACCGCCGGAGTTGATCGAAGAGGCGGCCCTGCTCTACGCTCGCGCGGATCGCGGCGCGATCTACTACACCCTCGGTATCACTGAGCACATCTGTGGTGTGGACAACGTCCAGAGCCTCTGCAACCTCGCGCTGATGACAGGCAACGTCGGACGCGAAGGCACCGGCATCAACCCGATGCGCGGCCAGAACAACATTCAGGGCGCGGGCGACGTCGGTGCGATCCCGAACAACTACCCGGGGTTCCAACCCGTCACGGATCCGGCCAACCAGGCGAAGTTCCGTGAGGCGTGGGGCCGTGAGATCGATCTTGAGAAGGGCATCACCAAGGTTCGTGCGCTCGAACTCGCCGGTGACAAGATCAGGGCGATGATCATCGACGGCGAAAACACCGTCGTGACCGACCCCGACCGCGAGCACTGTGAGCATGCACTGCGGTCACTCGACTTCCTGGTCGTTTGTGACCTCTTCATGACCGAGACCGCAGAGTTCGCCGACGTCGTCTTCCCGGCCTCGGGTTTCGCAGAAACCGAAGGAACTCAGACGAATACGGAGCGACGCGTGCAACGCCTGCGCCGAGCCGTGCCTCCCCCGGGCGAGGCAAAGCCTGACTGGTGGATCATCTCCCAGATCGCGAAGCGAATGGGCTTCAAGGGCTTCGACTACACGCACGCGAAGGACGTCTTCAACGAACTCTGTAGTGTGTCGACGACGTATGCGGGCCTGGACTGGGATCGGATCGAGTACGGTGAGTATCAGTGGCCGGTCCCCGAAGAGGGACATCCGGGGACGCCTCGCCTCCATGAGGACGGCTTCATCAACGGTCGGGGGATCTTCAAGCTGATCCGATACCGAGATCCCGCCGAGACGATCGATGACGACTACCCCGTCTGGCTGACAACCGGTCGCCGACTGGAGTCGTATCATTCTCGCACACAGACGGGTCGTTCCTCGGGGATCGACTACCTGCTTGCGGAGGAAGTGCTCGAGGCTCATCCCGACGACGTCACAGCCTGGGGCGTCGAGGACGGAGGATTTGTCGAAATGGCAAGCCGGCGCGGATCGGTGACCATCAAGGTCAAGGCGACCGAGCGGTCCCCGCGTGGGACCGTCTTCAGCTCCTTCTCGTTCAATGACGTGCCGGTCAACGTGCTGACAGGCGCGGGCTACGACCCGGTCACGGATACAGCCGAATTGAAGGTGTGTCCTGTCAGGATCCAACCGGCTCCGACACGGGGGAGTGAGGCGGCGGACTGATCAAGCTGTCCGCTCGCTGAGCATGGCAACGTCTCCGAGAGCCTCTCTCGGGCCAAGCTGACCAGGGGTGTTGCCCAAGGCCTCTGTTCTCACCTGCCCGGCCATGACGAGAACGATCTCTTCGACACCGTCGCGTCGGATCGGAGGAGTAGGTTGAGAGTGACCGAGGTCGGTGGTATTCCTTGGCGATGGCCAGACTAATCGACGACTCGGAGGAGGAGAGATCCCTCTTCCCGATGTTCAACATCCTCGCCTGCACGCTTGGCGTGATGGTGTTCATTCTGGCTACGGTCGTGACCGTGTCCCTGGGCGCCGACAAGGCAGTCGAGATCGTTGTAAGGGTGGCTCCGGGAGAAGACGAGCCACGCATCCCCATCTGGATCGAGTGGGACGGTACGGAATTGACCCTGCTGCCGACCGGCGAGCAGGCGACATTCGCGCCCAAAGACCATGTGGTCGCGATTGAAGGGACGTGAACCGGTCCAACCGGTCCGCCCTAGAAGCTGTACGCGCCAAGATCGAACCGTCGGCTCCGAAAGTGGTCCGGAGTGACGAAGCCCAAGGCCAAGCGATTCACTTCCAGGGTGATCCGAAGGACCGGCGACGTCTCCGGTCCGTCAAGCGGAAAAGCCAGATCCGCTCGCCACGCATGGCGGGAACGACGTGGAAAGCCGATTCGGACCCCTGCACCTACCCCCTTACGCCAGCCGGAGTCGACCCCGAATGGGGCGTCTCCTGGCCAGACTCGCCCAACATCCGCGAAGACCGTCATTCCAAGATCGAGCGTGCTCGAAGGCCATGGAAATACGATCCGGTCCTCGGCCACGAAGCGTACGGTTCGCCCCCCTGGATAACGGTCTTCTGGAAGAGCGCGAAGCCCCTCACGTCCGCCCAGACTCATCTGATATGGCATGGTCGTGTTCCATCCACCTGCGGCCGAAGCCCGCAGAAAGAAGGTCTGTCCAGGCAACCCGTCGTTTCTCAGGTATGCAACCAGCTCCGCATCCGACAATACGTCCTGCCACCCCTCACTCGCCCGTCTGGACTCCACGTACGCACCGCCATGCAGGATCGAAGAACCCACCGGCACGGTGAAACTACCGTTGACCCGACCAAAAAATTCGTCGGCACCCATGGCGTCCTCCGGGATCAAGATGCCAAATCCCCTGCCCGCGGACGCGCCAACGAAGTAACCGAGGCCCACCAGGAGACGATCACGCAGACCATCGATCCCGAAGTACTCCTGAAAGCGGATCTGACGGGCGCCGAGATGCAGCCACACACGGCTAGCTGCCCGCTCTCCAACCTGCCTGCCGAGCGGGCTCGGGATCACGCCTGGATACGGCATCAGTTCGTCCAAATTGCCGTCAGCCGCGGCCGCGATCACGCCGAAACGAGTCACGTCCCGGGAGAGTGTGAGCCCTGCGATCAGCGAACTCCCTCGACCGCCGAACCGCTGAGCGGCCGAGAATTCGATCACCTCCCGGAACTGCGGCGCTACCACCTGGCTAAATGGATCGCCAACAGGCGTGCCGTACGAGTAGTAGCTCGTGCCGCGGCTGTACCCCTGACGGACCGAGTATCTCCCCGTCTCTCCGACGAACGGATAGCGGACGAACTGGTTGAAGAAATTACCGGGCCGATCACGCCCGATCTCGATGCTGGCATCCGTCCGACCGAAAAGCCGGGGGGTGGATACGCTTACCCCCTGCGCCCGAGTCTCCAATCGGGATCGGTGGGTGAACTCCGCAAAGACCCCCTGACCGAGGAAGTTCTCCTCCGTGACCTGCAGCTTCTCGAGATTCGGGCCTCCGTCGTAGGTAACGCCGACGTCGACCTGGGTGGACCACTCGTCCTGTGTGCTCACCGTAACGCGCCGACCACCGGTGCTATCCGGTTCAGACGTCACGCGCGCGTTCGTGAGGAAGCTGTAGGACTCGAGAAGACGCTCGGATTCCGTGGCGAGGAATTGGTCGTAACACTCCCCCTCTTCAAGAAGCAGCTCCCGTCGGATGAACGACTCCTGAGTCTTGATATGGACGACGTTCATCAACCGATACGTCCACGCCAAGACACCGATATCCGTCGAATCGGGGTCGAACACGGAGCCGCGGACCACATCGATGGACGTAATTGTCCCCTCCTCACAGCGCTCGGTGGGGAACGTGACGGTGACCGTGTCCTGCTGCGCCTCCACGGACAGAGCTGGCGTCACCACCGTCGCCACGACGGCAAGCAGGCCGCTCACCCGAGCAGACAGCTTCGGCACACCGTGTTGTACCTGGTCGAGCAATCGGTGTGTGATGCCGGACATACCGAACATGTGGATAGGCGCTACCAAGACTGAAGGACGGACCGAATCTCGGAGAAGATACCGCAGTCACCCCGTCCGTGTTCGTCGAACCGGCAACGCCGACCACCTGGCAGAGCGTCGTCGGCGCGCAATTTGAGTGCTAAAGACCTAGACGACGTCCGGATCGTGGACCCCCGAAAGCCCGAAGGTTTCTACGGGCGAAAGCCCAGACTCATCGCGCCAGGACGCCGCGGGTCGGAGAATCCGTAAAAAAGCGCTCCATCGAACAGCACCGTCTGCAGGCTACCCATGGCGCTGGCCGCACGGACGTCATGGCCACGTTGGATGAGCATACGAACGGCGTCCGGGCTGAAGCCGGACTCAACCTCCAGACGATCAGGTTGCCATTGATGATGGATCCGGGGACGAACCGTAGCATCCGCAATGTTCATTTCGTGTTCAAGAACGTTCACCAGCAACTGCAGATTGGTTGTGATGATACGGCTCCCGCCGGGGCTACCCGTGAGGAGGAAGGGCACCCCGTCCCGAAGGACAATGATCGGGGTCATCGAGCTCACGGGTCGGCGACCGGCAGCGATCTGATTGTCCGCGCTGCCCATAAGCCCGAATGCATCGGGGATATCCGGCCGGAGGGTGAAATTCCCCATGTTGTTGTTCATGAGAAATCCGGCTCCGTCGATGACAACACCGGAGCCGTATGAGAACATGAGCGTGTAGGTGTTCACCACTGCATTACCCTCGGAATCCATCACCGAGTAGTGGGTCGTCTCCGGGCTCTCGTACGGGCTCAAATCTCCCGGAGCGATCTCGGACGACGGCCGCGCTCGTTCCATCTCGATACCCGCCGCCAGCTCCGCAGCGTACGCCCTGCTCGTGAGCTGCCGCACCGGCAGATCGACGAAGTCCGGGTCACCCAGGTACTTTGACCGGTCGGCGTACGCGAGCTTCATCGCTTCCGCCATGACATGCATGGCGTCGGCACTCCCGTACCCGAGTTCCGCTATCGGGAAGTGATCGAGGATGTTGAGCATCTGAACGATGTGCATCCCACCCGAGCTGGGCGCGGACATCGCACGCACATCGAAGCCCTGATAGCTCCCCTCGACCGGATCACGCTCGATCACCCGGTACCCAGCCAGATCCTCACGCGTCATGATCCCGTTATGGGCTTCCATATCCGAGATGATCCGATCTGCGATCGCGCCCCGGTAGAAGGCGTCCGCACCTCCGTCCCGCAACTGCTCAAGCGACCATGCGAGGTCTGGCTGCCGCAGTACTTCCCCTACCTCGTACTCACTCCCATCCGCTTTGTAAAAGGCAGCGGCTGAGGCCGGGTTCTGCGTGAGTCTTGCCTTGCTCGCCCGCAGGTTGCTGGCAAGGTCATCGGTCACGACGATCCCGTCACGGGCCAACTGAAATGCGGGCTCGACCACCTCTGCCCACGACATCGTGCCGTATTCCCGGAGAATGTGGTCCAGACCTGCGACCGTTCCGGGGATGCCAGACGACTTGTGAGAGAAGCGATACGCTGCCTCGTCGACCTGGCCCTCGGCGTCAAAGTACATGTCTCGGTGGGCGAGAGACGGAGCAGTCTCACGGAAATCGATCGCAACGGTTCGGTTATCCTCTGCCAGATGCACCAGCATGAAGCCGCCTCCGCCGAGATTGCCGGCTCTGGGGAGCGTCACGGCAAGCGCCAGGCCCACAGCGACGGCAGCGTCAATGGCGTTGCCACCCTGGCGGAGGATGTCCACGCCAATCGTCGTCGCGGCGGCATTCTGGCTGGCCACCATGCCATTGCGGCCGATCACAGGGTGGTTGATCGCGTTGTACTCGTTGATCGGTGCGGCCTCGAGGGCCTCAGCCTGAGCATCGACGGGAACGGCGGCGACGGAGACGCTCAGGGCCGTGAGGGCGATCATACACATCAGGCGCATGCGGATTCTCTTCATTGATCGGAGTGGGGCGGAGAAGGTCGGATGGGCGACACGATAGCACGGAGAAGCCAGTGTCGCTCGGGGACTCCAACGCTTCGGACGTCCCGTTCCATCCTCCGGAGGTATCCGGGTAGGCTCAGTAGCGGGGCTCGAGAGCAGAGAATACGATGCACCATCGTTCCGACGAACTGTCGTAGCCGAATGTTTCCAGCCTGAGCCAGGTGATCGATGACGTCCAACCGCGAGACAACGACCGCTCCTTCCCTCGAGGCTTTGTTCACCGTGGTCCTCTGGCTCACGAGCGCTGTCGCGTTCGCATGCCTGCCTGTTCCCGGCTCAGGTCAGCTCGCGCCAGGGAACGCCGCCGGTGTCACCTGGGGACACGTACACATGAACGTGTCGGATGTCGAGGAGCATGTGCGCATCTGGGTAGAGCATTTTGGAGGACGCCTCCTCGACTTCCCTGTCGCCACCGTCGCGCTCCCTAACACGCTGCTCATGTTCAACGCTCAGACGCCCACCGAGGGCACTCAGGGTTCGAGTCTCGACCACTTCGGCTTTTCCGTCCCGGATGTCGAAGCATTCCTGGAGCGTTGGCGTGCCGACGCACTGGAGGTCGAATCGGAATTCAACGGATTCGACGATCAGCCCCAAGCGTACCTGCGCCTGCCGGATGGCATCCGCGTCGAACTCGAGCAGGTTCCAGCGCTGTCGGAACCCGCGGTACCGTACCATGTGCACCTGTACACGGACGGCGACCCGGAAACACTCCGAAACTGGTTTGTCGAGCAGTTTTCGATGGATCCCCGTGAGCGCGGCTTCAACCCTTATACGGCCGACGTGCCCGGCATGAACGTCAGCTTCTCGCCGTCCGAAACACCGCTCGCTCCGAGTCGCGGACGAGCCGTCGATCACGTCGGGTTAGAAATAGAGGATCTCGAGGCGTTCGTCGGGGACCTTCAGGCCGCCGGGCTCGTCTTCGATGCGGAGTACCGCGTGATCGAGGGCTTCGGAATCGGGCTCGCGTTCTTCACTGACGCGTCAGGGACGTACTGGGAACTCACGGAAGGACTCGGCTCGATAGCAAATCGGTAGTCGAGAAACCTAGGGGACGTGACGACTTCGGAGCCGAGATCCAGTGGCCAAGCCACGCCCGTCGTGGGACACAGGCGCTCCGGGTGAGCCGAGACGCAGCGAAATCGCGACCAAAAAAGCTATCGGCTTCCACTCGCGGTAAAAACTGATGCTTCCCTCGACGCTTCACGGCTCGTGCATCCGGCGCAAGAAACTTGAACCGCTCGAGGAAGGCATAGAGTGGTGGGGGAACCGGTCCTCTGATCCGGTAAACTCAGCTGTACGGGCGTACCGACGTCCCCACGACCCGATAACTGCTGCTCCCGTAGACGCTGTTCACGTCTTCGATATGGAGAATCCCCTCGAGCCAGACGGGATTCCAGCCATCCATGGTCGCACGCTTTCCCTGGTCCATTTCTACATAGACCAGTTGATTCGGCGGAGGCGGGGGGGTGTGCACGCACGCCCCGACGTACGGAACCAGGAGGAACTCGGTGGCCGAGGACGCGAAGTCCTCGAGTGGCACGGTGAATCCCGGGATCTTCACGGGCTTGCCCACGAGATCCCGTAGTTGGTCCGACATTTCACCGGACCGATAATCGAGTGCTGCGAGATTGCGCCAGGAAAGCTCGACCGGGTCGTCGACCACAGGCGCGATGTCGGCCGCAAGCAGTGATACTGTCGTATCGTCCACCGTACCGGCCTGGACCGTCACGAACGCGGGCGACATCAGCAGAGGGAACAGCGCGCACGCTGCACCCGCCTTCCACTGGATCGCGCTGACCTCCTTCATCCAAGCAACTCCTTGTCCCTTACGACTCGCCCATCAGCGCTGCGAGCCCGGCGCCTCGGGCGCGGACACAGGCCTCGTCAACGTCGGATACGTGATACCCAGCTGCTCAAGATAGGTGTCGAACCGGGTCTCATCGTAGTAGTACTGCTCCAGCAACGGTCGATACAGATCCATGATCTCCTTGTTGAGGTCGATCGGCGGAGGATCATCGGGACCGATGAACGATACGTACTCCATGTCGGCCGACTGAACGTCATTGAAGTACGCCCAGGCCTCGTCGACGAGCTCGGGCTCCATGAAGAGCTGAAGGGCTGTCCGTGCCATCACTCGAGCACCCGCGACCGCACCCTTGTGGGCGATCGGCGTCGCCATCGCCATCGCGCTCGACCAGTGGTGCCCCGGCAGCCCCGGCACGTTGGACGGGAAACGCATGGTGACGGTCGGCATCGTCCACGAGATGTCGCCGATATCGTCGGAGCCTCCGCTGCGACGGGGTCCGGGCTCACCGATCGGGGACAGTGCGGTGGGCATACCCGACGGGATGCTCCCCACAGACTGCTGGACCGCTTCGGCGAACGCGTGATCATCGTCGGTCCATTCAGGCAGGCCGACATCCTGAATGTGCTCGTACATCGTCTCCGCAACGGTGCGGTTGAAATGCCGTGGCCAGGCGGCGCCACGAACACGGTACGACATCTCCGTATCCGTCATCATCGCAGCACCCTCGGCGATACGAACCGCCGTGTCGTAATTCCGCTTGATGTCCTCGTAGTCCATCTCGCGGAAGTAGTACCAGACGGATGCGGACACCGGCACTACGTTCGGCTGATCACCACCATCCGTAATCACATAGTGCGAACGCTGATCGGGACGGAGGTGCTCGCGGCGGAAGTTCCACGCCACGTTCATCAGCTCGACGGCGTCCAGAGCGCTACGACCCCGCCACGGAGCCCCCGCACCGTGCGCGGCTTCACCCATGAAGCTGAACTCGACCGAGACTAGGCCCGTCCCACCGGCCTGACCCCAGCTCACATTCAGGTTTGAGCTCACATGCGTGAAGAGCGTCACATCCACGTCATCGAGCACGCCGTCACGCACGTACCACGCCTTGCTGGCGAGCTGCTCCTCGGCAACGCCCGGCCAGAGCACCAGCGTACCCTCGATGCCCTCCTCCTCCATGATCTCTTTGAGAGACAGCGCCGCGACGACGTTCACGGCCTGACCGGAGTTATGCCCTTCTCCGTGTCCAGGAGCACCGGAAACCAGAGGATCGGCGTAGGCGACGCCCGGCTTCTGATTTGACTTCGGGATCCCATCGATGTCTGAACCGAACGAAATGACGGGTCGCCCCGAGCCCCAGCGCGCAATCCAGGCGGTCGGCATGCCGGCTACCCCGCGCTCGATTGTGAATCCGTTCTCCTCGAGGATCCCGGTCACGTAGGCTGACGTCTCGATCTCCTGCTGGCCCAGCTCGGAGAACGAAAAGATCTTGTCCACCATGACCTGAGCCAACTTGGCTCGTTCCTGAACGCGTTGGTCTACACGGGACGTGAGGTCCTCGAGAGATTGGGCAGCCAAGGACAATGGAAAGAGCGCGGCGGCGGCGACGGCACATAGCAGGGTCGATCGGCGCATGGATCCTCTTAACGAGATCGAGTCAACAGATGCGAATGGCGCACCTTAGCGGTTGGACTCGATATGGGCAATTGAACCCGGCCTTGCTCGGGAGCGACCGACGGCGGTAGCCTCCCGGCGTTGAACCTCAACCCGACTGGACCCTAGCGAATGCCCTCTACACTGCGTGGACGCACCCTGTGGCCTGCCGTCTTTGCCACCCTGCTTGCTGCCCTACCCTCCGAGGCTCGGAGTCAGACCACGACCGACCCGTATGTGGGATTCACATCGGCCCGCGCACTCGAGCAGGGATTCTGCGAAGCGCGCCTTCTGGAACTACCCTCCAGTCAGGCATTCCGTGAGCACCTCAGGATCATCACGTCGGCACCCCATCCTGCCGGTTCCGCGGCGCAGGTGGAGGTCGGGAACTATCTCACCCGCGTGATGAAGGCGGCAGGACTCGACGTGGTGCGTCACACCTACGACGTCTACCTGCCGCAGCTCACCGACGACGTCGAGGCATGGATCGCCACTCCGGAACGTATTCGCCTGTCGAACCGGGAACCGGCGCTTCCCGAGGACCGTTTCTCACACCATCCGGGCCTTCTCAACGGATGGAACGCCTTCTCCGGCAGCGGCGACGTCACAGGTGAGGTGGTCTATGCCAATTTCGGCCGCCGGGAAGACTACGAGGCGCTCGATTCGATGGGAATCGACCTCACCGACCGCATCGTCATCGCGCGCTACGGCGGCAACTTCCGCGGCTATAAGGTGAAATTCGCCGAGGAACGGGGCGCGGCCGGCGTCATCATGTTCAACGATCCCGGGTTCTCGCGTGAGGGAGCGTACCCCGAGGGCCCGATGATGAACGGGGAGACGATTCAGCGCGGGTCGGTCCTGACCCTGCCCTGGACCGGTGACCCGCTCACACCGTTCGAGCCTGCATTGCCTGTGAGCGGCGAGCGTGGCCACGTGGAACGCCTCGATCCCGACGACGTCGCGATGCCCACGATTCCGGTCCTTCCGCTCGGCTATCTGGCGGCCGAGGAAATTCTTTCCCGCATGGACGGCCCGGAGGCTCCGGAGGGCTGGGCTGGTGGCGTCGACGTCGACTACCGCCTCACGGGAGGATCGGACCTGACGGTTCGTGTGCGCGTGAACCAGCCGCGAGCCCTCACACGTGCGGTCAACGTTGTCGGAACCGTGGTCGGATCGGATTTCCCGAACGAGTGGGTCATCCTCGGAGCGCACTACGACCCGTGGGGCTTCGGCGCGATCGACCCCAACGGAGGCACCGCCATGCTCCTGACCCTCGCCGAGGCACTGGGTCAGCTCGCAGATGAAGGGTGCCGCCCGCGTCGCTCAATCCTGATCGCGCACTGGGATGCGGAAGAGGCGGGCATTATTGGCTCAACCGAATGGGTCGAGGAGTTCATGGACCCACTTACAGTCGACGCCGTGGCGTACATCAACGCCGACGGCGCGGTTTCCGGCCCCAACTTCGGCGGCTCGTCTTCGCCCTCCCTCAAGAGCACGATCCTCGACGTCCTCGACGACGTGATGTATCCGGGACGTGACATGACCGTCTACGAGTGGTGGACGACCGAGGCTGGCGGATCCGAGCTCGGCAACCTGGGTGGCGGATCCGACCACGTCGCCTTCTATACACACGCAGGCGTTCCGTCAGCAGGGCTCTCCACAGGAGCTCCCAGTGGCGTCTATCACTCGAACTACGACAACTTCGCGTGGTTCGAGCGCTTCGGTGACACGGAGTTCGTCTTCGGTCCGATGCTGGCTCGCGTGGACGGACTTGTGGCGCTACGCCTCGCGAACGCCGACGTCCTTCCCTTCGATGTGGTGAGATATGCGACCGATACCCGGGTCCATGTTCAGACGCTGCTCGACGTGGCGGACGCACGCCGTGTCGACGTAGACCTCTCTCGCCTCGTCGACGCCACGACTGAACTCGAGGCGGCCGCAGAGCGATTCGTGGCTGCACGAGATGCCAGCCTCGAGGGCGACGCGGCCGCCCTCGTTGCGCCCGTTGCCCAGCGTACGAACCGGGTGCTCAGGCAGCTGGAGAAGGCATGGCTGGACGACGGCGGGCTGCAGGATCGTCCCTGGAGTCGGAACCTGTACGTCTCGCCGGATCCGTTTAGCGGGTACGCATCGTGGATGCTTCCGGGGGTCCGTTTCGAGATCGAGACCGACGATCCGGCCGAGGTCCCGGAATGGGAGGAGAAATACCTCCGAGCCATCGTGCGGCTGTCAGGCTACCTGGATCAGGCAACAGCCGAGTTGAGCCGCTGAACTCGACCGGTCGCCCCTGACCGCAGGGGCGACCGGGAGCGGTATCCCCTCAGAAGCGAAAGGCGGCGTCCGCAGGTACACGACCCCCTGCCTGCCCTTCCGACGTGATCACCGTGAGGTCGACGAGCATGGCTTCCGGCCAGAGCTCGCTGAGGCGGAGATTGGCCTCACTGCCCTCGGGTGATTCTGCGCAATCCCACGTGGCCGCGACCCGGACCTCGGAGTGCCCATGGTCGTCCTCCGCCGAGTCCTCATGCTCGTCATGTGCGTGAGCGGCGTCGTGGTCTTCCTCGTCGTGTTCGGCTTCTTCTGCCGTGTCTGCGTGCTCGTGCACGTCGGATCCGGGCGCCTCCAGCACGTCGACATCGTCGAGGCGGCAGCTCAACTCGGACGGCACGACGATCACCTCGCCCACCCGCGCGCGCACGTTGGCGAGCGCGTCGGACACGATCGTCCACTCATCTTCGGTCGACGGGGCATGCTCGAAACCGAACACGGTGCTCGCAGGTGCCTCGAGGTCCAGGGACAGGCGTCGACCGTCGACAGCGAGGCCTATCCGAACGACACCATGCTCGTGGGCCCCGTCCACGCCGATCATCGCGCCATCCACTCGAGGCCCGGGTGCACCGTCACCCGGCGACGAGCACCCGACCAGAGTAAGGATCGTGGCCAGCACAGCCAGACAGGACAGCCGCGATGAAGACGACCCAATGCACGCGATGGAGGTCATGTGAGTCCACATATGTCAGGGGGAACATCGGAACAACGCGTATTGCGTATAGTAACCAATCTTGTAAGTGATAATATATTCCCAAGAAGAGTTCTCGTTCCCCTACGGGCAAGTTCATGGCCGCACACAGCACACCCTCCCGGCTTCGCAGATCCTCGATTGGATTCCTTGCCCTCGTGGGCGGATTCATCATCGTGACCTCCGGGCCACTTTCCGTCCAAGGCTACGCTGCGTCCGGCCCGTCGTCCGATGCGTCGAATGGCTCGGGGTCAAGTGCTGTGTTCGCCGATCCACCCGAGGTCCTCTGGGACATCCTGCAACAGCTCGACTACACGACCGGTGAGGTGGGCGAGGACCTTCAGCAGTTCGTCGGGAAGGAGGTCAAGGTTCCGGGCTTTGTCGTCCCGCTCGAAGATTTTGCGTCCGAGGTGACGGAATTCCTTCTGGTACCGTACGTGGGCGCCTGTGTGCACACGCCTCCTCCTCCACCGAATCAGCTGGTGTTCGTGCAGATGGAGGGAGACAAGACCATCACAGCACTGACATGGGACCCCTTCTGGATCCACGGGACGCTCGTCATCGAAGAAACGGAGAACATGTACGGTTCGGTGGGGTTCAAGATCTCCGGCACGGAGATTCAGCCCTACGAGTGGTGAACAACACGTCGGAGTGCATTCATGCGCAGAGGCTGACCTTTGCGTACGGGACGGGTCCCAACGTTCTCGACATCCCGGACTTCACCGTGCATGCGGGCGAGCGCGTGTTCCTGTACGGCCCGTCGGGCAGTGGGAAGACGACCCTGCTTGGGCTGATCGCCGGGGTACTTCAGCCTGAACCCGGCACGCTCAACGTGCTCGGACACGACGTCGGGAGCTTGTCCTCCGCGGCGCGAGATCGGTTTCGCGCCAGTCATATCGGCTACGTGTTCCAGATGTTCAATCTGATCCCATACCTCAACGTCCGGGATAACATCGCCCTCCCCGTCCGGATCAACACCGAACGCAGGAGTCGCCTGAACGGAAGTCTCGACGAGGCGGTGGCCGAAGCGGCCGCACATCTCGGCATCGAGGAACTCCTGGATGAGAAGGTGACCCGACTCAGCGTGGGCCAACAGCAACGCGTCGCGGCGGCACGAGCGATCCTTGGGGCTCCGGAGCTGATCATCGCGGACGAACCAACCTCCGCGCTCGATGCCGACCGAAGGCATGCCTTCCTGGAACTGCTCTTCTCGAACGTGCAGGAGGCGGGGTCCACGCTCCTCTTCGTCAGCCACGATCTTGGTCTGGCGGATCAGTTCGACCGATCTCTTTCCCTGCCGGATCTGAATCGGGCGGAGGGCTGACATGCTGCTTCTCCACCTGGCCCGCAAATCACTCGCCAACCGGCTGCTGACGAGCTCTCTCACTGCGCTCTCGATCGCATTCAGTGTGGCGCTGCTGGTGGGCGTCGAGAACGTCCGGACGGGAATGCGCGAGAGCTTCTCCAACACGGTGAGTGGGACGGACCTGATCGTCGGCTCCAGGGGCGGGACAATCCAGTTGATGCTTTACTCCGTCTTCGGCATGGGCTCGCCGGTCGCCAACATCTCCCACGAGACGTGGAAAGAGTGGGATGAGCACCCGGCGGTTTCCTGGACGATCCCGTATGCCCTCGGCGACAGTCACCGGGGCTTTCGTGTCATCGGCACAAACGCGTCGTTCTACGAGCACTACAAATACCGCGGCGGGCAGTCGATCGCTCTCGCCGAAGGCCGACAGGCCGAGGGCGTATTCGACGTCGTGCTGGGGGCGCAGGTAGCCGAACGCCTCGAGTACGCGGTCGGAGAACGCGTCGCGGTGACGCATGGGATGAGCGCCGTCGGCTTCATGAACCACGACGAGATGCCGTTCGAAGTCGTCGGTATTCTCGAAGAGACGTTCACTCCAGTCGATCGGGCCATCTACGTCACGCTCGAGGGTATCACCGCCATCCACATGGGATGGGAGTCCGGCGCGCCACCCATGCCCGGTGAAGAGATCACGGCAGACGAGGTCCTCGCCATGGAGGAGGTTCCGGTCTCTCAGATCACCTCATTCTTCCTCGGGGCGGAGTCCCGCGCGTATACCCTTCAGCTGCAACGCGACATCTCGACCAGCGAAGCAGAACCCATGACTGCGGTCATCCCCGGTCTCGCACTCTCCGAGATGTGGCAGGGCATTAGCTACGCGGAAGACGGCTTGCGGGTCATCTCGGCCTTCGTCGTACTCGTCGGTATCCTGGGCATGCTCGTCTCGATCTACACGTCGCTCGAAGCACGTCGACGCGAGATGGCCATCCTCCGCGCACTGGGCACCGGCCCGAGACGCATCGTGTCGCTCCTCGTGCTTGAGGCCGGACTTCTGTCTGCGCTTGGAGCACTGATGGGCGTGGGCCTCGTATATGGGGGCCTGATCATGCTCCAGCCGTGGCTCGAGGGACGTTTCGGCCTCCTCGTGCCGATCCGCATGCTCGACGGTGTTCAGCTGGCTTATGTCGGAGCTGTCGTCGTCCTGGGCTTCGTTGCCGGGCTCGTCCCCGCGATCAAGGCCTACCGAACTGCGCTACACGACGGGCTCTCGGTTCGCGTCTGATGCACGGTCTGATCGGTGGTCCCGGCCTCCCGGCCCGCCACCGGCCGCTGCTTCTCCTCGTCGGCGCCCTGATCGTCTGCGCCGGGACCCCGGCCGTGTCGCTTGCTCAGCCGGCGAACGCAGAACGTCTGGCCGGGGTCGAAACCCTGGGCTGGTCCGTCGGAAACGAAGACGCACCCGTCACTGTGGTCGAGTTCACCGACGTCTCGTGTCCCTTCTGCGCGAGCTTCCACAGGGGTACTCGGGCGGCGCTCCGCGAGGAGTTCGTGGAGTCTCACCAGGTGCGCTGGATCACGCTCAGCTACGTGTCGGGCCTTTATCCGAACTCCGGAACACTTTCCGTCGCGGCGGAATGTGCCGGTCAGCAGGGCCGCTTCGAGGCCTTCATGGAGGCCGCATACGCTGATCGCGACTCCTGGCTCCGGGCCGGTGACACGGCGATCAGCGCCGTAATCGAGGATCTCGCCGAAGCGACCGACCTCGAGATGACGGGGTTCGTCTCGTGTCTGCTCGACGTGTCTCCAGCCGAGCGTATCCGGAAGATCACTGAACTGGCTCGCGAACTCGGGGTGCGAGGAACGCCGACATGGTTCGTGGAGGGGTTCCCGGTCATGGGGGATCTGCCGCTGGAGTACGCGAGAAGCTTCATCACCTCCCAGCTCGGGAGATAGCTGACGGTCGAGCGCTCACCTTAGCTTGACACTCTGCTCCTTGTTGATATTCTCTTCTCAACAAGATCACTCACACCACGTTCCCCTTGTACCTCGGACTCTCCCCGAGGCGACGCCCCGGTCGGGGGTGCCCCTCGCCCGCACTCGCCGCACTACTGCTCGCCCTGACCCTCTGGGTCGGGACGGCGGAGGCATGGCATGCGGGGGAAGGCGGGGACGAAGAACACTGTGTCGACTGCGCGCTGTGTGACATCGCGTCGAAGGATGTGGTGGCAGAGTCCACGGCAACGCCGGAGTCGGTCCGGCCTGCCTACGCCCGTAGCCGAGGTGAACTCCAGTCATCGGTCACCGTCGTCACGGCTGAGCGTCGCCCTGACTCCCCTCGAGCCCCTCCCGTCTGAGTAGGCCTCCGTTCCGTAATCACCCGTCCGCACCCACGGCTGCCCGGACGGGCAAGTGCTCACCTCAGGCAGGTTGTCCCCATGTCATGTCCCACGAACGTCGTGCGCGCTCTGCGCGCGCGCGGCGCGATCGTCCTCTTGCTGTTTCTCATGTCACTGCTCCAAACCCTTCCCGCGTCAGGGCAGGAAGCCGTCCGCGTAGACGGTCGTGTCCTCAACTCCGAGGGCGCATCGCTCGCCGGCGCAACCGTGCGCATCGTGGGCAGCGGCGTCGATGCGATCACCCGGGGAGACGGCACCTTCAGTCTCCCCAGAGTGTTACCGGGCACGCACACGCTCCTGATCGAACGCCTCGGCTACGCCCAGGAGACGCAGAGCATCTCCGTCGACGGGGAACCGGAAGCGATCACGGTCGTGATGAACCCCTCCGCACTCGAGATCGGGGGCCTGCTCGTTACCGGAACCTTGTCCGAACGGGAGGCGATGGAAGCCCTTCGCCCAACCAGCGTCCTGCGCGGACAAGAGCTTCAGCAGCGACTGAAGGGGACCGTAGCCGCGACGGTAGCGTCCGAGCCCGGCATGGCTGCAGCGACCATGGGGCCTGGGATCGCGCAGCCGGTTATCCGCGGAATGAGTGGCGACCGGGTCCTGATGCTCGAGGACGGGGCCCGGGTTGCGGACGTGTCGAATACCCACGCGGACCACCCGACCGCACTCGACCCGACTTCGGCACGACGCATCGAAGTCGTTCGAGGACCTGCGAACCTGCTCTACGGGAGTAACGCGCTGGGCGGGGTCGTGAACGTGATCCGCGACGAAGTGCCGTCATCCGTTCCCTACCACACAGGCGGATCCGCCACAGGTCAGGCCGCATCCGTGAACGCCGGCTACGGGGTGAGTGGCAGCACGCTGGTCGGCGTCACGGAGAACGTGCCCCTGCGTCTAGAAGGTACCGGTAGGGCCTCGAAAGACCTTCGCACTCCCGTCGGCGATCTGGTCAACACGGATGCCGAGACCTGGAGTGCCTCCGTCGGCACCGGCTGGGTCGACGAGTGGGGCTTCGTCAGCGGTGCCGTCCGAACCTATCGGCACGACTATGGCGTGCCGGGGGGCTTCGCGGGCGGCCACACTGTCGGTGTCCGTACCGAGATGGAGCGCACCTCATCGAAGCTTCGTGCTCAGTTCAACGAGCCGTTCGGCCCCTTCAGCTCGCTGCAGGTGGACGGGCTCTTCAGCGACTACAGCCACACCGAGATCGAGACCGCAGGGATCGTGGGAACGATCTTCGAGCGCACCCTCGGTAGCGGTGACGTCATCGCACGTCACGAAGGCTGGGGGCCGTTCTCTGCGGGTGCGATCGGGGGAAGAATGTCATGGGAAGACCTTGGATATCGGGGCCAGCTCAGCACACCGGACTCGCGACGGTACACGGCTGCGGGCTTCGTCTTCGAAGAAATCGACCTGAAGCCCGTTCGCCTCGAAGCCGGCCTCCGCTATGACTGGGTCCAGGTCGACCCGGGGCAGGAAGATCCTGCTGCCCCGATCGGACATGTGCGGTCGCGCACCTTCCACGCGGGCTCGGGCTCGATCGGACTCCTGTACGACTTCGCCGGAGGCTTCACAGTGGGCACGAGCGTGGCGCAGGCATTCCGCGCACCCGATGTGGGCGAGCTCTACTCGGAAGGCCCCCATCTCGCAACGTACTCGTACGAGGTGGGGAACCCCGATCTCGAGACCGAAGTCGGGCGCGGTGTAGACGCCTTCGTGCGATACGGCTCGGACGTCATCAGAGCCGAAGTCACAGGCTTCTATAACGACATCGACGGCTATATCTACGCCGAAAACACCGGCCGCATCAGCCGGGTGCAGCTGCCGATCTATCAGCATCAGGGCAACGACGCCCTCTTCACCGGGTTCGAGGGGTCGCTCCGCTGGCAGTTCGCCGACGGCTTCGAGCTGGACGGCACAGGATCCTATGTGCGGAGCACCCTGACCGACACCGACCAGCCGCTCCCGCTCACGCCCCCCCTGCATGGTCGAGTGGGGCTCGCCTACGACCGAACCACCTGGTTTGTGCACGGTGAGACCGAACTCGCCGCAGAGCAGACCCGTGTCGGGGAGTTCGAAGATGCGACCCCAGGCTACACGGTCTACCACCTCGCCGGGGGCGTGCGCCTCACCCTCGGCGGCCGCCTCAACGTCCTGACACTCAGTCTCGAGAACCTGACGGACGAGGAGTACCGCAATCACCTCTCCCGCGTGAAGGAAATCATGCCGGAAGCGGGCAGAGGACTACGACTGACCTACCGGGTCGTCTTCTAGACCCACCACCTTAGGAGTGAATCATCATGCAATTCAGTTTCAGAAAGCACACTCTCGCCATGACCCTCGTCGGCTCGCTCGTGCTGGCTGCATGCAGCGACGGTGACGTAACCGGTGTCGAAGACGACCATGGCGAAGCCGCACAGGTCCAGCTCGTAATGAACGGGAGTGTCATCGCCACGTTCACGTTCGCGACCAACAGCTGGGTCGGCGAGATGGAGGTCGAGGCCGGTCAGGAGACGCCGCACATCGACGTCAACTTCCTGGACGAGGACGGCGACATCGTTCCGTTCAGCACCAACGTTGAATTCTACCTTGAGGTCGAGGTCGAGGACCCGACGATCGCCGAGTTCGAGCAGGACACGCCGGGTGAGTTCGGTGGCCACCTGCACGGCGAAGCCGTCGGCGAGACCGACGTCCGGTTCATGCTCATGCACGGAGCTATCGGTTCGGGGCACGCCGACCTGATTACGGCCTGGGTCCACGCTCACGTGGAAGCGCCGTGACGCTGACCTGAGGCCGCCCGTCTGGTAGGAGGGTGCGCATGACCCCCCTCGTCCTGATCGCCGGCTTCCTGGGAGCCGGAAAAACGACGCTCCTGCGCACCCTCCTCCCTCGTCTCGAGAGGCTCGGCATACGCCCGCACGTGATCCTGAACGACTACGAAAACGCGGATGTGGATGCGACCACCTTCGAGGGGTACTCAGAGTTGGTGCGACCCATCGCGGGAACATGCATCTGCTGCGGATCCCAAGAAGAGCTGATGCAGGAACTCCGAGGCGCCCAGCTGGAGCCCAACAGCGTGATGCTGCTCGAGGCGAACGGAACAGCTGACACCACGGAGATCATCGAGATCCTCACGGCGGACCGTCGAGTGCGGAGCTACACTCTCCCTATCCAGGTAACGGTCGTCGACGCGAGTCGTTGGCAGAAGCGCGGACGTAACGACGGGCTTGAGCGCGTTCAGGGGCTGACCGCCAGTTACCACGTGTTGTCCCGGTCCGCCGAGGTGACGTCGGAGCGCCGGAGGAACGTAATGCGCTCCCTCCGGATGCTGGCCCCCGGGAGCCGAACCGTCGACACCGACGAACTGGCCAGTATCATCGCGTCGGTCCGATCGGCGGCGGATGCGCTGCCTCCCCGCCGGTTCGGGGACTCGACACGTTCCGCGGCCCGGTCGGCTGCCAGCCAGCCTTCCGGCGGGCACGACCATCACGCGACACATCACTTCGCGAGCATGGAAATCCCGTTCCCCGAGCCTGTAGAAAGCGCGCACTTCCGGACACTGCTCGAAGGTCTTCCCGAGGAGGTCCTCAGAGTCAAAGGCATCGCACGTCTCATCGGAATTGACCATCCCGTGTACTTCGAGCGCACCAATGGCGCGGAGTCGGTCCGCTTCACCCCGATCCGTCAGGGGCGAGGATTCGACTATGTGGCGATCCTGATCGGGAGCCATCTAGGTCAGGCCGAACTCCGTAATGCGTTCGCTCACCTACAGCGTCGTCGAATCCTGTAACCGCGAGCAATCACCGAGGGCAACGCCCTGACAGCTTATTGATAATCATATATCATTACTGCCTGCCAACCCTCACTGGATCCTCATGAAAGTATCGATCGCGACGTACCCGAGACTTGCAGCGGCCGGGTCACGATTCACGGCCTGCGCAGCCGCATGGTGCGGAATCCACTGCGCACTCACGCCTGTCCTCGTCGTCGCCATGCCAGCCCTCGCTCTCTCGGAAGCCCTGGAGCGCGGCGTGTTCCTCGGCACGGTGGTGCTCGGCGCGATGATGCTGGCCATGGGTCCGGCCCGTACCCACCTGTCGATCCTTTCGGTCTTCACCGGGGGAGTCGCAACCTGGGGGGCCTCGCTCGCCGGGATACTCGAACCACTCCCGGAATCGCTCACCTCGTCGATCGGTAGTCTTATGATCGCGGTTTCACTCTTTTGGAGCGTTCAGATATGTGAAACCGACCAGTGCACTGTGTGCGACGAGGCCGAGTAGAACGCGCCGATCCCCTGACGGAACGTCGGCGGTTCGGGGTGGGAGACGTGATCTCCCATCGCTATCGTTCCCTTACGATTTGTCCCACTGGCCGGAGCCAACTCGATGCAGCGAGACACCCGTCAGCGCCGTGCGATGCGTCGTGTCTTCATGAGCGCAGGTCGCCCCCTCACTCCCGAAGAGATCCTGGAGCACGGTCAGCAGATCGTTCCATCGCTCGGGCTCGCAACGGTCTATCGTTACGTGAAGACGCTCACCGCGGATGCGTGGTTGGCAGAAGTCGAACTCCCGGGAGGCGGAGTCCGTTACGAGCTCGCAGAACGCCCCCATCACCATCACTTCCTTTGCCGCTCCTGCGATCAGGCCTTCGATGTGCATCGGTGCCCTGACGAGATCGAGGAATTGGCCCCCGATGGGTTCCAGGTAGACAGTCACGAGCTGATCCTGTACGGGCGCTGCGCGGCCTGCGCCTGAATCAGGGTCCCAGCAAACGGTATCCGGGCTTCGCCTGGCGTGTACGCTACGTCACTGACTCGAGACCTTCGCGCCCCGGAAAGATCTGACCGACGGCCGACATGAACGCCATGTGGTTGGCCTCAAACCAGCGTCGAGAATTGAGTCCCATGTCGGCCCTTTCTCCGGCGGACGCCTCGAGCAGCGTCGCAATTCCGCTTTCGAGCGCGTCCGGGCTCACCTGAAATTTCATCCCTGCACGGAGTGTCTCCCTGCTCCGTGGAGGAACGAGGACGCCACGGTTCGGGCCCACCAGTTCGTTCATTGGGGGAGCGCCCACGGTGAGGATCGCCGCGGCGGCGGACATGCCCTCGACCAAGGTGTGCCCGAAGCCCTCGCTTTCGGACGGACACAGATGGACGTTGTGGTCGCACATGAGCTCGGCCAGGTGTTCTTCTGCTACATATTCTTTCACGAGACGAACATTGGGAGGGCAAGGGCCCCGGAAGTCGGCGATCGCGGCTCCCCGCGCCACCACGGTCAAGACCGGCCACTCCGGGTGACGCGCCCAAACCTCAAGCAGGTCACACGTACCTTTGGAGGGCGTCGAGCCTCCGACGTGTAGAGGACGCGGCGAGACGTAGTGACTGAAATCAGGTGTCGCCTCTCGTCCAGCTTCGCGTGCACGATCGATCGATGTGAAGCCGGTCCTGAACGTGCGGCATCCGAGGTCATCGAAGATCGTCTGCGTATACTTCGTCTTGCACAGCACCAGATCGATGCGAGGCAGGAGGGCCCGACACGGCCCCCGAAGCCATTCTGCATTCGGTACGAAGACGTCGGTTCTCGCACGGCCGAGCCACCGTTCTTCGATCTGTTCCAGAAATACAGTTGCGGAAACCTCACGCACCCAGAGGTCGGGAGTGGTCGCTCGATGCAGCCAAAAACGCTTGCTTCTCGGCCCGCGCCCGTGAAATGGAAAGTCGAGCGTCGGACGCCCGATCTGCTGAAGGGCGTTCGTCAGAACTCTATAGTCATTGATCAAGCCCGTGGAAGCGTGCGGATATACAACGTGCGTGAGCGGCTGAATATGCCGAAGAAGCAATCGCCTCATCCTGGGTTGTCATCGTCGATGATCCATTCGCTCAGCAACACGAACGCGCTCCGCCCGGCTCCCGGATGAATCGTATCCTGGAAGCTCGTCGATTTCTCGAACGATTCTTCGAACATCGCGGGCGAGATGGCTCGTGTGACCTGTGGACTGACCGATGTGAGGCTACGGCAGGGTCGGCTACTCGAACCATAGAATGGGACCTCCGTCTTGTCGGTGGGCCTCGCTGATCGTCTCTGGAGAAACCCGGCCCGAACCCAGAGCCACTCACCGCCTTCGTTGGTCCGACCTCGAGCGCGGACTCCGTGCTTCGGCCATCAGGGTAGCTCCCAAGCACCATCCACGCCTCCCAGGCGCTGAAGCTCGTGACCGAACGCCAGCTCGAAGTGATCCGCCGTCACCCCTGCCTCCTCCAATGCTGCGCGGATCTCCTCAGGAACCCACGCGTGCTCAGGGTCCTCGCCCGCGAACGACCGTACGGTTTCCATCGAATCCCAGCACGTCAAGACGAGATACTCGAATTGGTCGTCCACCTCACGCCTCAGCCAGAGCGTCCCAAGGTAGCCGGCCATGGCCGCGAGATGCGGGAGAACCGTGCGCTCGACGGCATCCCTGTACTCGGTGTCGCGCTCCTGAAGATTGGTGGCTCGCCACGAACGGATGATCACGTTGATGCTCCAGATAGACCTGCGAGGGACCAAAGAAAAGGACGACCACGTGCCGCCTGCACGAGCGCCATCCAACGGGCTGCGATTCTGCTATGCGGCCTGTCCATGAACCGGCGCACTTCGAGGCCAACTGCCGAGAGATCCAGCGCTTCGCTCAACACACGCGCGGCCGATGAAACTGGGGGCTCCATGAGCCTACCGGTAGCGATATCTTCTGCGCCATGCCTCACCTCTTCGTCTTCGGATACGGGTACAGTGCCCAAGCGATCGGCCGGGAGCTCGCAGCGGACACCCGCACGTCGTGGACGATCACCGGCACCCGCACGCATGAAGAGCGGCTGACCGAACTGGTCTCCCTCGGCGTCGGCGGGCTTCGCTTCGACGATCAGGGGCTTGGCCCCCGTGCCTTCGCCCAGCTTCGGACAGCCACCCATCTCCTCGTCTCCGTGCCGCCGGACGAGGAAGGAGACCCCGTGCTGCGCCACGCTCGGGAGGCGCTCCTCACGTGCTCCGACCTTTCATGGGTAGGCTATCTCTCGTCCAGTGGCGTCTACGGTGACCACGGAGGCGCCTGGGTCGACGAATTGACGCCCCCTCGCCCGACGGTCGCACGCGCCGAGCGGCGGGTTGCAGCGGAAGGTGCGTGGCGAGCGCTGTGCACGGAGCTGGACGTACCGCTCCAGATCTTTCGGCTGACCGGCATCTACGGCCCCGGTCGCAGCGTGGTGGACCGTCTGCGCGCGGGTACAGCCCGGAGAATCTTCGAGCCCGGCCACGTCTTCAACCGGGTTCACGTGGACGACATTGCCGGGGTCGTCACGGCCGGTCTGCATCACCTGGATCGGACAGGGGTTTTCAACGTGGCGGACGACCTTCCCTCTCCCGGGGAAGATCCCCTGCTCTTCGCCGCCGACGAGATGGGCCTGCCTCCCCCCCCCCGGGTTTCCCTCTCACAGTCCGGACTCAGTCCGAGGGGCCGCTCGTTCTACGAACAGTCACGGCGGATCCGGAACGAACGCGCGAAGAAGGAACTCGGTTGGAGATTGCGCTACCCCACCTACCGGGAAGGCATTACCGCACTCCTCAGCGAAGACGATTGATCGGGGCTCGCGAACGCCGGGTTACGAACGAAGTACGGTCGGGACAGCAGATACGATCGCCGCGAGGCCCCACACCAGCGCCGCGGCCACGGAGAGGTCGATGATCCCCCGCCAGGGTTCGGGAAGCACACCCACGACCCATACCGCAACACAGATGGCTGCCACCATCCCCCACGATCTGAGTACCTGACCTCGCGCCGCTCCGATCAGAGACATGCCGTACAGAGGCGCCATCAGGTGAAGGAGACCGCTGGACTCGTCGCGAAGCGCTTCCGCCCGCTGGGCCAAACGCGGCACCCACTTCCGTTGAAGGGCAAGAACGCCTTCGCCATAGACGAAGAGCCCACCGAACACCAGAAGCGCTCCCCACTCGAGCGCGGTGAGGCCGCCGGCCACCGCGGCCAGGCCTCGGCCTCCGAGCCGAAGGATCGCGAAGGCGAAGAGAGCTGAAACGCCGGTCAGACACCAGACCGAGACAACTCTACCCAACGGTCGAGACCACAGTGGATGCTCGGGGGCCAGTGGCGACGGCGCGGGCAACTCGCCTGGCCTGGCTCAGGCGACCGGGGATTCCGGGTCGTTCCGTCCAGTTGGCAGCCACGTGCAGCCCATCAGGCAGAGCAAAGCCGTCCAGCGCACGCCAGCTGGTGTCCCACGCCGGGATTTCCGCCCGATCCACGCTGAGCGGTCGTGCATCGAATCCGGTGGTCAGTCGGAAATCTTCGACGGCCACCCGGGCGAGCGTATCGTCGTCCCGGTCCGCAAGATCGGGATGCCATCCTCCACCCAGGTACGCCGTATACAGATTCTTTCGTGAGAAAAGACTGTCATTGAAGGTCACCCCACCCAGCGCGAGGTGACGGTCCTCGAACGACACCTTGAATCCGTTGCCCCGCAGGTCCGTCTCGGCCTCCAGGTGAACCATCGCCAGACGGTTGTACTTCAGAGCCGAGGCCGCATCTGCTGCGTCAGGTGCGGCCGCACGGAGTAGTCCGGCGGTCACATGCGCGGGTGTCGTCAAAACGACATCATGCGCGTCGAACACGGTTTCATCCTCTAGAATTACCCGCCAGTCGTCGCCCGCGTGCTCGAGGCTCCGAACTCGAGAACGGGATCGAAAGCGCTGGCCCAGTCGGCGCGCCAGAGCCTCGGGTAGTGCCTGCATGCCGTCTCGAAAGGTGCATGCCGGAGGCGGAGAAATTCGTCCACCACGGCGGAGCAGATGGAGAAGGAGGCTGCGACCGATCTTGAACTGACGGAGCACGTGCGCAAGCGAGAGGTCCACCTCCATGTCCGCGGGGTCGGTGGAATAGAGACCTCCATACAGCGGCCCAATGATCGTCTCGTACGTGCCTCTCCCGAACTTTCGCGTGAAGTATTCCGAAACCTTTTCGCCCGGGCGTGGACCGGCGGTAAATGGCTCCAGAAGCGCACGCAGCTTACTGCGAAGAGGAAGAACGTCCGCGGTGGCAAAACCTGCGAGGGAGTACGGGATCGCTCGAAGTTTTCCGTCTCGATACACGGAGATGCCCAGACCCTCGGGTGCCGTGATGAGCTCATCCTCGAGCCCTACATCCTTGACCAGACTCTCGAGGTCGCCGGTCAGTCGAATCCGCTGCGGTCCCCAGTCGAGCGTGTGGCCGTCGACGTCCGCGCTGCGGATGACGCCCCCCGCCCGATCACTCGCCTCGAGCACTACGAATTCCACGCCTTGTCGCTCGAACTCTCTGCCGAGCGACAGGCCGGTAATCCCCCCGCCGACGACGACGATCAAGCAGGCTTCTCCGTGAACTCGACGAAAGGACTCGGCGGCAGTTCACGATGTCCGTTGGTACACCACACCCCCTCCAGCGGCGCGCAGCGGCAGGAAGCCATGGCCACCGGACCATCCGCCGGGCCCGCGACGAGCTGCCCGACCAGATCGGCGAGGAAGGTCACGAAGCCCTGATCATCATGAGGCACCGGAACCCGGTGGAACTCCTTGCCCAACCCCTCGACGAAGTCGCGAAGCTCGTGGTCGAGTTCGGCCAGAGTCTCGGACTGCTCATGCATGAAGGAGATCGGGACGACCACCAGGCGCTGTTCGGTCGCGTCCTGGATCCGGTCTTCGTTGTCCGGCTGAGTCCACCGAATGCGGCGATTGGTGTGGTTCTGGAAGCCCACTCCATAGCGGTCGGCTCCCAGATTCCCCGCGATCGACCGGCACTGCTCCTCCACGTAGCGGTCGTAACGGTTGCCCTCGTCCAGGTACTTGATCGGGGTACCGTGAACCGAGAAGTAGAGGAGTGTGTCAGGATCGGAGAGATCCAGACCCTTCTCCTCGACATAGCTTCGGATGTGCTCCGTCCGCATCGAGGCGTATCCGGGGTGATGGTGCCATCCGGAGACACCCACATGGTCCGGGGACCAACCCAGCTCGTCCAGCGTGTCGCGAACGTCCTGGAGCGAAGCGACGGTCGTCGACTGCCCACAGATGGGGTAGACCGGGAGCGAGACGAGGACCTCGACGCCGTCGGCGCGGGCCTCCTCCACCTTTTCCCTGATGAAGGGCTCGGTGTACTGGAAGGCGGAGTACGTCTGCACGTCCCACCCCCTGCTGCGGAGTTTCGCCTTCAGGGCTTCGGCCTGCTGATGGGCCTGAGCGTTCAACGGAGAGCCACCGATCGCCCGGTACTCCTCCACCAGCCCGGGCGTCCGGTCTCGGGCCAGCTGCTGTGTGCGTGCGACAGCAGCTTCGCTGGGTTCCAGACCGGCATTCTGAAGGAAGATTCGCTCGAGGAAGGGCTGAACCTCTTCGGGAACCGGCTTTTCCGGCTCGCCGAAGTTGATGACCATGACTCCGACACGCTGCTCGGGCACGCTCATCGCGACACCTCCGCGGAATTGTTCGAGACTGAATGCATCTGCTCCGAGAGCTCATGGACACGATCGACAAGCAACCCGACCCGATCGGGTTCCGTCGTGCGGTGAATCCCATGTCCGAGGTTGAAGATGTGCCCGGCCGCCCCGGCCCCCTCTTCCAGGACCGAGCGGATTGCGGCATCGAACTCATCATCCGGAGCGAAAAGAGCTGCCGGATCCAGATTGCCCTGAACGACCACGTCCGGGCCCAGAGCCGCCACGGCTCGGGAGAGCGGGAGCGTCCAGTCGACACCGAGGACGTCCGCCCCGATCTGCGACACCTCGTCGAGTAGAGAAACCCCACCGTTCGCGAAGTAGATGATCGGACGATCGACCTGTTCTCTGACGCCGGCGACGGCCCGCTGGAGAACGGGCAGCACCATGCTCCGGTATGTCGACGGCCCCAGCAGACCCACCCAGGAATCGAACAGCATGAGAGCATCGGCGCCGGCTCTCGCCTGCGCCACGAGGTAGCGTTCCATCGACGAACCGAGAAGGTCGAGGAGTCCCCGGGCGGCGGCGGGCTCGGCCTGCATGAAGCTCCGCGCCTCCATGAAGTCCTTGGAGCCTCCGCCCTGTACCAGATAGCAGAAGAGGGTAAACGGAGCCCCGGCAAACGCGATGAGTGCACGCTCGTCCGAGAGTTCCGATCGCACGATGCCCAGAGCCTCCAGAACGAACGGGGTATGCTCCTCCGGATCCAGCGGGCGCAGGCTCGCCGCCTGCTCGGGTGTTCGGATCGGATCCTCGATAACCGGACCCGGCGCGAAGTCCATGGACACGCCCATCCCTTCGAGAGGCGTCATGATATCAGCGAAGAAAATCGCCGCGTCCAACTCGAAACGCTTCATCGGCTGAAGGGTGATCTTTGCCGCCAGCTCCGGGGTTTTCGTCGCCGTCAGGAAGTCGACCTCTTTCCGCAGTGCTCGGTACTCCGGCAGGTAGCGGCCGGCTTGGCGCATGACCCATACCGGCACGCGCTCGCCGCGCTCACCGCGACAGGTACGCTCGAAGAGCGTTTGTCCCCCGGGCACTCAGACCTCCATCGACTGAAGCACGTCCTCGGCGACGCGGATCGTACGCTCGACGTCTTCGGGGGTATGCATGAACGACCAGAACCACGCCTCGAATCGGCTCGGAGGGAGGTGGATGCCTCGCTCCAGCATCCCATGGAAGAACGCATTGAATCGGTCCTGCGAAGCAGCAGCTGCGCTCGGCCAGTCCACGACCGGATCTTCGGAGAAGAAGAGCGAACCCATGGCTCCCGAGCTGTTCCATTGCAGCGGGATGCCCAGACGTTGTGACAGGTCGGCGAAGGCTCGGTCGAACATCGCTCCCAACTCCTCGAGATGCTCGTACACGCTCTCTTCTTCTTCGATGAAGCGGAGCATCGCAGTCCCCGCAGCCACCGCCAGCGGATTGCCCGAAAGTGTGCCCGCCTGGTAGACCGGGCCGTCCGGCGCGATCTGGCGCATCAGATCTTCACGGCCTCCGTACGCGCCCACGGGCAGGCCGCCCCCGATCACCTTGCCCAGGGTCGTGAGATCGGGCATGACGCCGTAGCGACCCTGGGCTCCCGCTCGATCCACCCGGAAGCCGGTCATGACCTCGTCGAAGATCAGAAGAGCACCGCGGTCGGTGCACAGAGCCCGCAGTCCCTCCAGGAATCCGTCCGTCGGTGGAACGCACCCCATGTTTCCGGAGACCGGCTCGACGATCACTCCGGCCACCTGATCGGGATACGCGTCGAAGAGCTCCGTCACCGAGACCAGATCGTTGAATTCCGCGACCAGGGAGTCGGCGGCCGTACCTGCCGGAACACCCGGGCTCGACGGAACTCCCAACGTTGCAGCTCCGGACCCTGCGTCCACCAGAAACGCATCCCCGTGGCCATGATACCCACCACGGAACTTGATCATCCGATCGCGCCCGGTGGCCGCCCGCGCCAGCCGAATCGCGCTCATCGTCGCTTCCGTCCCGGAATTGACGAGACGAACGACGTCGACGCTGGGAACCAATGAGATGATCCGCTCGGCCAGGTCGATCTCCCCCGCCGTCGGCGCACCGAACGACGTCCCCGTCTTCAGCGCGTCCGCAACGGCGCGCTCCACGGCCGGGTGGGCATGGCCCAGGAGCATTACGCCCCATGACCCGATGTAGTCGAGGAGTTCGTTGCCCTCGACATCCTCAAGAAACGCCCCTCTGGCGGCCTGAATGAAGCGCGGCGTGCCGCCGACGGACTTGAATGCCCGAACCGGGCTGTTCACCCCACCCGGGATGTACTTGTGAGCACGCTCGAGCAGCGCCTGACTCTTCGGCGCAGTGGAATTCACGATGCGTCGTCCTTCAACGTTGCCGCCTGTAGAGGTTGTCGGGAGAGAGAGGAACCTGCGGATCCCGGCTCCGGGAGTGCGCGAATCGTGGCGTCGAGAAGCCCGTTCAGGTTGGCCGGGTCGGCGACTTGAATCCGTCGGGCGCCAACACCTTGAGCCATCAGGGCGGCCGCGGTGCTCGACCCGATCGCGGCGATTCCGCACGGTTGTAGAGCCTGCGGCCAATCCACTTCAAGGGCGACCGCCAGCGAACGAACCCCCGATGGGCTCGCGAACGTCACGACGTCCACACCATGCCGAAGATCGGCGAGAAGACGTTCTTTGTCGGGGCGAAGGGATACCGTGCGATACGCCTCGACCCGCTCGACCCGGCCTCCGCGCTTCTGGACCTCACGCTCCACGGTGTCCGATGCCAGCGATGACGCGGGAAAGAGCACACGAGCGCCCTCCAGGATGTGGAGTGAGGTGATCTCTTCGATCAGCGCCGAAGCTCCACCCCGGCCGATCACATCCGACGACCAGCCCGCGCGGCGCAGCGCAGTGTCCGTGGAAGGGCCTACCGATCCGACCCGGACGCCGCGAGGACACCCATCGAGGCGAGACGTCACAGCTCGAGCAGCTCGCGGACTCGTGAACACGATCCAGTCGAAATCCGCCAACGCGTCGACGGTCTTCTCGAATGCGTCAGGGGTCGACGTCGGCTCGAAGCCGATGGTAGGCCAAACGAGGGGGCAGGCGCCCGCCCGCTCCAACATCCGGACGAAGTCATCATCTGCTTCAGCCGCACGGGTAGCGGCGACGGTCCGTCCGACAAGACCGCTCATCGTCACAGCTACGCCCCACCAGCGCGCGGTGGCGGACCGGCCCACGTCACGTCCCGCAGCGAGGCGACACCGAGCTGGGAGAGGATCGATCCCGCCACACGGATACCCAGCGCTTCGCCGTTCGAGGCCGGACCGGACTCTCGTGCCCGAACGGTGGCGTCGGGAGAGAGGATGGCCGCGTCGAGAACCAGTCGCCCGCCTTCGATTCTGGCCCACGCACCCACCGGCGACTGACATCCGGCTTCCAGCGCACGAAGGCAGGCGCGCTCCGCCTCCACGGCGGATCGAGTAGCCTCGTCGTCCAGGGCGCAAACCACCTCCGAGGACTCCACGTCGCCTTCTCGAACCTGGAGCGCCAGAGCACCCTGTCCTGCGGCAGGCAGCATGTGGTCCTCCGGGAAAAAGCTGCTGATCCGATCTTCGAGCCCGAGGCGGATGAGTCCTGCGGCAGCAAGGACGACGGCCCCCACCCGCCCATTGTCCGCAGCGGCGATCCGGGTGGGCACGTTGCCCCGGATCGGCACCACCTCCAGATCCGGGCGGACCTCCAGCAAGAAGCCCCGCCGACGCATGCTCGACGTTCCGACGGTGGAGCCTGCCGGGATGTCGGCCAGGCCTCCGTGCGGGCTGACCAGGACGTCACGAGCGTCCACCCTGGGGGGAAACGCGGCGATGCTCAGACCGTCCGGGAGTCGTGTCGCGAGATCCTTGCACGAGTGGACAGCCACGTCGATCCGACCCTCAAGGAGGGCATCCTCGATCTCCTTCGTGAAGAACGAGCTGCCGTGCTCGGGCCGGAGCGGCACATCACGGATCACATCACCCGTCGTCCGGATCGCGAGGAGCTCGATCTCCATGTCTGGCCGGGCACGGCTCAGCGCGTCTCGTGTCCATCGGGCCTGAGCCAATGCGAGGCGGGAGCCTCGGGTGCCGATGCGGAGCGATCTCATTGAATCAGCCACTCCCGTCTAGGCCCGCCGCTTCTGAAAAGGCGCTCGCGGCATCATCGTGTTCTACGCCGAAAAGGGCCGGCACCTGCTCCAGAAGGAATCGTCCTTCCGGGCTTTCGGGATCTGCCGACCGAAGAGCCAACGTGGGCTGATGGAGGAGTGTACGGGCCAGCGAACGAGCGAGGAGACGCATCTGCTCGCGCTCTTCGTTCGAACGACCCTGGGCGAAGCGCTCAGCCTCCTCACTGGCCACGGCGAGAACCTTTGCTCGCACCGCCTTGAGCGTGTCGATGCTCCGCCGCGATCTGCGCCACTCCGAGAACGACCGGGCCTGCGACTTCACGATGCGTTCCGCCTTGGGAATTTGCGCCGCACGGCTCGCTCGAGCTGCTTCCACTCGCGCAAAGACGTGCTCAAGGTCGAAGAGCTCCACATCCGGAGACTCCGCCAGACGCGGATCAAAATTCCGTGGATGGGCAAGATCGAGGAGGTAAATGGGGCGACCGCTTCGGCGGACGTGGTCAAGATCCCCCTCCGAGAGGAGATACGAGTCGAGGGTGACCGCACCTACGAGCAGATCGGCGCCGGGCAGCTCCGAGGGTATTTCGTCAAACTCGATCACCTCGGCGCCCAAAGGTTCTGCAACGGCTTGAGCCACATCGATGGTCCGGTTGGCCAGAACGAGTCGCCCCACACCCAACTTGCTCAAGATGAGAGCGATGAGCCTACCGGTATCTCCCGTACCGACGACGAGCGCCGATACGTCGCTCAGATCGCCGAGATCGCGCTGAATCATCTCGATGGACGCACTGGCCAACGATGCCGCCCCTCGGCCGATTTCGGTCCGACTGCGGACCTTCTTGCCGGTCGCCAGAGCGGTTTCGAAGAGTCGGTGCAACACCGGCCCCTTCGTGTGCTCGGCCCTCGGGTCGTAGGCGGCAGCACGTACCTGCCCCAGAATCTGGGCCTCGCCGTGCACGACCGAGTCGAGGCCGGAGGCGACCCGGAACAGGTGGCGCACCGCCGTAGCACCGCGGAGCGCGTACATGTGCGATCGGGCCTGCTCCCGATCCAGCCCGGCGCGCTCGGCGAGGAGGCGGACGAGCAGCTTGAGTGCCCTCTCGGGGTTTTCGCTCACCCCGTACAGCTCCAGGCGACCACACGTGGACAGCGGCAAGGCTTCCTGAAGAACGCCTCGATCAACCAGAAGCTCAGTCGGCGCGCGATAGACCTCTTCAAGATCGACGTGCAGCCTTTCACGCACGGCCACGGGGGCGACCGACTGACTCGTGCCGACGACGAAGACCTCTTCGACGGCCATCCTACGGATGACCTCCCGAGGCTGATCCAGCGGCTTCCGCCAGCCAGCGGGCGGCATCGAGCGCGTGATACGTGATCACCAGGTCCGCACCAGCCCGAAGAAACGACAGCAGCGTCTCCAGCACGACCGCGCGCTCATCGAGCCACCCCCGCTCGGCCGCGGCCTTCACCATGCTGTACTCCCCGCTCACGTTGTATGCCGCCAGGGGCACATTCGGATGCGCCACCCGCGCTCTCCGAACGATGTCCAGATACGCCAGTCCCGGCTTGACCATCAGCAGGTCGGCGCCTTCGCGAACGTCCGCGTCGAGTTCGCGCTCGGCTTCGTACGCATTCGCCGGATCCATCTGGTGACTCCGCCGATCTCCGAATTGGGGAGCACCATCCGCGGCGTCGCGGAATGGACCGTAATATCCGGACGCGTACTTGGCTGAGTAGGATAGAACCGCGGTCTGACCTAGGTCGTTCTCGTCGAGAGCCCGACGAATCGCCGCGACCTGCCCATCCATCATGGCCGAGGGAGCCACGATGTCCGCCCCGGCCCGGGCATGGGAGAGTGCAGTCTCAGCCAGCCGCTTCAGCGTCACGTCGTTGAGAACCGTGCCCTCATCGTCGATGATGCCGCAATGACCATGATCGGTGTACTCGCAGAGGCACACGTCACTGACGACAACGCCTTCGTAACCCGAGTCGCGGATCCCGCGGATCGCCCGCTGTACTACGCCTCCAGTTGCGGAGGCCTCGGAGCCTCGGGTGTCCTTGAGGGCGGGTATACCGAAGAGGAGCACGCCGCCCAAGCCGGCCTTGTCGGCCTCCGCGACCACCTCCCCGACCTCTTCGACGGGCCAGCGATACACACCCGGCATCGACGGGATTTCCACCCGTGCGGCGTCCACCTCCGAAACGAAGATCGGAAGGATCATCCGGTCGGCAGAAAGCGCGTTCTGCCGAACAAGACGCCGAAGCGCGTCCGTACGGCGCAGGCGCCGCAGCCGAGCGAATGCGGGGAGTGAGGACGGAGTGTTCATGAGTGAGCGAAGTTTGACGGGATGGAGCCCGGCCTACAATTCGCACATCACCGGACCCCAACAGCGCCCCATCTACCCACCCGGGGTCAGTAATTATCCCCATCTCCGTAGAGTCCGTGCGGCCTCCCTCGCCGTCCGGGCAATGAGAAGCGTTCTCAAACAGTCTCCGCCGCCACCTCGAAGGGCTTGGAAATTGGCTTGAGCGCATCGGCATGTCGGAACATGCCGTCCGTCGTGACATCCGGGCCGCACATGGAGGTCCGTAAAGATACCCGTGGCTGCTCCGCCAATAGCACAAACACCTCCGACTCCGGGTGGTTACGCCCCTCTGAACTCACCTGCAATCGCTTCGCCGAAGATCCGGTGACCTACCCAGAAGCTGCCGAATTCCCCATAGACGGACGTTACTTCGTCGTAGCGCATCTCGGTGACCAGGTTCTTGAACTCGATTGGATCCGGGGCAAAGAGCGTCACCGCCCACTCCCAGTCATCCAGCCCGATCGAACCGGTGATGATCTGAGAGACCTTCCCGGCGTAGCCACGCCCGGTGTGGCCATGCTCCTGCATCAGACGGGCACGTTCGGCCAGTGTCTGCGTGTACCAGTTCTGCTCCACGTTCCGGCGCTTGTTCATTGGGTAGAAACAGACGTACGGCATCCCGTCGGGCTGACGGGGGTAGAGCCGTCGCTGCGTATACGGGGTCTCCAGCTGCTCGGCCAGGAATTCCTCAACCAGCACTGCCCATTCATCGGACCCGATCTCGACCCCGTCACGTTCGGCCCGCCTGGCCAGCCCAAGCGTGTGACCGTACAGGCCGAGTTCGACCACGGACACATAGTCACTCGTGATCGCCAGATCCTGGCTGGATGGGTGTAACCGCATGGCGCGCTCCGCCTCTCCAAGGAGATCGAGGCTGGGTCGGAGGTGGAGCAGCATGTAATCGCTACCTCCCCCGACCAACCTGTACAGCCCGCTCCATCCATCGTCACCGAGATCCTCCCACCCGGCGAGCACCGCCCCGAGTGCATCCAGACGACGGCCCCGCTCCTCAGCCTGATCTTCCCCTGAGGACAGCGTCAGATCGGCGAACTGCGTGAGCATATACCACCCGTGGAGTGCGAGTGGTGGTGTGATCGTTTCGGACATGTACGCTTCTTAGCTACCGAGGAGACCGGGCATCGCGGAAGAAGTTGCTATCTCGGAGCAACAGCGCAACAAGGCCTAGCTGAAACAGGCTCGATTTCACCGACATGGCAAAGATGTGAAGAAAGGTTCGCCGTCTTGGTGAAGGGTTCAGTCAGAAGTTCGGCGGATCGATGAACCTAGACATGTAAAGGAACATAGAGGCAGAAAGACGCCCTGTCCCGGTGATCTCAGAGGACTCAGCGACCGCCGATCGACACGACGACTTGACCGGTAGCTGCCTCTCCGACCTCGTCTCCGGAGCGAAGTGCCATGGCACTCGACATGTTCAGGGGGCCTAGCACCAAACTTACGCCTCCGCTCACCATCTGGCCCCCTGCAATTAGCGATGCTCCACCCTGAACGCGAATGAAGCCGAGACCGTGGAACTCGGCTCCGACACCCATTCGTGATTCAGGGCGGAACAGCATACCGCCTTCGCCTATCCTGCGCTCCAGGTCTCCTGTGACAGTGAAGCCCGGGAGCCCTTCGAATGAGACCCCTGCACGAAGGGTCGGGCGGATCACCATGTCAGCGATCCTCGACCGGAGAGACGCAGGCGCGTCCGACAGCGGGCGCTCGTCGAAGATGACGAAGCTCGAGTCCGCGTTGACTAGCAGGCTGCCATCTCGGAAGGAGAGTGCCGTCTCGTCCCACGCGAAGGTGTTCAACACGTCTTGGACGGCAGCGCCCACTCGTATCGCGCCCAGATCAGCCATGAACCCCACGTCCACACCGAAACCGCTGCCTCCTGACATGAGGTCGCTGACGCAGTCACCCAATAGTGAGTCTTCACAGGGGGCGATCAACGGGATCTCGAGCGAAGCCTCCACTGGGTCACTGACGAAGCCTCCGCGGGGGGCTGTTCCGAAGAGAAGTCCATGGCCCACCAAGTACTTTCCCGTTACTCCGATCGCCGCCGCATCTCCAACCGAAAACGCATAGCTAGCTGCACCCGCGCTCAGGGCGAATGCGTCGACGGAAAGCCCAGATACGCTGATGTCTGACGGTGCCCCCGTCAGGCCAGCGTTCCCGAAGAGAAGCAACTCGGCCGCACCGGAAGGGAGCGCGACGGTCCCGATGGCAGTGGAAGATACTTGGAGCCCAAAATTCCCAATAGACATGGAGAGTGCGGATACATCCGCTCCAATATCTATGGTTTGTGTACCCACGCTTTCGATCCTCGAGAGCCATCCTTGCCGGACGGACGACGGAACGAACACACCTTGCCAGTCGGCCAGATCGGACAAGGAGACAGGGTAGAGCCCGACGCTGGCACGGGACGGTGCGATCGCCACGGAGAAGCCGGACCCCGGCATGGCCAGACCAGCCGGATTTACGCCGATTGCCCCGAACTCCTCCACGTAGGCGGTCGTGTTGCCGCCCATACCCAGAGTTCGGGCACTCGCATAAGAAAGCTGTCCCGACAGGTCGGACATCGTGCTTGCGAGCGCGAGCGCAAGCAGCAGGGATCGCTTGAGCACCTTGGACTCCTTACGGCCTGATAACAAGGAAGAAAGTCGGCTTGAGAGAAAGCAGGTCCGAGGCATCGATCTCGATGGAGGTCCCCGAGGCCGTTCCGACTCCCGTCAGGCTCACGCTTGTCGGCCTCAACATCTCACGCAACTCAGATTCCGAGAAGTCGAGCCTGACGGTGCTGCTGGCCGCCGTCTGAATCAGGATCGGCTTGCTGACCGGGCCAAAGTCCAGCGAGCCACTGACGGTTGCACCCCATGGGTTGGCGATTTTGAATTCCACAAACCCGCCCTGAACGTTTTCGAGAATTTGATCACCGAGGTCGATCTCGAAGGCCTCGGGACCGAAGATGAAGGTCTCATCGAGCGATCCCAGCTGTCCCCCCGTTACCGTGAACGAGGTGAAGGACGCACTCACTGAGAGGTCCGCAGCGGAATCGATCAAAGACGTCTGACCACCCGGCACATCTATCACCGTCCGGACATCACCGTCAAAGTCCAACGATCCCAAGAGCAATGTCGTCTGAAGCGAGCTCCCTGTCGGGAAGCCTTGAGATGCATCGAAGGTCGTGGATGCCACGACCATTCCTGTGGGGCCTACAACTTCGAGCGAGACGGTTCCCCCGTTTTCCGTCGGATCGAACCCCATGTTGTTCGTCACGGAAACATCGATGACCCCGGATCTCACATATGCCACGATTAGGTCAGCGGGGAGATCGAAGTTCGATCCTACGATTCCGGTGAAGGCTGGAACCGGCGCGACCAAGCCGTTGAGAGTATCGCAAGCGGCCCCGCACAAAGTTCCGAGATTGGAGGCTGCGACGACCGGGTCGAGCGCGACGTCGAATCCGCTCGGGACGGGCACCAAGAACGTCGGCGCCACGTCGGCGGCTGTGACGGAAATCTCAGGGAGAGGCACAGCCCACGTCTGCTCCACGATTGGTGCTTCAGTGGGGAGGTCACACGCCAGGAAAAGCAGGCAGCCTGCAAGGATTACAAAAGTGGAGCGTTTGCTGTAAGACATCGTCGTATGGCAGTTCGGCGCGGCTGTGGTAGCGCTTCATCGCGGCGGCGCAGGAGTGAGAGCCCTCGCGGTACTTGGCTTTTCTGGAGTGGGCGCTACTGGACTCGAACCAGTGACCCCCTGCTTGTAAGGCAGGTGCTCTAACCAACTGAGCTAAGCGCCCGAATAGTACTTCTATCAAGCCATGTCCGACGATTGCCCCGGTTCACTCCTCGGGGCGGTGTGAACGTTCGAAAGAAATCACTTCGCGTCACGAAGCTCTCCAGCATCCATGACGGCGTGAAACATAGTCGGGGCATTTGCCTACTGGTAGGCAGTTTGGATGGCACGCACGCTCTTCCAGCCGCCCGCCTCGGCCGCGTCCACATCGGGGAGGTACTTCCTCCTAGGTTGACAGCTGCCCGACTCTCACTGGGTTGCTGGCAACTGCTTTCTCCGTCGCTTTGGCTTAAGTGACCCCGCAAGGCTCCGGGGCCCACCAATATGCCCTTGCCGTCTGAGACACGAGGTAGGCAATGGAGCCGGGAGTGCCCGCGTCAGGATCATACCGGTCTTCCTCAGCACGCATGACCTCACCGTCGTGTAGAATTTCCATTCTTCGAACAGTGTCCCAGTTCCAACAGTTTCCGAGTTCAAACGAGTCGTTTGGAATACAGTTGGTGTCCACATATAGCGTTGCCTGGTCACCGGGATTGAGGGTCACCGTTTTTAACCACCCCGATTGGTAGACGAACTCTGTGCGCTGGCAATCACAAGCCGGATCGTAATAGTTCACCTCGTAATGGACCCGACGACCATCGTCAGGATAAACGTCATTATCCCAGGGGGCGTCGAAGTTCAGCGTGTACCAAACAGAATACGTCACGACGTATTGAGCTGGCCTAGAGCAGCACCCGGAGACTGCTAGAGAAAGGCCTAGTACCAGCAGCCGCACATACCTCCAAGTTCCCATCTGGAATCTCATTGAAGTCGGAAATGGATACTGCCGCAAAAAGACTGAGCCTCGCGCTTGAGCAAGTCAGTGGTAATCCCCAAAGAAGCCGGACCATTCACATATGCTGCCGAGCCAGCTTTGTAAACTCGGATCGCCGTCTGTCATTTCCTGGAAAGTTACAGGGTCCCAAGCCGGTAAGGGCCACTCAGAGAAAGGCTATGGCGAAGCACCACTGGGCCCGCAACGAGTTGATTCTCGCGCCTGAACTTTGCTTCAGAGAGCCGTTCGTGACAGGCAGCAAGACGCACCCGGAGGTCATCACGTTCAGCACAAATTGGCCGAGCATAAGCCCGACGGTTACCCACAGCGGGCGGTCGCCTCGACGGAGGAGCGGGATCCGGCCGGGTTTCGGTAGAAGAAGACGAAGTCCCAGTGGAAGCCCTCGCTCGCCGGGCGCTGAAGTGCTCGGGACTGCAGCGAGTTGCCTGACTCGATGACCTGGGAATTGAACTGGGTCGACATGAATGCCGAACTCACCGCTTCACTGCTGAGCGTCTCACCGCTGGCCAGACTTCGGAACGTGAATTGGGCCTCTCCGAAGCGAGCGAACTGACCGCCGTTGCCGACTGCAGTCGCGGTCACGACGACCGTGCATACGACCTGCGGGCCGTCGGGCCCCTGAACTGTGTCCACGTTCTGAACAGCTACGTCGAAGTCAAGATCGACGTTTGCACTGCACGCCGAGAGGATCACCACCAGCACGATGAGGGAGGACCACTTCATGACGTTCTTCGCTTTGCCCGGAAGATCGAAGCCAAAGGCAAGAGAGCCTCGCCCCACTTCACGTGCAACCGGTACGGGTCCGACGTGTATTCTCACCCACTCACCCACCTGCGAATCGGTACGATGACGGACGTCACAATCATCGGAGGCGGCATCGTCGGCCTCGCAACGGCGTACGCTTTGACGGATCAAAGCACCATCAGTGTTCGCATTCTGGAGAAGGAAACAGCCCTGGCTCAACACCAGAGTACGCACAACAGCGGGGTGCTTCACGCGGGCCTCCAGTATCGACCAGGCTCTGCCAAAGCTCGCCTCGCGCGCGAGGGCATTCGCCGCATGACGGAGTTCTGCACCGCGCACGACGTGAAGCACGAAATTTGCGGCAAGCTCGTGGTGGCTTCGTCGAAGGCCGAACTGCCCCGCCTCGACGAGATGTTCGACCGTGGCATCGCCAACGGCCTGAAAGGCCTGCGACGACTCTCGGCGGAGGCAGCCCGGGAGGTAGAGCCTCACGTGCATGCGCAGGCCGCCATCCTGGTCCCGGAGGAAGGAATCGCTGATTACCGAGCTGTGTGTCAGGTGCTCGACGAGATTCTTGGAGAGCGCGGGGTCGAGTTGGTGACCGGGGCAGAGGTGAACGCCCTGAGCCGCCAGTCCCGGAGCTGGCGCATAACCACAACGGCTGGAGTCTTCGAGAGTGGTGTGATCGTGAACTGCGCCGGCCTGCACTCGGACCGAATCGTGACGATGGCGGGAGAGGACCCGGGTTGCAGGATCGTACCATTTCGTGGCGAATATCATCGACTCCGGCCGGACCGGGAACACCTCGTGCGGCACCTCGTCTACCCGCTGCCCGAGCCGGGCTTTCCCTTCCTGGGCGTACACTTCACTCGACGTATCGGAGGTGGTATCGATGCCGGGCCAAACGCGGTGCTCGCCTTCGCCCGCGAGGGATACGACCGGACCACGATCAACCTCTTCGATCTCGGCGGTGCGCTGACATTCCCCGGTCTGTGGCGCTTCGCGGCGAAGTACCCCCATATGGTCGCCCGAGAGCTTGGGCAATCCTTCGACCGACGCCGCTTCGTCTCGGCCCTCCAGCGCCTGATTCCAGAGGTCACCACCGACGACCTCATTCCCGCCGGGGCTGGTGTCCGGGCTCAGGCGATGAATGCCCACGGTGAGCTCCTGCAAGACTTTGTGTGGTCGGAAGGCCGGGGCACGGTGCACGCGATCAATGCACCCTCGCCGGCAGCAACGGCATCACTCGCGATCGGGGAGGAAATCGCAGCGCGCGTGCGGCGTCAGCTCGCTGCGTAACACAGGAGCACCTTACGACACCACACGGCGGACATCTCCCGGCAGTCGCGCATCAGCGGAAGCCACAGAATCTTGGGGCAAGCGATAAGCGCAGGATCGTAAACCCCAAAGGTGAAGTCTTATCGTGCCACAGCCTGTCTACCTCTTTCCTAAGCTTGACGCCGCTGAACGGGCAGCGGGCGACTCGGCGGCAAAGGGGCGAATCTCGCAGACATGACTCGCTTGGGGATCCCGGTGGCGCACCTCGCGGCCGCCCAGGCAGTGCTGCGGAGCTAGAGCTTTTTCGCGACCAGCTCGATTTCGACTCGCGCGCTCATGGGCAGCGCTGCAACCCCAACGGTCGTCCTAGCCGGCGGCGGCGCGTTGAAGCGTGTGGCGTACGCCTCATTCATGTCCGCAAAGTCGTTCATGTCTGTGAGGTAGACGTTGACCTTCACGACATCATCGGGACCCAATCCACCGTCGGCCAAGACAGCGAAGAGATTGTCGAAACACTGGTGCGTCTGATCTCCCACCCCGCCTTCACGAAGCGCTCCGGTCTCCGGGTCGATCGGGGTCTGGCCCGAACAGAAGACGTGGGTCCCGTCGTCGATCCCATGCGAATAGGGGCCAATCGCCGCCGCGGTGGGGCTGGACAGAGCCTTTCGTGCCATCAGTGGCCTCTTGACTTCGGTGCGATCAGCGGATGATCGCCATGGGTAGAAGGACGACGTATCCGAGCACCAGAAGCACGGGCGCGGCAGTGATGGAGCCCTGAGCCAGCAACCAGTAGCCTGCAGTGAGGGCCACGATGCCCGCTCCTCCGAGAGCCGCGTTCACTTTCGTGAAGTGGAGTCCCCCGGGCGAGTCCTTCGATGAGTTCTTTGGCATGGAAGGATGCTAGACAGGGCAGTCGAACTGGTCAATCGGCCAGGTGAGCCTTCAGCTGCTTCCGGGAGATACCGAGAAGCTCTGCGGCGGATGCCTCGTCACCGTCGACCCGGTCGAGCACCAGCCGCACGTGACGGCGAATCGCCGCCACGAGCGTGAGATCGTCAGTCGCCGTCTTGCGGCCTTCAAGGATTAGGTGATCTGCCCCGATCACCGTGCCGCGAGCAACGATCGCCGCGCGCGTCAAGGCATTCTCAAGCTCTCTGACGTTACCGCGCCAAGAATGGCCCTGCAGACGTGCGAGCGCCTCATCCGAGATGCGCCGCACATCGCGCCCCGTTTCCTCCCGGATCCGACCAAGAAGCGCCGTGGCCACGAGTTCGATATCGCCAAGTCGCTCACGGAGCGGCGGCACGTCGATCTCCACCACCTTGAGCCGGAAGTAGAGGTCCTCTCGAAACCGCCCCTCCTGGATAAGCCGTTCAATGGGCTGATGTGTGGCTGCGATCACGCGGGCTCGAGTCGCCCGAGGCTCTTCCCCCCCAACAGGATAAAAGCGACGCTCCTGGAGTACCCGGAGCAGCTTCGTCTGGAAATCAGGGCTCGTGTCCCCGATCTCGTCCAGGAATATCGTCCCCTTCCCTGCCAGCTCGAAGTACCCCTTTCGGCTGCCCGTAGCACCCGTGAAGGCACCCTTCACGTGCCCGAACAGCTCGGATTCCAGCAGCGTGTCCGTCAAGGCCGTGCAATTGACGGCGATAAACGGCTCGGCGGAGGCTTGTGAGTTCTCGTGGATGCCCCGAGCGATGACCTCCTTTCCGGTCCCCGTCTCACCTCGGATGAGCACGGTCGCACGATTCGCGGCCAGCACACCGATCGTCTTGTAGATGTCGATCATGCGCGGGTCCCGACCCACCAGCCGACTGCGCGGCAGCGCGGCCACGGCTTCGGGCGTCTCGGTGGTCTCGCCGAGCTCCCGCTCACGGAAACACCGGTCGGCCAGAGCCTGCACAGCCTTGGGATCGACGGGCTTCACGAGAAAGTCAAAGGCACCCGACTTCATCGCCGATACCGCGGTCTCCATATCGTCGTGCGCGGTCATGACAACCACTTCCACACTGTCCATCGAAGCTCGAACCTTGTCCAGCAGTTCGAGCCCCGTCATCCCGGACATGCGGACGTCCGTGACGATCATGCCCGGATCGAACGCAGCGACCCGGGCAAGGGCCTTCTCGGCACTCTCCGCCGTTTCGACCTCGTATCCGGCATGAGTGAGCCGGGTCTCGAGAACCTCGAGTCCGTCCGCATCGTCATCGACGACAAGGATCCGTGTAGTTGTGCGTTCGGTCATGATTCCTCTCCTACCGGGTCCGTGGAGTCTGGATCCCACCAGGCCGGCGCGTCTGGGAGCTCTCCTGCCCTCAGTCTCGCCATCTTCTCCCGATTTCGCGTCTGGCGTCCGCGAACCATGAAGAGCAAGACCAGTGCCAGCAGAAGCCAGAATACCGCGGAGTGGCTGAGTACGAAAAGCCATCCGTAACGCCGGCGAACATGCTTCTTCCAGTCCTCTTCAAACTGCCCCAACGTGACACCAAACGTGTCGCGAAAGGCATCGTCGAACGAGCGACCGGTACGCCAACGCTCGAGAAACGTCGCCAAACCGGCTTCGCCTCCGGCCTCGAGCACGTATGTCACTGCACTCGCGGCGAGGAGATAGGCGGTCCGGGCCTCCTGTCGATCCGTCGGCCAGCGCAGAGTCAGATCTTCCATCTCGGGAGCCCGACCACGGGCAATCAGAACCCGGAGTCGCCACGAACCAGCCACGTCGAAGCCACCGGATGCCCATTGCGCATAACCCTCGTTGAACCAGCGTGGAATTCTGAGATCACCTAGGTAAGCAGCTAGTCCCAAGTGCGCCCACTCGTGGCGAAGCGTGCGTAACCCCGCACCGGCTAGCACTCGCACACCCTCACCCGTCGGCATGACAAGCACATTCCAAGAGGGAATCGCGACGCCCGCGCGCCACTCCGGCACCACGCCACCCGTCATTTCGTCGAACGCAGCGGGAGAGTGCGCAAGCACGATATGTGCCCCCTCAGGCATCGACGGGGGCAGCCCCGGAAGCGCAGCGAATCCATCGACGAGTTCGCCCACCCTCCGCGCGACCAGTCGATCGCCGTTCGTATGATAGATGACGGCACGTTGCGAGCGTGTCGCGACGTAGGCCAACCCGTCGAGGGAATCAGGGACCGGATCGGATGCGTCCTGTGCGTCCACCGACGCGGTGAGGCCAGCGACGACCGCAACAGCCACCAGGGCCGCACGACGCAGCCGAAGACCGCCAGATGCGAAGCCTCGACTTCTTACTTCGACGAGCGCATCTCTAGGTTCACCTGGACCGCTTGGTTCGACAGGTTCAGAGCCAGCGCCCGTCGCCAGGGGAGCAGCGAAACGTCCCGATGGTTGCTCTTTTAGGCCATTGTACCGAGACAGAGATACACGTCGTCCCCAGGCCGCGGCCCGAGCTTCACGGCCTTCTCGTAATGTGCCCGTGCTCCTTCCGAGTCTCCGTGAGCCCATGCCTGATCGCCAAGGTTCTTGTGCGCCTGGGGAAGCGGAGGGTTGGCCTGCGTCGCCCGCTTGTACAATGCCACCACCGCCCCCAATTCACCACGCCGCTCCAAGCCTTGGAAAAGGGTCACTCGGATCTGGCCCAGTCAGCTACCGCAGCGAGATCCGCGGGGAGCGGAGATTCGAAGTGCATCTCCTCACCACTCACCGGGTGTTTGAATCTGAGCTCCGCGGCGTGGAGGAATTGCCGATTGACACGACGAGTCAACTCATCAACCCAACGG
>JAPPOV010000029.1 GCA_028873595.1 Gemmatimonadota bacterium | reverse complement strand
TTCGTCCCCACTCGGTTCCTCGTACGCCCCGGTGAAGCGAGTCGACTTCTCTTCCCCGCTGCCAAGAATCATCGCCCCGAGATCAACGAAGCCGTCGCCGCCTCCATCTGCGGCGGGCCCAGACTCTCCGAAAGGATCCGACTCTACAAGACCCGTAGCCGGAATCATCGAGCCTGTCTCGATCTCAGCGTCTGTAGCCTGCTCATCGCTGCTCCTCGGCTCAGCAAGAGAAGCGTCTTGGATCAACGGCTCCTCGACATGAGAAACGGCTTCTTCGACCAGGGACTCCATGGCTTCAGAGGCCTCAGACGGCACAAGGGTCAGATCGGCCTCACCGAGCCCGACTGCATCGGCCGTGGCGCTCGCAGAGGGGTCTCCGATGACCTCGATGTCGAGCCCGGGCAACTCGATGGCTTCGCCTTCATCCTCGGCATCCGCCCCACCTGTGGCAAAGTCGCCCAGACCTGCATCGATCGTAGCTTCGTCGGTATCGCCGGCGGCTTCTTCAACCGCATCGGACATCGAAACCAGGAGACTCGGCTCGGCGCCGAAATCGAGCGCGTCACCACTAAGGGAACTCTCACCGAATTCCGCCATGGGCTCCTCCTCTACACTCACCGAACTGCCCGGTATTCCGGCCGCCATCGCTTCGACGTCGACCTCGGGGTTGATGGCGAGAATCTTCGTCTTGAGCGCCTCGGCCTGATCTGCGTCACCGGCCTGAACGGAGTGCCGATGTGCGATGGCGAGCTGCTCGACCGCATCCTCTTCGCGGCCCTGTGCGCTCATTTGATCCGCCACCGTAATCCGGACACCCAACTCATCGGGGGCGAGATCGCAGAACTCGACGAGCGCACGGAACGACTCGTCAAAATCTCCCTCGCCAGCCACACGCTCGGCATACGTGAGGAAGTTGGTGCGCGCATCCGGGAGGAAGCCCTGCTCCGCCCGAATTTGCCCGACCACCAGGTACCCCCGGTGGTGTTGAGGAACGTGCCGAAGGATCTTCTTGCAGACCGCAATAGCGTTGTTTTCGGCAGGTACGCCTCGCGATAAAGCTCTACGGCCCTCTCGTAGTGCTCCACTGCCTGGCCGAGCCCACCGACGCGGACATGGAGATCCCCCACGCGGTTGTGAAGCCCGATGTCCACCTGCTCTTCGCGAGAGAGCTCAGCGAGCGCCCTGCTGTACAGATCAAGCGCCTTCTGCCACTCCTCATTCTGCTCGTGCTTTCGCGCTTGCTGCTTGAGGGACTCGATGCTCATACAGGGAGGTCTGGGGTCTCCGTGCGTCCACTCCGCCGGGCAGCCACGTGCCCTGCCAAGCGTTGGGACAATACCCGGGCGGATCCCGGATCAGGGAGTTTTAATCTGCCCACGGAATCAGGAAGCACAAGGGTATCAGGCACCATCCCGATGACTTCCGTCTCTACGACTTCGCCCTCTCTTCGTGCCACTTCGGCGGCGATACGGTCGAACACCGCCAGAGGAGAGGTCCGGAACGGATTCTCGAGGTTCATCGACACCTGAATCCGACCCGAACCTTCGAGCTCGAACCCAAGCGCTCGAAGCCCCGGAAAGCCACCTCCTTGCTCTCTGATCGACGCGGCGATCGCACGAGCGTCTTCAACAATCAGGCCATCGATGAAGACGTTCCAAGCCAATAACACAGGTCGAGCACCGACCGATGTCACACCGGCCGAAGGATGCGCAGTCTCGCGCCCTGCAGGTCGATCCGGCCGCCGGTCCTCCGGCCACCCGGATTCCAACGCTTCGAAGCCACCCCGCCGAAGTTCTGCGAGTCCCCGGCCTGCCGGCTCGGAGGCGGCACCATAGTGGTAGACCGGTATGCCCAGCTCTTCGATTCCCCTCCCCACCCGGTGTGCTGAGGCGACCGCATCGGCCATCGAGACATCGTGAAGTGGTACCAGAGGCAGGACATCCAACGCACCGATCCTGGGATGAACCCCTCGGTGCTCGCGAAGATCGATATGGTCCCGCGCGAACCGAGCCAGACTCACGGCCGCAGCCTCCACGTCTTTCGGCGGGCCGATGAAGGTAATTGCGGCGCGATGGTGGTCGCGGTCGCTCGACCAGTCGAGAACCTCGACGTCGTGAGACGCAACCGCCTCGACCGCCTCACGGATCAGGCCGAGATCCCGGCCCTCCGAAATATTTGGAACAGCCTCGAGGACGGGGACGAGGGGAACGGTACTCATCCGGGTAAGCTAGCAGGTAGAACCATTGATGGGGCCGGCACCGGAGGGTGCCGGCCCCATCAATGGTTCCGATGCACGCAGGGTTCAACCGCCAACCCCGGGGACGAGGTTCGGGTTACCAGGCTGCAGCTGGTATGCCCAGTCGAAGATCATGAGGGCATCGTCGTTCTGGTCGAAGCCGAGCAGATCGATACGGATCACACCGTAGTGGATCAGCTGATCGTCGCCTACAACCCGGAAGACATACGACTCCTGTGTCGAGACCTGAACATCCTGAGTCGCGTACCCGCTTAGTGGAGCGCTCGTCAGGTCGGTACAACCTGCATCTGCTCCTACGCCGCACTTGAGCGCCGTTGTCTGGAAACCGGTCGGATAAATCTCCGCGTCAGGGCCTGGAACCAGCCACCAACCATTCGCGTCGGTCTCGAGCCGGAAATGACGCCCCGGGTCGGTTCCGTCGACAATCGGCAGCACACTTTCGTCTTCCGAGAAGCGGAACCCGGAGCTGGTGGGCACGTCCGCGAAGTCGTACACCCACTCACCGGTGAAATCCGGTCGCGGCGTCCCTTCCATGATCGCACTCCCACCACTCTCGTGACCGTCGGCGTCGACCGCAGTTACGAAGTACCCGTAGGTCACTCCATTGGCCGCCAGGAGATCGAGAAAGCCCTCGGAGTCCGTCTCACCCAGAAGCAGGCTTTCGCCGCCGTCGTCCAAGTAGACCTTGTAGTGCGAGAAATCACTCGCGCCCCTTGAAGCTGCACCCCAGGTCAGATAGTTGGCATTGTCGAGCGCCACCACAAAGGGAAGGTCGGGCACTGCCGGAGGGCTGAAGATCGGTACGTAAACCGACACGACCGCGATCGCATCCGTCTCGACCCCCGCATCGTTCACGGCGGACACGAGATATTCGTACGTGACGTCCTCGACAACGTTCAAATCTTCGTACAGGCAGACGTCACCCGCACAACTGGTCACCTCGGCAATGAAGAACCAGTTGGTGTCGCTCACGCGGCGTGAGTAGACACGGAACGCTTCGCCGTTCCAGTCTGGCGCGAGCTCCCACGTAACCTGAACAGAACCGCCGTAGTACGTCACGGCCACAGCGCGCGGCGCTGCTGGCACCTCACCCCCGATCACGCCCGGGTCGTCTACGAAGAGGATGTTGTCGTTACAAGCGGCGAGCGCCCCTGCCATCAGCAATCCAACAATCGCGCGTTTCATCGTTCTCTCCGGTCGGATGGGTCCGCCCCAACGTGTCCCTGGTGGGACCGAGCAGACGGACCACCGTCGTAGATTGGTGAATGCAGCAGTCGTGCCGAAAACATAGGTCATTTCACGACAACACTTTAGAAAGACTATGGGTATCGCGACTGTCCACTCGGGTGGACGCTTGAATCACGCGAGTGAGGACGCGACGGTGCAGACGCCCCGTGCGCACCCCCACGGCGTCAGCGGGGCTGAAGCCCCAGATCGAGGTTCCGCTGCCTGTAGTCGAACTTCAAGTCACGGTTGTCCCGCAAAGAAACCTCGAACCGGAACGCCCAGTTTCCGGTCGCGGTCTGCAGGAAGTCGAAGTTCGCTTCCCAACGGTGCAGGTCGCGTGTGAGACGGATCGAGTGATCGTTGAACGCCCCGACCTCCAGATCGTACGCGGTTCGCCAGCTGACTGACCACTGCTCGGTCGGCTCCAGGCGAACCGTGCCGCTCAGCATCTGGCTGGCAAGACGCGTCGGGTCGCGGGGCCTCTGCAGCGAGTAGCTGAGGTTCGCGTTCCACCCTCCAGCTCCACCCCGCGCACGCTGGGCTGGAGCAGCACCCACGAGATCGTCCCGCCCAGAGACGGGAACGATGGTCGACTCGTCCGCTGTCCCCTCGAAGTCGAGATCACCCACGTTCTCCGGCTCGGCAGGGGCCTCTTCGACCGTATCCCCACCCTTCCAGAAGGTCAGCCACCGAAAGATCGACGACGACGACCCGAGTGAAAATCCGAAGTTCACGGAACTCAGGTGGGGTTCGAGACGCCGCTCCGCAAGCTGACCGTCTGCGTCGAGCTCATCGACGAAGAGTTCGTGGTCCATCGAAACCGAGAGACCCCGCAGGTAGTCCGACGAAAACTGGTTGGAGAGCCGCGTGGTTTCGAACCCAGACAGAAAGAGACCAACGGAGTCCGCCTGGACGAAGTCGTACTGGATGACGCTAGTCCGCCACGCCAAGAGCGTGACGGCCGGCGTCTGCTGGATACGTCGTGGGCCGCTGTCCTCCGTTGCCTGGCCTGGTTGCTCCTGAGCCAGGGCACCCGCAGCGAGCGAATCTGGGGTCAACGGACCGAGACCCAGTGAATCCCCTTGAGCAGGCCCGACGCCGACCTCCGGTTGAGGTCCACCCGAATCTTCTTCGGGCGTTCGGGGCTTCGCCTCCCAAGTCTGGGTGAGAGAGAGAGAGATGGCGTTCTTCGGCTGCAACGCACGGGCACCGAAGACGGCCCGCTGTAACTCTGTTGGGGTCGACTCCGGACTCCAGTCGTAATCGATGGCTGGCGTGATCTTATGCCGGATCGCCTCGAAGCCCCCGACCCCGCCATAGAAGCCGTAGATATCCGTCTTCAGCTGAGCACCGAACGAGATCCTCGAGGGCCCCGCGATGAAGTTCTGCGCAAGCGAGTCCGTGTTCGACCTGAACATGTTCCCCGAGAGCGACAGCCGTGGCGTGATGGTCGTAGACCCCATCAGCTGTTGCTGATAGTTCACACTGCTGGACCAACGCAGCTGACTCTCAGCGAGATCGCCGACCAGTAGCTGCGTCTGTTGTGTCTCATTCCCCTCGGGAAGCACCAGAAACGCGTCATCGAGCGCACCCATCTTCCGATCTTCCGTCAAGTCTACAGACTGAGAAAGCGTGAGATTCCCCAGGCTCAGATTGCTGCGGAGCGTACCGGTCATGACCTCGGTATCGAGGGCACCGAGGGTGGTGATCGAATCACCTGGCGACTGCAGCCGATCAACGGCGTTCCTGCGGAATCCTCCGGCCCCCGACCACGTCATGTTGTTGTAGAACGCAGCCTCACTGGTCGGGGCCCGAAAAAGCGTGATCGGTGAGAGCGAGAGGTTCGCCGACGGGAGGAGCCACTCCGTTCGGTCGTCCGAAAGGTATTGCTTCCGGTTCGCGGACACGGAAAGCGATCCCCAGTTGAAGCGACGGTTCAAACCCGCCTCGGAATCGATCGACTGAGTGACCTCCTGCGGGTTGAACGAGTTGTCGCGAACGAACTGGTTGTCCGACACGAAGCGACCAGAGATCCGAAGCTGCGTGCGCTCGTCGATGTCCCACGAGTGTCGGGTGTCCATCGCCAGTTCGCTGGATCCGTCGGAGTTCCAGAAGCGCTTCGTGTTGAGCGTCCCCTCGAGGAACTGCCGCCGGAAGCGATAACGCACGGAACCGGTGACGGCGAAGAAGGTCTCACTGAACCAGTCCATTGAGACGAGCGCGTCCGCGTACTCGCTGGCAGCCCAGTAGAATCCGAGGTTGCTCACTCGACGCCGATAGCCGCCTGAGGTCCGCACGATGTCATTCACCGAGAAGCGTGGTGTCAGCAGGCCGGACGAACGCCCCCGGGAGAGGCTCTGAGCCATGAACGGCAACCACGCGACCGGGACATCGGCGAAGTAGAGCCGCACGCCGCGGGCCACGAGCACATTACCGGCGACGATCTTGATTTCGTCGGTTTCGAAGTGGTAGTGCGGTTCGTCGAGATCGCACGATGTGAACTGTGCATGAGACATGAACGTCGAATCCTGGGCCGCGTAGGGCATGTCGCCGCGCACAATCCAGTTCGCACCCTCCTGGGCGAAGGCAGTCGTCGCCTCAAACGCCGTTCCCCGTGCTTGATCGAGGTTGTAGATCATGTTCACGGCGTCGACCGGGTCGCCCTCGGGTGGGGTAAACGTCGCATCGCCGACCGTACGAATCGAGCCGGCCGATTCGTCGAACGTGATCGACGTATCCGCTTCGATGGTGGAGCCCTCACTCGCAACGCGAGCCCGCCCTCCATCGGGGGCCTGCAGGACCAGCACACGCTCCTGAGCCCGAAAATCCGCACTCTCCCCCTGATATTCGGTCAGCATGTACCCGGGCATGGCAAAGAGCGCAGTCGCGATCGAGTCCATCCCACCGCCCCGATCCCCGTCGGCCGCTGCGGCCAACCGCGCCGAGTCCTGGACGAAGAGCACGCTGTCCGCACCAACGGGGCGCGCCAACCGCTCGAGTCGCTCGAGGATCGCCAGTCGAGCTGAGTCGACCTCTTGAACGATGGAGTCGGGAGAGAACTGGACGGTATCTACCGGAACCACCGCCGTGTCACCGATCTGCGTCGAATCCACGGCCTGTGCGTCGACTCGCCCGGGTGCCGCCATGATCACCCCGAGCACCGCAGCCACGAGGCCGAATCGGAGTCGGGCCGCGTGCATGCCTAGTCTTTCCCGACCGAGCCGTCCGGCGGTGCGAGGCTCGCCTCGTACGCCGCCTCCTGCTTCGCTCGTCGGCGGTAGACCCCGGCTGACAGGAAGATGCCGAACTCGTAGAGCAGAATCAGAGGGAACATCATCATCACGGTGAGCGTGATCGCATCACCTGGGGTGATGAAGCTCGCAAGGACCGTAATCAGCACAATTGCGTGCCGGCGCTTGGAACGCAGGAACTGAGGCGTGACCAGACCCATCAGGCTCAGAGCGAGGATCACGATCGGAAGTTCGAAGACCGCCCCGAAGGCGATCAGCATCTTCACAATGAAGCCGAGCGTAGCATTGATCTCGAGCGTGCCTTCGAGCGAGTCCGAAAGGAACGCCTTGAAGAACTCCAGAGTGACGGGGAGTGCTGCGAAGTAGGCGAGGCACACACCGCCAATGAAGAGCAGAAGGCCCAGGTACAAGGCCGGCACGATCGCGCGCCGCTCCTCCTTCTCCAGGGCCGGAGAGAGGAACGACCAGACCTGATACACGAGGATCGGGAAGGACAGGATGATCCCCCCATAGATCGCCAGCCGGAGCGTCACGAAGAACGGGTCAGCCGGCGACAGGAAGATCAACTGCAGGTTCGGGTCGTCGTACGCGTCGCGGATCGGGGCGATCAGGAGCTCGAGCGCCTGGAAGTAATACACCAGCCCGAACGACAGTATCGCGCAGATGACCAGCGCGAGCATCGACCACAGGATTCTCCATCGGAGCTCCTCCAGGTGGTCGAGGAAGGGCATCTCACCCCTCGGGTTCTGCATGGGCATCGGTGGCTGGTGTGACTTCGAAGAACGTCGTGGTTGTCTGGATCGGCCTCAGGCCGGATCAGATCGGTAGCTCGACCTGGTTCCGCCGCTGCTCTTCGCGGGAGTCGGCTTCGGCCATCTCGTCGACGAATTCTTGGAACTCACCGGCGTCCTGGAAGTTCCGGTAGACGGAAGCGTACCGCACGTAGGCGACTCGATCGAGTGGGGCCAACCGCTCCATGACGAGAGCGCCGAGCTTGACCGACGGGATCTCGACCCCCGCCTGACGCGAGAAGGCGTCCTCGATATCGTCGATCAGTGAGTCCATGTCATGCGCTGATACGGGTCTTTTCGCGCACGCGATCTTCACACTCCGCAGAAGCTTCGCCCGATCGAAATCCTCGATCGCACCGGACCGTTTGAGTACCTGAATCGGTCTCTCTTCAACGTATTCATACGTCGTGAATCTCGCCCCGCAAACCGTACACTCACGCCGCCGCCGGACAGCACGCCCTCCCCGACTCGCCCGGGTATCGACGACCCGGTTCTCGGTCGCGTCACACTCGGGGCAGCGCACGGGTCAGCCGATCTCGTCGAGCCGTTCACGGGCGAGCATCGCGACCAGCTCGTCCGGATACGTATTGATGATCCGCTCGAGCGTCACCTTTGCGGCGTCGATATCCTCGAGCTCGATCTGAACCTCCGCGATCCGGTACAGTGCCTGAGGGACCCGTGGATGCGTGGGAAAGAGCTCCTGGATCTCCTGAAATGCCTCGATTGCGTCCTCCGGACGGTCCTGCTGGGTGAGGATATCCGCCACGAAGAAGTGTGCGTCCGGCGCCAGATCATTGTTCGGATGGTCGGCGAGGAATTGCTCGAATGCCCTGGACGCAGAGTTCAAGGAGCCGCGGTCATACTGACTCTTGGCGACGTCGTAGAGCTCCTGTGGGTTGCTTCCACCCCCGATCAGACTCTCGCCACTACCCGTACCCGCAGAATCGGATGTGGCGGTCATGCCTCCGGCGCCTGGCGCGGGCCCTGCCGGCATGCGCCGAATGTTGGCCAACTGGTCGCGAACACCGGTCAACCCGCGCTGATTTTGCCCCGCGATCGCTTCGATGCGCACCAGGCTCTGATTGATTTGCTGAAGCTGGCGGTTCAGGTCGCCCCGCAGATCGAACATCTGATCGCCCTGCGTACGAAGCGTATCCTGCGTCTCCTGAGCCTCGATGCGAAGCTCGGCCACCAGGGAGTCCTGGCGCGCGGCGATCGCCCGAAGTTCCTCCTGGAGGAGGCGGATATCGCCCTTCATCGCACAGCCACTGAATGTGACGGCGACGGCCAGCGTCGCCAGAACACGGACCGTCGTCATTCGAAACGTACTCTTCATGATATGCATCGGCCCCTCCCCCGGCGCACCGGGGGAGGGGCCCGCAAGGGTCAGGCCGTCAGTTGGCCGGATTAATCGCGTTTGCGCCGGCCGTGATCACGAACTGACCACGACGGTTCCGCGCCCAGGCCGACTCGGTCGCACCCTGCTCGAGCGGGCGGCCCTCACCGAAGGACACGATCTCAAACCGGTTCTCCGCGAGGCCGAAGCCCACGAGGAACTGTCGGACCGCCTCGGCTCGCCGGTTGCCCAGCGCCATATTGTATTCGGTCGAACCCCGGTCGTCCGCGTGACCTTCGATGCGGATCTGCACCTGGGGGCTAGCCCGAAGGATATCGACCTTCGCGCGGAGCGTCGCCTCGGCGTCATCTCGGATCTCCGACATGTCGTAGTCGAAGAAGACCATCTCCTCGAGGGTCGCGCGGGCCGCGCGGATCTGACGCTGGCGCTCAGCCTCTGCAGCGCGCTCGGCTGCGAGACGCTCCGCCTCTGCACGACGGGCAGCCTCTGCGGCGGCCACGGAATCATTGTAGGCTCGGAGCGAGTCCTGGTCCGGCTGTGGCGGCGGCGGCGGCGGCGGCGGGTCACCTCCGCACGCGCCCACCAGGAGCGTTGCTGCAAATACCGTTACGAAGAAACGTCGGACGATCATCCCAACTCCCGGGTTGAACGAACTGGTGGAAAGTGCTGACGCGTGCGTGCTGCGTCCGCTGACGCAACGAAGCTAACGCCCTTTTTCAGGGTGGGAACCCCCTGCTAGTTAGGGCGAAAGCCTTTGAAATGCAACGTTTATTCGAGACGACGACGACGTCTGCCCGCGACGGGGAACTTCTGTTTTCCACAAAAGGCCCCGAAGGACCGTCGATCAGGCCGGCGGAAGAGCCGGTGACCAGTCGGGAAGGTCGACGCGTCGACCGCCGAGAAGAGAGCGAACACGCCCGGTCGTGACGTCGACCACCATCAGACCGAACCCCCAGCTTCGCTCGCCTGCGAAGACCAGGTGGCGCCCATCCGGCGCCCAGCTTGGGGCCTCGTTGTTGCCCTCCGACGTGAGCTGCCGCAACACACGCCCCCCGTCTTCGAGATTCGCCACGAGTATGTGATAGCGCCCGCGGCGGTCGATCCGGCCGTGGAACGCTACGAGGTCTCCCTTGGGCGACCAGTCCGGCGCGGCATAGAAGCCACCGCCACCGTACTCGTAAGGGGAGAGGGTCTCTGCCGAGCCACCCTCGGCCGGCATCATCATGACCTGTGGCACGTTGTCGCCGAATCGAAGCGTGTTGAAGGCGAGCCAGCGACCATCCGGCGAATACGTCGGCGAGATGTCGTACCACGGTCCACCCGAGAGGAACGCGAGACAGCACTCCGCCTCGAGGTCGTAGGTGAAGATGCCGCTCTGGTTGGCACTCCCATTCACGGTGAACGCCAGAGTCCGGCCGTCCGGGTGATACGTGGGCGTCACGTAGTCCCCCGCACCGCGCACTGCAGGAAGTGTCCGAAGCTCGTTCCCGAAGCGGTCGACTTCGTAGATCCGCGGCACTCCGGTCTTCCAGGACGCGAGCGCGAGTCGCGAACCATCGGGTGACCACGTCGGAGACTCGGTCAGAGAGTTGTAGTCCGTGACCTGCTCGAGATTCTCGCCATCGGAGTCGATGACGTAGACCTCTTTGTTTCCGTCGCTACCGAGCATCGTGAACGCGATCCGGCTCGCAGCCATACCCGGGTCTCCCGTCGCCCATCGCACGATCTCATCGGAGGTTCGGTGAACGGCCATCCGGAAATCGTCGTCATCCTCGGAAGGGAGCCGGAAGCGCCCACGGTCTCGCACTTCTCCGTACACGACGTCGTGAAGCTCGAGAATCAGCATGTACCCGTCACCAGCCCCCTCGACTTCACCGGTGACCAGCCAGACGGCGCCGAGGCGATCCCACAGGGCGTAATCGACCTGACTCCCGACGAGCGCGTCCGGAAGCGAATCGATGACTTCGAAGCGGTCGGAGTTCCTCAGGTCACGCCCGACGATCGCTTCCACCTGCGGGGAAATCATGTCCCCACCGAAGGCGCCCGTGAACGGCTGAACCGCCAGAGCCGGCAAGTAACTGTTGGCGTAGACGAGCCCGAGGCTTACACCCGGAAGCTCGTCTTGCGCGGCCGCAGCCGACGCCCCGATCGCCATCGTTATCACACCCAAAGCGGTGGCGAGCAGCCACCGCATCCCCACCATGCGTACGGTCATCGTTGGATCGTCACCTCAGTCGGAGCGCCCGGATCCGGCAGCTCCATGATCGGGCTGCCCTGCGGACGGAAGCTGAACTTGATCGGGAAACGGTCGTACGGGAGATCCTCCGGGAGGGGGCCAAACCGCCCATTTCCAGCACAATCCACCGCACCCATCGCCTCGAAGTCGAACGCCGTGTTTCCGGAACGCGTCACGAACTGGATGTCCTCCGCGACCCCGTCCCGGTTGATGTAGAAGAAGACCTCTGTCTCCCAGCGACCACCATCGCGCCATCGGAAACACCGAAAGATCTGCCGAATGATGTTGTTGTAGTACTCAGGGTAGTCGCGCCGCAGGCCCTCGATGCGAACCTCGATACCCTCACCGGTTGCCTCCGGCTCCTCCTCGGGAGGCTCGACGACCGCCGCGGCCTCCACCTCTTCCTCGGCCACCTCGGGTTCCTCTTCGGGCGTGGGCTCCTCCCGGGGCGGGGTCGGCGCTTCTTCCGGCTCTGGGTCCGACTCCTGGACCGGGACGATTTCTTCGACCTCCGGCTCGGGTGGCGTCGGCTCGGGATCCGGGCGTTCGACCACGAGTTCTTCAGCGGCAGGCTCCGGCTCCTCGGCCTGGCGCGCCGGCGGTGGTGAGACGAGTTCGATCTCGTAGGAGATGAACTGGATCGGCTCGGGTGCATAAAGGGTGCTGAGCCACGCAAGCAGTACAATCGCGACGTGCATCGCCCCGGACAGAGCCGCAGAGCGGCGGTCGAATGGATCGAGACGACGGCGACGCATGGGTCAGTTGCCCACCCAGGGCTCGGCAACTGCTGACCACCCTACACCGCTGTTCACTGCCGCGGCCATCGCACGAAGCACCGGTGCGTACGGAGCGAGCGAATCAGCTCGCAGGAAGACCCTCTCGACGCTACCGGCCGCGACGATCTGGCGGAGTGCTGACTCGAGTTCGTCTTCGGAGATCGGTGTCTCTTCGAGGAGAACCGAGCCATCTCTTCGCACCGTCACGAAGATGGGTTCTTCCTGCGACGTCAGGGGCTGGACGTCCGCCCGCGGCACCGCGACCTCGATCCCGCCCTGCAGAATCGGTGCAGTGATGATGAAGATGATGAGTAGAGTGAACGCGACATCGACCAGGCTCGTGACGTTGATCTCCGCGTTGAGCGGAAGATCCGAACGCGTCGCGCTCGCTCCTCTGCGGCGGCGTCCCAGTGAACTCATCTAGACGCGACCTTCCCGTGCCAGCGTCCCGATGAACTCGGACGAGAAGCCCTCCAACTCGCCACTCACCAGATTCAGCTTTCCGACGAAGTGGTTGTATGCGATGACCGACGGGATCGCGACGGCAAGCCCTGCGACTGTCGTCAGAAGCGCTTCAGCCACACCAGGCGCGACAGCCATGATGTTACTCGATCCGGACGACGTGATGCCAAGGAAGGCGTTCATGATTCCGATCACGGTCCCCATGAGACCCATGAGCGGCGAGACTGACCCGATGACCGCGAGCCATCCGAGACCGTGGGCCAGTTCGTCGCGTTCCTCCGCTTCTTCCTTCTCCAGCACGAGTCGGAGCGCTTCGAGTTGCGTGAGGGATAGGCCCTGGGTGGGCTGAGCACCCTCACGGAGCGCTCCGGGCCGCAACTCGCTGAAGAAGTTGACGCCCTGACGAAAGACGCGGCCGTACGGTGAGTCGGGCAGAGAGAGGATCACTTTGTACGCATCCTCAAGCCTCTGAGCGCGCTCCATGTGGTCGAGGAACTCGTCTCCCTGCTGCCGGACCTCTCGGAACTGACGTGACTTCGCAAAAATGAGCCACCAGCTGAAGACGGATCCGACGGTCAGGACCATCAGGACGATCTTGGTGGGGATCGTCGCCCCGGTAAGCATGGACCAGGCGGTCGTCGGTGGCGCGGCTTGGAGTAACAGTGTGGTCAGACTCATTCCGAAGCTTCGGCTCTCTGGTTCGCGATATGTTCGTATGTCTCCCGCAAGCCCTGTTCCAGCGTGAACGCGGGACTCCAGCCCCGGGATCGAATCAGGCTCGAATCTAGCGTACTGTGCTGCAGCTCACCGGGGCGTGCGGGAGCGTGGTTACGGGTCATTCTTGAACCCGCCACGCCTTCGAGCGCGTCCGCGAGTTGGAGGACGCTCGTTGCGACACCGGTCCCGACGTTGAACGCTCTAGAGTCCAGACCTGTTCCATCTCCCATGTCGGCCTCGGAGGCCAGCATGTTCGCAGCCACCACGTCCTTCACATACACGTAATCACGAGTCTGCTCGCCGTCACCGAAGATCGTGAGCGGCTGCCCGTCGAGGAGGCGGGTGCAGAAAATGGCGACAACACCCGCCTCACCATGAGGATCCTGGCGGGGGCCGAACACATTGGAGTAACGAAGTGCGACGTACTCCATGCCATGTACGTGTCGGTAGTAGTTCAGGTAGAACTCACCGCCCAGCTTCGTGACCCCATAGGGCGACAGCGGAAGTTTAGGAGCAGATTCCGGGGTCGGGATCTGCTCGGGCTCACCGTAGACGACGCCACCGGAACTCACGAAGACGACTCGCTGGGTTCCCACCTCCAGGGCAGCTTCCGTGATGTTCAGTAGCCCCAGGAGGTTGATGCCGGCGTCCTTCGCCGGATCCGATACGGAGGTACGGACATCGATCTGCGCCGCGTGGTGGTTCACCAGATCGAATCGGACCTCTCGGAAGAGATCGCGAATTCCTGGATCTCGAATATCCATCTCGACGAACGTAGCGTCGGCGGGGATGTTCCTCCGCTTACCGGACGAAAGGTCATCCACAATCCACACGTCGTAGCCGGCGGCCAGGTAGGCTTCCGACACATGGCTGGCGATGAAGCCGGCTCCGCCGGTGACAAGGACCCTGCGATTCGTCTGCGTCATCTATGTGCTCGGTGCTCGGTTGAGCGGTCAGGAATGAACAGAGCCCCCACCGGCGGAAACCGACGGGGACTCTGAGAGAGTCGGGTCAGCGAGGAGCACCTTCGTCCTCGCCCACACCATCAGCGCATCTTCTTCGCGAGGCGGACGACGACTCCCTGGCGGAAGACGTTGTCACGCATCGAGAGGACTCGTGCCGCTGCCATCGGTTCGGTCACACCGACGACCTGAAGCGTACCCTCCCGTGAGGTCGGGATGGCTTCACCGAAAAGCACGAACTCGTCACCAATGGTCACACCATCGTCGCTACCCAGATCCAGGAACGCGATGTGGCCGATATCGGTCAGCAAGTGGTTGTCCGCAAAGCCCATGACCATGGCCTCCGAGTCCCCGCTAATCTCCTCGGCGTATACGCCTGGGCGCTCTTCGAACATCGGGAGCGGTCGAACGAAATCCCCGCTCAGGATCTGGTGGTATTGACGCCGTACGGTCGCGACGACCCCGCCATTTCCGATCGTCTGGACCTGAGCCACACCCGTCGGGATGACAACCTGGCCAATCCCCTCGATCCTGCGTTCGACTCGGAAGAGCTGGAGGTTGGTCCCGATGCGCACGGGGGACGGCATCGCAATCCTGATCCGGTCGTAGTTCCGGATCGATGTCGAGCCGGCACCCGCATCGGCTAAGCCCGTGATCGAGCCCTCGTTCTCTGGATCACCCGTCAATCCGATCATCCAAGGCGCCGAGTATGCGGCATCGGACGAAACCGGAGCATAGTCGGCGTGGACCGAAGCCTCGAGTGCAGCGCGCTCCTGTTCCGCATCGCGGTAGAACACGGTGCGGGCATCTTCGGTGACCGGGCGCGCCTGCCGCAGACCGAAGGGAACGAGATCGGCAGGTACACCCTCAACCGTTTCCTCCTCCGCTTCGGTCGGGGCGGCCACCGGCATCCCGGTCTGAGTCTCACCCGGGAGCCCCGGAATCACGAGAACCTCGGCTGGGTAGATCCAGTTGGGATCTTCCACGACGTCGCGGTTGGCATTCCAGATCACCCGCCACTCGAACGGATTCGAGTAGTAGCGCTGTGCGAGATCCCACAGCGTGTCTTCCTTCACCACCGTGTGGGTCCCGACAGGCTCCTGTGCGGAGACAAAGCTCGGAAAAATCAGTACGGCGAGGGCCACCGCGACCGAGCGAACCATTCGGGCTCCTGCGGCAAGTAGAACAGGGCTCTTCGCCCAATGTATGCTGGTCGGAAGATAGGAACGCCTCGGAGCCAAGGTCAAACATTTTCTCAACTTCGCGCCAAATGTTTACCGGCCGAGATCCGATGCGAGCGAGGTGTACCCACCCTGCGCCACGATCACATGATCCAGGACCGGAATCCCGAGGGTTCTTCCCGCCTCGCCGAGTTGACGGGTTACCGCC
>JAPPOV010000007.1 GCA_028873595.1 Gemmatimonadota bacterium | reverse complement strand
TGTCTGCCGTGGACTGCCCGAGCCGGGTGATCGCCGTCACATCACCACCCTGCTCCACGAGGTATCGGATCAGCTCATTGTCACCGCGTGAAGCAGCGTAGTGCATCGGCGTGTAGCCCCAGGAGTCGCGGATATTCACATCGACCCCCTGCTCTTCAACCAGGTACCTCACTGCCGGGATGAAGCTGTCGGGCACGTTTCGAACGCTGAATGATCCCAGTCCCGTGAACCCTCCGCCCGCAGCGACGTGGATCGGGTACGCATTGAATGCATCCTCCGGAATCCACGGCAGACCGGAATCTTCCTGCTGGCGGCCATCTTGCTGGCGCCGCTCCCGCATGCCGACCGCCGGCCACGACGTCGGGATATTCGGATCCGCTCCGTACGCGACCAGGAGTCTCATCATGTCGAGGTCCTGAGCGTATGCTGCTCGCCAGAATGGCGTCGCACCTTTGAGATCGGTCCCAATCTTCGTGAGCCCGTACTCGAAGTACCAGAGATGTGTGTTGAGCCGAAGGTTCGGATCTGCCCCAGCGCTGAGCAGGGCTTCGACCAATTCACCGTACTCGGTCTTCTGGTTGTCCTGCGCCCTTGGCTGGGGGTAGTTGGACTTGGGCGCCCACTGTGTGTTGAGCGCGGCGAAGAGAGCAGTCTGGCCGTCCGTCGTTGCCTGGAGATTCGGATCCGCGCCGGCCTCAAGCAGCTTCATCGCGGCGTCGAACTGTCCGTTGAGTGAGGCAATGACGAGGGGGCTCGTCCGGTCTCCACCGCTCACATGGTCGACATCGGCGCCCCCGGCCAGGAGGGCCACGATGGCGTCGAGATGCCCTTCGCGTGCAGCGAAGAGCAGCGCTGTCATTCCGCCGGTCCTGCCTACGAGCGTTTCACGGTACGGAGGACGCGGCACATCCGGACCACCCGGATAATCCGGGCGATAGCTGACCAGTTCTTCGGGATCGTATTCACGGTATGGCTCGCCGGACATCAGGTGCTCACGCTGCTGACGGACTGCGTCCTGCACCTGCTCCGCCGACGGCTCCCACGCGTCGCCTCCACCTTCCGCCTCGCGGAAGTTCTGAATCGTGCGTCTCAGATGCCGCGCCGCGTCACGGTCTGCGATGAGGTGCTGAAGCACGTCGATCACGTCCGTCTCGATACCTGGATCGGCGCCTCCCTCGATCAACCGTGTGATCGAGGCTGCGCGGTCGTTCGCGGCGGCGAACATGAGCGGGGTCTGTCCTGCGGAGACCTCGAGCGCATTCGGATCAGCCCCTGCATCGAGCAGCGCGTCAACAGCGTCTGTCCCGTTCACGGCGGCCGCAGCCAGATGCAAAGGCGTCACGCCACTGGTTGTCGTGACTCGCTGTGGGTCAGCCCCGGCGTCGAGGAGCGCACGGACGAGTTCCCCACTCCCCCGGCGTGCCGCAATGTGCAACGGTGTGTAGGCACCGATTCGAGTCCCGGCGTCGACGGGCACACCGACCTCGACCAGGACGTGAGCGACCGCCGTGTGTCCTCGCTCCGCGGCGAGGTGTAGCGCATTCATCCCATCGCCCCGAGCGACTGAGACGTCGGTCCCGGCCCGCACCAGCGCCTGGACCACGTCTCGATCGCCGTTCTGAGCGGCCGTCAGGAGATCCTGACCCGAAACGGGAGTGGCGACGAATGTCGCCGTCCCTACCAGGATGACCAGACCGCGCCCTACGGCTCGAGGACCCACGTTCAGACTCCCTTGGGAAACGACAGCGGGAGGGAGCCGGTACTGTCACCGAAGGCGTGCATATCGTGCCCGATGCCCTGCATCAGAGTGACGAATGCGTTCGCCATCGGGGTGCCCTTCGGGGCCCGCACGTGGATACCACCCTCGAGCGCACCGTTCGCCTTGCCCATGAAGATGAGCGGGCAGCGGCGGTGATTGTGCAGATTGGGGTCACCCATCGGAGAGCCCCATACGATCGCCGTCTTGTCGAGGAGCGACTTGTCCCCGTCCATCGTCGTGCGCATGCGCTCGAGGAAGTACGCCATCATGCCCAGGCGATGTGTGTTGATCTTGTTGAAGTCCATGATGTCGGTCGGGACGTTGCCGTGGTGCGACGCTCCGTGGATCGACTTCGTTGTTCCGGAGTCCGGGAAGGTCCGGTTCGACTGATCAAAGCCGGTCTTGAACGTGATGACCCGCGTCATGTCGGTCTGCAACGCCAGCACCTGAAGATCGAACATGAGCTCCATATGCTCTTCCCACGAATCCGGAATACCGGATGGGGCCTCTGGCATTTCTCGCTCTTCACCACTCAAGTTTCGTTGTTCAACGAGCTGAATCCGGCGCTCGATTTCTCGCACATGGGTGAGGTACTCGTCCATCGCGGCACGATCGGTAGCGCCAAGAGAGCGGCGAAGCCGAGAAACCTCGCCAGTGATCCAATCCAGCATGCTCGCATTCGTGCGGCGGCGGGACTGACGGTCCGCCTCGGAATCGCCGGCACCGAAGAGGCGCTCGAAGACCGCGCGCGGTTCACGGATCGCCGGAAGCGGTTGATTCGGCGACGCCCACGCCAGCGATGTCGTATACGCGCAGTGGTAGTTGTACGCACAGCCACCCCCGCGATCAATCACCTCGGTGCAGAGCTCGAGTGACGGGAGCGCCGTACCCCGACCGAAGCGCTGCGCGTGGAGTTGATCCAGCGAGGTTCCCAGAAAGATGTCGGAGCCTTGAGTCTGCTTGGGATGTGCCTGGGTGAGGAACACGGCAGTCGATCGGTCGTGGTCTCCGCCGATCTCTTCGGCCCGGTACGGTTCCGCCATCCGGCAGTCGGTCTGACTGACGATGGTCAGGTACTCCCGGTACGCCTCCAATCCCTTGAGCTGGCTGTCCGCGTGGAATTCGAAATCGCGACCGACGCCTGCCGGTGCGAAGAGGTTTCGCGCGTCACCCCAGTCGCTTCCACCCGCACAGCCCATCGACTCCTCGACGGCGACAAACCGCGTGAACTGAGGATCGTCCGTCGGATTCCGCCACGCCTTTCCGGCAGGGACCATAGCGTCCAGAAGAGGAAGCGCGACGCTCGTGCCCATGCCCTTCACGAAGGTGCGGCGATCGAGGTGCTTACCTGTCAGGAATTCCATGTCATCCTCCGTCGGCCGAGACCTCGGCCCGCATCATCTGGAAGGGATCGCTCTTGACGACCCCAAGAATGAACGAAGACATCCGGTAGCCATCCCGTTCGGCATCCCGGACGATCTGGCGCACCGTCGGCTGATCGAAATACTCGACCCTGCGACCCATAGCATACGCCAGCAGATTTTGTGTGAAGTTGCGCAACAGCGGAATTGGACGATCCAGTAGCACACCGTTGAGGTCGGCGGGCGTGGTCAGTTCCGTCCCGTCATAGTACGTGCCGCGCGTATCCAGCGGTACGCCGTCTTCGCGGATCCGCCACCGTCCTGTCACATCGAAGTTGTCGAGCACGAGACCGATCGGGTCCATCATGCGATGACATGCGTTACAGGTCGGATTGGCCCGATGGATCTCCATGCGCTCACGCGTCGTGAGACGACGTCCGTCGGAGGCACCCGTGGTCTCCTCGAATGCGGGCACGTTCGGTGGTGGTGGCGGCGGCGGCGAACCCATGAGGACTTCCATCACCCACTTACCACGAAGGACGGGCGAAGTCCGCGCTGACATCGAGGTCGCGAGCAGCACCGATCCGTGACCCAGAATTCCGCGCCGGCGCTCGTCGGGATAGTCGACCCGACGGAACTCCGAGCCGGTCACGCCCACGATGCCGTAGTGGTCGGCGACTCGCTCATTCATGAACGAGTAGTCGGCCGAGTAGAAATCGAGAAAGCTTTGATCCTCTGCGACCAAATGCGCAAAGAAGAGCTGGGTCTCACGAACCAGGTCGTCACCGAGCTGGCCAGAGAAGTCGGGGTAGAGGTAGAGCTCAGGCTGGTTCTTCTCGGCTTCCTGAAGTCTCAGCCACTGAGATGCGAAGCGTGTCGAGAGCGCCTCGGCCTTCGGGTCGGCCAGCATACGGCGGACCTGAGCTTCGAGAACTCGATCGTCAGAAAGATCACCGGATGCTGCCACGTCGATCAACTCACGATCCGGGCCCGTTCCCCAGAGGAAGAAGGCGAGTCGGGACGCAAGCGCCGTGTCGCCGAGGCGGTAAGACGTACCGGGCTCGACATCGACAGGTTGCTCCTCGAGTCGGAAGAGGAATGAGGGAGACGCGAGAATCGCCTGCAAGGCTGTTCTGACACCCACCTCGAACCCACCCTCGACGCGCCCGACGTCGTAGAAGGACATGGGCCCGGAGATGTCTTCGTCCGTGACCGGGCGTCGGTACGCTTCCGTAGCGATGCGTCGAACGATCGACTCCGCGCAGAATCGCTCTTCACCCGGGGCGACAGGCTCGACGGTACCGTGCGCGCCACTGGTCTGGTCCGGATCCGGATGGCAGGTGAAGATGTTCGCGCGGCTCGGGGTCTGGGACACTCCAGCCCGGTCCAGCGGCCCGGTGACCATGAAATCGGCGACATGCGGCAACGCCGTGATCCCGTAATTCGCCCACTGCGTTGCGTCTTCTCCGCCCACGAACGACCAGTCGAAGGGGCTCAGGCGATCCTCATACGGCCCCTCGTTCCTGCGAATGAACGCCGCAGCGAGCTGCCGCTGACCGGCCTCGACGAAGATCGGCTCCGTCTTCACCGGGACGTTCGACTGACGTCCATGCTCGAGCTGGAGTTGCGCGACGCCGACACCATCTACCGAGACATCGAGATCCTGGTACCCGGTCCCTCCCCCGAAAAGCATGTCGAAGGAGAAGACGTACTCACCGTCCACCGGGAAGTCGTGCGTGACGACCATGCCACCGCGCGTCCCGTACGGCGTACCCTCCAGATGATCCCACGCGTGCTGGGAGACCTCGATCGGATTCGTGTACTTGGCCGATATCGTCGGAGCCTCGGGGTTTCCGACCGCGATCCGACTCACCTCCGTCGCGGCACGCAGATACGCCTCGAGCAGCGTCGTCGAAAGCCCCTGGGCTGCGGACAGGTTGTCGAAGTTCCCCAGATAGGTATCGGCCGGCAGCCAGCGACCTGCATCGACCTCGAGGTCGAGTAGATCATGAACCACGCGCTCGTACTCGGCCCGGTTCAGGCGTTGAAAGCGCCGCACGCCCGGGTTGGGATTCGCGGCGGCGGACGCATCGACGACCGACTCGAGTGTCTCGACGAGCGCCTGCAGCGTGTCTGCGTCGGGGCGGCGCGCACCAGGTGGAGGCATCATACCCGCCCGCAACTTCACAATCATCTTCTCGGCGATGTCCGCGTGCTCGTCAGCCGATGCCGGATCAAAGCCCTCGAGCGTCAGGTTGCCCGTCATCCGGCGCTCGTTATGGCACCGCACACAGTACTGGTCGACGACGTCGGCGAGGGCTGTGGCTGAGATCGAACCGGAGCCATCGCTCGGAACGGGGCCGGAAGGAGCCGCAGCGTTCATCGAAGTGGACGAGACGATCTCCACGCCCGCGACTTGAACGGGCGCACCCGTCCCAAGGGCCTGCCCCCATAGAAGGAGCGAGAACCCGAGCAGCGCAGAGCTGGCCGAGAGCGTCTTCAATCAATCCTCCCGCCGACCCCGGAGTGAGCCATCGGGAAGGCGAGGCAGTTCGCCGAGTATCGGACCGCTCCCAATGTAGGGTCCGACCCCTTACCGGGCCATCAGAACCGCATCAAATACGTGAGCTTGCTCACAAGACCCCGATCCGAGAGCGCCCAACCGTTGAGCTCGTCACTCCGGTTCTCGGTGAAGACGATGAAGAGATCACTTCCCGGCCGATGGATGAAGTTCAGACGGACGTTGGTGGAGAAGTCTCCATCGAGAGAATTGTACTGCACCAGCGCGTTCGCGAAGAGTCGGGTCGAGAAGGAGAACGAGGCCCGAAGCGAGGAGATGTCCGCGGTGAATTCCCCACCCGGCACATCGACCACGTTCCGGGTGAATCCGGGCACCAGCTGGAAACGTGACGACAAAGCTGCAGTGGCGGTGAGGCCCGCACTCACCAGGGAACCACCATAGAACTGGGAGATCATCCCATTCACATCGACACTGAAGAGTCGTGCGCGACTGCTCCCCCCGAACCACCCCACGTGGCTGTTTCCATAGCTGCCCGCTGGCACGGCGACGCCGTCCGAAAGACCGAATGCATCGTCGACCACGGTTTCGGCCACGTTCGCCAGGACGCTGATGTTGTCACCGGAACGCCAGGTCGGAGTCGTGAAGAAGCCGATCTGCCAATCCTGCATCCGGTTGTCCGCCATCGTGGATGCGTATTTACCGCCCAGGAAGAGCTGAAACTCTCGTAGCCCCATCGCACTCGGTCTCCACGTGCGACCGACGTACAGCTCGGTGCTCCGGTAATCCGCGCGGGTAATGAAGCCCGCGGAGGCTTCGGCCTTCGGACCGACCCCGAAGTGATTGAAGAATGAGCCCCACGTCTCGCCGCCGTACTGGTATCCGACCCGGTAGGACGTGTCGTCTCCGCCCGCCCCCTCGGTGAAGCTACGGGACACGAACGCATCCCAGACCCACGCCTGTCCAAGCAGATACTGCCCGTCTACACCGACCGAAGTATTGGTCGCCCCATGCCCTCTGCGATCCACGACCATGGCACCGATGTAGTTGCTCTCACCCACATCGCGCTTCACTCGAGCAACGGAGAAGAGTTCTCGGTCGACCCCCTCGAAGCCGGGGCCCTCAGGCACCGCATCCGTCGCCACACTCATGAAGCCGACAGTTTGCGCGCCGACGCGGCCGGTGAGACGGGCTCCGCCGACAATCGGCACCTCACCGTCCGGCGAGATCCCGATCTGCCGGCTGAAAAACATCTGGTAGGCAGGCGGTTCGAATGGATTGCCCGGGATCCCGAAGTCGAAGATCCCCGAATTTTCCAGGAAGAAGTCTCGCTTCTCGGGGAAGAAAAGATTGAAGCGCGTCAGGTTTACCTGCGCATCGTCCACTTCGACCTGCGCGAAATCGGTGTTCACCGTAAGGTCGAGAAGAAGCCCTGGCAGAAGCTCGCTCTTCAAGTCCAGCCCGACCCCCCGATCCGTCGATGCGTTGAGTGCGTCGAATTCGTCACGTACGCGGGCGCGCCCAAGCAGCGCGTACGGCTTCGCTTCGACGTTCAGTCCCTGCCGGGGAAGGTCGGTAAGTCCGTGCAGGTGCCCCGCACGGCTGACCCTCTGCAGCCCACCACCTTCACGCTCCCAGGAGCGCCAGTACACCTGCTCGTTCTTGCTGCGGATGACACGAAAGAAGTTGATTCCCCACGGCTCCCCCTCTACGGCGTCGGGATATCGGAGCGTCCTCCACGGAATCGCAAACTCGGCACTCCATCCATCGGGCGTGCGCGTCCCCGCCACCTCCCAGACTCCACGCCAGTCGATGTTGATCGAGCTGCCCTCGTCGGTGAGGAGCGCCTCGAACTCCGCGCCATTCGGATTCGTTGCGAAGACCACGCCGTTTCGATGGTCGTGGAACGGGTCGAGGAGAATCGCGAAGACGTCGTCACCGGTGTCCCCAAGCCCGGCCTGTCCGAACGGATCCGCCTCGAGAATCCGGTCGCGCTGCATGAGGCGCGAAACCACCTGATCTGGACGGTCCGAGAAGGCCCGCACCGCCACGTAGAGCGCCTCGTCGTCGTATGCAATCCGGACTTCAGTCCGCTCGGTCGCGGGATCAGCCTCGACTGGGTCTTGCTGGCGAAAGCCCGACGTCGGCGCGATCCGCTCCCACAGGAGCTCATCGACATAGCCGTCGATATCGAGTGCCTCGCTGTCGCGCGGCGAGAGACGCACCGCATCGACCACATCTTCGCCGCTTGAGGTCGAGACCTGAGCCACCGCAGGGACCACACCCGCACCGAAGGCAAGCGTCACGAGCACGACGACCCTCGTCGCGAGTGCGCCTCGGCCCGTATCTCTTGCTTTGGTCTTCAACCCGCTCGACCGCCCGCTCATTGCTCTAGTTTGCCCCGATCACGATTACGTCGAGCGCGTCGGACGTTCGCCGAAATTGATGGCGCGTACCAGACGTAATGAACGCGATCGTACCGGGCTTCGCCTCGAGCCCCCCGGATCCGATATCGAATCGACCGCCACCTTCAATAACGATCTTCACCTCATCGTACGCGTGGTCCAGCACGAACGGATCGTCTCCATTCTTGGGAATCATGTAAACGCCCATCCGCATGGCAGACGCATCGATGAGCTCCGTGAAGACGTTCTGCTCATCATTACGCTCGGCGAGTGCTTCGCTCATGGTGAACACCACCAGTTCTGGATCCGAAGCCGCTGCCGCGCCTTCCACAAGAATGACGAGCAGATCGATGATCGAAGTACTGCGCTCGATCTGATGCTCGACCCCCTCCCGGACGAAGATCAGGTGCCCCGCGTCGAACGTGATCGGCAGGGATCAGTGCCCCTCGGGCACGTTCATCGAGATCCCCACATCGTCGAGACGTTCTGCAAGTCCCCTTGCATTCGCGAGGACGAGCCCCGCCTCCGACAGCGCCGCTTCGAGCGCCGGCTTCGCCCCGTAGTACCGAGCGATCAGCGCATCACTTGGCGGCTCCCAGAAGGAAAGGACTTCGTCCTTCAGACCACTGACCTGCGCAAACACGTTCTCCGGGCCAGCCGGAGCGCGCCCGAACCGGCGCCCACCCTGTCGGGCAGGCACACCGAACTTCACGCGCAACGCATCCCAGTCGTCCCGGAAGGAGTCGAAGTCCCGTTCGAGATCGGCCGCAACGTCCGTGCTTTCCACCTGCTCGGCGACCGCTGTCACCTCGTCGTGAAGGTCACCGAGCATCGTCGCGATGTGCTGACCTCGGCGCTGCAGCTCGTGCAGATCGTTGGCGACGTTGTCGTATGCGACCCGTTCTGCCCCGGACAACTCGACATCTGAGTCCATGACGATGGTCATGTGTCTGGAATCAACGACCGTACCCTCGACGACCAACGCGACCTGGTAGCTGCCTGGTGTGACGTACGGGCCAGCGTCACCACTCGGCCCGTCATCCTCGGTCTCGCAGATATCGCGTGACAGGTATCCCGGTGCAGGTGGCGCAGTGGGCACACCTTCGATCTCGGCGTTTCCTCCGCCCCGACCGAAGCCGCCAAAGCCCCCGGCTCGGCCACCCATGATGGGCTCGACACGCTGATCCCAGCACATCGTACGAATTCCGGGCTGCCGGCGGCTCTCCGGGGCCACGAGCTCACGGATCACGTTTCCGGCTGCATCCGAGATGCGTAGCGCGAGTTCATCGACGTCGTCGGCCAGGTAGTACTGTACGACCGCCTCGGCCGGCGGATTCTCCCCCACGAAGTACTGGTGACCCCAGAACTCTTCGTTCTTGTCATCCATCCGCTTGAACTGAAGCGCGGTCGGAATGCTGAAGAGCTGGGCCTCCGCCATTCGGGCCGAGCCGTACTCCTGAATGGGCTCGAGGTGATCGAGAATGAAGAGCGCACGACCATGCGTCGCGACGATCATCGCGTTGTCCCGCTCGTGGAGCGTGATCTCGTCGACCCGCACGGAAGGCAGATTGGCCTGAAGTCGACGCCAGCTCTCCCCTCGATCGAGCGTCAGGAAGATCCCGGTCTCCGTCCCGACGTACAGGACGTCGGGGTTACGGTGATCTTCGGTAAGGGTCCGGATATTTTCGCCCTCGAGTCCGTCCGTGATCGAACGGAACGTCTCGCCGTAATCCTCACTGACCCACACGTACGGCTCGTAGTCGTTGTTGAGGTGGTTGTCGATCGTCACATACACACGCCCGACCTCGAAGGCCGACGGAACCACTTCCGACACCCAGCCCCACGCCGGCGCGCCTAGCATCCCCCCGTCGATGCGCTGCCACGATCCGCCCCCATCCCGAGAGACGTGCACCGTCCCGTCGTCACCGCCGGTGTAGTAGGTGCCGGCAGAGACCGGGGACTCGGCAAGTGAGACCAGCGTCGGCCAGTTGGAAATGCCATCATTGCGTGCGATGGTCACGTCACTGTTGGGCACACCCATGGTGCGGATGGTGTCCCGGTCCGCACCCGACGAGAGGTCCGGGCTGATCGCGACCCACGAGTCCCCCCGATCCGATGAGCGGAAGACCTTCTGCGCCGCAGCGATCAGCACACCCGGATCGTTGGGAGACCGGATGAACGGTGTGTCCCAGTGCCACCGGTAACGCTCCCCTTCCTCATGGTTCACGACGTTGGTCGCGGACGGCCGGATGCTCTTCGACTCACCGGTGACGATGTCGCGACGGACCATGTTTCCACCCTGTGACTCGGCGTACACGATCCGTGGGTTGCGAAGGTCGGGCATCGCCACGAAGCCGTCCCCACCGCGTACCTGATACCAGTCGTAGTTGGTGATCCCCACGTTCTGTCGCGTCGCGCTCGGCCCACACCAGCTGTAGTTGTCCTGCATGCCCCCACAGACGTTGAACGGGCGCTCCATGTCGTAGTTCACGTGATAGAAGAGTCCGACCGGAAGGTTCGGCAGGAAGCTCCACGTGCGACTGGCGTCCCACGACACTGCCAGGCCGCCGTCGTTTCCGATCAGGACGTGGTCCGGATTCTCCGGGTTGATCCAGATGGCGTGTACATCGTCGTGCGTGAGGCGTGCCGCATCGGTCGCGAATGTCTTACCGCCGTCGACGGTAAGGTGCAGACCGACACCACCCATATAGACACGATCCGGGTCTGCGGGGTCCACGCGGACCTGGCTGAAGTACATCGGACGGGGGTTCGTGTTGCTCATGAGTTCCCACGTCGCGCCACCATCCTGCGACCGGTACAGACCCGTGCGGTTCTCTACCTCCTCATCGTCGCCCTCCCCTCCCCCGCCCGTGTTCCCGCCGACGCGCGGACCCTCGATCAGAGCGTACACGATCTGATCGTCAGGACTGTACACGTCGACTTCGATCCGTCCGAGCGGACCGTCCGGGAAGCCTCCGCCGGTCACGCGTGACCAGGTGTCACCCCCATCCACGGACTTCCAAACGCCACTTCCTGGTCCGCCGCCGTTCATGCAGCACGCATTGCGGCGTCTCTGATATGTCGAGGCGTACAGCGTATTCAGGTTGGTGCCGGATCGGACTAGCGCATTGGCCCCTGTGTCGTCGTCGACCCCAAGTACCTTGGTCCAGCTGTCTCCACCGTTCGTGGTCTTGAACACCCCGCGATCGCCACCCGAGCCGAACAGGGGACCCGTCGCAGCGACGAGCACCACGTCAGGGTTCCGCGGATCGATCAGGATTCTGTTGATGTGCCGGGAATCCTCGAGCCCCATGTGCTCGAAGGTCCGACCACCATCCGTCGACTTATAGACACCCCCGCCCCACGACGTCGTCTGCCGATTGTTCGACTCGCCCGCGCCAACCCACACCAGATCGGGATCGGTTTGCGAGATGGCAACGTCCCCGAGCGCGATCAAGCCCTCGTTCTGAAAGAGTGGCTCGAAGAGTGCGCCGCCCGATGTGGTCTTCCAAAGCCCGCCGTGCGCGGTGGCCACATAGTAGACAGCCGGGTTGGCCTCATAGACCGCCAGATCCGAGATACGGCCGGACATCGTCGCGGGTCCGATCGAGCGGAAATGGAGGGAGTCGAATTCCTCGGCGATCGTCTGGGCGTTCAGCCCGTCCGTTAAGCCCACGATCGCGAGCAGGACAAGGGCGCTGAGGGCAGGGCGAGGATGCTGCATGCCCGACGCCGGTGTGGGTACGGGCGGGGCGGTAATGTCGGTGGGGGCTTCGCGACCGGAAAGGGGGAGCTCGGCCTCACTCCGACCTCTAGTGCTTGAGGTTCGATGCAGTGTCGCGGTCCGAAGCTGCATCCCCGACGACCCTGACGCGGACCCGGCGCGCGTCGCCTGGCAGATACGCCAACGGGAGGTCTTCGATCTCGACCACACCGACGGTGTCCGGGTCAGCGCCTCCATCGGCTGCTCGTCTACGCGCGATCACTTCCGCCTCCGTGATGGCTGCTTCCCGCGACATCCCGCTGAAGACCTGATCGACCTCCCCACTTACCTGCGCGATCGCAGCCCCCACCGCGTTGGCCACTTCGCCATGGGGGACGTGAAGGACTTCACTGATCCCGGGGAGATGGTCGGGCACGAGGAATGCCCCTCCGCCAACGGCGAGAAGAGGCAGAGGGTCCGCCGTCGCCTTCATCCGGTCCACCCCCTCTTCGACCACAGCGCACCGCGTTCGATCGAACCAGGCCACCACATCCGATGTCAGAGAGGTCACCCGTCCGGCATCCCCGATCTCCGCGAATCCCGCCGCGACCGCGAGGTCCGTCGCCGTGAGCGCCGAACCTCCGAACACCATGCCCTCCTGGGTCAGCCGGTGACCGACACTCCGTGGACCGACGGTCCGCCCATCGACATCAACGATGGATCCGCCCCCGAGTCCCAGCGAGAGCAGGTCCGGCATGCGGAAGAGGGTGCGAACCCCGCCCACTTCGACGGTTCGGTTGGCTTCACGAGGAAAACCCGACTTCAGGTGGCCGATATCCGTCGTTGTGCCGCCTACGTCCACCACCATGGCATCGTCGAGCCCGGACAGGAACGCGGCGCCGCGCATGCTGTTGGTCGGCCCGGATGAGAACGAGTATACGGGGTAGGCCTTCGCCTGCTCGGCACGTAGTACGGTTCCGTCGTTCTGCGTCAGATAGAGGGGTGCGTCGATTCCGGACTGCTCGACAGCCTCGGTAAACGCTCGGGTCGTCAGGTCTGCGAGGGGGATGAGCGCGGCATTGAGGAGTGCGGCGTTCTCCCGCTCCAGCAGGCCGATCCGACCGAGCTCGTGAGAGAGTGTCAGACGGACGTCCGGTATCTCTTCGCGCAAGATGTCCGCGGCCTGCTCCTCGCACTCCGGCACCAGCGGGGAAAACGCTGCACTGATGGCCACGGAGCGGATATCCGTCTCACACAGCTCACGCGCAGCCGCCCGGACCGCCTCGGCGTCGAACGTATCGAGGGGCCGACCGTCGTACTCGTGTCCGCCCCGAATCATGTAGACGCGACCCGCAACCAGGTTACGCAGATCGTCCGGCCAGTCGACGAACGGAGGAAGTGACCGTCCGCTCGGTAGCGCGACGCGGACGGCGGCAACCGGCGCGAGGTCGCGCCGTTGCACCACTGCATTGGTGAAATGGGTCGTGCCGATCATCACCGCATCGAGATCGGGTACCTCCCCGCCAAGTCGCTCCACGAGTCGTCGCAGCGACTCGGCGACGCCTGTCGTGACGTCGTCGGTCGTCGGCGTCTTCACGGACTCGAGCACGCCATCGTCTTCGACCAGCACCGCGTCCGTGTTCGTCCCCCCGACATCCACACCAATGCGCCTCACGGCCGCACCTCCGGATCCGCGGGCACCACGCTCACGAGCCGTCCGTGAAAAGAGAACGGAAGTCGAGATCGTACCCGAATGCTCGGGGTCCGACGTGCTGCAGTCCCTTGGGCGTCGTCTGCACCTCGGGCGCAGGAAGGGCGATGATGCTCACACGCTGGCCGTACCTCAGTGCTTCGGTCCCGATGGCCTCACCCGTAGTCGAGTCGAGCACACAAATGATATCCGGAACCGTCGCAGCGACCTCATCGTCGATCCACGCCACCGTGAACTCGTTCTGAAAGTCGACCAGGAGCTCGGAATCACGGTCGTCGTCGAGCCCCGCCACCCGGGCGGTCCCTCGCAGGAAACCCTCCGTGGCACGCCGGTTCACATCGGTCACTTTTCCAGTGAAGAGCCGCCGACCTCCGGCGTGGTCCACGACCGCCTGAACCGGATCGAGCTTGGCCGTTCGCGCATCGAGCACCGCTCGCCCGAGCTCGATCGCCTGCGTCACGGTGTGGAGCACGCCCCACTCCTTCACCTCGCGGCCCGAGCGAGGTGCCTTACAGGTCGCAGCGACAGACCCGACTTCGGTGCACACCTTCCGACTGATCCGCTCCATCCACTTCCAGCTGGCGACCCGGGCCACCACGACGGCGTTCTCGCGGATGTCGGCCAACGTGAGGGGATACGGCTTCAGATCACCGATGGCGAAGCTCGAGTGCTGCGCTTCGGGGTACGCACGACCCATCGTATCCGCATCGAGCACGGGTAATCCGGTCACGGCCGCGACCATGAGCGGTTGAAACGCATTCGACCCACCGATCTCCAGGGACATCACCGCGTCGAAGGAGCGGCCGAGGTACTCCTCCATCTGCGTCACGGCAAGCGCCGCGACCTCAGGATCCTTGAGCCGCTCTTCTCCGACCAGCGGCGCGCCCATCGTGGACACCGGTGCGACGAGTGCATCGTCCGCCAGCGCTTCGGGCTGCATGAGCGTAATGACCGTTCCCTGCTCGTACAGGCGCTTCAAATTCAGGAAGGCGTGGTAGGGATCTCCACCGCCACCTGCACCCAGAATCCATGCTCCGGTGGCGAGCGGCTCGAGCTCCTCGGCGAGGAGCGGACGCAGTGGGGGAATGGATTCCGGCTTCGGCATGGGCGCGACGATATCCAGGGTCCGGGCGATGCAGCAACCCGGTCGTCCCCGTATCGTGTGCAGCATGCTCGACCAAATCACCTTTATCACGCTCGGCCAGACGCCCCGCGACGACCTCGTACCCGAGATCGTCGACGCTCTTTCCCGCCCTGTGGCCGTCACGGAGCTCGGCGCACTCGACGGGGTCGAGCGGGCGGAGATCGATCGCCTGGCCCCGGGCGAGGATGACCGGGCTCTCGTCACCCGGCTTCGTGACAGTAGCCAGGCGGTAATCGCAAAATCATGGCTCGTCCGTCGATTGCAGGAACTCCTCGACACGCTCCCGGTGCACCCGACCGCGGCGAGTGTTCTTCTCTGTACGGGCGACTTCAGCTCACTGAAGGGTCGCGGGCTGTTTCTGGACGCCCAGCACCTCGTCGACCATGGTGTCGACGCCCTGAGCCATACCGCGACCGCGATCGGACTCGTCGTCCCCCTCGAACGCCAGGTCGCTGAGCACCACTACGAGAGCTCATCTGGCCAGACGCTCCACGCTGCAGTCGCCTCGCCCTACGAGGACGACGACTTCGAAGCGGTGGGCCGGGCACTCGCCGCATGCGACCTCATCGTCATGCACTGCATGGGCTACACATCGGCCCAGCGAGATAGAGTCGCGGCCTCCTCGGGCCGGCCTGTGCTCCTGTCGCGCAGGCTTGTGAGCGCCGCCCTGAGTCAGTTGCTGTGATGAACGACCGGACCGCAGGCGACACCTTGGGGACACCCCGCTCACACCCACGGCTGGCCGAACCAGGGACCTTCCTGCTCGGCGCGCTCATGGCCGTCCTCGGCGCGATCATCGGTATCCAGTTGATCACCCGCGTCGGCGTGACGCCCAACAGCTCCGTGATCGGTGCGATCGTGGCCCTGACCCTCGCGCGGATCCCCATCGCTCTGTTTCGTGGCATGGGTGATCTGCACCGACAAAACCTGCTCCAGACCGTCATCTCCGGGGCGACCTTCGGGGGCGCCAACGCCCTGCTTCTGCCCATCGGCATTCCGTGGCTCATGGGCCGCACGGATCTGATCGGTCCGATGTTTCTCGGGGCATGTCTCGCCCTCGTGATCGACGCCACGATCCTCTACCGGTCCTTCGATTCGACGACGTTTCCAGCCTCAGGGCTGTGGCCGTCCGGCGTCGCCACGGCCGAAGTTCTGATCTCCGGGGACGAGGGAGGCGGTCGTGCCCGCCTGCTCGCTGCAGGCGGCGTAGCCGGCGGTACAGGTCAGCTCCTGGGTATTCCCATGGACGTCTTCGGCGTCTGCTGGATCGGGAACGCGTGGGCCCTCACGATGTTCGCCGTGGGACTTCTGTTACGGGCCTATGTGCCGGAGGCCACCGGTGTGGACCTCAACGGCCTCTACGTTCCGCATGGGATCATGATCGGAGCGGGGGCAGTCGCATTAGGTCAGATGTTGGTGGCCGTGCGACGCGCCCCACCCGTCGCCGACTTCGCGCGGCAGGAATCCGGCGAGGCCCTCGACAGTCCGACAGTCCCGGGGGCCGTGTTCGGACGAGTTCTGGGTGGCGGCTTCATCGCCTTCCTCACGACGGCCACACTGATCGCACTCCTTGCCGGCGTCACATCCGAGATGTCTGCGCCCATGCTCGTAGGCTTCATCCTTTTCGCCGCGACGGCCGCGCTGGTCTCCGAGCTGGTGGTCGGCCTCTCGGCGATGCACTCGGGTTGGTTTCCGGCGTTCGCGACCGCGCTGATCTTCCTCGTCATCGGCATGCTGCTCGGCTTCCCCGAAACTCCGCTGGCACTCCTCGTCGGCTTCACAGCCGCAACCGGGCCGGCGTTCGCGGACATGGGATACGACCTGAAAGCCGGTTGGATCCTGCGGGGTCGGGGGTCGGACCCGGATTTCGAGCGAGCGGGACGGCGCCAGCAGTATTTCGCGGAGATGCTCGGGTTTGCCGTGGCCGGTCTCTTCGTCTGGTTTTCGTGGGAGCGGTACTTCAGCGCGGACCTGGTCCCCCCCCTTGATCGCGTTTACGTATCGACCGTCGCAGCGGGTGCGAGCCCCGAACTGGCGCGATACCTGCTCCTCTGGGCCGTACCCGGCGCCATCGTCCAGTTCATCGGTGGGGCGACGCGGCAGATGGGTGTCCTCCTCGCCACGGGTCTGCTGATTCTGAATCCGGCCGCGGGTTGGACCGCGATCGTCGCGCTGATCCTCAGGGCCGTGATCATCCGGCGGTATGGCGCTGAAGTTCAGTCGACGATGTACGTGGCGGCCGGCGGATTCATTGCGGGGTCAGCGGTCGCAGGCTTCGGTTCCGGGGTCTGGCGGGCCCGGTAGGACTCCTGGACTCGTGGAACAAGTGTGACCGGAGCGGTGGACTCGACTCCTATGACGGCGTCGAACACCCACTCCGGGTATCGCGTAGCTCCGAGAGCATCTAGTCTCTGGACTCAGTCGAAGCCCCTTGAGCCTCGCTCGCATGCCTCGCCCTCAGTCTCTGCCCGGCCCTCTTGCAGACATTCTGGAAGACACGTGGACGTCACTCGCTGAAGGGTGCAAACACGCTCGAGACGCATTCCATACGCCCACCGTCGGCACGACCCGGGACGGGATCGCTCAGCTTCGCACCGTGGTCCTCCGACATGTCGACCGTGACGTCGCTGAGCTCGGCTTCCACACCGACGCGCGAAGCCTGAAACGAGCGGATCTGACTAGGTCTCCCGAACTCGCATGGCACTTTTACGACCGTGAGCGAAAGATCCAGCTACGCATCCTCGGACAGGCGTCGACATATACCGAAGGGGACGTGGCGGACCGTGCGTGGGCGAGTGTGACGCCGCTCGGACGGCGGTGTTACGGACAGGCGCTGGGGCCCGGACAGTCCACGGAACAACCGAACGTTCCACTACCCTCGCTCGTTGACCTCGAAGCTGCTGATCCGCAGGCCCTCGCCCGGTGCCGAGAGAACTTTTGCGTGGTGCGCTGTACACTCACGGAAATCGACTGGCTCCATCTTCGCTTCGAAGGTCACCAGCGTGCCCTGTTCACGCGCGAAGAGGCCGAATGGTCAGGCCGGTGGATCGCGCCCTGACCCTTCGCTGCCTCCGATGAGTGCTCCTCGAGCCCGTGACCTCTACCCGAGCGAGCAGGCTGCACCCGTGGCATCGACCATCGGAAGGCGGGCATTCCCCCAGGCTTCCATACCACCGGTAACGTTGTAGAGACGGGTATACCCCTCACGCAGCATCAAGCTGATCGCCGTGCTCGAGCGATTTCCTGTCGCGCACGTCACGGCGATACTCGCGTCCTTTTCGAGATTGAGCTCGTCGAACCGAGGCGCCTTGCCGAGCTGCGGGGCCAGTCGCGTGTACGGCATCATCACCGCGCCGTCGATATGCCCGTCGTCCCACTCGTCCTGCTCCCGGGCGTCGAGCACGCGAAGCCCGTTCGACGACATACGCTCATTCAAGGTGAAGACGTCCAACTGCGGCGTGGTCTGGACCGGACGGCCCGAGTTCATCCACGCGGGCAAACCACCTTCGAGAAAGCCGACGACGAACTGATCCAGGCCAATGAAGCCCATGTCGTAGAGGCACGACTGCGCCTCGTCGTCCTTGTGAGTCAAGAGAATGATCGGTGAATCATCGGGAACGACCCACCCAACGCGCTGCTCGAACTCCGGGCTGCTCATCTGAACATTGAGCGACCCTTCCACGTGCCCCGCGCCCCAAGCTGCAGACGAACGGGCATCAACCAGATAGTGCCCGTCCTTCAAGAGAGACTCCACGTCGGCCGGATTCAGCGCCCTGATCTTCGAGATGCCTCGCGTGAGCTCACGCCTGCCCTGATTGATCGCCACAATGTTGAGAATGTTCGCTGGCTTGATCGGCTGATCCTCGTCCATGTAGGCCGTAAACCTCTCTCGGTCCTTGATCCTGAGCGCATCGTTGAAGCGGCGCTCGTACCCTACGCTTGTGACAACCTTGCCACTGGAGACGCGTCCTCAGGTGGAGCCGGCCAAATGGCCTGGATACACCTCCACATGATCTGGGAGATCGAGAAACCTCGGGATACTGACGTCGAAGAGGACAGGGGCACCATCCTCGCCCTTTTGCGCCAGGTCGGGTCGCGCGACGTCGCCGACCATCACGAAATCAGCCGTCAGGACGAACCACGGCTCGTCGCCTCGCGGGTAGTCGTAGACGACGAGGTTGATCTGTTCCGGGCGATGCCCGGGCACGTGCATGATCTCAAGCCCCACTCCGCCAAGGCGAAGAAGGTCACCATGCTTCACCCGGGTTGCTTCGTAGGTGACGTCGGCGAGCTCGGGCAGGATCAGCTCTCCATCTGTCGCCTCCGCCAGAAGGCGAGCGCCGGAGACGTGATCGGCATGGCTGTGAGAGTCGATGACGTAGCGGACCTCCGACCCGTGCTTCTTCGCCATATCCAGATACGGCTGGATGTCCCACAGCGGGTCGAAGACCGCACACTCGTTGGTGCGCTGACATCCGATCATGTAGGCCGCACATCCGGTTTCTTCCCGGATGATCGTCTCGAACCACATAGGGGGTTGCCTCCGTAGGCGCGTGTTCAGAACAACATGTGAGTCTGTACGTGGCCGCGCGCCCCCACAAGTCGGGAGAAGCCCGCGATCGAGTTTCCGGGATCTACCTCGATGTTCCCCCGTCAGTCGCCACAATCACAACTGACTTCGGGATGAGCTCAGCTCCGTCTCGAATCCACAAAGCGTGCCAGTCGCCCCATGGCTTCGGCCAGTTCATCCGGCTGCACACACGGATAGACGACACGGTACTGTCCATGCTTGGAATGGCCGAAGCCCACGCCCGGTGTCAAAAGCACCCCTGCGTCGTCGAAGACCTCGCGCCACAATCGCATCTCGGCTTCTTCGGACGCCTCATCGAGGAACTCGGACAAGTCGACCCAGAGGAAAAGGCTTCCCCGGCTGGGAACGTAGGGAACACCCATCTCTCGGAAGGCGCGAGCCGCAAGCGCATAGGACGCGGTGAGTCGTTTCTGATTCCGTTCGATGTAGCCACGCAGGAACTCATCCTCCGTCAGCAGTCGACTCAGAAGCCACTGCGTGTGATTCGAAACCGAGTGCGTGAGGTTGAGGTTCTCGTACGCGCGAAGCACGTCTTCATTCAGCGTCCAGAGGCTCCCGACCCGAAAGCCGGAGATGCCGAGATCTTTCGACAGCGCATACCACAGATGCAGGTACTCACTCTGTCGCTCGGCCATCACCCGAGCGAACGACGTGAAGTTCAGCTCTTCCCCGTAGTCGTCTCGGATGTCGGGGTGCGCCGTGTCGATGATCGACAGCCCGTAGATCTCATTCACCACGAGATGGATTTCGCGCTCGATACACCACTCGGCGATCGAGCGTAGCCGGTCGATCGAGTAGATGCCGCCCGTGGGATTGTCCGGCGACGTCAGGATCAGCATCCGGAAGTGCCGGCCGGAGACGATGATCTCCTCACGTGCCGCCTCGAGATGCCCGATCGTCAGGAGTGGACCGGCAGCAATGTCCACCGGGTCGTGATGCGTGACCAGGTCGTAGCGCTGGACCGCCGAAAAATTGCCGAGATCCCGCGAGTAGACCGGATAACTGGGGGCTGGGATCACGGCCACTTCACCCGCCTCAGCGAGTATGAACGCCGACATCTCGATGACGCTCGTAGCCCCGGTCGATGCTACGACCCCCTCGGGATCAATCGGGCACCCAGTCAGATGCGTCTCGAGAAAGTGAGCGAGCGCCTCCCGGAACGGCGGTGCCCCTCCGGCAGACGTGTACCCCGGTACCCAATCCGGTATCGGCTCGCATTTCGTGATGGATTCGATCCTCTCACGCAGCTCCGGCCAACTCAGGCGGTTCTCCGCAATGTTGAGCGGGATCTTTCCGTTCGGATTCGCGGTCGGGTGGTAACGGTCCCGTTCCGTCTCGCGAAACGCGTCGTAATCGATACGCAATGGCGTACCAGCAGCGCGCCGGCCACGGAACGAGAGAGAATCAGTCATCGCCAGGCACGGCGTCTCGCAACGCCCACAGTGAGGCAGAAGAGCACGGCCCCACGAGTGAGCAGGGCCCACGCGCCTACCGTGGCGGCGAGGAAATGGTCCATGAACGACGGTCTCGCTGCGGAAGCATCAGGGCGGATCGCCCGTTTGAGCGTAGTCTACGGGCGTGGCCATCACTTCGCACATCGCATAAACGGCCAGCCGGGGGGCCGGAGCACCATGCTCACCGCGCAGACACTCCGGCGTGGTAGTAGTCGCACCCCCCCCTCGCGCCTAGCTTCTCCCGGCCACCCAAGGGCACATACGCGGGAGACCACCGTGGGCCTGACCTTCGTCGATGCGATCGCCTTCGTCGCTTTCCTCGCGGCCGTGATCGGAATCTCGCTGTACGCATCTCGGGATGAGGACACGGGAGAGGATTACTTCCTCGCAGGGCGCAGTCTGACGTGGTGGCTGATCGGCTTCAGCCTGATCGCGTCGAACATCTCCACGGAGCATTTCATCGGGATGGCGGGCTCCGGCTTCGGTTCCGCAGGTCTCGCGATCGCATCGTACGAGTGGATCGCCGCGCTTTCTCTGGTGATCGTGGCCTTCTGGGTCCTGCCGCTCTTTCTCCGCCTCGGGATCTTCACGATGCCCGAGTTCCTGGAACATCGGTACGGAAACCCGGCGCGTACGATCATGGCGCTGTACCTGATGGCGGCATACGTAGGCGTCGCGATCGCAGGGGTTCTCTACTCGGGCGCGCTGGGGCTCCAGACGATCTTTGGCCTTGGCCTGCTACCTGGAATCTGGCTGATCGGGATCCTGGCCGGCGCGTACACGGTGTACGGCGGACTCAAAGCGGTCGTCTGGTCCGACCTCCTTCAGGGCTCTGCGCTGCTGATCGGCGGCTGCATCGTGACGTACATCGGACTCGGAGAGGTCGGTGGCCTGCGTTCGTTCCTCGACACGAATGCGGACAAGCTGCACATGATACTCCCCGCGGATGATCCTGAGTTACCCTGGACCATCTTCCTGCTCGGAATCTGGATCCCGAACATGTTCTACTGGGGCTTCAACCAGTTCATCACCCAGCGTACGCTGGGGGCAAGATCCCTCGCGGCGGGCCAGCGAGGCATCGTCTTCGCCGCAGGCCTGAAGCTCATCATTCCGTTCATCGTGGTCTTCCCCGGGATCATCGCGTTCCAGCTGTATGGCTCCGCGATCGGAGACGGTGATCAGGCGTATCCCATGCTCATCCGGGATCTGCTGCCCGCTGGGCTGCGAGGCCTGTTCTTCGCCGCGCTCTTCGGAGCGGTCATGAGCAGTCTCGACTCGATGCTGAATTCGGCCTCCACGCTCTTCACGATGGACATCTACAAGCGCCACATGCTACCTGACGCCAACGCGCACCGGGTCGTTCTTGTTGGCCGCATGTCCACAGCGGTCTTCGTCGTCCTCGGATGCCTCCTGGCGCCCTTGCCCGCTCGCTTCGAAGGCGTGTACGAGTATATGCAACTCGTGTGGGGCTTCATCTCGCCTGCGATCACGGCCGTCTTCGTCTTCGGGCTACTGATTCCGCGCGCGCCGCTTTCGGCGGCTGTGGGTGGTCTGCTCATCGGTCCGGTCACGTACGGTATGCTGAACTGGCAGCTGCCCGAGGTCGCCTTTCTCAACCACATGGCGTTCACGTTCTTGGCCGTGATTGCCGTGATGACCGGATTCACACTTGTCCGGCCGAGAACCGAACCGGTCGTCTACGAGACGGCGTCAGACATCGACCTCACGCCGAGTCGAGGCGCACGCGTGGGTGGCGTGGTCGTGGCACTCACCACTGTCGCGCTCTACATCGTGTTCTGGTAAGAAATACCTGATCACGGGAGCAAGAAGCAGTGATGGTAAAAACTCCGTCGCGTCACCTACACTGCTAAGTATACCGTATTCATAGCCTTCATCATGGACTACTTCTAGCTAGAGTTTCACGAGAAGGCTGTGGCTCGGGCAGTGATGCTGAGATATCCTTGGCCTGTTCACCCTGAACGTTCGGAGAGACATGCAATGAACTCAAAGACTCAAATTGAGGCACTCATCGCGCCATGGATTCAGGCCTGCCTAGACCGTGATTGGGATGCTCTTCTTTCCCTTTGCACAGATGATGTGGTGTTCGACCCTCCCGGAGAACAACAGGTTAAGGGTGCGGTTAACGTGAAAGAGTGGCTGGACACCTTTCCTGTGATAAAAGAGTTCGAATTTGGTTTCGATCAGATCGACGAAAGCGGGGAACTCGCGATCGGCTTCGGAAAGGGATCTATGACGGTCGAAGTAGGGGGCGAGGAAGCTTCCATGACCATTAAGTTCGCTGATGTCTTTCAGCAGCAGCCCGAAGGACACTGGCTATACTCACACGTGATCTGGAACGCGAACGAATCCTAAGTCACCTGCGGGCCCGTCAGAGTAGTCTAGAGCTTCGGAATTCGAGTCGTCTCCGGCACCCAAATCCCGCTTCGCAGAGCTCCTGAGACCGACCCGCCCCCGCGCAACGGGGGGCGGGTCGTTTGCTCTCCGCAATTAAGCGAGAAGAGGCGCGCCCTATGCGTCGTAAGTGTTCCCTTCAGCTTCAGAGATAGCGCTATCACCGAGGTGCTCGCGGGCACCGTCGGCCGTGATGAGTCGTCCTGACTGAAGCTCACCTCTCATCGTGGTCCAGTAGACGGCAAAAGCAGCCACCGCAAACGGGAGGGTGGACATGAGCGCATCCACAAGGGCTCCCTGCAGCGTCCACATCCCATAAGCCCCTGTGTTCCACAGGTTCACACCTGCCCACAGAAGGCCACCTACAAGAGCTCCGGCCTTCATCGCCTCACTACCGCTCGTCGGTTGCTTCCATCCGAGGAGAATCGTGATCAGCAGCACGTGAACAGCGGCGGCGAGCACCTGGAGCACCATATCTGGGGAATCGAGAGCCTCGATACCCGGCATTTGACCGCTGAAATAGTCGGTGAGGAGTACTTCCCATATCAAGAACGCGGTAACAAGCGCTCCCACCGTGCCATTCAGTGTTCCAACCAAAAGTCTCTTCGCGTCCATTCCTCTCTCCTTTGCGTACTTGCTGCCTACGAGCACAGTCTGCCGTTGTCATCCAAAGACCCGCAAGCCGTATCTGCATACTGCTGACCTGGCGGGTACGTTGCGCTGTGCACGAGGACGGGCTCGAAGAAGAGTAACGGGGGCCACGAGAGAGAGTCGCGAGTCGTTGCGCCAGCCCTCCAGCTGACCACAGCCTTCAAGCTGACTTCAACTCAGGAGGCAGCGATGGGCAAGAGCGAACTGCGCGAGTCAATCGGCCTGGCGGCGGTGTTTCTCGGGCTCGTGTTCGTTGGTCTGGAGATGCGGCAGAACACTCAAATGATGCAGGCGCAGATTCGAAATGCGGTCACCGAGAACACCATGGAATACCTCGGTTGGATGGCGACACCTTAAGGGGTGTCAGACGCTTTGGGTGCAATGAGAAACGAGGGGATCGTGGGACTCTCACCTCAACAGCGAAGCCATATGGGCGCCTACGTTGGCGGCCAGCTAAGAGCGTTTGAAAACGAGCATTATCAGAACAAAGCGGGCCTCTTCACCGATGCCGAGTTCTCAGCTCGAAGAGATTATTGGCGGAGGCAATTGACGGGAGCGGTGACTCGTGAAGCCTTCTGGAGTAACTGGGAATCGCTCCGCCACACCTTTGCTCCCGATTTCCGCGCCGAAATAGACGCGATCATCTTAGAGGTACAGCCGACTCAGTGAGCGAGGCCACCGCACCCGAGGTCGGCCTGCGCAGCGCGCTGACGTGTTGGAGTTCCGGTGCGGCACCCGTTCGCTCGACGGGCTCCAGAGTCGGGCGGATCTCATCAAGAACCCACCAGCGCGAAGGGGCCTCACCGGCAAAGGACCGCACCGTCTCCGTCGAGTCCCAACACGTCAACATGCGATACTCGAAGTGGTCGTCGACTCGGCTCGGCAGCCAGAGCGTCCCGCGATAGCTGGAGCTCTGTGCGAGATGAGGGAGAACAGCACGCTCGACCGCACCCCTGTGCTCGAAGTGGCGCGCCTAACGAGTCTTGGCTCGCTACGAACTTGGAGCGGTTACCCGCCCCACACCTCTTCAAAGACCCGCAAGTAGTTTCCGCCCAAGAACCCTATAAGGACCTCATCGGAATGCCCACGCGCGGCCAGCGTTTCAGTCAGTCTGGGCAGAGCGGCAATATCCTCCAAACCCCGCGGAGCCGCCTCAAGACCGAAGTGGTCACTGCCCAAGCCAACATGCTGAGGGCCCATCACTTCCAGTGCAGTCTCGATATCTCGAACCACAGAGTCGATATCGACGTGAGCCACGTGGATCAGGCCTAACACCCCTCCGTTGGCAGCGATTGCTTCAAGCATCGCGCGGTCACGGGGTAGCTCCAGCCGTGGACGAGGAAGCTTGCCGCCCATGAAGGCAGAGTCTCGCGACGAGGTATCCGGAAACATGGTCGGAGTGGTATGCGACAGGATCACGGGGCGCTCGGTACGCTCCAGAACCTCCCAGAACCCGGATTCGGCGATGTGCACGAGGTCGATGACTATGCCGAGAGTCTCCATGCGATCCACCAATGTCCGCCCCAGCTGCGTCAGCCCACCCTTGTTGTCTGCCGCCCAGCAACCGTCCGCGAAGATGTTGCGGCGTGTATGCGTCAGGCTCGCTGACCGGAGACCGAGCGAGTGGTAGAGGTCGAGGAAGCGAAGGTCTGAGCCCAACGCCTCACAGCCCTCGAAGGTGAGGATGAGTGCCACCTTGCCCTCTGCCTTGGCCGCACGGATGTCTTGTGTGGTGCGAGCCAACACCAGCTCCGGGGTCCGTCGCACTTGATCATGGAGGTTCCAGACCATCTCCATGCCGCGCCGAAAGGCGTCGTTCACCCAGTCGTCATCCAGGTACACCGCGCAAAGCTGGGCTGTGACCCCACCTTCCTGCCAACGCGGCACATCGTATTGCCCCATACAACCGAACCACACGGTGTGCGGACTGAGTCCAAACTTCACCAACGGCGAGCGCTCCAGACCAGGCGGCGCCTCCCACCCGAGGCCAGGAACCTCAACGCGCTCCGAAAGCTCCATCTTGCCTTCGGTAACCGGGATCAAGATGTCCGAGTGGCCATCGATGACGATGGCTCGTCTGTGCAGCGCGGCAGCCCGTGCCGACGAATCGCTCATCGAGTCCGGACAGGCTCGCACTGGATGTCCAGTGTACGATGATCGTCAGGCATCATTCGCCTCGCAGAGGATGGTCACAGGAGTTCCGGACAAGTGCTCGATGCAGGCGACGATCTCCCAGAGGTCGAGGACACTGGTCCGCGGCTTTCGCGGACTGCAGCACTTCCCTGGCGAACCGATTCCAGCCTGCGCCGACGGACCCGAGGCTAGCCACCCATCAGTTCATACATTCGGGTTACTGCAGGGAATGGGACTCCGGGTCCCGTAATCGACGGATAGTCATCGGCATGGTCAGACATGTCGATCTGTTCGGCAGCCTCAGCCGCCGTCAGGCCAGCAGATCGTGCGTCTGCGGCTCGGGCCCAGAGGTCACGGAGATAACTCTGAAGTGCATCGATTCTGCCGAGGTCGGAAAACGGCGACCCGTGCCCGGGGATGACCACGTCAACGGGAAGTCCCTTGAGTTCCTCGAGGGTCTCCACCCAGTCCATCGGGAACCCGTCGCCCATGAACGGAACCCCGGGCAAGAGGAGGTCTCCCGTTATCAGGGCCCGCTCCCGAGGGAGGTGGACCACAATGTCCCCTCCGGTGTGTCCACGTCCGAAGAACAGGAGGCGGATTTCTCGTCCGCCCCGGTGCAATGTCATCCGCTCGGAGAGCGTCGTCGTTGGAGGAGTCGGGACGAGACCCTGTTGCCCTTCGGCGTAACCAGGTTGAGTCGACATCATTTCCTGGAAGCCCTGATAGGTTCGCCCGACGGATTCACCGCTGGCGAGCATCTCTCTCGTGAACTCGTGCCCGATGACCTCCACTTCACCCGGATAGATCTGGTTTCCATGAGCGTGGTCAAAGTGGAAGTGAGTATTGACCACATACCGGACCGGTTTGTCCGTGATCTCACGCAACTCGTCCAGGAGAGCGGAAGCCGCAGCGGGTGAGATGTGGGAGTCGACGAGGAGCACGTCATCGTCATTGATGATCACGGCGGCGTTCGAGCCTACTGCCACATTGCCCGTACCTCGGGCCTGATAGACACCCTCCATGACCTCTTCGAACTCGAAGGCCGCTCCTTCAAAGTCGGAGCCAGGTACTGAGCCTGCAGAATCACCAGCGAAGTCGGGTGACTGACAGCCCACGATAAAGGCGAGGCCAAGCGCTGCGAGACGTCTCATTGTGAGGCTCCGGGGACTCTGTTGAACGGATCTGAATACTGGAGTCGCAGCTTATCGTCCGCCAGTGCACAGCCAGCGGAGTCGCGCCGGCTGGAGCCGTTTCTCATTGGACCGCAGCATTTCGGAGCGCCGCGGGCCATGACCTCTCTGGCTCCTAGCGTGCCTGCCGGAACATCCACTCGATCATGGCCTCGTCCGCGTACGCAAGATCCCAGGCGTTGTGCCCGATCCCCGGCAACTCGGTGTACGTCACATCGGCACCCAACGACTCAAGGGCGGCGACGACCTGGCGTGACGCGTCGACCGGCACCACCGGGTCGGCGTCACCGTGAAACACCCACACCGGGAGGCTGGCGATCCGCTCGCTCGTCGTGGTAACGGGGTCCTCACCCTCGGGAGTAAACCCTCCCCACTCCGTGCCCTCGAACCCCAGGAATCCACAGATCGGCACCACCGCCGCCCAGCGATCAACGTGTTCGTAGGCCAGGTACCATGAACCCTGTCCGCCCATGGATAGTCCGGTGAGGTAGGTGCGTGACTCGTCGATGTTGAACTCGGTCCCCGTGGCATCCAGGGCGGCCATGGCTACACTGCCCATACGCCCTACCCACCGTTCCTCCGCGGGAACCTGTGGGAAAACGACGACAGCAGGCCACCGCTCCGGATTCTGGCGTATCGCTCGGCCCAACCCGACATCGCTCTGGACCAGGCCGTCGTCCCCACGCTCCCCTGCGCCATGGAGGAAGAGGATCACCGGCCAGTCATCGCGGTCAGCGTAGTCAGCGGGGACATACACGACGTAATCAGCTCGCTGCCCACCCACCTCGAGTGAACGATCCAGAAAACCGGTTTCCTGAGACTCGGGTGGTTGGGCGCACCCGACGCCCGAGGCGAGCGCAGCGATACCGATCCCAGCGAGTTTTCGCCACGGCAACAGAATTCGACGGCTCATTCAACCTCCGTTTTCGTCTACGACGCTCGGGCTCGTGTGCATGCCTGGTTCTGACTCCAGTCAGAGCGACAGCCCAACGCGTGCTGCGGTCTGAGGATCTGGAGTTGTACTACCGGGCCCACGTGTTTGACAAACCGGAAGCGCCCCCGGCCACCACCACAGCTTATACGCGGACTGCTGCAACCCCCTGTCAGGAGGACTGAGGTGCCCTCCAACGGGGAGCCAGCGCGTACTCGTCGAGCCAGCTCCGAATCTGAGCATGATGGTTTGACCACGCGTTCCAGAGAGACTCTGCCCACCCCTTCACTGCTGCCCGATGCTCCTCTGCAGAGACGGTGGCGCGCACGTCGAGTACGGTGATCGGGCCCAGGTCGACCGGTGGCTCCAGCCAACGGAAGGCCCGCTTCTTTTTCGCCAGGAGGCCCATCACCTGCGGTGCGGCATCGGCTGGGAGGCCGCGCTCCAGCGTAGCACACAGACGCATGAGATGGAGAGAGACCGACCCGATCGCCTGTGGTGAGGCTTTGCCCGGATGCTGCACAGCGTAGCAGTCAACGGTCGTCCGATGCGCGGCCCAATACCCCGGATCGGAGTACTCCCGCGCCAGGACCTCGCCGAACACCGCCCAACAGCCGGGCGAAGACTCCATGTACCGATGGGACGGTCCAGAAAGAGCGTGGAAGATGCCTCCACAACCCGGACACGCCTCTACGAGCTCACCCCTCTCATCCTCGCCGCCTGGACGCCGGCTCACCGATCGAGCTCAGAGACCCGATCTTCAATCAGCCCCAACAACTCGAGCATCTGCTCTTCCAGGGCCGATCCACGCTCCGTCCCGATTTTCATGAGAGAGAGCTTGAACGCCATCAGACTGCGAGCGTGATCGGAAGTGAGAGGCTCCCAGTCACGGGTCGTCGTTGATCGTGCTGAAATCGGAAGTGCGTCCGCCTCGCGCAACACGGCAGCCAACGGGAATTCGCGCGCCAAGAATGGATCAATCAACCCCTGTTGGGATTCGATCAAATCATCCTCGAGCTTTCGGAAATCACCGAGTCGCTGGCCCAACTCAGCGAGTCCTAGACGAATCTCAGAGCTAAGTAAACGGACTTCGCCGGTGGCTTCGAGATCTCTCATGGATGCGAGCCTTGGCTCGTAATTTCCTATCATGAAGAGTCCCTGATACAGCCTGGCACTCACCGCGTCCGGTTGGGCTGCCGACAGATCCATCTCCAGTAGCTGAACCAGGCTGTACTCCATGGAATCACGAGTCGCTCGCCATGAGCGCAACGTTGTGACGGACTCGGCCATGTCATCTCGCAACGCATAAAGATGGCGCTCAGCATCGGCCACCTCCTGGCGTGATTCGCGCCACGTATCCGCCGCGAGTGCGATCAACACACCGAGAATGATGACAATGAATTCCGCAAACAGCCGCACACTCGGTGGCAAGACAGGCCCTGGCGATGGAGTCATCCGTTTCATTACAAGCTCGTACGTGCTCGCAGTGCCCTACATGGCAACCGTTTTCTCAGGCTAGCTGAATACTCGAATTTCTGGTGGGGCACCTTCCGGCCCAGTGGCGAGCGCCGGAAAGCTTCCCAGTCAACGCTGTCGGACAGCAGCAGGCGCTGGTTGTGTGCGGTGCAGGACGCGCTGTCTGATCGTGCCCGCAGGGCGGCCGCGATCTATCAGTTCCCCGCTAGTTGTCGACTGAGCCAGTCAGCTATGCCCCGCTGATCCTCTGGAGTCGGGCGCTGATGCCCGGTGTCCACCCAACGGATCTCCGTTGGCTCACCGAACAGGCGGTGGAGTGGGTCCACTGAGAGCTCCCGATCATAGTCGCTGTCGAAACGTCCATTGAGGAGTAGCGTCGGGGTGGGAGCGATACGACCCACATAGTTCGCTGGGCAGGCGGCGGCTAGATGACCGGTCTCGAGTCGATCGAAGTGGCCTCCGTAGACGAGCGACACGGCTCCAAAGCGCTTCTCGACCCCTGTAACGATGAATCCAACCTCGGCCCCCCGGCTGAACCCATGGTATGCAATGCGCTGGGGGTCCGCTCCGTAGCGACTCGTCAAAAGGTCAAAGCTTCGACCCACGTCCTTTACTGTCTGGACCACCCATTCGAGATACACCGGCTTCTGGTTATACAGACGGTCGGCCTTCTCATTCGCAGTGAAGGTCGTGAGGAGGTCCGTGGTACGTTCGCCGAAGTGAAGAAGATCAATGGCGAGGACATTCATCCCCTGGCGGACGAGGAGCTCGGCAAAGGGGGCCATCATCCCCTTGCCCATCGGACCCCCGCCATGAACAACGATTACGTGCGGACGGCTCCCTCGCGCTGCGCCCGCCGGCCGATAGTAGTCGGCGGTTACGAAGACTCCAGGAGTACTCTGGAAGCGGATCTGCTCCGTGTGGATCCCCTCGCGCTGTTCAGAACCACGTACCTCCGCGCGGAAGTCGAGTCCATCGTCGTACGTGAAGAAGCCGAGATAGTTCTCAAACACCTCGTCACTGACCGGTGACTCCAGCCACTGATCGGAGTTCCACTGCGCCTTCGCATCCGTGGGGTTGCCCAACGAAGCGGCTGCACACCACAGGAGGCCAGCCGCCTTCACTCGATTGTTCGTACGCATCGGAAACCCGTGTTCTCAGAGGCCAAGCCAAGCGGGAGAGATTCTCTCCAACCCGAGTCGAATGTATAGATCGGATCCTGCCAAGAGCCACCCACCGACATGGCGCTTACGTCGTCGGAGCCTTCGACGTCTACCCATTCCCGAACATTACCAGCCAGATCCAGCACGCCGAACCGACTGGCGCCCGCGGCGCTTGACCCCACCGACCACGCCTCACGAGAACTAAAGTTGGCGTGAAGTGCCAGTGAGTCAGCCCGGCTACCCCAAGGGTACTGATCCTCCGCGTCATCCAACGCGGCCCGCCACCATTCCCGGAATGAAGGCAACCTCTTCCCGGCCCAGCGGCAGTACGCGTCGGCTTCGTACCATGTAATGGATGAAACGGGAAGCGACCCAGTTCCTTGAGCATAGATCGAACCGGACCACGTTCTGGGGCCCGGCAGGTTGGTGCGGTCCACCAACTGGCTTGACGCTTCCCGACCTGCGACCTCACCGGTCAAGAGGCTCAGTGTCTCACGCCAGTAGGTAGGATTCTCGTATCCACCGTCCGCCACAAATCGCGAGAACTCCTCATTGGATACCTCGGTCTGGTCGATGAGGAATGCAGGAACTCGCAGCCCCAGGGAATCCTCGACAAGGACTCCCGATTCGACTCGAACCATCCCCGAAGTAAAGGTGTTCGTTGGAGTGAGGTGAGCAGACCGTTCCGCTGTTTCACCGGCGAATACCTCGACCACCAGGGAGATCGCGTTAACTCCGTCAGCTGTCAGCTCCACGACGTACTGCCCTGCGGCCAGGTCTAGACGCTCGATCGGCGTTGTAGCCAGTACAGCCGGCGCCTCCAGGCCTCCGCTATCGGCACCCTCCAACGCAGTAAGACGCACACTGACGCCGGTCGGCGTAGTGGTGAGACTCAGAGAGCCGGACGGGCCATCTGAGGATACTACTTCCGAGCCACCGGAACCGGCCGTCGGGGCCGACTCCATGACCGGGCCGTCATCCCTGCCAGCCACAAGCCACACGCCAACAAGCGCTATCAGCACCATTCCCGAGGAGCCGGCCAATAAGGCTTGTCTCCACTCCAGCATCACTTGCGGCGATCCTGCGGCTTCCGTCAGGTCGGACGCATCGTCACTCCCGTCATCGTTGTGCCCCGACGCACTCTCCGCCGTCGACTCCCGCACGAGGGCAGTCGCCAGGACCACCGGAAAGAACAGGACCAGAGTCGCCAGGGCCGCAGCCGGAAACCACGCAGGAAGGCCTGCTGTCTCGGTGAGACTCCCGATGACTTCGACCGCACCCCATCCAGCGAAGAGGTACACACCCACCACATGCCAGATTGATCGCTTATGGATTTCGACGATGAAGCGCTTGAGATCCACGCGCCGCCTCATGACGGGGGGACAGCCTGCCTGAAACATCCCATTGTCGGGGTCCCGCGCCCCTATTGGCAAGGGCATGCGGCTCAGCGCCTGGCAGGCTGGATGACCACGATCGGCCGCAGGCTGCGCTGAGCTGTGAATACGAAGTGCCCGCCTGTCCGCGGCGCGTGGGTCGCGAGCGGGGCACTCGCGCCAAGTCAGCGGCTCTTCCTCGAGGAATCAACTCGCAACAGGTGACCACGTGAGGCCGATGCCGAGGACACCGGTGGCCAACACCCCGTGGAAACGTCGAGACTCCACAAAGACACCAAGGACTTCGTGTGCCGCAAAGTCTAGTGCAATCGGCAGATAGAGCGGTGGCTCGAACGCGCCACCCCCGAGGGCGGTGAGGACTGAGTCAGCCAACGACGGTGAGACGAAGAGGCTGACGAACCAAAGTACCTCGAGATCCGCCACCAAGCGCTAGGTAGCTACCCACCCGGACGCGCTGTCTCCAGCAATTCCTTGCTGGAGCGTACACCTGCCCGGCCTACGAGCCGAGTGTCTCCCGGATCTTGGCGAGGTGGTGAAAACTGTGCCGTAGTGCGTGGTCCTCGATGAAGAACTGCGCAGTAAGGGGGGCATCACCGTTCAGTGAAACAGTGGCCGCAGTGTCGAGTTGCTCATCGGTCATGTCTCGCACCCTAGCCGCCGCCACCGCGGAGTTGCTGCGCAGCAGATCCAGCGCTTCGGCCTTGGTCACGGCTGAGTTCGCCGACGCATGTTCAGCGTTCATCTCATGAATGGCGGACCAGGCCACGCCCTCGATCGGATTCCCGCCTGCCAGAGCCTGAGCCAGATCTACCTCGATCGGATAGACGGACGCGACGTGGTGTACGACGACGCCGATCGGTCGCCCATCGCCAACGACCGGCATGGCCCACTGTTCCTCGGTCAGATCCTTCGCGTAGCTGGCAAGTGCCTCGGCTCCTCGCAGAATCCGCTCCGCCAGGCTGTCTGCTCGTTGGCTCATCGACACTCCCATCGGTTCGTTGAAGATATGCTCGCAGAGCGCGCATTGTATGCGCTCTCACGAGCTGACATTCTGCTGTCGCACCCAGCCGTTGGCAAATCATAGAGCTACCCGCATGCCATCATTGCTTGCGCGGACCGCAGCACTTCATGATCAGGCAGCACGGCTGCTACTCAAGAGTCGCCTCATACGCGCGAAATGCCTTGACGAGCCTTCAACGCCCACCGGAAAAGACCGCTCCATGAGGACGAGCCGCACCTGCCTGCCCGTGAGGCCACGAGGTCCGGTCGAAGAGCACGCCTGGTTCATCTCCGCCCGGATCGCGGAATGATGAGTCGAACTCCAAGGCACCCGTCTCGGGATCCATGCGGACAATCAGGACCCGATACAGCGTTTCGCCCTCCCCTGACGTGACGACGACGCGCTGACCTCCGGGCTCGATCGAGATCCAGTGCGGCCACCACGCTCCATCCCAAGTGAGACGGTCCAGTTCGACAGGGTTCGCGGGGTCCGAAATATCGAAGGCGATCAGCCAAGCTCCGTCGGAATGGCTGTATGTCTGAAGCCAGATGTCGCCCCAAGTCGCGGGGATACCGCAGTCATCCGTCTCATAGCTAGACCACGGCAACGAGTTCACCAGTTGTGCGGACGGGCTCTCGCCCTCTAGGTCCCGAAGCAGGTACAGACCGCACGTGAACGTGGTCATCATCGCAGTCACGCTATCCGAAAGAAGCCGCACCTCGGCCGGATCGCGGTGCTCGTAGCCGCCAGGACCGGGTTTTAGCCGGACGGTATGCAGCAACTTCAGGTCGGATAGGCCCCATACCTGGAAGGACGTTCCCATCTTCTCGCCCCACATGTCGCTCGTGGTGCTCACGGCTCGGTCGATGCGCGGAATCGGTGTCACGCTGTAGGCACGGATCTCTGGGTCGACAGGATCCGCGACATCCGTAGCCCTGACGAAGTCCCCCGATGGAGTTAGCTCCAACAGTCCGCCAGCCACTTCGTTGCCCTCCCCTTTCGTCTGGAAGGTCGCCAGTACATTCCCACCGGGCAGGCGTTCGAACGTGTGCGGATAGGTGTATTCGCCGATCGCGCCAAACGAACTCGCCACGGACGGGGCCTCCGGATCGGAAAGATCGATCACGAAGCTCGCTCCAGCCGAGAACGAGTTCACGAACAGGGAGTCACCACTGGGCATGCGGTGCTCCGAGTGATGTGCATTGCCCTGCACCCCAACCGGGACGCTGGACAGAACCTGGCCGTACGTCGGGGAGACCGGATCCGAATCGATCACGGCAAGAAAGTCACTCTCCCCCTCATCCTCGGCCCCAGCCCACACGTAGAGGTAAGGGCTCAGGCCCATCTCCTCGCCGACGTCGAGGTCAGGCGCTGACCCACAGGCAGCTACTCCAAGGAGGGACGACACCATGAGGGTTCGCAGCATATGGGCCTGCGGGGATCCGGAACTCACGTGACTCCAACCCTCTGGAGAGTGAACTCACGACTCGGAATTCCTTTGTCGCACCCACCTGTCCACCCGTGAGCGCAGCGAGTTGCCCTCACGGCTTTCCCGGCCATCAGGACCGAGTCCGCCCCAGAGCACGTACCTCTTCATCACTCATGACCGGCGTAATCTTCAGATCACATACATTCTGCCAGTTCAAGCAGAACGCGTTGACCGCCGAGATGTCGTCCGACTCCAGGATGGCCACGCCCGTTCTGGACACGAGGTCGTTCCATCTGCCAACCAGAGTTACCGCATCACCCAGTTGTTCGCGGTCATCTTCGGCTGTCATCTGGCTGAAGTACTGCAACGCTTCGTCGAAGGTCTCAGGATAAATGGTCCATGTAATCATGTATTGCATGGTCTTCTGTCCTTTCGTGCGATTGAAGAAGTTCTTGCAGCATCCGGGATGCCACGTACCAGTAACTGACAGACGGCAATCTGGTCTGTCAAAAAGGTTGCGATCACCGGCGAACAGGGGATCCGAACTTATCCTGACGCAGCCAACCTTACGGAACTACGTCGGGAGGCCGACCCGATCGGCTCACTCTGCCCCCGGTCGATACGCTTCGGAGTACGGACCGCCGAAGCCCGCCAAGAGACGATCTACCACGTCGAGGTTTGGGGCGATCCCGTTGAAGTCGGGGCCAGCCGCGATCTCTCCGCGCATGGACTCCAAGGTCGCCCTGTCCCCTTCCAGGAACGCGATCGTCGCCCGGACATAGGCGTTCCAGCGGATCGGTGAAGTGGACGGCTCATTCTCAACAAACGCGCTGCGAAAACGGGCCTTGGCGAGCTCGATCGCTCCTGCGAACGCGTACGCTTGTCCGGCATGAAACGCGAGGTTCACACGCTGTGAAGGTTCGAGGGATTCGTTCGTCGACAGGTACGCGTCGATCAACTCCCCGGCGGCCAAGTACGCTCCACGATCGGCCAGCGCCCGCCAGCCGGCCCCAGGCGCCTGGTCAAAGGTCTGGTAGTCCAACGCGAGGGCCCCGGTGCTCGCGGGGATAGTCTCGCTCTGTGCGGGGGCATCTGGCCCCTCGTCAGGTGCGCAGGCGGCTCCAAACGCGAGCACGACGCCCAATCCGAACTTCCACACGACGTTCACCTGAGACCCCCCTGAGCACGTAATTCGACTGACTTCCTGACGATGTGGGATTCTTCGGTCAACCCTCCTGCCGAACCAGCGAACGACAATGCACTGCCCCACAGCTGATATGCGGCGTCCAGCAATGTCATCTGAGCGCGCAGGCCCCGCATGCCTCACGCACACCTACCGAATCTCGGCCGAAATCTGATCCATGAGGGAAGTCAGATGAGGAGGCAAGCGCCTGAGCTCGGCGATCGCTGCCTCGTACCAGACGAGCCGGGTGTTGAGCACCCCGCGAACCGCGGGACCGTTCGGAAACCGTACCATGTCGTGGGTCGGCATCGCTCGATCGATCGTTTCCTCCTGCGGGGCTGCACCTGCTCGCTGCCCCGACAAGATGAACTCAGCGCTGACTCGACGAATCGGATCAAGGTCCATTCGTTCTTCAAGAATCGGGTATAGCCGATCGAACGTGAGCCGTTGGGCCAAGGTTTGCTCTTCTGATGCATCGGCGAACATGTCCCTCAGGCCAGCCAACCCCAGCCGCAGTTCGTGATCGTCTACCTGAGAGAGCCGGCCGGAGGCGATCAATGCGTCGACGGCACCGAGCGAAACATCGAACGTCGGGCCCCACGTGGTGGCAAGCCACACGAGCGAGTCGGGCACGATCACCGCTTCGGCTCCTCGCTCGTCCGTTAGTCGGCCCAAGAGGTGATCAGCGGCCGCAATGATCCGGTCCAGAGCGCCGAGTTCCGCATGCACCAGCTCCAGGTTCCTCCCGAGTTCGAGGCGCACGCTCACCAACTCCTGATCCACCTCGAGAGCCAACTCGCGATCGTCACGCCACCCTTCGAGGAAGAAGGCCGCCAAAATGCTGACCAGGACGACGAATCCCTCGAGCGCCAACCGAACGCCATCGCGACGGTACGTCTTGTTCCCCACGGACTCTCCCAGTGCTTGGCTCGGCGCTGCGTTCTAACGGCTCGGAATGATGCTGCCGCAGCCGTCAGGTCGGCAAATGAGAGAGGCCACCACACGAACCGACGAAGTCTACCGGGTCAGCAGGAACCCCCCGTAGCTGGCCCACCCGCGAGTCCAGGATGAGAGGCGATCTCTGCATAGTCAGGTTCGCGAAGCAACCTCCTGAAGCGCATGTTTCGAGCATGATCGAACTAAGCACCCTTGCAAGCCTCGCCGAGGTCTTCGGTGCGCTTGTCGTCGTAGGCAGCGTTGCGTTCGCCTTCATCCAACTGGCGCACTTCCGCCGCCAACGATCCGACATGGCTGCCGTCGAGCTGGCACGCTCCTTCCAGACTCCGGAGTTCACGCACGCGATCCGGCTCGTACTGTCACTCCCGGACGGGGCTAGTGCAGAGCAGGTGAAGTCAGATCCCGGCTATGAGGATGCTGCGATGTTGGTCAGCCTGACCCTCGAGTCGGTCGGGATCATGGTCCATCGGCGCGTGATCTCGATCGACATGGTTTGGGAGCTGATGGGCGGGATGGTACTGTCGGCATGGAGAAAAATCAGACCCTGGGCACAGTACCAACGCGAGCAACAGGGCGGAGAGAAATTCGACGAGTGGATACAGTGGCTGTGCGACCAACTGGAACGTCGCACAGACGGCAACGAGCCCGCCTACCGAAAATATCGCAGCTGGCATCCATAGCCTTTCGGGGACAGGCCGGCCCCAACAAGAGGTGCGCCCAGTGAGAAGAACGATACGAGACAGAACGTCGGTGATCGGGGTCCTCGCCTGCCTGGCGTGCATTCCCTCCTCAGTTACGGCACAGGTCGAAGTGACCGCAGGCGTCCTGGTTCTCAACGACCCCGTCGTCGAAGGTACTCTGGCGGGACCGACCCTCGCGCTATCGGCTTCACTGGCGGTGGCAGGTGTGCCCGTGCTCTTTGAGGCCGGCGTCGGACGAACCGACTTCACGAGCCTTGGTCAGGATTATCACAACGACCACTACTTCCTCGCGGTCTCCGGTCAGTGGGAAGCAATCCGGGGTTGCACGGGTCTCGCCTTCAGGCTCGGAGCGGGGGCCTATGGCGAGTACCAGACGGTGGAAACAGACCCGCCAACAGGTGGGGGCGACAACTGGTCCGAGATCGTGGTTCCGGGGGTGATGCTGACCCGTGCCATCTCGTCGGAGACTCGTCTGGTCCTCACCTTGTCCGATGCGATCCTCGGTCCAGTCGACGCAATTCTGGACCCGGACGAGTACGCCGTTGAGCACAGACTTCGAATCATGCTGGGCCTTCAACTCTGAGCCGACGATCACTGTCCGGAGCGCACCACCCAACGACCTTGCATCCCGCCGCCGCATAGTATCCGCGGCTCGCGCGAGCCTGGCGAGCCAGACCTGCCAGGACAACACGGACAACAGCAATCCGTGACATGTGATCGTGCGTCGCTTGACTAGCTACGGAGCCAACCCAAGGCTCATGGTCGATGCGACCTGTCCCTTTTTCCCTTGCGATCGATGATGACGTCAAGAAGGCACTTTCTCCGGGTCGTGGCGGGCGGTGCCACCGTGGCGGCACTTCCGCGACCGTTGCTGGGACGAACCACCGACCTGGTGTGGCACGACGTCCGGGACTGGGGCGTGGAGGGCAAAGGTTGGACTGATACCAAGCGATACTTCGATCGTTTGCCAGGCAAAGCAGAGGGAATCGTTCGAGAGCCCGTTTGGGACTTGTCCCGTCACTCGGCCGGAATGACGGTTCGCTTCACGACCGATGCGCCTGAGATCCACGTTCGGTATTCGCTTCTCTCCGATCGGTTGGCGCTACCCATCATGCCTGCCACAGGTGTGAGTGGGCTGGACCTATACGCTACGGACGCAGAAGGCGTCGAACGTTGGGTCGCGGTCACGAGACCGAGCACCCAGATGATCGAAACTGCGCTCGCCTCGAGCATCCGCCCAGGGGCACGTCGCTACACCATCTACCTGCCTCTCTACAACGGTGTGGAGTCGTTGGAGATCGGGATCGAGGCAGGCTCGCTCTTCGAGCCGGTCGCTCCGCGGACACAGCGGCCCATGCTGTTCTACGGAACGTCGATCATGCACGGTGCGTCTGCTTCACGCCCCGGGATGGCCATCCCTGCGCTGCTGGGTCGTCGTCTGAATCGGCCCACCATCAACCTCGGGTTCTCAGGCAACGGTCGCATGGAGCCCGAATTGGGCGCACTGCTTGCCGAGCTCGACCCATGCATCTTTGCCATCGACTGCCTGCCGAACATGCAGGAATCAATGGTAGACGAGCGGGCCGCTCCTCTAGTTCGCCAACTGAGAGACGCGCATCCGCAAACGCCCATCCTCCTGGTGGAGGATCGTTCCTTCACCAACACGCGCTTCTTCCCGGCCCGAGAGGAACGCCACCGGACGAATCGGGAAGCCCTGGGTCGGGCGTACCGCCAACTGCAGGACGAAGGTGTGACCGGCCTCTTCTACCTGCAGGGCGAACAACTGCTCGGGAGCGATGGCGAAGCTGCTACGGACGGCTCACACCCGAGTGACATGGGAATGGTCCGATACGCCGACGCCTACGAACCGGCGCTCAGGGCGGCTCTAGGTCAGTACTGAGCGCGAGGGTGCTGCGGCTCACCACCCCCGCTCATCCCCTCAGCTCCTAGCGTCCCCCGCCCTGGATGCGCGCCCGAAGTTCTTCGCGGCGCTCTGCCTGGATCGCTTCGTACTCGTCCAGCTGCTCGTCCATGAGGATCTCCCGCATCTTCTTGTCGGTCTCCTCCTGGATGTCGCGGATCTGCCGGCCGAGTCGAATCCGGCCGCGCCGGCCCAGCGATGATGCTCCTCCTCCGCCCTGCTGCAGACCTGCTTCCTCAAGGGCCAAGCGGATCTTCTCGGAGTTCTCGGCGATGACGGGGCGCAGCTCTTCTAGTTGCTCGTCCGTCAGGCGGAGACGGGTCTGGAACTCCTCGATACGCTCCTCGGAGTCACCCAACCGTTCGTCGCTGATGCCTTGGGCCAGAGCCTGGGTTGCGCTCGTGACCAGCACAGCCGCGGCAACGATCATTCCTCGCTTCAGCTCGCTTGCCTTCATTTGTCTTTTCTCTCCATGGGCGTGGGGAACCTCGCTCCCCCGGTGGGTTTTTCGAGGCTAAGGTGTTGGCGCCCAACCCGCTAATCCGGTCAGTAGCAATCGCTTGTTGGACAGTGGCACTCGCCCAGGCCACCACCTAGTGCTCAGCCTTGTGGCCGGTAGAACTCCCAAGCGTCTTCGCCAAGCGCATTGAGTATTTGGGGAGCGATGTGCCCGACGCCGGGCAGCTCGATGAAGTCATGGGAGATCGCGAGATCGGTCAGGTGCGAGTGAAAATCCCGGACCACTTGCAGCATCTCGTCCCGGTCGCCGATGACCAGCCGAATGCGAGTCCCACCGCGTAAGTCGTCGGCGTTCTCCTCCGCGAGCATCCACGGACTCTGCTCCCGGAAGTATGCATGCTCGCCCCCAAAGACGTTCCTGAGGACCCGCTCGCGAGCCTCTTCACTGGCGCGGGGCGTCTCAGTGAACTCACGCTGTAGCGGCCCTCCAGCGAGGATCGACATCGCGCCGAAAGTCGCATTGTGCTTGAAACCTAGGCGTGCGGCACCATACCCACCCATGCTGAACCCCTCCACGATCCTTCCTTCCCGGGATGCGATCGTGTGGTACGTCGCGTCAACGTGCGGGACCAGCTCATCCATCAAGACGGTCTCCATGGGAACCGTGCCATCCTTCGAGTCCATCCAGAAGCTTTGGTCGAGACCGTTCGGGAAGACTACGAGCATAGGCGGAATCTTGCCTTCCCTCATCGCTGTGCCGAAGTGCCCTGCGAGTTGGGGCAGTCCCCCTAGGCCGCCACCCGACCCGTGCAGCCAGTACAGCACCGGGAAGGGCCTGTCGCGCTCCGCGCCGTAGGCCTCAGGTCTGTATATGTGGTAGCTGACGGCGCGACCTACTGCCGCGCTGTGGAAGGTACGGTGACTCAGCCCGGTCGCCTCAACCGCGGCGGTGATCCACTCGCGTCCTGCCAGATCTCCCGACACCTGGGCAGAGACCGCCGACGCGAGGCCCGCGAGTACTCCCGCCGCCGCAAACATCGCCTTGGTCGGATGACCGATCCCACGAGCCAATGTCCTGATTGGATGCCTCCGCGATGATGACGCCTGCACATATGAGAAAACGAGCCGGCAGGCCGCCTGAGCGACCCACCGACTCGTCTTAACAATCGAAGCCGAGAACGACCCCTCTTTAACGAATCTCCGTAAGATACAGCGTGCCGCTGATGCTCTCCCCAGAGGTGTAGCTAGAGATCCAAATGTCATACTGGCCCGCTGGAGCATTGTACAACGTGACCTTCGGGTTCGTACCCGTATGCCCATCGTCATCACAGCTCCAACCACCGTTGGCGTCATTGATGACCAGCCCAGTGTCTCCGTTCCCTTCTACATAAATCGACAGATAGTCCATTGGTCCCGTGATGTCGATGATGTAATCCGGGGTCGCTGTAGCGTACCCAACGCAGCCGCTCGCCAGATTTTGCGAAGGGACATGGATGTCCCCTCCGGAAACCACGGAAACCGCAAATGGATCCGGCGTGAAGCCCGGAGCTAGCGAGGTGCGCCCGAAGTGCGAGCTGCTCCCACCGATGTTCAGAGATTGAGCTGCGATGGGAGCTGCCGCGGACACCATGGCGGCAGTGACGAACAACACCAGCCTGACGAATTTGCTCATTGCGTAACCTTTCCCACGATTGCAGGGACTGCGCAGTCTTGCGCCACGGAATTGTCGAAACAATTCAAAAAACGGAAGCGAACAATGCCTTTGAGCAGTGCTGAGTGCAACCCCGCGCGTGAGAGGAACCACGGGGGTGCTCACCGTCGATGATCCAACAGAGCGTAACTCGGGCCAGGGGAAAAAACACGTCACGCACGAAGCAAAGGAACTGGGTCGATGCCCGTGACGACCACCTGTACCGCAGGAATGACCCGGGTGGGGCTCGAACCCACGACCTACTGATTAAAAGTCAGTTGCTCTGCCAACTGAGCTACCGGGTCGCGAATATCGTAACCCGTCTTCGTTGAACGTTCTACCGGCCTCGCTGATCCGAAGTGCGCACAGCCCCCCGGGGTTGACTCCAGGACGGTCATGGGCGCTCGGGCCGGCTACCTCCAGTAGACCCGCAGGGGTCCCTCGCGGTGCATTGCATCGTCCCCCATCTTCGCCGCACAGGTAGCACTTCACGTCCACGCGAATCCGTCGGGATAACCATGAACACACCTCAGACCCCGATGGAATTCGCTCGTCGCGCGCGCACCTTGTACGGGTTGAAGGAAGCGGTCGTCGATGGAGACGGACGGTGGACATTCTCCGAGTTCTTCAATCGCTGCGATCGCTGGTCGACCGCGCTGGCCGGATTGGGCGTGGAGCAGGGTGATCGGGTCGCGTACATCGCTCCGAACACGCACCGACATCTCGAGGGGTATTACGCTGTCCCTCAGCTCGGCGCGGTCATCGTCCCGCTGAACTACCGGCTGCTCCCGTCCGACTGGGTCTACATGCTGAACCACTCGGGGACCAGGGTCCTCTGCGTCCACGAAGACTACCTGGAGCAGATCGAGGGTGTGCGGGATCAGCTGCCGAAGGTCGAGTCTTTCATTTCGCTCGACGGACCGAGAGAAGGCTGGCTGAGCTACGAGGAACTCCTGACGGCGACACAACCCGACGTTCCTCCGGTGGAAATCGCCGAGGACGATCTTCTGGCGATCAACTACACGAGCGGGACCACGTCCGATCCAAAGGGCGTGATGATCACGCACCGCAACGCGTGGGTGAACGTCGTCGGCACGCTGTTGCACCACCCGATGACATCAGCGGATCGCTATCTCTGGACACTCCCGATGTTTCACGCGAACGGGTGGACCTTCGTCTGGATCGTCACGGCGATCGGGGGCCGGCACGTATGTGCGCCGAACGTGGCTCCGGAGACCGTGTTCGGGCTAGCGAAGCAAGAGGGCGTTACCATGCTGTGCGCAGCCCCGACCGTGCTCATCATGATCGCGAACGCCCCTGAGGAGCTGAGGGCGACGGCCCCGACGGGTGTCCGGGTCCTCACTGCCGGCGCCGCGCCGGCTGCTCATACGATCGGGCGCGTCGAGGACGATCTCGGGTGGACGGTGACGCACGTGTACGGACTCACGGAGACTTCGCCCCTCATCAGCATTTGTGAGATGCGCCCGGAGCACGCCGCACTTTCCACCGAGGAACGCGCCCGGCATAAGGCGCGACAGGGGGTGGAGATGGCGACGTCCGGTGAGTTGCGCGTCGTCGACGAGGCGGGCAATGACGTGCCCTGGGATGGAGAGACGGTCGGCGAGATCGTGGTTCGCGGAAACGTCGTGATGAAGGGCTATTACAGGGATCCCGAGGCAACCGCAAAAGCCTTCGAGGGTGGATTTTTCCACACCGGGGACGCCGCGGTAGTCGAACCGGACGGCTACATGCTGATCCAGGATCGAATCAAGGACGTGATCATCAGCGGTGGTGAGAACATTTCATCTGTCGAGGTGGAGGGTGTCCTTCTCGAGCATCCCGCAATTCAGGAAGTCGCCGTCGTCGGGTTGCCGCACGAAACGTGGGGTGAGGCGCCGCATGCGTTCTGTCTCCTCCAGCCTGACACGATGCTCGACTTCGACGAATTGCGAGTCTTCGCGCGAGAGCGGCTGGCCGGGTTCAAGGTCCCGAAAGGGATGACCGTGCTGGAGGAGCTTCCCAAGACGGCGACCGGCAAGATCCAGAAGTACGTCCTGCGCGGCGGCGGCGGGGTGCACGCGCAGTGACGAGAAAGCACCTCGAGGAGCACCGCACGGACGAGCGCCTTCGCGAGCCGCACATCACACCTCTGCCCTGGTCCGGCCGACCCCGACCACCCGCGCGATCTTGCCTCTGACCGCCCCCGACCAGTCCGCGCTCCGCCGCTCGGCGATCCTTGTCGCGTTGATGGCAGCAGGAGAGTCGATCTTCCTGCTTCCTTTCGTGCTTGCGCGAGTGTTCCGTCCGACGTTCCTCGACGTCTTCGGGATCACGAACCTCGAGCTCGGAGTAGCCTTCTCCGTCTACGGCATCGTCGCGATGATCGCGTACTTTGCCGGTGGCCCACTGGCCGACCGCTACTCGGCGCGAGCACTGATGACGACGGCCCTGGTGACGACGGGGCTCGGCGGCATCGTCCTGACGACGATCCCCTCAACGCAGGTCATGAACGTCCTCTGGGGTGTGTGGGGCGCCACGACCATCCTCCTCTTCTGGTCCGCGATGTTGCGCGCGACCCGCGAGTGGGGTGGCGACCACGCCCAGGGCCGGGCATATGGTCTGCTCGACGGCGGACGAGGACTCCTGGCGGCTCTCATCGCGTCGGCCACCGTGCTCATCTTCGCCACGCTCCTGCCCGTCGCACCGGACATCGCGACGCTCGAACAACGATCCGAAGCCTTCTCGGGCGTGATCTGGGTCTTCACGGGCTTCACCTTCGTGGTCGCCGCTCTGGTGTGGCTGGTCGTGCCCGCGGGTGCCCCGCCACGAGCATCGAACGGGCGCCCCCGGCTTACGCTCGACGGCATAAAGGCATCGGCCAGCATGCCCACCGTATGGCTTCATGCCGTGATCGTCGTCTGCGCTTACGTGGGCTACAAGGCAACCGACGACTTCTCTCTCCTCGCGCGGGACGCTCTCGGGTACAACGACGTGCAGGCGGGAGCGATCGGGACACTTTCGTTCTGGATGCGTGCCGTCACCGCGATCGCCGCCGGATACCTGGCCGACCGGATCGACCCGTCTCGGGTGATTCTGTGGGGCTTCGCACTGCTCTCGGCGGGAAGCCTCCTGATCGCATCCGGCCTGCTCTTCCCCGGCGTTGCGTGGATGCTCATCGCGACAGTCATCACGACCAGCGTAGGTGTATACGCGCTGCGAGGTGTCTACTTCGCCCTTCTCGCGGAAGGCGGGATCCCCATGGCGTACACGGGAAGCGCGATCGGCGTGGTGTCGTTCGTCGGGTTTACGCCGGACGTCTTCATGGGGCCGCTTATGGGTGTACTCCTGGATGGCTCACCCGGTGTGCTGGGTCATCAGCACGTCTTCGCGTCGGTCGCAGCCTTCGGACTGACCGGTTGGGTTGCGACGATCGCCTTCAGAGCGATCCGGCGTGCCGCAATGCCCGTGCCTGAGACCGCCTAGGCCGTGCCATCCGGGGTCCACCGCAGACCACGACGCAGAAACGCCACCACCGCGAACACGACGAGATTCGTCGCTGGCACCAGGAGCGGCATATCTGCCTGGTTCACTACGATCGTGACAACCGCTCCACCCATGATCAGAGCAATCAGCGCACCCGCGTATGTGGCGAAGCGAGGGACGAAAAAGGCGAGCGCCCCGACGATCTCGAGCGCGCCGATCACGTAGGCGAAGGCCGCAGGGTATCCCCAACCTGCGAACAGGCCGGTCCACATCTCGGACGATGTGAATTTCGTGAGACCGGCCAGCAACATGCCTGCGCCCGCCGCGATCGTCACGATCCAGAGGAACATGGTGCCGGCCTTTGCTGCGGTACCCGGGTGCTCGCTCATGCTGCGTCTCCACGACTGAGGTGATCGGGCACCCTAGGCCCCCCCCTTGCCTGCCGCAATCCCGGTCCGACCGGCACCTCCCCCGTCCCTCCGCGGGCCTCAGGAGCGGAACCCCGAAACCGACCCCAGGGTGGCACACCCCCGTCTGCTCGAAGCATTCTAGAACCGAGTTCCCAGATCTCCTCGACCGATTCTGACGACCGGACCCTACTGGCTGATCAGACGACTGAGGGCCGCGGGACCACCCACCACTGGAAGCGTGACCGAAGTGCCTTCGAGGTCCACCTCGAGCTCGGTCCCCGGCTCGGGCCAGAGCGTGAACTCGCGGTCACTCGAGAAAATCATCAGCCCGATCTGCTGACCTGCCGGAATGATCTGGTCATCCGGCTGCAGATCGAACGTCAACGTCCGGAATGCTCCCGGCGTGAGCGGGGTGCTCTCCCGCAGTGAATGTTCGTTTTGAGGATCGGCCCATCCGCGGGTGATGAGGTTGTCGTTGATCGTCCCCTCTTCGGTCCACGGCAAAGACACCAGCCACACCGATAGATTGGCTGCCTCGGCGTTCGCCGCGATCCGGATCGTGACCGTCGCTACACCCGAGAGATGCACGTCCTCCGTGAGCTCCGGCGTGGCGTACAACAGCCGATGATCCGACATCGTCGCGCCTGCAAGCGCCGCACCGTCGAGTGTGACGTCATCAACCAGACCTTCGAATCCCGGGGCAGCGGGCCGAGAGAGCGAAAGCGTCCCCACTCCGCTGCCACCACCCGTCGGATAGAGGGTCACGCCTTCCGCCTCCGGGTTGGGATAGTCGTCATACGGGGTCGGATCGTTGTCTTGCACACCTTCACGCACGATCCAGGCCTTCGGATCGTTCTCCACGCCATTCTCGATGTCGTAGAGGTATCGGCTGAACCAGCGGTTCATGCGCTCGAGCGGCGGCGGGCCGCCGTGCCCACCCTGATGGTAGAAGATCTGCAGCGGAACGCCCCGATCCTTGAGCGCCTCCGAAATCCGGTAGCTGTGCTCGGGCATCACGTTCCAGTCATTGAACGCGTGAGCCATGAGCGTGGCAGCCCGAACTCCGCTGATGGCGTTGAGATAGTCTCGGCCGTACCAGAAGTCATTGTAGTCACCCGAAACCCGGTCCTGGCCTTCGAGCATCTCCGTATCGCGTACATTCTCGTTGCACCACGTGCGGCGCTCGGGATCGCCGGAATTGATGAAGTCGTAGAGCACGTCCACGTCTTCACCGAGGTACCCCCCCGGTGCGCGCACCAGTCCGTTCGAGCGGTAGTAGTGGTAGTACGACGTGTTGGGCGCGACCGGAATGATCGCTTCGAGTCCGCCGACCCCCGTCGTGGCCGCCGCGAGCGGAAGCGTCCCGTTATACGACGTGCCCGTCATACCGACCTTTCCTGTCGACCAGTAGGCTTCGACCTCCTCTCCACCCACGGCCTCCGTGAACCCCTTCGCCCGCCCGTTGAGCCAATCGATCACGGCCTTCGGGGCCAGGGATTCGTTGATACCCCCGACGGTCGGGCAGCCCTGAGAAAGCCCGGTGCCCGGCGATTGCGAATGCACGACGGCGAACCCCCGTGGGACCCACGTACCGACATGTGAGTTGGAGATCGTGGGTCGGCGGCTCTGCTGCGTGATCGGGGGCATCTCCCCACGGACCGGTGGCTCTTCTCCGATTTCGTGTCGGACGTTCCAGAAATACTGCGAGTCCGTCGTTCCGACACCCGAGTAGTATGGCGAGGTCTCGTACACGATCGGGACGCGAAGTCCTTCACTGTCGGTCTGGGCAGGGCGCGTCACGTCAACGTGCACACGATCCGGCCTCCCATCGCCGTCCGAATCGAACTCTGTCTCTACCCACAGGTCGTGACGCAGCCACGCCTGCGGATCGTTGAAGGCATCGACGACCTGAGCCTGGCCGTCCACGAAGACGGGGCGAGCCGCTGCGGACGGGGCCTGTGCAACGAGTGGAGCGGCCGGCAAGCTCACCGAGGCAGCAACGACGATGCCGAAGGCGGAACAAGAGCGAATCATGGCACACGGGTGGATGGAACGATGGATCGGCGCGCCAAGCTACCAATCGTGATTACGCCTGTCATACCCGACGGCAGCACAGAGGTCGCGGCAGGCCAAGCGGAGCGCTCGGCGGCACATCCGTGCTCCAGCAACGCGACCGCATCCCCTCCGGTCAAAGGTCCAGACCGTACTGGAGCCCGGTGAAGGTGAGCCGGTGGTGCGGTGTGAGTCCGAGCTCCTGGATCGCCTCCCGATGCTCGGCGGTTCCGTACCCCATGTTTCGGTCCCAACCATAGCCCGGATATCGCTGCGCCAGCCTCAGCATGAGTCGGTCGCGAACCACCTTCGCGAGGATCGACGCACACCCGATCGAATGGACGAGTGCATCGCCCTGGACGACGGCGTCGTGCTCCCGTCCGAGCCACTTCACCGGGAGCCCGTCTACCGCGATCGCATACTCCGCCGCCTTCAGGCGATCGAGTGATCGCTGCATCGCGATCGTGGTCGCCCGCAGAACGTTGCGACGATCGATCTCTCGGACCGATGCCGCACCCACACCGAACGTGAGGGCGGTCGACGTAATCGCGTTGAACAGCTCCTCGCGCGTCTCGCGGGAGAGTTGCTTTGAGTCGTCGGCGCCTTCGACGTGGACACCCTCGGGGAGCACGACCGCAGCAGCGACGACGGGTCCGGCCAGAGGCCCCCGCCCCGCTTCGTCGACACCCGCGACCAGACGGCCACGGCCCCAGAACCGTCGCTCATACTCGAGCAGGTCCTGGGGCCGTGTCGACCCTGATTCGTCCGGCTTCAATGCCGGGTCGCGATCAGCGGACGGTGCGCTTCTCCGCGATGCGCGCGCTCTTACCGCGGCGGCCCCGCAGGTAGTGGAGCTTTGCGCGGCGCACGCGGCCACGACGCACGACCTCGATACCACTCACGGTCGGGGCGTGGAGCGGGAAAATCCGTTCGACGCCAATGCCGCTGGAGATCTTTCTGACAGTGAAGGTCTCGTCCACGCCACCACCCCTGCGGCCGATGCAGACCCCTTCGAACGCCTGGATGCGCTCTTTCGCCCCCTCGCGCACCAGGTAGAGCACACGAACGGTGTCACCCGCAGCGAACTCGGGGACTTCGTCCCGGAGCTGCTCTTTTTCGAGTTCTTTGATGATGTCGGTCATGATCGACTCCAACGACACGGTCGCACAAATGTCCCAAAACAGCCCAGAAAGGTAATTGGGGCCGACATGGACGTGAACCCCGCAGGCGACCAATATGTCCACTACGCTCACAGGCCTCTGGCCGCAGGATCCCGCCACCACAACCGCCTCATGAACTCCTCTGGATGTCCCAGTACGCCTCGTCTCCGCCCGCCGTCCTCATCCCGGCTCGCGCCGTGCGGCATCCTGGCGGCGGCGGCCATCGTCGCGCTCTCGGGATGCAGGGGGGAAGATGGACCATCCCTGAGCGACGCAGACTGGACACGTGCAGAGCGACTCGAAGCGCTGCTCTCCACGCTCGCAGCCGACTCGATGGAGGGGCGCCGGACGGGTACGCCGGGCGCGCACCGCGCAGCAGATTTCCTGGCGTCCGAGCTCGCGCGTTACGGGATCGAGCCGGCGGGGAACGATGGCAGCTATCTTCAGACCGTTCCCATGGCACGCATCACGGACGAGACGAGCAACGGTCCACGAGAACGCCTGGTGATGGAGATCGATTTCGACGACTGGGATGAACTCCCGCCCGAATCGATCCTCATGACGGAATCGAACGTGATCGGCGTCATCCGGGGCTCAGATCCAGACGTCGCCAACGAGGCGATCGTGATCGGTGCCCACTTCGACCACGTCGGGATCGGCACAGCGGTAGCCGACGCAGCGGGCGTGCCGGATTCCATCTACAACGGTGCCGACGACGACGGGTCGGGTACTGTGGCCATCCTCGAGATCGCACGTGACCTGATCCAGGGTGACGCACCACGGCGCACCGTGGTGATCCTCCTGAGCACAGGCGAAGAGATGGGGCTGCTGGGCACGCGGTACTACATCTCCCGGCCCGTCATCCCCATCCACCAGACGGTGGCCAACCTCCAGATCGAGATGATCGGGCGGCCGGACGATGCAGTCGGCGGGTTCGGAAAGGCATGGCTCACGGGCTACGAGCGAACAACGATGGGCGATCAGCTTTCCGCTGCCGGCTCGCCCATCGTCCCCGACCCACGCCTGGAGCAGAATTTCTTCTTCCGGAGCGACAACATCGCGTTCGCTGTGCTTGGCATTCCTGCCCACACTCTGTCCTCGTTCGGGCTGCACGCGGATTACCATCAGCCCTCCGACGAGATCGAATTGATCGATTTCGACCACATGGCTGCACTGGTCGATGCGGCCGTGGAGGCCGTTCGCTTCCTGGCCAACGGGCCGACACCGGACTGGAAGGAAGGTGGCCGGGAGGGGCTCGAGACCTTCTAACCTGCGTCGTTTCCGTCCCTGCTCTGTCGCTCCCGAGTCAGGCGCTCGGCCTCCGCGGCTCGCCACGCTTCGATCTTTGCATGATCGCCGGAGCGCAGAATCTCGGGCACGACGTGTCCTCGGTACTCCGGCGGCCTGGTGTAGGAGGGCGCCGAGAGTTGTTGGCCATCGTAGAACGAATCGGTCGCCGCCGCGTCGTGATCACCAATCGCGCCGGGAAGAAGCCGAACGACCGCGTCCGTCACGGCCAATGCACCGACCTCCCCACCGGACACGACGAAGTCACCGAGGGAGACCTCGTCCGTCGCCAAGTGGTCGGCGACGCGCTGATCGACGTCCTTGTAGTGACCACAGAGGAGGGTGAGATCCTGCGCGACGCTGAACCGAACAGCGTCCTCGTGCCTGAAGGGTCGACCACGCGCGGAGAGGAGCACAACCGGCCCTTTCGGACCGAGATCGTCGACAGCTTCGAAGAATGGCTCGGGCTTCATGACCATGCCGGCACCACCCCCGTACGGCAGGTCGTCCACCGTTCGATGGCGGTCGTGCGTGTAGTCGCGAAGGTCGACGAGCCGGTACTCGACGAGTCCCGCTTCAGCGGCTCGGGCAGGAATCGAAAGTCCGAGCGGCCCTTCGAAGAAGCCGGGAAAGATCGACACGATGTTGATGCGCATCGTCACAGGTCGAGCAGCCCATCGGGAGGATCGAGGATCAGCTTCCCCTCCTCGGGATCTACCTCTACGACGATCTCGGGACGGTACGGAACCATGACCGTACCATGCTCGGCTCGAACCTCGAGCAAGTCGGCCGGCCCCATCTCATAGACCTCCTGCACGGTACCTACCGTATCGCCACCGATGGTCTCGACCCGCATGCCGAGAAGCTGGTGGTAGAACACTTCGCCATCCGCGAGCGGCTCGACCTGATCGATCGGCAGAAAGAGGTACCGGCCCTGAAGCAGCTCGGCCTGAGTGCGATCCGTCACGCCGCCGAAGGTCACCAGCGCACCCTTTGGCGTGAAGCGCGCCTCCTCTACGCGAAGTGGTGGAAGGTCGGGATCTGGAGTGTCGTCGTTCTTGCCCCCCAATGACAAAACCACCCCGGGAGCGAACACGCTTTCGGGGTGGTCGGTGAGAATTCCGCAAAGGAATTCGCCACGGGTGCCGTGCGGCCTTGAGAGGTGGCCGACGACGAGGTGAGTCGGGTTCTTCCGACCCATGATGAGCGATAGCCCGAGGGTTACTCGGACTTCTCCTCTTCCTCGTCGGCAGCGTCTGCCTCTTCGGCTTCCGCCGCAGGCGCCTCTTCAGCCTCGGCCTCGGGCGCCTCTTCAGCGGCCTCTGCCTCGGGAGCCTCTTCAGCAGCCTCTGCCTCGGGAGCCTCTTCAGCAGCCTCTGCCTCGGGAGCCTCTTCAGCGGTTTCGGCTTCTGCGGCTTCCGCTTCCGCGGCTTCGGCAGCAGCAGCCTCCTCAGCGGCCTTCGCAGCAGCTTCCTCCTCCGCTGCCTTTTCAGCTGCGGCCTTCGCTTCAGCAGCGCGCCTGGCGGCGATCTGCTCCGCCCGCTTCACTTTCGCCTCCTCCGGATCCTCGACACCGACGGCGACGATCTCGTCCCCGCCACGGCGCGCTTTGGAGATGAGTGATTTCACCGTACCGGACGGGCTCGCGCCCTGGCTGATCCAGTGATCGACACGTTCAAGGTCGATGACGAGACGCGCAGGGTTCGAGAGCGGCTTGTAATAGCCGAGAGTTTCGACGAAGCGACCGTCGCGCGGCGAGGCGCTGTCAGCTACGACGACCCGGTAATGGGGCTTCTTCTTCCGGCCCATGCGCCGGAGACGAATACGTGCAGGCATCTTCTGAGTCTGTGGTGTTTCTCGCGT
>JAPPOV010000032.1 GCA_028873595.1 Gemmatimonadota bacterium | reverse complement strand
CCTGAATGAGGGACGACGGCAACGAGATCGTGCCCTCGAACCCCATGTGATACGGCGACTGCCCCGGGAGCAGGATCGGAGCGACCAGCACATCCGCCTGCTGCGCGATCAGCTTCGCCCTCTCCACGCCGTTCAAGTAGTCGGTTCCGATCGGGAGGTGGAGGCCATGCTGCTCCAGCGCACCGACCGGGATGATGACCATGTCCGACCGGGTGAGCAGATCCTGGACTTCGGGTCGGGTCATGTGTGGCAGGTAGTTCCTGATCTTCTCGATCCGCGGGAGCGGGCTTTCGGATGGAATCAGGTCCTGCGCGTGCGCGGCCTTCGGCGACGGGATCGACGCGGCGATCACGAACGTCGCGATGAGGAGAACAATGCGCTTCATGGTCGGCTGCTCCTGAGCATTCGAGTATACCGTTCCCATCCTAGGGTCATTTCGAGGTGACGCACCACACCATCCCGACGCGCGAAGCCGGAGTTACTTTCAGTCTGCGTCCTCCTTCGCCCGACTCGCATGCATCTCACCGATCCCCGCCAGATCCTCCAGGACGTCTTCGGGTACGACGACTTTCGACCGGGTCAGAGAGAGATCATCGACGTCGTGCTCGAGGGTCGCGATTGCATCGGCGTGATGCCGACGGGAGCCGGCAAGTCACTGACGTATCAGCTTCCGGCCCGGATCATGGAAGGCACCGTACTCGTCCTCTCTCCGCTCATCAGCCTCATGAAGGACCAGGTTGATGCGCTACGCGAACTCGGATTCGAGGCAGTCGAAATCAACAGTTCGCTCGAGTACGAGGTGCGGCAATCCCGCCTCGACGGTCTGCGCCGCGGCGACTACGAGCTCGTCTATATCGCTCCAGAGGCACTCGATGGACGCCTGCGGGACTTCGTCGAGAGCTGCCCCATTTCACTGCTTGTGGTCGACGAAGCGCACTGCATCAGTCAGTGGGGCCACGACTTCCGACCATCGTACCGCCGACTGCGCGGGCTCAAGCAAGGTCTCGACGTGCCTGTGCTCGCGCTGACCGCAACCGCGACACGAACGGTGGCCCGGGACATCCTGCGCCAGCTCGGCATGTCGAAGCCCGGGGGATACAAAGGGTCGTTTTTCCGCTCGAACCTCGAGATCGGAGTGCGGAAGAAGGGTCAGGGAAACACGCGCAAGGAGATCCTCGCCCTCATCAAGCGACACGAAGGCGAAACCGGAATCGTCTACTGCCTGAGTCGCAAAGCCGTCGAACAGACTGCGAATTTCCTCAAGACGAACGGAGTAAAGGTCCGCCCCTACCACGCGGGGATGGAACCTGCGGATCGGCAACAGAACCAGGAGGCGTTCCAGCGCGACGAGATCGACGTCATCGTCGCGACCGTCGCCTTCGGGATGGGGATCGACAAATCGAACGTTCGCTTCGTCATCCATCGAGACATGCCACGCGACATCGAGTCATGGTACCAGGAAATCGGCCGGGCCGGGCGGGACGGACTGCCGAGTGAGTGCTTCCTCTTCTATTCCTGGGCCGATGTGAAGCTGCACGAGCGCTTTCTCGACGACATCGACGACCCCGAACTCTGGCGGCAGAAGCGTCAGCGCACGGTTGACCTCTTCCAACTGGTCGAGTCGGGCCGGTGCCGACACCAATCGATCCTCGCGTACTTCGACGAGGACATGGCCCCGTGTTCGACGTCATGCGACGCGTGCACGGGACTTCCACCCGAAGAGCTGGCGGCGGAGACAATGTCGGGCCTGGGTGCGATTCAGGGGACGCGGACCCGTGCGCGCCACGTGAGCTCGACCGGGAGCACTCTCTCCCCGGAGCAGGAAGAGATCTTCGAGAGCCTCCGCGAGCTGCGGAAGGAGCTGGCCGATCGTCAGCGGGTACCCGCATACATCGTCTTCGGCGATCAGGTGCTGATCGAGATGGCGATCCGACAGCCCCGTGATGAAGCACAGCTTCTCGACGTGCCGGGTGTCGGGCCTGCCAAACTCGAGAAGTACGGCTCAGACTTCCTGTCACGCCTCTCCGAGACCCGGAGGCTCGCCCGGCCATGATCCACAAGGCTCGCCTCCTGTTCGCTTTACTCCTGGGAGCTACTGCGTGCGGCAGCAGCGACACGGCTCCCATCAGGGTCACGCCCCCCGCTGGGAGCTCCACGCAGCCGATCGACCTCCTCCTCGATCACTTCCATATCGAGTCGATCGTCGTGCCCCGCGGTCGAGCCTTCACCCGGCAGGTCGCCCTGATGATCGGCGACCTTCGGGACGAAGAACTCGAGCGCCTCGTTCCGGCCGTTCAGCACGGGTTCGATCCAGAGAAGCTCCGCGACGATGTAGCCACGTATATGCTGGAGCACGCGCCCGACGGATACGTCGAGGAGATCGCGGGCTGGGTCGATGGCGGGGCCAGCGCGGATGTCGATCGCGAGGCATCCGCGTACGAACCCCCGGTCGAACTCCAGGAGTGGCTCGAAACCTACACGAGCGAACCACCTTCTGAGGAACGTATCCGCCTGGTCGCTCGATGGTCTGAAGCGCGACAGGAAGGGACGTTCTTCCTGCTCCTGGAGCAGGCCATCGACGAAGCTGCGTACGAGGTCTGGGGAGCCCTGCGTTCAGACGCCCGTGACTTCGACTCCCTCGGTGGGGACGCACTCTTCGAAAGGCTGAGTCGGAGCTCCTGGGCCGCGGTCGTGACCGCACTTCACGCACACGAACCCGTCTCCGATACGCTGATGCTCGACTCGACCCTGGAGTACGAATCAGAGGCAGGTCAATGGTATGTCGAGACGTACCAGCTCGCTGTGGCCGAGGCGATGCGAGCAGCGGGCGAGCGCGTGGCTAGGGTGTTGACACGCTAGGTCAGCCGCCCAGCATCCTCGCCGATATCCCTTCGCGGTCGACCCGAACCCCGAACAGATAAACATCCGAAATCATCCGGGTGTTGGTGATGTCGTCGAGCGGATTGGCATCGAGCACGATGAAGTCCGCGCTCTTGCCGACCGAGATGGTTCCCGAATCGTCGAGTTGCATCGTGGCGGCAGACGTATTCGTGGCTGCCATGATCACGTCAGCCGGGCTCAGCCCCGCACGTACCATATCCTCAAGCTCTTGATGCATCGTCCACGAATTTCCTCCGTCCGTGCCGAACGCGATCGGAATACCCTCGGCGTGGAGCCGAACGAGGTTACGAGCTTGAATCCCGAACGCATTCTGGGCTGCAGGATTCTCGCTCTGGTTCGCCTCCATCTGGGCAATACGCTCGGCCGGAACCGTACCCGAAACCCAGGACATATCGCCGACCGGCAGACCAGGGCCGGGCAAGTTCGGGATCAGGACAACCTCCGGACGGGCCTTCCACATCTCGACCACTTCGTCATCGATGTCCATATCCCGAATGCCGTGAGCGAAGACATCGATCCCGGCTTCCAGAAGCCCTTTCGCATCCTCGAGCCGGAAGACGTGTGCGGTCACCCTGAGTTCGTTCGAGTGAGCCTCGTCGATGATCGCACCGTACAGCTCCGGCGAAAGCCGCTCGTACCGACCGCCGCGACTGTCGACCCATATCTTCACGATATCGACGCTCTGGGCCGCGAGCTCTCTCACCGCCGCACGGGCCTCCTCCTCCGAGGTCACCCAGTACGGCACCTCACTTCGGCCGGGTTCCGGTGATGTGATGCCTCGCCCGGCAGACTGCGACCGCGCAGCATCAGGGATCGACTCGGTCCTCATCTGCAGTCCGATTGTACCCTCATCGAGTCCGAAACTGGACGCCGAGCCCGCACCGTAATACGCAGCCTGCTGGAGCTCGGCCGTGCGCCCATATCGATCCGAGGGGAGATGGAAGTGGGCATTATGGAGTGTCGGCATCACCGTCTTTCCGGACAGATCGACCTGCGTACCGGCCTCAGACCCGTCGATCGCGGACGACGGTCCGACCGCTACGAAGGCCCCGTTGTCTACGATCATCGTCGCGTTCTCGATAACCGCACCGTCTCCCGTAATGACGCGTGCCCCCTCGTAGGCGACAGCATCAGGCATACTCGGTCCGCCGCACGCAGCCAAGACCAAGGCAGTCGTTAGAACGAGAGAGGTCGTGTGAGCGCGGGATCCGCGGCATGACATGGCTAGATTCATGATGGAGCGCTGGGCCGAGGGTGTTTGACAGACTCACGGCTACACTGCGCAGCTGCCGTAGGCAAGTGGCTCGCCCTGCCGACGCGGCAGCAGAGATCGTAGAATGAAGCGTGCGAATGACCGGCCGCCTCTCCTCCGGACCCATCATGACGACTCGAGTACTACCCGCCCTGCTGCGCAGCGCTACCACAACGGCGATGACCTGCGCGACCCTTGCGCCTGCACTCGCCGCCCAGACCGCGGTACACCCTGAGCCATACCTTCAATCGAAGTTTCACGACTTCCGCGTCGTGGAGATCGCCGACGGCCTGATCAATCCGCATTCGATGGTCTTCACGCCGGAGGGAGACCTCCTCGTCACCGAGCGCCCCGGCCGGATGCGTATCATCCGCGACGATGTCCTGCTTCCTGACTCCATCGAAGGGCTTCCCGACATCATCGCTCTCGGCCGGGGGGCCCGCGCAATGAACGGTCTAGAGCAGGCGGGACTGCGGGACGTTCGACTCCACCCCGACTTCGAGGAAAACCGTCTTCTCTACCTCAGCTACGTGAAGCCCGGACCAGACTCCCTCGGAAATCTGGCGGTAGCCCGCGGCCGATATGAGAACGACCGACTGCACGAGGTCGAGGAGCTTTTCCATGCACAGGCTTCCCCGAACGGGACAGAGCGGAGCTCGATGTGGGGTGGAAGGTTGGCACTCGACGGCCGCGGCTACCTCTACGTCACGCTCGGTGACCGTCAGTGGCCGTCAGCCGGGGACCTGATGACTCACCCGGCTCAGGATCTCACGAATCACAACGGAGCCACGGTGCGTCTTCTCGAGGACGGCGGCGTCCCCGACGACAATCCGTTCGTCGGTCGTGATGACGCCCTCCCGGAGATCTGGACCTGGGGGCACCGGAATGCACAGGGCTTGGCCGTTCATCCTGAGACCGGGGACGTATGGTCCAACGAGCACGGACCCCAGGGCGGCGACGAAGTCAACCTGCTCCAAGGCGGATCCAACTACGGTTGGCCTGTCGTAGGCTACGGCGTGAACTACCGCACGGGTCTGGCCATTCATCACGGAACACATCAGGACGGCATGGACGACCCCGCACACGTGTGGGTCCCGTCGATCGGCGTCAGCGGAATGATCTTTTACACAGGTGACGCCTTCCCTGAATGGAAGGGCGACATGTTCGTGGGCGGCATGAGTGGAGAACGTCTGGTCCGACTCCGACTCGATGGGCAGAACGTCGTCCGGGAGGAAGTGATCCTCCAGGACATGGGACGAATCCGTGAGGTCCAGCAGGGTCCCGACGGCTTCATCTATCTGGCGATCGACGGTGGAGCCCGCTGGGAGGACGGCCCACCCACGCAGATCCTCCGGCTCGAACCGGCGGGTATGCGTCAGTGACAGAGCAGGCTCCCCGCCCGTCGGTCGTAACGGCGCTCGCTACGGTGGTATCAGTAGTCGGCGCTGAGCGATCGTGAAGCCCTGATTCGGGAGTCTCTCTAGAAGACCACCCTCCGACCGACGATCGGTAATCCTGGCCGGGCGCCCTCGACATTCTCGCCCTCGCGCACCACGAAGGCTCCGTTCACCAGGACGAATTCTACGCCGATCGAATAGGACAGATCGTCTTCAAAGGTGGCCGTGTCGATGATGCGCGCTGGATCGAAGATCGTGATATCCGCATCGCTGCCGATCTGGATGCGACCCTTCCGCTTCATCTGGGGTGACGTGGTCTCAAGGCGCTGCGCTGGCATGAGCGTCACCTTGCGAAGCCCGTCCATCAACGAAACGGTGCCTTCATCGCGAACGTATCGGCCGAGAAAACGCGAGAATGTGCCTGCACTGCGTGGATGAGCACCCAGGGCGTAGGGCATGCCGTCCGACGCGACCATCACGTGCGAAGCCTGGAGGCCCATCTCGATCCACTCGGGTTTCATCATGTGGATGATGACCACTCCACCCTCTTCCCGGTACGAACGAAACGTCTCCGCGGTGAGGCGCTCGCCCGTATCCTGCCATTGGAGATCTCCGTAGTCGATCTGGAGTCGCTCCTGCCACCCCTCGTCGAAAATCGCGGATTCTAGGGATGTCGATGCGGCGGTGTACGGATACACCTCGGTCGTAATATCGACCCCGGCCTCCTGAGCCCCTCGGATCAGGTCAAGGTTGGTCTCGATGTCCCATAGACTCGAACTGTTCAGGTGCACGATGTGCAGAGGAGCTCCAGTCGCCGTGGCGTTCGCGACAACCTCCTGGATGGCATCTACACCCATAGAACGTACATGGGTGTAGATCGTGAACTGCTCTTCACCGGCGAACTGAAACACCCGAAAAATCTCGTCCCGAGTCGCACCCGGGTAGTATTGATGCGCCATTCCGATCCCCAACGCACCGGCATCCATACCCGCCTGAATCCGTTCGAAGAGGCGTGGGTACAGAGAGCGATCGAGTTCGTCGTAGGTGCCCTGGGAGAAGGCTCGCTGAAGCTCGGCCAACTGCTCTTGTGTAGGCTCCGGATCGAGTCCCGCCATCGCGGCCTCCACGTCCGCCGCGTACTGGGGCATAACCGCTGTGCGGGCCGAGCCATGATCGATGGTCACCCCGAAGTTTAGGATGGCATCTCCCTGCCGCTCTCGAAGAAAGATTCGCGCATCAGGTACACCAGACTCGAGCTCGAGCGCCGTGGTGACTCCGTCCCTGGCCTGGTAGCGGTTCGCGTCGTTGGACTGACCGTGCGCATGGAGATCGATGAAGCCCGGTGCTACGACGAGACCCGTTGCATCGACGATCGTCTCGCCCTCCAACGCATCTTCGGAGATCGCCACGATAGTCTGGCCGCGGATCCCGACGTTGCGAACGGCGTCGAGGCCCGTCTCCGGATCCATCACACGTCCGCCGCGGACCACGACGTCGTACACCTCCTGAGCGTGTGCAGGAAGGGCGACAAAAAAGGCAACAGCCAAGACCGCGATGCCCATCAGGCTCCGGCGAAGTCGGGTGTCCTGCATGATCATCTCCTACGGGCGGTTGGGTTCGAGGCCGAGCAGTTCACGAACAGGAGTCTCAAGACTCGTGAGTCCTGCCGATAGTCCAAGCTCGAGCGCAGCCTCCGGCGGCTCACCATCGATCCAGTGCGCCTTGAGCGCCAGCATCGCCCCGACCCGATTGCTACTCGCGCAATAGAGAACCGCGGACGCGCCATCGACCTCCTGCATAATGGTGGCAAAGGTCTCCACGTTCTCCCGAGTCAGGGCGCCTGCACCGGTGATCGGGAGGCGATCGAACGCGAACCCCTCATTCGCCGAGAGCGCTTCTTCCCAACCCGCCCCATCTTCCGATGTCGGCCTGAGAGACACGAAGTGCTCGACACCTGCAGACCGTAGAGCCTCGAGTTGTTCCTGATTCGGCTGACCTGCCGTGATCAGGCCCTCGATCGGCATACGAGCGTTGCGCACACCCTGCTCCGTCGCGACGGCGAGCGTCATGGCGGACGTACTGGGGAGCACCCCCTCGGCCTCCGAGGTGCCGGGATGCGCATTCTCTGCGGTGCACGCCGCCACGGTCGCGACGGTTGCCAGAACGGCGAGGTGACGAGTCGAGGGCTTCATATAGGCAAGACCGGTTGAAGGTGGACGCCCAACATAGGGAGCCTGCCGAATGGGGACCACGGCAGAGTATCCGGCGTAGTAATCCGGCAATAGCGCCCGTATAGTCTTCCGCTCCGACTCACCCCATGAGAAACCAGTGCGCCGATACACTCCACTGCTGATCGCCGCTGTCGCCAGCACCGTGACCTCATCACCGGGATCAGGGCAGGAAGCACTCTGCGAAGGGGCTGAACGCTTTGTGCGCGAGACGATGGGCATGGTGGCCATTGCCGAGGCGGACACGATCGACGACTGGAGAACACGCAGAACGGTGCACGGATGCAGAGTCACCGCGGCCGGTGCCTCGAGTCTACCGTCCGTCGAGATCGTCCGAAGTTTCTACCAAGTGATCGCCGAGAGCGATTGGGTCAGGACACCGGACCCTCGAGATGCTCCGAACGAGGCCTCGCTGCGCTTCCGCAGAGACGGTGTGGACTGTCTCTTCAACTACTACGACTCGGCGATGTCGCTGAACACGGACGCCGAGATGATGGTGAGTGACGCCGTTTACGTCGGACGGAACGAGAAACTGTACAACTTCCTCGTCCTCTGTATGCCTGCTGCTCCGGCCGCACCACGAGGCTGAGCTGCAGCTTACTGCCCCATGGGGTACATGACGAAGTTCTGATCGTCGAGGTATTTGAGCCTGGCAGGCACAGCCGAGTCGATGAGGGAACGCAAAAAGTCGGTAATCCCGTCGCCGGCCCAGCGCGACGCGAGCCACACGCCAAAGGTCTCTGCGAGATCCTCGTCCCGCGGGAACTGCTGTGCGATCCCGGAGATGAAAGTCGGATCACTCTCTTGGGCGGCGATCCACCCCGGTGAATTCGCGTGATCGGCATCGAGCGAGACGTGCACGGCTTCGTGCGCCAGGACTTCCTCGAGGAAGCCCTGGCCGCGGTAGTCCTCCGCCTGATCCGTGTGGACGATCAGACCGCTGCCGATAGCGAGGAGCGGCTCGAGTCCATCGTGAATGGACACAGTCTGAAGGTCTTCACGTAGCACATTCGGCAGCACTCCGAGACGTCGCGAGTACAGTGTCGCAAAGTCGGCCGCAGTGGTGCTGTCAAACTCTGCGTTCACTTGAATCACGACCGAAAGCCCATCGTCGAAGTCGGTTTGGAAGAGCCAGACATCGTACGTTCCCACATCACCCACACGGCCATCATACATGTCTCGGGAGTCGGCTCCGAGCGCAAAGATCGAATCCAGCGCCGTCGAGTCCTGCAGTGTGAGGATGTCCGGGTCGATGAACGCCGTTCCGTTTAGTGGCGGGGGAACCGGACGGACCTCAACAATCGGATCCTCGCCGCACGCAGCGAGCAGCAGCAGGGTCAGCCCGAGATAAGAAGCCATGAAACGGTGCTGAGTCATGTACGACGGAGTCCGATTGCAGGTTGGTGTGACCCCGAACAGCCTAGCACTCGAGGCGGGCATCATTTCCTAGTATCCAAAGGTATCGGACGTCAACGAGCAACAACCAAGATAGCGCCGACTCGGCCATGCGGCTGAGGCAGTAATGGAATAAGGGTAGCGTGCGGCCCTTCGTTACAAACACATCACCAGATTCCCGGAGATGTGAAAAAGCCCGGAGCCGCATTCGCGACTCCGGGCAAATATGTCGGGACGGCCGGATTCGAACCGGCGACCCCTGCAACCCCATTGCAGTGCGCTACCGGGCTGCGCCACGTCCCGAGGACCGGGAAGCTAAACGCTTGCCGCAGGGTCGGGAAGCGATCAGCGCTTCGCTACCTCGAAGAGTTTCACGATGTCGAGACCGCCGTTGAGTTCCCGAGTCATCCGAAACCCCACGAGCCGAGACTCCGCGCGTCCCTTCTGCAAGCCGACGAGCAGTCCCAATCCGAGAGCGATCGCCAGATCCATGAACGTCGTACTCAGTATACCCGCTCCATCATTTGGTCAGCTTCCGCAACCTCATTCCACGAGTCAAAGACGGCAACATCGGGCGGGTTGACCTTTTCTCAGAATCTCGACTAAATTCCCCGTCCTGTTGCGGGGTGGAGCAGTCTGGTAGCTCGTCGGGCTCATAACCCGAAGGTCGCAGGTTCGAATCCTGCCCCCGCTATAGCTCGTGAAGCGCCGCCGAACGGCGGCGTTTCCCACGTTGGGGATCTGAGAGAGGTGCGGATGCAGACATCTGTTCTCTGGACGTTCTCGGACACGTGGAGCCCGCGAAGTCGGGCGGGGGCAGAGAGACGCTAGAACACTCGTCTCTCGAGATGCTCCCCGCTCGCGCCTCTACCGGCTCGAGCGGGCTTTTGTCTCGGCCAGGTAGCTCAGTTGGTAGAGCACATGACTGAAAATCATGGTGTCGGCGGTTCGATTCCGCCCCTGGCCATGATCACCGCCGCTTGCGGCGGACGTAGGGTAAGCAGGACAAGGCACTAGAGGTCCGTAGCTCAATTGGTAGAGCACCGGTCTCCAAAACCGGGGGTTGGGGGTTCGAGTCCCTCCGGGCCTGTAGGGAAGGGTGAGAGCCCCGGTCGTCTAATGGTTAGGACACCAGGTTTTCAACCTGGCAATCGGAGTTCGATTCTCCGTCGGGGTACTGGAAGCACGCAGGACAGAAGGACCGTTGTTTCAACACCTGGGGCTGTAGCTCAGTCGGTTAGAGTGCCGGTCTGTCACACCGGAGGTCGCGAGTTCGAGTCTCGTCAGCCCCGCTCTTTGGTTTTTTGAAATACCGAAGCCGCTTGCCTTCGGGCGAAGTGCGGCTTCCTGGGTCGTGTGGAGGGGGCCGTAGCTCAGTTGGGAGAGCGCTTGAATGGCATTCAAGAGGTCAGGGGTTCGATTCCCCTCGGCTCCATGACGTCGGGCAAAGCCCGGCATCACGGCAGCGCTCGGGTGGCGGAATTGGTAGACGCGCAGGGTTCAGGACCCTGTGGGGGTTAACCCCGTGAGGGTTCGAGTCCCTCCTCGAGCATCGTCGCCCCCAAGGCGATGTCATATGAATCGCCCACGTGCTGGAATTGGTAGACAGGCTGGTTTGAGGGACCAGTGCCGGAAACGGCGTACAGGTTCGAGTCCTGTCGTGGGCATGCGTGATGAGTTGTACCTGCGCCCGTAGCTCAATTGGATAGAGTGCCTGACTACGGATCAGGAGGTTGGGGGTTCGAGTCCTCCCGGGCGCATTTGCCGACCCTGATCAGGGTATCGGGCGCGTAGCTCAGTTGGTTAGAGCGCTACGTTGACATCGTAGAGGTCACAGGTTCGAATCCTGTCGCGCCCATGTGGGTTCCCGGACCCAAAGACCTCGAGGGGGCCGTAGCTCAGTTGGGAGAGCGCAGCGTTCGCAACGCTGAGGTCAGGGGTTCGATTCCCCTCGGCTCCATTTCAACATGGATTGCCACCATAGCTCAGTTGGTAGAGCACGTCACTCGTAATGACGGGGTCGTCGGTTCAAATCCGACTGGTGGCTCTTGCTCATTGCCCCATGGTGTAACTGGCAACACGCCGGATTCTGGTTCCGGAGAGTCTAGGTTCGATCCCTAGTGGGGCAATTTCGAAGCGTTGGTTCACACCGATCGCTTCGTCGGGAGGGATGGCCGAGTGGCTTAAGGCGGCGCCCTGCTAAGGCGTTGGTGCTTGCACCGCGTGGGTTCGAATCCCACTCCCTCCGCTTGGGGTCGTGCTGTTGTCTCTGTGGCCTCGTTTTCGGGACGGGTGGCCGAGTGGCTTAAGGCGCACGATTGGAAATCGTGTGGACATTGTCCGCGTGGGTTCGAATCCCACCCCGTCCGTTGGAAGGTACCCGAGTAGTCCGGGGTGTGGCTCAGTCCGGTAGAGCGCTGCGTTCGGGTCGCAGAGGTCCCCGGTTCGAATCCGGGCACCCCGATGTTTGGTCTCACAGGTGGTCCTCTCACTCCGCACGATTCGAGTTGCCCCGATCCGGGTGACACACCAACCTCCAATGCCCGGACCCGAGAGGGTTCCGGGCATTGTTGTTTGGAGCGCTGGCAGAATGGCTATTGCACTCGCCTCGAAAGCGAGCGTCCGAAAGGACTTGGGGGTTCGAATCCCTCGCGCTCCGCTGAACGCCCCTCAGGCCGATGGGTCTGGGGGGCTTTCTCATGCACATCGGAAGAAGACGCTCTGGGTTGGCATCAATGGCAGGTCTTCTCTGACAACATCAAATCTGCGAGAATGGTCGGCCGCGCCGTTCCACTTTCGGGTTCCGCACTCATCTGATGTCCGTCCCGACCGAGGCCCCGACCCAGCGCAAGATCCTGCTTTTCTGGGCACCGCTCGCGGCGACGTGGGTGATGATGGCATCGGAAGGGCCATTCCTGGCCGCGATCATCGCCCGGCTCCCCGACCCGACGTACAACCTCGCCGCTCACGGTGTCGCGTTTGCGCTCGCCATACTGATCGAAGCTCCCGTAATCATGCTCATGAGCGCGGCCACATCGATCGTCAGAGATCGAGTGAGTTTCGTCAAATTGAGGAACTTCTCTCGCGCGCTCTGCCTCGGCACGACCGGTCTCCTTCTCGTCGTCCTGATCCCGTCGGTCTACGATGTATTGATCCCCGGATTAATGGGAGTGCCAACCGAGGTCGCCGAGCTGACCTACGGCGCACTCTGGTTCATGCTTCCATGGCCGAGCGCGATCGGCTACCGCCGCTTTCTTCAAGGCGTACTGATCCGATCCGGAAAGACGAAGTTGGTCGCGTATGGCACGATCATCCGGCTCGGCGGGATGGTGATCGCCGCTCTGGTCGGCTTCTTCTTGCTCGGGATTCCCGGTGCCTGGGTCGGCGCCCTTTCACTCGCGACCGGGGTCACGATCGAAGCGATCGCGGCCAGGTTCATGGCAGCGCAGACAGTCCGTGAGATCCTCGAGGGGAAACTCGATGGTCCCAAACCCGGGGATATCACCTACGGTGAGATCGCGAAGTTCTACTATCCACTCGCACTCACGTCACTCATCGGCCTGACGGTCCAGCCGCTTCTCACATTCTTCATGGGCAGAAGCGTCTCGCCAGTCGAATCGCTCGCGGTATTCCCTGTGGTCCACTCCCTGTCGTTCTTCTTCCGCTCCATGGGACTCGCATACCAGGACACGGCGATCGCCCTCATGGGGGACCGGTTCGTAAATCACGGTGCCCTGGCGAAATTCGCTCTAGGCCTTGGAACGGCAACGTCCACGGGCCTCGCTCTGGTCGCGTTTACACCACTATCCGACGTCTACTTCATGACGATCTCGGGGCTCACGCCCGAACTTGCCACGTTCGCGCTCACCCCGACACGCGTCATCGTCCTGCTCCCCGCTCTATCTGTCTTGCTGTCCCTTCAGCGCGCAGTCCTGGTCGAAGGGCGCAGGACTCACCTCATCACGGTAGCCAGTGTAGTCGAAGTGATTACGGTCGCTGTCGTCTTCACGGCGCTCGGGTTTGGAATGGATATGGTCGGGGCTACAGCGGCCTTCTCCGCCTTCTTCGGAGGACGACTCATGAGCAACCTCTACCTGGCGTGGGGCTCACGAGGCATCAAGAACGGCTGACGCTCAGGGCGCGAGACGCTCAAGCCCCTTTGCACACGGACGTACGGCGAAACCCACGCATTCAGGATCTCCGGCTCCGGCATCGAAGACCTCGTGCATCGCGGCCCCCACCGCCTCCGCGTCGCCGGGATGGCACATGGCGATGAGGCCGGACCCGGCTCCCGAAACCGTCACGGCCCATGCACCGGCATCCACTCCCGCAGAAATGGCCGACAGCGCGTTCGGAATCAGTGCAAGTCGATGCGGCACGTGTAGTTCGTCTCGCACGCCAATGCGAATCAGATCAGGGCTGCCTTCGGCGAGGCCACGAAGGAGTGCCACCAACCGCCCCAGCGACGCAGCAGCCACCTCGTGTGGCACCTGCTCTGGGAGGAGTCTGCGAGCCTCGTCGGTCGAGACACCGGTTGCTGGCGCAGCATACGCGAAGCCTACCTCCGGACTCAACGACAACCCCATGACCACCGGCCCGTCCGGCGCAGTCGCTACTGCGCGCAGGCCACCAAAAACGCTTGGCGCTGCGTTGTCGCCGTGTCCTTCTGCTCGCAGCGCGCACGCGAACGCTGCCTCTTCGTCAGACGGTAATCCTTGCACTGCAAGAGCCAGGTCAAAGCCCGCTACCCGCGCAGCGGCCGACGCACCGAGACCGCGAGCGACCGGGATATCCGAGTGCAGGGTGAGGTTCCCGGACGGCTCGCGCCCTGCCTTTCTCAACTGCTTAGTCAGAAGCTCGGCCACGATGTCCGGTTCGCTGTCTTCTTCCAATTTCCGAAGCGTTCCGGAGCGTGTCACGCTTATGCCACCGCTGTCATCCGGTTCGAATGAAACGTCGAGGAAGCGGTCCAACGCGAGCCCGATCGTATCATACCCCGCCCCGAGATTGGATGTGGAGCACGGGACGCGCACTCGCGCGGCTCTAAGCTCCCTCACGAGCTACTCCGGTTGAGCAGCCGCTTCAATTCCTCCAGCTTCGGCGTGATCACCGACATCGATTCGTTCCTTTCTCGGGCTTCCCGGATCGCCGGAGGGATCTTCACCGGCGCGCGAATCGCGCGTTCCACGACGTCAGGGAACTTCCCCGGATGGGCGGTTGCGAGTACGACGACCGGGGTGGCCCCCAGATCATGGCGAGATGCCGATGCGTACGCCACAGCCGTATGGGGATCGAGTACGTACCCGGTACGTCGGTACACATCCGTAATCGTTCGTTCGGTTTCCGTGTCTGACACCCAATCTCCTCGCACATCGGCTCGGATGGCGTCGGCATGGTCGTCGTATAGCCAGCGAACCCGCTCCAGGTTGCTCGGGTCTCCGACGTCCATGGCATTGGACACCGTTCGCAACGACGAGCGGGGGACAAAAGGCTCACCACGCAGGAAATCGGCGACGCCGTGGTTCCGATTGAAGGCAGCCGTAAAACCTGCGTGCGGCATACCGGACTTCGCAGCGAACAGACCTGCGCAGAGATTGCCAAGGTTCCCGGATGGGACCACGAAGTGGACGGGTCGGTCAAATCGTCGAGCAGCATCCAGGTAGTAGATCGCCTGTGGCAGCAGGCGTGCGACGTTGATCGAGTTGGCCGAGGTGAGGCCGTGTTTTCTCCGAAGTTCGCCGTCTGCGAAGCACGTCTTCACGAGGCCCTGGCAGTCGTCGAACGTGCCCCTTACCCCCACTGCATCGACGTTGGCGCCGAGCGTCGTCATTTGGAGTCGCTGGCGCTCGCTCACCCCGTCGAGCGGGAAGAGCGCTACCACCCGGATACCAGGACGACCGAAGAACGCACTCGCGACGGCTCCGCCGGTGTCGCCGGAGGTCGCAACCAGAATCGTGACGGTCGCCCCCGATTCCGAAACAAGTCGCGACACCACGTTGGCCATGAAGCGCGCGCCCACATCCTTGAACGCCTGCGTCGGTCCGTGAAAAAGCTCCAGCACGAATCGGCGGTCATCCAGCTCAACGAGAGGAAACGGGAAGTCACAAGCAGCCCTCGCGGCACGACCGATCACCTCCGGCTCAAGCCCTGGAATCAGAAGCGGCGCGGCCCACTCGGGTGTCGCGCCTTCAGGTGGAGGCCACCCAACCGTTGGCCGTCGCGTCGGGACATAGAGCCCGCCGTCCAACGGCATACCGTTGAGCACCGCATCCGCCAGGCCTACCGGGTCTCTCCCCCGGGTGCTCACATACGTCGACATCGACTCTCCAAGGCACAGTCCGAACGCGAAGAGGCGCCGACGCCCCAATCGGTCGTCGACGCCCCCACCGGCTGGACAGGCACCAGCCGCAGTCCGCAGCTACCCTATTTCTTTCGCCCTTTCTTCTTCCGTGCAGCCTTCTTCTTGGCAGCAGCCTTCTTCTTGGGCGCAGCCTTCTTCTTGGGCGCAGCCTTCTTCTTGGGCG
>JAPPOV010000006.1 GCA_028873595.1 Gemmatimonadota bacterium | reverse complement strand
GTATTGCATTTTTGATTTTTATATATTTTTTTGTTTTTTTGCTCGTGCATGTGCTGGGTGTGGCGTTGCGTGTGCTCTTGTTGTAGCGCTTGTTTGTTTTGGGGGCCGGTGATCCTCTCCGAGGTGTAGATCTCCCGGAGCCCACTCATGTGGTGGATCATGTGCCGGATCGTGATGACCTCTCCGAAATCCGGGACCTCAGGGAGATGGATCCGGATGTCATCGTCGATAGAGAGCGTTCCCTCGTCGGCGAGCAACGCGATCGCAAAGGCTGTGAATTGTTTGGCAACCGAGCCGATGTCGAGAACGGTCTCGCGGCCGAGCGGAATACTATGCTCGAGGCTGGCCAGGCCGAAGCCCTCGGCGAAGGCGACCTGCCCGCCCCGCACGACCGCGATCACCGCCCCGGGTTCGCCGTGGTAGCCGGCCATGAGCTCGGCCACGGCAGCGCGTTCCTCGACGGTGGAGACCTGCGCAATGGCAGAATGCGCCGGCACGAGCTGCTGAGTGAGCGCGAGACCGGCGACGATGGAAAACGACCGGCATGTGGACTGGATTGATCGACGCATGCGACGTGAGCCGGGCATGAGCATTCTGCCTGTTGAGATCCTCGAACAACGATTGACAGAATGACGTCCGGCTACAGCTCAAACCAGTAGTTCACCTTCACAATGAAGCGATTCTCGGCGGGAACGCCCCAGAGGGCTGCGAAGTCACGGTCGAAGTTGAAATCGCCAAGCTGGGAGCTGGCATACTGATTCCGCTGCCAGACGAAGAAGATCGTTGAGCCGGGGCGGTACTCCCACCGGAGCACCGCATTGCCGACGAGAGACCTGACGTTGAAATCACGATCGCGGAAGGAGTAGTCGGCTTGCCCGTCTCCGTCGAAGTCGACGTTCTGATACGTGACACCACTCTCGTTCGTCGTCTCGCAGATCGAACTGCTGCAGAGGATCCCACCCGGTTGCTCATCCGTGAGACCGGGAACAAAGCTCGTGAAGTCGAAGGTCTGCGAAGCCGTGAGCTGCTTATACGCCACATAGTCTCCCGAGGAGAGCAGCGGCTGCATGAACAGCTCGAGCGTGAGCGTCGGGCTGAACGTCCAGTTCAGCCGGGTTTCCATGGAAACCGTGTTGCGGTCGAGGTCGGAAAAGATGTACCGCGGGCCGAAGGTCGGTTCGTACCGAAGCGTGCTGGTCGCTGTGACGTACTGGTTCCCCGACTTGGACACTTCGTAGCTCGGGTTGAACGAGATCGAGAGGTTGTCCGATGGACGAACATTGAAGTTCGCCCGGATCTGGCGACGCCCACCTCGGCCAATGCGATCGGCACTGTGGTCGTAATCCAACCCGACACTCAGCGGCTGTCGCCAATCCGTGTTCACGTGCGCGTTCCAGGAAAACTTGGCCGGGCCGACCATCATGGGTCCGCCGCGCGTGTCTCGCCGACTCATCTTCTGCGGCTCGTACCGAATGTTGCCCCGAACGTCCCACCAGTTCACGAGCTTTGCATTCACGCGGAGCGAGTAGTTGCCGTTCGTGCGCGCCTTTTGCCAGGAGTCAACGGACCACGTGTCATCTAGCGCCTCGTGGCTCCAGTTATGGAAGCTGGAGAGAGTGAAGTTGTAATTCTGGAAGTATTTCCCGGGCTGGATCTCCCGGTACCCGACGCGGAAACCACCATCGAGGCGCTCTGCGTTCGTAGAGAAGCCGATGTCGTTGACTTCGAAGAGGTCCGAGACCTCGGCCGCCCAGATGGACCCGGTCCAATGCTGCCCGTTACGCTTCTCGAGCTGTAGACGCCAATCGCGGCCACCCAGCGATGTGGCCTCTTCGTCGACCGAAAAACGCGTGGCATCGGGTCGCTGCAGGAAGTGCGTCGAGGACCGCTGCACCCGGACCATGGCCTCTTCCGACCCCCGCACGTGGCTTCCCGCGAAGAAGCCCCAAAGAGCCCAGTCGCGGTCGCTCCACTGGTGCTCGAATCGCATTCCGGCATTGAACGCGTTCGACGTCAGCCAGTCGAAGGAGGCGTCCGCGGGGAGGTCGCGGGTCATGTAGGAGCCGAGACCACGGATCTGCGTCGTTCCCTCGTTGAAGTCCTGTCCGACGCTGAACACACCGAACGTCGTTCGGGGCTCGACGAGGAATTCGTCCGTACCGCCGGTGTCGTAGAGGCCCTGACCGAATTCATTACCGGTGACGGCGGCCATGGCACCGAGCGAAACCCCACTCGAGGTGCGGCCGGCGAGCTTGGCGGCACCGAGGATCGTCGCGTTCTGCGGCACATCGGAGAACTGGACCTCGCCCGGCGCACGGCCCTGCGGTGCTCGCCCGATACGGCGACTGTAGAAGAGCGAATTACGGCCGCCCGACAGTCCGAAGTCGAAGTTGCGTGCATCCTCGACGAAGAATGGCCGTTGTTCGGGGAAGAACACTTCGAACGCCGACAGGTTGATGACCGCCGGGTCCGCTTCGACCTGGCCGAAGTCGGGATTGATGGTCGCGTCCAGTGTGAACGCAGCACCGAGCCCGTAGCTGAGGTCGACGCCCATCCGCCTGCCGGTAGCCGAGCCATCGAAGAACGGGTCACCATCTGCAGCGGGGCCGCGTTCGAGGCTGCTGACCGCATACGGAAGGACCTCGAGGCGACGAGCTGGGCGGGACACCTGAACGTTGTCGACCCGGCCCATCTGGCTCACGATACCCTTTCGTGTACGTGAGATCAGTGAGTAGTAGCTACGCTCGTTGGACGCGATCCGCAGGCGGTGAAAGTTGATACCCCACGTCTGCGGGTCATCCGAAGCTTCGTAACGGATCTGTGAGAGGGGAATGCGCATCTCCGCAGTCCAACCACGGTCATCGACGTTCACGGCGGACGACCACACCGCATTCCAGGCGCCGTCCATCTTGTCGTCCGCGTAGAAGTACAAGTCACCCTGCACACCGGCGGCGCTCACGCGGAAGTTGTACCCGGTCAGACCGTCGAGATTGGGATCCAGGTGGATGCTGAACTGATCGAACGAGCCTTGCTGATCCCGACGGGTGAGACGACGGTCGATCAGCTCCGGCTCTGCATCCCACATCCGAGCCGCAATCCAGATCGCATCGTCTCCGAAGAGAACGCGAACTTCGGTGTCATTCTCGGCGGGACCTCCTTCGACGGGCTCACGTTGCGTGAATCGTGTGAAGACGCGGGCCACTTCCCATTCCGCCTCATTGATCCACCCGTCGATTTCGATGTCCTCGAGGTCACGAGACGAATCGAGAGGTGTCGGAGCAGCCGCTTCGACAGAGCGCACCGGAGGGGTTCGGCGGTCTGCCACGGTCTCCGACGTACCTGAGCTCTCCTGCCCGACCTGTGCCGAAGCCAGGCCGGGCAGGAGCAGCAAAACGGTTGTCAGAAGGATCGAAGACCCCAGAAGTCTCAGCGTCACAGGCAAAACATACGTTTACCCGAGAGGCTGATCCAGCACTACCTCTCGGAGATCCAGCGCTCGACGGCCGGGTGAAGCGGGATCGGCGTCGTGGACAAATTGTCCAGATCGATCTGCCGGGCCATGTCGTGCACCTGCTCCAGAGAGACACGATCATTCTCGAAAATGTTGAGGAGGGTCGTTACGACATCCTCGTCCAGACTTTCGAGCGCAAACACCCAGTTCATCACGGCGAGCGTCGTGACCTCCTCCTCCACGCCTCGATAGGCTCCGACCGGAATCAGGCCCTCCGAGTAGTACGGGTGCTCCTCGTACATCTCCCCGAGCACCTCGTCAGAGAACCCGATCAGGCGCATGCTCGACGTCGTGGTCGCTTCCAGCACCGCTGCGGCCGGGTAGCCGACCGAGATGATCGCGGCGTCGATGGCCCCGTCGCGCAACGCGGCTGACGACTCTGCAAAGGAAAGGTACCGGGGACTCAGGTCGTCGTAGGTGAGCCCGTGTGCCGCGAGCACGTGTCGCGCGAGCTGTTCCGTGCCGCTCCCCGCTGCCCCCACGGAGACCCGGAGGCCTCGGAAGTCGAAGACCGACTGAGCCTGAGAGGAGGCCGGAACCAGTATGTGCGTCACATTCGCGTAGAGAGGGGCGATAGCCCGAAGATCGGACAGCGCCGTTTCGAAATCCCCTTCACCCCGCTGCGCCTGGTACATCGTCGAAGCAATCGCCATCGCGATGTCCATCTGCCCAGCCGACACCCGGTTCACGTTCTCAACCGAGCCACCGCTGACCTCGGCAGTGTACTGCCGATTCGGGTCCACCGTCGTGAGTCGGCTGGCAATCGCGCCACCCAGCGGATAGTAGATACCGCCGGTGCCCGCGGTGCCGAGCGAGAGGAATTCCTGTGCACCACCCGACCCGCCGGAGCTGGCTGGTCGATCCACCGTCACACCCGCATTGGGAATCGATGGAGGTGTCAGGACGAAGAACGCACCAACGACCGCCGCAGCGAGGACTCCGCTTGCCCACGGCCTCCAGGTCAGTTCACCCGAATTCTCCGCGCGCAGGAAGACCAGAGCCACCCCGGCGAGACCTGCGATATCCGACTGCCATCCGGGGAATACGAGTAGTGCAGCGGCCAGGAGAGCGAGTGCCCGCTCCCACCCGGCCAGGCGCGCCCGAGCGTAGCCCACCCCACCAGCGGCCAGTGACGTCACTCCGATCAACGCCGTGACGGTCGCCAGCAGGATGTCGATCGGCGGGCCGACGAGAAGCAACTCCGGACCGTACACGAACATGAACGGCACGATGAAGCCGGCTCCAGCCAGCATCGCCGCGTAGAGCGCGGTTCGGATCGGAGGCGACCCCGAGATCCCGGCTGCCGCGAACGCTGCGAGAGAGACCGGCGGCGTGACGTTGGAGATGCAGCCGAAGTAGAAGATGAAGAGGTGCGCGCCAAGCAGCGGGACCCCGAGCGTTTCGAGGGCCGGTGCGCCGAGCGCTGCAAGGACCACGTATGCCGCGGTCGTCGGCAGCCCCATGCCGAGCACGACGGAGCCAAGCGCGGTCAGCAGCAGTGCAAGAAAGAGGCTCCCCTGTGAAAGCTCGATGATGAGGCCGGACATCCGCAGCCCGATCCCGGTAAGCGACGCCACCCCGACCACGATGCCTGCCGCCGCACAGGCAGCGGCCACCTGCACCGCGCCTCGCCCCGCCCGTTCCATGATCTCCCGCATCTGTTCGGGAGACGGACGGGTCGCAGGTCGGAAGAACGCCATGATCAGCGCGCTCGACACACCCCAGAACGCAGCCCTCATGGGCGATCGGCCCATCCCCAGGAGGATGACGATGATCGCGAGCGGGAGCAGCAGGTGGAGCCGGTCCAGAATCGGCTCCCGATCCTCCTCCGCCGACGGCTCGATCCCCATGCGAGCGGCCCGGAAGTGGATCGCGGCGAGCAGCGCCCCGTAGTAGAGGACGGCCGGGATGATCGCCGCGACGGCGACCTGCAGGTAGGGAATGTTCGTCCACGTCGCGAGAATGAAGGCACCCGCGCCCATCACCGGCGGCATGAGCTGGCCCCCTGTACTCGCAGCCGCTTCGATCGCACCAGCGAAGAAGGGCCGGAAGCCCGCACGCTTCATCAACGGAATCGTGAAGCTTCCGGTCGTGACGACGTTCGCCACGGCACTTCCGGAAAGCGAACCCATGAATGCACTGGCCACGGCCGCCGTCTTCGCGGGGCCGCCTCGAGTCCGCCCTGCCACGCGATTCGCCATGGCGATCAGGAGTGCACCACCACCCGCAGTCTCGAGTACGGCACCGAAGAGGACGAAGAGGTACACGAAGTCGGCAGAAACGCCCAGCGGGATGCCCCAAACCCCTTCCGTCGACAAATACAGCTGTTCGATCAGGCGCGTGGTGCCATATCCACGATGCGCGAGAACCCCCGGAAGCCACGGTCCCGCAAAGGCGTATCCAAGCGCCATGATGCACACGGCGATCAGGCCCCAACCAGTTGCCCGCCGGGCCAGTTCGAGCACGAGCAGAATCGTGATCGCGCCCATCACGAGGTCCATCTGCGTCGGGCTACCCGAACGCTGAACCAGCTCCTGATTCTCGAAGACCAGATATGCGCACGCGATCACCGACAGGACGGCGAACACCCATCCGGTAACCTGACTGACTCGCTCACCTGTCGTCGGCCCTTCGGACTCCACTCCCTCGTGACGCAGCTTGCGCTGGACACCCACGCCGAGAAAGCCGAGCACAGACATCAGTGCAAGGTGGATCGGACGCTGCACGAGAGCCGTGAACGGCTCGTACCCGGCCGCGTACATGTGGAAGAGCCCAGCGGCCGACGAGACCGCCGCGATCAGAAACGCCACGAGCCTGCCCCGGCCCATGCTCACGTCGGCCCTCCAGAGCTGCTCTTCAGACTGCGCCTCCCCGGACCTGAGCGTATCCGATAACCACGGCATACAGAACAAAAATCGTCAGCATGATCGTGGCGGCACTCAAGAACGAGCGCCGCCTGTCGATTGCATGAGCACCCTGCGCAATTACCAGGATCGACCATATCACCGTAAGGTCCAGAAGCTTGGCCACGTTCCGTACGAACCCCGGCTCGAGAAAGCCTGCGATGAAGACGTCAATCGTCAGCCGCAGCTCGAGGTTCTGAGTATGAATGACCAACGGAAGCAGCAGAACGCCGATAAGGGCGGGAATGAACCACCCGTGCGAAACAGCCGCAAGGTACTGCACGTATCGACCCTCATCGCCGAGGATGAAGGTGAAGATCAGAGCATAGAGCGCGGCGATGCCGAACTGAAGCAGGAGCGTGAAGATGACAGCCCCCGGGATTCGGCCGTATCGGAGCGCGTTGAGCTGGTCCTCGCCGAACTCCCCGACGTCGACGCCCTGTCCGATCATCTGTTGGCGAACGGTCTCGAAGATCAACTCCGCCGGAATGAGCCACGCAGTCGCTGCCGTCATCGCGGTAGTGAGCACGAGAGCGCCAATCCACTTCGGCTGTTCAGCCAGCTGACCCATCAGCCTACCAGGGCTGACGAACACGTTGATCAGCCGCACCGGCAGCCTGTCGATCCCTTGTCCCATGTTGCGCTACCTCCCCTCGAGCCGCGCTCGCTCGGTAGACTCTATCCGGATCGGAAGTGGCCCAGGCGCGAGTGGAACTCTGACCGAGCCCTCCCCAGACGCAGTCCGATGGCTTTCGAATAGAACAGAAGCCTGATAGTCCCAGAGAACATGGCCCTCGACCTCGAGATCCGATGCCTGAGTCACCGCCATGCCCTGAACATCCATGTCGAACTCCGACTCGACGGTACCTGCCATGTCGACGACAAGAAGAGGGCGGCCGGCGATAACCGTGTCTCCCGTAACCGTGTACGTGAGCACAGTCGTTTCAGAGCGCATACCCATATCGGTCTCACCTGCGTACGCGACCGTATCGACCCATTGGTCTCCCTGTTCCACAGCTCGCCCCGGCAGGCCCGGGAAGAATCCGTGCGCCAGTGAGATCCCGGAGAACATCTGACTCGCTTCCTGGTCGACATCAGGCTCGGATCGAAGGGTGGTGTTCCCGATCCGATCCAGAGAGAATTCGAGGGCCCCATCGATGGCGCTCTCATCAACCTGAACGGGTGCTGTCATCGGCGACGAAATCGTCGCGTCCAGCGCGTGAACGGAGAGCCTGACGTCGACATCGCCCTCTGTCGCGGTCATGCCAATGAGATAGGTCGCCGTACCCTCCTGGCTCAGTTGCATGCTCTGTCCCATCATCGAAATCGAAACGACAGTCTCGGACGAGTAGCCATACGTCAGATCCTGGGATCCGGGTGCCGCATACTGGAGAGACGGAGGCGCGGGGGGGGCACCTCCGCACGCAACGACGGTCGCAGTCATCAGAAGGACGACGAGAGTGTTCTTCATCGGGTCAGGCCTCTTGGATTTTGCACGCCCCAAAGCGCGCCTGCAGGCTCCGTAAAGGATAGCGGGGGAGGAACTTCCCTGCCCACGACACGGGGTCCAGCGCCCTTGGCGGGTTCGGGGCCGGCTGATATCCTGTTGCTCCGCTGTGCGGTCCTGTACCTCACTACGGAACGCGTCTCGCCACGATCGTGAAGGGTTTCATGAGCTACCGTACCAATCCAGACCGGATCCTCGACAACATCGACCGCGCCAGAAATCGGGCGGCCGAAGCGGCGGGACTGTACGTCGAGCGGCAGGCGATCGGTCGAGAACTCGATACGGAAATGCCCGATGTCGATGCCACGACCACGGAGCGCATGAAGCGCATCTTCAGCGTGCTGGAACGTGCCTACACGAAGTGTGCTCAGCGCACGGAGCTGGGTCGGCTGGCATCCCGCTTCCAGGCCGTCGGTGACATCCATCACCACCACGCCCGAGGCGACGTCAGCATTTCGATCCAGTACATGGATCACGAGCGGTACGACGACGTCGGCGTCTCCCCCTTCGAAATCCGGCCGTACCAGGTCGCGGACGCGAAGAAGGAAACGAAGACGAGCCGTGCCGACGTCAATGCGCTCAAGATCCTGCGCGGCGAACTTCGCGATGGTCTTCGCGCTACGTACCTGAAGCTCGAGCCACGCATCAAGGACGCGCTCCGCGATCGGGCTGACATGGGTCACGTTCAGGTGCAGGTCACGGTCGACCTCCGACCGGCGGAGTAGGCGCCCGGGCTCTGAGCCGGAAGCTCCTTCTTCTTTTTCTCGACGGCGTCGGGATCGGAACCGACGACCCGTCGGTCAATCCGTTCTTTTCGGCAAAGCTGCCTACGTTCACTGCGCTGAGCGGTGGACGGCTTCCCACAGTCGACGAACCGGTCCCGTCGCAGTCTGTACTTCCGCTCGATGCCAGCCTCGGAGTACCCGGTACACCTCAGAGTGGGACCGGTCAGGCCTCTCTCCTGACGGGAGAGAACGCGGCAGAGTTGAACGGCGGTCACTTCGGGCCGTGGATACCCGTCCGCCTGCGTCCTCTGGTCGAGGAACGCAACGTACTGAGACGGGTCGTGGACTCCGGAGGCCGTGCCGCGTTCGCAAACGCCTACCCACGTGGCTGGCCCGGGGCGCGTGGAAGCCGACGGGTGGCCGGGCCGCCGCTCGCGGCCAGAGGTGCCGGGCTCCTGACCCGACACGAAGAAAGCCTCGCACGTGGTGAAGCCGTGTCGAGCGAAATCGTGAATGACGGATGGAAGACGCATCTCGGCCACGACTGGTTACCCGACATCACTCCCTCGCAGGCCGGCGCAGCGCTCGGTCGGATTGCGGTGGAGCACGATCTGACCCTGTATGCCCATTACTCCACGGACACAGCGGGCCATCGCGGTGGCATGGATGGTGCCGTCGAGGCCCTGGAACGAGTCGATCTCTTCCTGCGCGGCCTGCTCGAGACACTCGATCCGTCAGTCCTCCTGCTGGTGACCAGCGACCACGGCAACATCGAGGACGTTTGGGCGGGACACACGTCCAATCCCGCGCTCGGTCTGCTGTCAGGCGAGCCACCTGACGACGTGTCCGAGATTCGCGACCTGCGCGACATCAGCCCATTCGTGCTGCGCTTCCTGGGGATCGAAGGCTGATCTAGACATCCCCCTGCCCGGAGGGTCTGCGATCGTCTCGTATGACCGTTCGACCACGCATCCTGGGTGTGCTTCTCACGGAGAGTGCAGGGCTCGATCCTGTGCTGCTCGACTCCGCGTTGACGAACGAGCGGTACGACGGGGAACGAGTCGGACAGACGCTCGTCCGGCTCGGGCTCGTGACCGAGGAGCAGGTCGCTCGCGCGCTGGGAACGCAACTCGGCCTAGCCTATCGCCCCGGACCCCTGGAGCCTTCCGCCGATGCGCTGGAGCTGGTCAGCCCGGAACTCTGCGCCCGGCACGGCGTGGTACCGATCTCGGCCCGGCCGAGGCGGATCACGATCGCAATGCATGACCCGCTCGACCTGAGAGCGATCGCTGACCTCCAGTTTCAGGCGGGTCGACACGTCAGTCCGGTGGTCGCCACACGCGACGCCGTCACCGCCTGCCTCGAGCGGTTCTTCAGGTCCGACGACCGGAACGACCGCACCGACGCGCCCTCCGACCAGTGTGTAGCGGAGCGTGAGGGCAAGCCCGGCACGCCAGGCGTTGCGATGGCAGAAGTCCGTACCGACCTGGCAGCTCTCGTCGCTGCACTACCCAGCGAGCTAACGACGCCTCGGTCGGAGGACGATTCCGTTGCCTCGGTTGAGCGAGACGCGCGCCGCGCGCCGGTCGTCCGGCTCGTCGACGGGATCATTCGCGGTGCCATCGAGGAAAGAGCGAGCGACATCCATATCGAGGAGACCGGCTCTGCGGTTCGGGTTCGAACCCGCATCGACGGAGTCCTTCGGACCGTCGTCAATCTGCCACCAGGAGCTCGGCGTGCGGTGATGTCCCGGCTGAAGGTGATGGCCGGAATGGACATCTCCGTTCGGCGTCGTGCCCAGGACGGTCGCGTCACCCTGCCCCACGCAGGACGAGCGCTCATCCTGCGTGTCAACACACTCCCCATCTCGACGGGAGAAAAGGCTGTCGTGAGAATCCTTGATGGGGCAGCCGCACCTCGGCATCTCGGTGCGCTGGGAATGGACGGAAATGATCTTCGCAGACTCCGAGCACTCCTCGAGCGCGGCGAGGGCGTTGTTCTAGCCGCGGGGCCGACGGGGTCCGGAAAGAGCACCACACTCTTCGCGGCGCTCTCCGAGGTCGATCGCGAACGCCGGAATGTCGTGACCGTGGAGGATCCGGTCGAATACCGTCTGTCCGGAGCCAGCCAGGTTCACGTCGATCGACGTGCGGGTCTCGGCTTCGCAGACGCACTCCGCGCCATTCTCCGACAGGACCCCGACGTCGTGATGGTCGGTGAGATCCGTGACCGCGAGACCGCGGAGATTGCGATGGCAGCTGCCGTGACCGGGCACTTGGTGCTGTCGACCATCCATGCCACGGACGCGCCCGGGGCCATCACGCGGCTCCTTCATATGGGTGTGCCGCCCTTTCTCGTCGCCGGCGGCCTCGCAGGTGTGATTGCCCAACGGCTGGTTCGCGGTCTGTGCACGACGTGCCGGGGCCTCGGCTGCGACTCATGTGATGACGGATCGCGCGGACGGACCGGCGTATATCAGGTTCTGACGGTCACGGACGGCATGCGCGACGAGATTTCCACCAGCGGCTCCACGGCTCGGCTCCGGCGCCTCGCAGTCGACGCGGGCATGAAGACGTTCGCATCCGACGCGAGACGAGCGGTCGCCGAGGGCCTCACGGCACCCCACGAGATCAGCCGGATCCTCCGCTCGTTCTCCCACCCGGGACGACCCTGCCGCGCTTGTGATCAGCTCGTTCCGCACGGAGCGAACGCGTGTCCGGGGTGCGGAGCATCAATCATGCAGACATGCGCCTGTGGCGCCCCTCTGGAGCCAGGCTGGCGCTACTGTCCTGCCTGTATCCGCCCTGTCCGACGCGTGTAGTGGCCGGTCGAGATCAGCCGAATGTTGCCACTCGAGTCGTGATGGACTCGATCCGGTCCGTATCGATCTCGACCCCGATCCCCGGCCCGGTAGGCACGGCCATATGCCCGTCGGCCACCGTGAACTCGGGTGACACGATGTCGGAGTGCCAGTACCGACTGCTCGCCGAAATGTCACCGGGAAGGGTGAAGTTCGGCAGGGACGCCAACGCGACGTTGTGCGCTCTGCCGACGCCAGACTCGAGCATGCCGCCACACCAGACCGCCAAACCCACATCCTGCATCATGTCGTGGATCTTTCGACTGGTCGTTAGCCCACCGACACGTCCGGGCTTGATGTTGATGATCTTGCAGCTACCGAGTGCGAGCGCGAGCTCCGTATCCCACTCCGTCTTGATCGATTCATCCAGGCATACGGGGGTCTCGATCTGTTCCTGGAGTCGGGCATGGTGTAGAAAGTCGTCGTACCGGAGTGGCTGCTCGATCATGAGCAGGTCGAGAGGGTCGAGCGCCTTGAGCCGGTCGACATCCGAAAGCGTATACGCCGAGTTCGCGTCGGCCATGAAGACGGTCTCCGGGAAACGCTCACGCAGGCCGGACAGCATGTCGATGTCGCGCCCAGGCTTGACCTTGATCTTCACACGGGCATAGCCGTCGGCGATGAAGCCCTCGACCTGCTCGTGCAGCTCTTCATCGGTGTCCTTGATCCCGACGCTGACCCCGACCGGCACGCGATCCCGAACACCCCCCAGCTTCTTGGAGAGAGAAACGCCGTCGGCCCGAGCCGCCATGTCCCACCCCGCCATCTCCACCGCCGCCTTTGCCATCCCGTGACCACGCACCCACCACACCGGAGCGAGAATGTCCTCGGGTGACTCGAAATCCCTGCCCACTACGTTGGGAAGGATGAAGTCGGTCAGGACATGCCAGGCCGTATCCGTAGTCTCGTATGCGTACGACGGGTCTGCCGATGCCACACACTCACTCCACCCGACCAGACCGTCGCCTTCCAGCGTAAGGAGAAGAATGCGTCGATCCTGAGAGCCTCCACTCGAGATCTGAAAGAACTCTTTGAGGCTGAGCGGGATCTCTCTGAGGGTAGCACGTTCGATCTTCATTCGATGTCTTTCGTGAGTTGTCGTTACACGGGTTTCACAGAGGCGCGGAGCAGACTGAATACCTCGTCGACCTGCTCCCATCCCACGCGCAGCAGGAAGGTCGCATTCCGGCCATACGACTTGCTGCCCAGAATGTAGAAGTCCGGCTCAGGATTCTTCAGCGATTCCGCACCCTGGCTCTCCTGCGTGAGGCAGTCTGTTGAAGACGAGGCCAGAAGTGAGGCTGCCAACTTCATCGGACCAGAGGTAGCGTAACACTCGTGGACCTGAAGCTGGCGGTACATGCGCGCATCACCCACCGAGCCGGTCATCGAGATGATTCGGTCCACGACAACCTGCTCGATCGCTCCATCCTGGGTGCGCAGCGCTACATCGATGCCGGCCGCACTCGCCTCCAGGGCATGTACCGATCGTCCGAGGCGAACGTCAAACGGCGTGTCGGGTCCGAACGCGAGTGCGCGAGCACGTCGGGTCAGTGCGTGTCGACTCGGAAGCGAGTCCTCCGCGACAGCTCCGAAGGTCAGCTCAGCGTTTCGGATTGCCCACGTGACCTGTGTGCCTGGCACGTGCTCCACGACGTCGCACAGATCTCGAGCTACGGTCTGCGCAGAATGTCCCGCTCCGACCAGGAGGATCCTGAGACCACCCCACCCCGGCGCATCCCCATCGAGGAGAGACGCCCGTACATCAGGGATCTGGCGAGTGATGTATTCCTCCCCGTCTCGCTCCCCAGGTGCCGGAATCCCGCCGAGTCCAAGTGAATTGGGGTTGTCATACGTACCGGTGCAGTCGAGCACGATATCCGCCTCTTCGACACGCTCTCGTCCACCACCGTCCCGAACCAGCAGCCGAAACGGATGCGCTCCGCGAACACCCGTCCCGATCTCATCGTTCTTGAGCAGCCCATCCCTCGATATCTCCAGGACGCGTGTACCGAACCGAAAGGAGTCAGCGAGCTCCGGGATCGTCGCCAGCGGCTCGAACACCCGCTCGACCAGCTCCCCTCCGGTCGGGCATGTCGAGCCGTCGGGCGGCTCCTGGCCCAGCTCGACCAGCCGCGCACGTACACGGGGCGAGACACTCATCGACCACGGCGTGAACAGCTGGACGTGACGCCACAAGCGAACGTTCCCGGCAACGTCGTCCGCCATCTCGTACACCTTGAAACTCCACCCTTCGCCAGCTGCGGCGAGCGCCGCCTCGAGGCCCACCGGCCCGGCCCCCAGGATCGCAATGCTACGGTTCATCACGTGTCTTCACGCACGCGTGCGAGCAGGTACGTCGATGCGGGCTGTCCTCGCATGAACTCACGGACTTCATACCCGAGGCCCATGTAATGCACCAGCGCCTCCCGGGTCGCCGCTCTCCATGCCTGTGCCAGCTCGAGGTCCTGGGCCATCAAGGTGCTGATATCGGCGGGAATCGCGACGCTTACCCAGTCGTCGCCCAACGTCAGATCGACCGCTTCGGGGTGCGCGTGGCCGTCCCGTGCATCGGACGCTGCGAGGGCGACACCAACAGAGGTTCCGTCGATCGCAGACGGATTGAATTCGTGGGCCGGGTCGTCCGCAATTCTGCCCTCCACGCGCTCGGTCGACAGTTGCCAGAGCGGGACAAATCGGTCCGTCCCGATCCCGCGGTGCAAAGGTGAATCCGTTTGCCCGTACATGTCGACGCGATACTCTCGGGCCACCGCGCCGAGACGAGTGATGTTCAGATGGGCGTTTCGGCTCTGAAGAGGATCGAAGGTCCAGAACATCTTTTCGATCCCGAGCGCCAGCACCTGATCCCGCTGATACGCCTTGAGACGGCGACCCAGACCCCCGTCACGAACCTCGGGGCGCACGGCGAGCATGTCCGACCAATGGACCACTTCACCGTCGCGAAGGCCCGTCAGCCCGAACACGAAGGCTACAAGCCGATTGTCCGCATCGTATGCGCCAGACGACACACCTCCAAGGATCTGTCCGATCTTGAGGATCGCCGGAGAAACCCGCTCCGAGAACCCGTGCCCCCACGTATCTTCCTGCAGCGCGACGCACTCGCGGAACTGCTCCATGGTTTCGAACGGTCGAATGACGTACTCGGTCATTGGTGGCCCCGAGACCCGACAGCCTCACCGAGCCGCTGCCGCAGGCTGTCGTGCGTATGCTCATCCAGGAGGTCCAGAGCCGGCAGGCCCGCCAGTTCATGAACGAGCGCCACGCCGGCCAGAGTGTTGGACGCCGGGCCGGTCACGAGGTCGACCTGCCGTTTCCACGCATTGAGGATTCCCACCACCGCGTACGGGTCGGACGCGGCCAGAATTGTGAACGCCACATTGTCCTCGAGCATCTGTACGAGCTCGCCACCGTTATAAGGCTCGAGCGGAGACGCCCCTGCTTCGATGACCGCGGCGGTGGCCCCTGTCTCCGCTATGCGCGAAAGAAGCGGCCGGATGGCCGCCCGATACTCGCTCGGCGAGACGACCGTCGTGGGGAGTCCTGCGTCGATGAAGTCGAAGGTGAAATCAGCCCCCGCGTCCTTGAAGGACAACGTGTCATGCCAACGGCCGGCACCTGTCAGCTTCGCTCCGACTACAGTATGCCCGAGGGCTTTCAACTGACGAACGGCAATGCGTCCGGCCAATGTCTTTCCGGCGGACATCGATGTTCCGACAAGGAGGACCGTCGGTACTTCGTACGGCGTATCCGTCGGTTCCGGCACCCAGTCGCGCATGTTGACGGTGCGTCCACCCTGCATCACATGCCCGCGGTACCGGAGCGGGAGAAATGCCTTGGAGAAGCGAGACGCCGAAGTGACGAGGCCCATACACCCCGCACCGGTCAGGCAGTGCATCATTCCATCAGGCCCAACCGCTTCGAACGATCCAGTCGCTTCCAGGGTGGCCGCTCGACGGGCGAGGGCACCCACCAGCAGATCTCCTGACAGGGGGGTGCAGGTGCGGCCCGAAGGAAGCTCAAACTGCTCTGCCATCGACTTCCGCGGAAGCACCTCGGCCACGACATAGTCGCCCGCTTTCCAGACTTCCTGATCGACCTTTTCGAATGAGAACGGCCAATCCGGCAGATCCGCGATTCGTGTGACCGACCCCTTGAGCAACGGGCTCATCGATGGCCTCCCAGTCCGTCTACTTCGTGGTCATGGCCGGCGCCAGCAACAGTCGAGCAAGCAGTGCACACCGGTCGAGCGAAGGATCAATCACGATATGCTCGTGATCGGCATGCGCACCATCTCCTACACATCCAAGTCCGTCCAGGGTCGCAGTAAAGAGGCTCGTCGTGTTGCCGTCCGAGCCACCGCCCGCCATACCGTGATCCAGATCAAAGCCGAGTTCGGTGCCACGCGAGCGCGCCTCCTTCCAGAGCTGCACGTTGCGTGGTGTACGTTCGAGCGGCGCGACCTGAACACCCCCCTGCACCTCGATCGTCACATTCGGTGTGACCGGCTCGATCGCGCGTATACGCTCTTCAACCCGTCGGCCGTGCTCCAGCGAGGTGACGCGAACATCTACCGAAGCCGTAGCCTCAGCCGCGATGACGTTCGGGCGGGTGCCACCACCAATCAGGCCAACGTTGACCGTCGTGCCGTGCGCCGGGTCGTTCAGTCGATTGACCTCCTGAATGACATGCGAGAGCTCGACGATCGCACTAGCCCCGGCCTCCGGGTCGAGCCCCGCGTGAGCCGCTCGACCTCGCACCGTGATCTCGAATCGACCGAGCCCCTTGCGAGCGGTCTTGATGAGGCCCGATAGACCGAGCGCCGGCTCGAGGACGAACGCGCGGCTGGCTGCTCGAGCCAGGCGGCGCACGTGCTTCTTGGAGTCGGGACTTCCGACTTCCTCGTCGGAGTTCACGAAGACGACCGGCGCGACCTCCGGAACGTAGCCGAGATCGCGCAACGCACGGAGCGCGAACACGATGAGACTGAGTCCACCCTTCATATCGAGGGTACCAGGCCCATGCAGTCGCCCCTCATCGACATGGACAGGCATACGCTCGAGCGTTTCCAGCGGCCAGACCGTATCGCTGTGGCCGATCAGGAGCTGGCTCGGCCCTCGCTTCGATCGACGCTTGGGCATGGCCAGCAGGTGATTGCCGCTCGTCCGGCCCTCGACGATGCGCACGTCGTACCCGAGATCCACCAAGGCGGGCTCCAGAAGTGCGTGCACATCGGATTGTGTCCCGGGAAGATCGGTCGGCGACTCGACTCTGCAGAGCTCTGAAACGAAGTCGACGAACTCGTGCTTCATTCCATGGACATGCTCACGCGTACGAATGCCCTCCTCGAAGCTGCGTTCGTCCACGCCCGGATCGGAGGACATCAGCGCGACCAGCCAGCGTGGAACGGGAACGCCAGCGTGTCTCTCACCTCGGCGTACCGACCGGGCGCGAGATACACCAGCAGGGGGTTCGCTGCAAAAATCTCCGCGTCATCCCGGTCAGGATCCCTGAGCGCATCTTCTGCCACGAGTGTCTCGACGACACGACCCGTGATCAGACTGTTCGCGCCGAAATCATCGATGATCCGGTCCGTTTCACATTCGAAGTGCAAGTATGCGTCTTCCAGCAGTACACCATCGACCTTCGTGGCCGGTCGCGTGGGCAACAGATCCAGTGCCGGCTTGATGTTCCCTTCACATCGAGGCGCCGACGCGAGGCTGGCAGACAGAACCTGAGACGGACGAGGGAAGCTGACCGTGAACACGCCCTCACGCTTCGCGTTCCCGTACGTAGCGTGCCGAGGGGTACACACGAACCCGAACCAGTTCTCCCACCCCACGGGCATCGCCATGTGCTTGGGAGCCAGGTCGAATGAACCGTCCTCCTCACGGGTACCGACGACCACGAGCGGGGACACTTGAAAGAAGCGATCCCAGACAGGGTGCTCGGTCCCGAGAGCGACCAGTGCAGCGCCTTCTGGGGAGTCGGATTGGCTCACGTGTAGTACCCCGCTCGCTGATAGCTCTGGTCGAGTAGCTCGATCGGATGAACAACCTCACCGGAGGCACCCTCCATCCGAAGGCCTGCTCCAATCTGCATCATGCACCCAGGGTTCGGAGTGCATGCAAGGTCGGCTCCTGTGTCTCGAACTGCTGCCACCTTGTCCCCCCCGATGCGCGCACCCAGGTCCGGGTGGGTCATGCCATAGATCCCGGCCCCACCACAGCACTCGTCAGCCTTCGCGACCACCCGTACGTCGACGCCCGGCACTGCGTTCAGAACCTGCAGGGGCTCAGCCGTGACCCCCTGTGCATGCATCAAGTGGCAGGGGTGATCGTATGCAACGCTGCACTCCACCGGTGCTCCGACGCGAGGCCCTGCGCTCACCAGAAGCTCGGAGATGTCTCGTACCTTATCCGAGAAGGCCCGCGCTCGCTCTTCCATCGCATCACCCTCAAAGAGAACACCGTACTCCTTCATCGCAGCACCGCACCCCGCGGCATTCACGACCACCCAGTCGACGCCCACACGTTCGAACGCCTCGATATTCCGAAGCGCGAGCCGTCGCGCCGTCGTCAGGTCTCCACCGTGCGCGTGCAATGCCCCGCAGCAGTCCTGACGCGTGACGACACGCACATCGAACCCATTGGCGTCGAGCGTGCGTGCGGTTGCTTCGTTGATTCGAGCGTACAGCCCATCCTGTACACAGCCATGGAGAACACCTGCGCTGCCGACAGGGGGCGACGGTGTCAGCGAAGAGCCGTCATCGGCCGCTGACACCCAGGCGCCCGAACCGGACGCTCGTCCGTGTCGTTCGAGCCCAGCCTCCTCCGTCGCCGAGAGCATGGCCAAAGCGAAACGCAGCTTGCCCGCAATACCATCACCACTGAGGCGGCGCACTGCTACGTTCGCAAGACCAGTCACGCGCATGAAGCGGCCGCCGAGGAAGAAAAGCGCCCGCAGAGCGCGCGACCCCATCACGGTGAGCAGAGCTCGCGAGAAGACATCCGGCCTCCGAGCCTCCGTAGCGGTCTCTCGAGCCAGCTCGAGCAGAGTGCCGTATTCGACGCCCGACGGGCAGACGGTCTCGCATGCACGGCAGCCGAGGCATCGATCGAGGTGGGTCTGAAAGGCATCGGACGACGGATCGAGGCGGCCTTCGACCACCGCCAGCATCAGGTGCAGACGGCCACGCGGCGAATCGTTCTCGTCGCCCAGCCGATTGTACGTCGGGCACGCAGGAAGACAGAAGCCACAGTGCACACACGGCAGGAGGCGCTCCCGCTGAGCCTCGAGGGCCCCGGCCAGGCTTCCCCCTTTCAGCGTTACGGGCGTACCGGCCATAGCACTCCGTCCGGGTCGAAGATGGATTCCAGGCGTTCCGAGAGCCCAGCCTCCGCCTCACGCTGCGGAGTTCCCGCCGGCCGATCGTCCCCGGCCCAGCGCACGACACGCAGCGCACCTCCGGCACCCTCTGCAGCGCCACGAAGTGCGTCCACGGCCTCCCGTTCGAGCGAGTTCGACCCGATCCGGATGCGTCCGGCATACGAATCGACGACCGACGATGCGAACCCGACATTCCTCATAGCGGAGACCACATCCCGAAGACGAGACGGAAGAACCGACACCTCGACGCAACGTGACTCGACTCCACCCCGATCTCGTATCTCGTCGAGGAGCGAATCCGCTTCGTGGACCCGGTCGAGGGGTGCTCGGATATGCGATTCGAGGGTCGCCTGATCCGCGTCGACGGTGGATTCCGCGCCGTGAAGCCGAACGACCAGAGCGGACCGTCCATCGAGTTCGGTCAGAGGACCTGATACGACGATCGAGACGGGAAGAATCGGCGCGGTCCCCAGAGCGACGCCTGCGTCGAGCAACTCGGGCACGGAGCGATCCGAGAGCACCAGCACTCGCTCGTGGTGCGGTTTTGGGAATGCCCGCAGGCACACCGACGTCACGATGCCGAGGCGCCCTCGGCCACCGACCACGGGACGTAGCAGATCGTAACCGGCTACGTTCTTCACGACTTTGCCGCCGAGCCGCAGGATGCGGCCGTCGCCCGTCACGAGCGTCGCACCGAGCACGTGATTCTTCAGCGCACCATATCCGGCCCAAAGTGGCCCGTGCGCGGCTGCCGAGATGAATCCGCCGATCGAGCGGGTCCTGACGGAGGGGGGATCGAACGGAGCCCACTGACCATGTTCGGCCAGGGCATCGTCCACGACACCGAAGCTCGTACCTGCCCGCGCGGTGATCGTCATATCTGCGGCCTCGTACTCCTCAATCCCGGTGAGGCCTGAGGTCTCGAGTACGATGAAGCGTCCATCCCGGACAGGATCTACGTGCGCTCCTCGACCGACCGGCAGCACCCCCAACCCTTGGCGTCCCGCCCAGGCACACACCTCGACAACCTCGCTGGTGCTCGAAGGAGAAACGACCAATTCCGGCTCAGCACCGCCCCGGAGCCCAGTCGCCACCTCGAGCCCGTCTCTCACGGCGACGTCAGGCAACGCAGAGCGTAAATCCTGGACGAGCGTCACTGCACGACCTTGCCGGGGTTGAGGTTCCCCCCCGGATCGAAAACCCAGCGGGCCCTTCGCAGCATCTCCAACTCGACTTCGTTGTGGACGAGAGGCATGTAGCCACGCTTGTCGATACCGACACCGTGCTCGCCGGTGATGGTACCGCCGACAGACACACACAGCGTCATGATCTCGCGAGACGCCCTTTCCACACGCTCGAGCTCGTCCTGGTTCTGTCGATCGAAGAGGATATTCGGATGAAGATTGCCGTCCCCGGCATGGAAGACGTTGGCGATGTTCAGCCCGTATTCTTCGCCGATTTCGGTAATCCGCGCGAGGACCTCGGGAAGGCGTGTCCGAGGCACGGTCGCATCCTGGACCAGAAGGTCGGGTGCGATGCGGCCCATCGCGCCGAAGGCCTTCTTGCGCCCCTTCCATAATCCGATTCGTTCTTCCTCGGATGCGGCCCTGCGCACTTCGATCGCCCCCGCCGCCAGACAGCACTGCTCGGCGCGATTCGCGTCATCATCCAGTCCGGCCTCCGTACCGTCGAACTCGATCACGAGTGCCGCCCCGGCGTCGGTCGGGTAGCCCGCCGCGAACACACTTGCCTCGACCGCAACGATCGTCGCGTGATCGACAATCTCGACGGCGGCCGGCATGAGCCCCGAGCTGATGATGTCCGTTACGGCGTGCCCGGCTGCTGCCATGGTGTCGAAGAGACCCAGCAGTGTCCGGACGCCCTCCGCTTTGGGGAGCAGGCGCACTTCGATTTCGGTAGCGATACCGAAGCATCCCTCAGATCCCACGAACAGGCCAACCAGGTCGAGCCCGGCGGCAGCCTCCAGACCAGCACCGCCAAAGCGCACGACCTCGCCGTCCGCCATGACAACCGTCAGGCCCGTGACGTACCGAGACGTGACGCCGTACTTCAGGCAATGTGGGCCGCCCGAGTTTTCGGCCACGTTTCCACCCAACGTGCACGCCGACTGCGACGCCGGATCCGGCGCATAGTAGAGGCCGTATGGTTCAGTCGCCTTGGTCAGCCGCGCATTGATGACTCCGGGCTGCACCGTAGCAAGGCGGTTCTGGTCGTCGATCGAGAGGATACGATTCATCCGAGCCGTGCCGACAATCACACCGTCGGAGGACGGCAGGGCTCCGCCGGACAATCCGGTCCCAGCACCTCGTGGAATCACGTCGATGCCTTCGCCGTGCAGTACCTCGAGCACCTTCGAGACCTGCTCAGTCGTTTCCGGAAGGACGACGGCTCTGGGAGCGACACGATACGCCGTCAGGCCGTCGGACTCGTATGCGACGAGCCGGTCCGGCTGTGTAATTACGTGATCCGACCCGACGATAGCCCGGAGCCGGTCGGCGACGGTCGGTACGAGTGTCTGAGTCATGACGCAGGATACTGCCAAGTCACGACATATCGCCATCGCGCACGAATTCCACCAGCGCGCTCAGCGAGCGGCGCGCGGCGCCCCGCAAAGCATCGGGTAGCCCGGCTCCGTATACGGCATCGAGCAAGCCTTCGATGTCGGCAGTGGGGTGCGCGGCCATCGCCTGACGCGCCTGCTCGATCCGCCGCCTCCGGTGTGCCTCGAATCGCTGAACTGCTTCACCCGGGTCTTGGAGGGGTGGCCCGTGTGTCGGGTAAAGGACACTCGGCGAAAGCGCCCGGACGCGCTCCAGAGATCGCAGGTAATCCGCTACACATCCTGTGTACTCGGCAACCCAGGTCGTATCACCCTCTCCGAGAAACAGATCTCCTACGAACAAAGCCTCACGACCAGACCACAGGAACGAAAGATGCTCCGATGTGTGACCCGGCGTGTGAAGCGCACGCAGGTCACCCGCGTCAGTCGGGACGATGTCCCCTTCGCCGATCACGACATCGACACCCTCGACCCCTTCGGGCCCGAAGACACGAGCGCCTGTCATCTCTGACAGTGCGGGCGCAGCGTCAGCGTGATCGCCGTGACCGTGCGTCAGAACGATCGACACCTCCTCGGCCTCTTTCACCGCAGATGCCAAGGCCCGGACGTGGCGCTCCACGTCCGGGCCTGGATCGATCAGCGCGACCGAACGGCTCCCTACGATAAAGGTGCGGGTCCCGTCGAGGGTGAACGGCCCGGCATTTCCTGCGTTCAGGAAGCTCGGGTGGGGGGTCAGGAGCCCTCCCGACGCTCCGCGGCCAGCTGCTCGGCCAGTTTGTCGGCAATCCCGATCAGCGCAACCTCGTCCTCTTCGGTGAAGGCCGCCTTCTCCTCGGAGTCGATGTCGATCTGGCCGAAGATGTCCTCTCCGGCCCGAATCAGGATGACCAGTTCGGACTGCACGTCCGGCGAGCACGACAGATAGTTCTCCTCAGCGCTCACATCCGGGATGTTCAGGTTCGTGCGCTCCTGCACAGCGCGACCGCACACGCCGGTGCCCACCGGAATCTTGGCATGCTCGGTGGGCTCGCCCACATAGTTGTGGAGCCAGAGCCCCTCCTCGCCGAGGAGATACACGCCAACCCAGTCGAAGCGCTCGTCGGAGCCCTCGATCGAGCGAACGGCGGCGCGGAGCAGCGCATCCGAGAGGTGACCCTCGTCACGCATCTGCTGCAGGTCTTTGATGGTTGTTGTGGAATCCATCCAATGATGTCCAATCGAAATGTTCGACCCGTCACAGCGCGGTCCCACGCGAGTCGTCGGCGTCCACGATCCTGTGGCGCACCACCCACCCGGTCGGCGGCCCTCCGTGCGAGGGGTTCCGCGGTCCCGACCAGTGTGGCCACGAAGGGTAGATGTACCGCAAAAAACCGTCAACGTGCACGGCCGCACCCGCAGAGACCGGCAGACCCATCCCGGCTCAGCGAGGCGTGAAATCCGTGTCCGGTGTGAGCCTGCGGACGAAGGCTGCAATCAGCTGCACGGTGTGGAAGAGGTCTTCCACGTTCACGACCTCGTTCGGGGAATGCATATAACGATTGGGCACCGAGATAAGACCCGTCGGCACACCAGACCGCGTGAGGTGGATCCCATCGGCGTCTGTGCGTGTCGCCTTTGGCGAAGCCTGGACCGTGTAGGGGACTCCTTCCGCATCCGCGACCTCCGCGAGCATCTCGAAGACCGCATTATGCGCGGCGGATCCACGGCTCAGAACCGGGCCGCCCCCGAGTGAGTGCTCGCCCACTTCCTTCTTCTCGATATCCGGCACGTCGGTGCTGAACGTGACATCGACTACGAGTGCGACATCGGGGCCCAGCGCATACGCGCTCGGGCGGGCTCCGCCACCCTGATAGCCAACCTCCTCCTGAACCGTCGCTACCGCGGTCACGCTCGCCTCGAGGTCACCAGGGTCACCAGCGAGGAGGCGGACTGCCTCCAGCACTACGAAAGCTCCAACACGATCGTCGATCGCGCGGCTCGCAATCAGGTCACCCGCGAGACGGACCATGTCCTGAGCGATCACCATCGGATCACCAACTCGGAGCCCAAGCCCGACTACCGCATCACGATCAGCCGCCCCAACGTCAACCCAGAGCTGTCGCGTCTTCGAGGACTTCGTCCGCTCGTCGGGCTGCATGAGGTGAATCGCCTTCTTCCCGACCACCCCCGGCACATCCCCATCTCGCCCGAGCACCGTCACCCGCTGACCTACGAGAACCTGCGGATCCCACCCTCCGATCTCGTCGACGTAAAGAAACCCTTCCTCGTCGATGTATGTGATCTGAAGCCCGATCTCGTCGATGTGGCCAGCCAGCATGACGCTGGGCGAGCCCTCGGGGTTCACGGTCGCGAAGGAGTTGCCGCTGACGTCCACGCGAACATCCGAGGCGAACGTCTCAGCCTCTCTTCGCCACTCACGCGCAGCCCGAATTTCGAACCCGGACGGCCCGGGAGCGTCAAGAAGGCGCTCTAGGAATGCGATATCTCGTTTCATGCCGGACAAGCTAGCGAATGACCGCCGTTCCCCGGATATGTCCGATCGGCCAGACCCCTAGTCGTCCGGCTCGATCACGATCCCCTTGGTGGGGTCCATCCAGTGAATCTCCGGATGAGCGTCGGCATCGAGATCCCGGTCCGGGGTGCCCTGTGGAAACCCACGGGCACCGAAGCCCAAGCCACTGAACCCCCCACCAGAGAAGCCCGTCCCGCCGAAGCCACCCATCGTGACCACTCGGACCTCCCCCTCTTCCACCTGACGTTCGAGCCACACCCGGACCTGGCGTTGGATCCAGCGCCGGGTGAACGGGACCAGAACGGAGAAGCCGACAACGTCGGTCATGACACCGGGCGTCAGCAGGAAGGCCCCACCGATCAGCACAGACAGACCGTCGAGAAGAGCCTGGCCGGGTAGCGTCCCCGACGCGAGCTCGGTCTGAAACTGGAAGAGAACGCGCAACCCTTCCTCCCGAGCGAGCCACGCACCGGACACGCCGGTGAGCATCACGAGACCGATAGTCGGCAGAAGACCGATGTACCGACCGAGCTCGATCAGAAGCATGAGCTCCACGATCGGCACGACTACGAAGAGAAGCGCCAGGCGCCCTAAGATGTTCATGCTCCTCCCTACCCCGACGGGGCCTTCATAGATTCGGGGACCGCCCCACGAGGGGCGGTGTACCGCCCATCGTCACTCAGGCGCTCCCTTTCCATGGCGCCACTTCGCCTCGGTTATGCCGCTCATGGAGCAGACCTACTTCCGAAAGGGCTTCGGGCTCAAGAAAGAGCTTCGACCCCTCATCGACGCCGAATACCAGTCAGCTCTCGTTGAGCGCATCCGCTCGCGCGGCTACACCGACGCCTTCGGTGATGTCACGGTCCGCCTCGCTCAGGAGTTCGGTTTCTGCTACGGCGTCGACCGCGCCGTGGACTATGCATACGAGACCGTCCACAAGTTCCCCGAGAAACAGATCCACCTCGTGGGCGAGATCATCCACAACCCGCATGTGAACCAGCGGATGACCGAAATGGGGATCTTGTTCATCTACCCGGACGACGACGGATCCTTCGATTTCTCTCACCTGACTCCGGACGACGTTGTCATCCTGCCCGCATTCGGGGTCACGCTGCACGACTTCGAGGATCTCAAGAAGATCGGCTGCATCCTGGTGGATACGACGTGCGGGTCAGTGCTGCATGTATGGAAGCGCGTCGAGAACTACGCCAAAGATGGCTTCACAGCCATCATTCACGGGAAGTACACGCACGAGGAGTCCCGCGCGACAGCGTCGCAGGTGAACAAGCACGAAGGTGGGAAGTACATCATCGTCCGAAACATGGAGGAGGGGGAACTCCTCTTCGACTACATCGCCAAGCGACCCGGCCACATGAGTCGCGAAGCGTTCATGGCGCACTTCAAGGATAAGGCGTCCGACGGCTTCGACCCCGAGGTGGACCTCGAGTACGTCGGCGTCGCGAACCAGACGACGATGCTGGCGAACGAGTCTCTCGCCATCGGCTGGAAGGTCCACGAGGCGATGGTCGAGCACTTCGGTGAAGAACACGCAGCTGCGCACTTCCGCTCGTTCGGAACGATCTGTTCGGCTACGCAGGAGCGTCAGGACGCGGTAACCGCGATGATGCAGGAGCCTCCCGACATCATGCTCGTGATCGGCGGATACAACTCATCGAACACGAACCACCTCGCCCACCTCTGCCAGCAGCACACGAAGACCTTTCACGTCGAAGATGCCACGTGCATCGACCTGGATGAGGGGTCGATCCGTCACAAGGTCGGACTCGACCCGACAGCGCCAGAGGCCACGGAGACCGACTGGATTCCCGACGGCCCGTTTTCACTCGGAATCACAGCTGGTGCCTCGACGCCGAACAACAAGATCGGTGAGGCACTCCTGCGGGTGCTGAGTATCCGCGGCATCGACGTCGAGCCCGAGGAATCTCAACCCGCCTGAGGCCGTAGATGTCCCTTCGTGCTCGTCGGCATGGCGGACCGAACAAGAAACGAGGCCGCGAGCTCCATGCTCACGGCCTCGTTTTCACGTCCGATGGGAAGTCGGTTGGACCTAGAGGTCCTTGTCCTGAATCCCCGTTCCCAGCGTCCTGAGCAGACCGGCCAGAGCCCCCTGCTCACCCGCCGTGAGATGGCGAGAGAGATGCTCGACGTACGAGGCATGACCCGGGAAGACCTCGGCGACCAGATCCCGCCCCTCTTCAGTGAGCCGCGCCAAGATCACCCGACGGTCGTCCGGGCGGCGATAGCGGTAGACCAGGCCTTGGCCCTCAAGACGGTCCATGACGTAAGTCACGTTGCCACCCGTAACCAGAAGCTTGTCTGCGAGGTCGCCAAGAGAAAGCGGACCGAGATGATACAGGGCCTCGAGCGTTCCGAACTGGGGCGTCGTCAGGCCATAGCTCTGCACCCTGGAGGCAAGCGCTTTGACATAGGTCGCATAACAACGAGCCAATGTGACCCCTAGACGGAGCGAGACGTCCTGGTCATCCGTCCATCCCCGCTCCGCAGGCTTTTCGAGGTCGTATTCGCGTGTCTGCGCTTGGTTCATAGTGAGCTTCCTATATGTGGATCGGTCTTCCCAAGGCGGCCAGAGCACCCTCTGAGACACCTTCGGAAAGCGTTGGGTGCGGGTGCATGGCCTTCTCCATCTCCTCGACAGTCGCCTCGAGATGCCGCCCGACCACGAACTCTGCGATGAGTTCGGTTGCGTGCGGACCCACAATGTGCGCGCCCAGAATCTCTGAATACCGCTTGTCACGAATGATCTTCACAAATCCGTCGGAGTGTCCGGACGCAACCGCACGCCCGATGCCAACCCACGGGAACTTACCAACCTCGATATCGTGACCGGCGTCTTTCGCCTGCTGCTCCGTTAGCCCGACCGACGCCACTTCCGGGTGGCAGTAGGTACAGTTGGGCACATTTCCGTAGTCAACTGTGTGGTGCCCCTCTCCTGCGATGTGCTCGACGCAGACGATGCCCTCGTGCGAAGCTTTGTGCGCGAGGAGCTGATGTCCCGCCACATCACCGATCGCATAGACACCCGGCACGTTGGTCCGAAGCTGCTCATCCACAACGATGAAGCCACGGTCGTCGACATTCACGCCGACCGAGTCGAGGCCGAGATTTTCGGAATTCGGAACGCGCCCGACCGCAGACAGGACATAGTCCACATCCATCGTCTGAAGATCACCCTTCTTGTTCTTGAAGGTGACGGTCACACCGTCCGCCTTGACGTCGGCATTCTGAAAGAAGGCGCCGGTGTGGATGTCCATGCCGCGCTTCTTATACGTACGCTGCATGAACTTCGAGACCTCGACGTCCTCAAGCGGAAGGATGTGCTCCATCGCCTCGACGATCGTGACCTTCGTCCCGAACGATTCGTACACGTCGGCGAATTCCATGCCGATCGCACCGGCACCGACGATGAACAGTGAGTCGGGTGCAGACGTTTGCATGAGAGCACCCGTGGACGACCAGATGCGGTCCTCGTCGATCTTCAGCACGGGAAGGTCGCGCGGCCGCGATCCCGTCGCGATCACGATGTGCTTCGCATCGTACAGGGTCTTCGCACCATCCTTCTCGACCTCGACCTTGCCGGCACCGGCCAACCGTCCGAAGCCGTCGATGTGCGCCACCTTGTTCTTCTTGAAGAGGTGCGCAATTCCTGTGGTCATCTGCTTGACCACACGACGGCTACGCTCCTGTGCAGGCGCGAGATCGAACGTCACGTCCTTGGCCTTGATACCGTGCTGCTCACCGCTCTTCATTTCGTTGGCGAGCAGAGCGCTCGTGAGCATCGCCTTGGTCGGGATGCATCCGATGTTCAGACAGACGCCGCCCAGGTCCTGATCCTCGACGCACGCCACATTCATGCCGAGCTGCGCCGCGCGGATCGCGGCAACGTAGCCACCGGGGCCACTTCCGATGACGATCAGATCGAAGGTGTTCGTGTCAGCCACGCAGGCCTCTCCGTATAGTCAGAATCCCTCAGGATTCCTAGATATTCAAAGGGTTTCAAGTCCTCGAAGGTAGACGAGCGCCCGAGGTCGGTAAAGACGGCTCTTCGGCGCAGTCCCGGGACTGTCGGGTATCGCTCGCCCGCCGAGCGTGAGACTTTTCACACATGCGCGCATTGAGGGTTGTATTCGTCGTCCAGGGCGAGGGCCGGGGACACATGACGCAGGCGCTCGCACTGGCTTCAATACTGCGAGACGCCGGCCATGAGATCAGCCGTGTGATGATTGGGCGCAGTCATCACCGCACGGTTCCCGAATACTTCCTGGAGGCTGTCGGGGCACCAGTCCTCGAGTTCGACGCTCCGGTTCAGGTCCCCGGCCATGATCGCCGAGGCGTGTCAGTCTCCCGCACCGTCGGTGATGCTGTGCGGCGTAGTCCACGCTTCTTCCGATCGGCCGTGAGGATCGCCGAGAACGTGGAGAACGCGGATGTCGTCGTGAACCTGATGGACCTGGTGGCGGGCGTCTCGAGAGGACTCTTTCCAGGCCAGACTCCAGCGCTCGCCGTGGGGCACAACTACCTGTTCCTGCACAGGGGGCTGCTCGATCTGCCCGGACCGACGCGCCATCGCTCGGCGATTCTGGCCTACACCCGGGCGACGGCCACACGGACCGACCGAAAAGTCGCGCTCTCCTTTTCCCCGATCTCGACGGACCCCGAGCACGGTCTCGAAGTCGCACCTCCGCTCCTGCGACCCGGCCTCGATCGCCTCGAGAGCCGAGACCGAGGGTACCTGCTGGCATACGCGCTCAACTCGGGATACGGCACTTCGCTGATGGAATGGCAGCGCACCTCAGGAGCAGAGGTTCACTGCTTCGTGCAGGGGGGGGGCTCCGCACTGCCAAGGTCGGCACCCGGCTTCCATGCGCACGATCTCGATGCGAACGCGTTCCTCGAGCGTCTCGCGGGGTGCCGTGCGTACGTGGGCTCCGCAGGGTTCGAGTCGCTATGTGAAGCATACTTTCTCGGGAAGCCGATTCTCGCCGTCCCGACCGAGGGCCAGTTCGAGCAGACCCTGAACGCCTGGGATGCAGAACGGTGTGGTATCGCGCGAGCAGGTTCGTACGACGACCTCGACGATTTCTGGGCAAACCCGACAATCCCCGATGCGGAGCAGGTGACCGAGTTTCGCGCCTGGGTGGCCCGGGCCCCCGAACTCCTCCTCGAAGCCGTTGAGCGCACCGCGCACCGCGACACGAACTCCGTCGGAGAGACCCGGTGACGCTCGAGATTCGCCAGGTCGACGGACGCCGGGGAATGGCACGATTCATAGACGTCGCCTGGCGAGTCAACGATGAGAACGCGCAGAGAGGAGCATCGGGCCCATGGGTGCCGCCCCTGCGAATGGCGATCCGTGATGCGATCAGCCCGAAGAACCCATTCTATCGACATGCCGACCGGGCGCTCTTTGTGGCTGAACGAAACGGCGTCCCGGTCGGTCGCGTCGCGGCCATCGAGAATCGGGGCCACAACCGACATCACGACGACCGTGTCGGGTTCTTTGGCTTCTTTGAGACAGTCGACGACGCCGAGGTCGCATCGAGATTGCTCGACCAGTCCGAGGCGTGGCTCCGTGATCGCTCCCTCGATCGTGCTCGAGGCCCGATCAGTCCCTCCATGAATCACGAGTCTGGACTCCTGGTCGAGGGCTCGGAGCACCCGGCCGCCATCATGACACCCTGGAACCCACCGTATTACGGCCCTCTGGTCGAAGCCACCGGTTACGTCGGAGTGCGCGACCTGCTCGGGTACGATATTCCCGAAGGTGACACACTCGCCGTACCGGACCGAGTCCGCCGACTTGCCGAGCGTACCATGCAAACCACCGGCGTCACGTTCCGGACCCTCGACGTCGCCGTACTGGAACAGGAAGCCCGGAACGTTCTCGATCTCTACTGTCAGGCGTGGGATGGGAACTGGGGCTTCACGCCCCCGTCATGGGACGATTTCTGGCATACTGCAAAGGACCTGAAATCCGTTCTCCTCCCCGAGTTTTCGTTTGTCGCTGAAGCGGAGGGCGCGACCGTCGGCTTCATGATGGTGGTCCGCGATATCAATCGGGTTCTCCGGCACGTGCCGTCGGGCCGACTGTGGCCCGGGACCGTACTCCGGCTCCTCCGAGACCTCCCGAAGGTCAAGCGAGGCCGAATCGTCCTCATGGGACTCCGCACCGAGTACCGTCACAGAGGCCTCTTTCCCCTCTTTGCGTACGAGGCCGCTCGTCGAGCGAAGGAGGTCGGCTTCGAGGGAGCGGAGGCGTCGTGGATTCTGGATGACAACAAGGCGTTGACTACACCTATGGCTGCGATGGGCATGCACCCGTACAAGCGCTGGCGCATCTACGAAAAGAAGCTCTGAATACCCAATCACCAGATGCTCCGCCTGGGTCGCAATTATGAAGAGAAGAGGGCCGGGTGAATACTCACCCGGCCCTCTGGCGCTCTATCGGCCGAAGTCATTCCGGCCACCGGGTGCCTGCCCGGTCAGTCCTCCGTGACCGGTCGGCCGCGGGAGTGCATCTCGAACCATTCACGGAGGAAAAGCTGCGTACGAAGGAAGTTCGAAGGCGTGCTCGATGTGCCATGCCACTCGTTGTTGAACCGAATCATGGCTGTCTCCACACCCAGCACCTTGAGAGCAGCATAATACTCCTCCGTCTGGGGCATCGGCGTCCGCAGATCGTTGACCCCGGTCATGAGCATCGTCGGCGTCGTCACGTTGCCGACATACATGAGCGGAGAACGGCGCAGGTGCTCACTGGGGTCGTCCCACGGGAAGTTATCGAAATTCCTGTACCAGCCGATCCCGTCCGTCGTCCCGACAAAGGAGAGCCAGTTCGTCACCGGACAATTCGCTGAAGCCGCCGCGAAGCGATCGGTGTGACCGACGACCCAGGACGTGAGCACGCCCCCTCCGGAGCAGCCGTACACGAACATGTTCTCTTCGTCGATGTACCCACGGTCCACGACCAGGTCGACACCCGCCATCAAGTCGTCGAAATCCTTGCCGGGGTATGCCCGCTTGATCGAATTACCGAACGCGCTGCCGTAGCCGGAGCTGCCCCGGGGGTTCGTGTAGAGGATCACATAGCCGTTCGCAGCGTGCTCCTGCCACCCGAAGTTGAAGCCCACGTTGTACATGCCGTGCGGGCCCCCATGGATCGAGAGCATGAGGGGATACTTCTTGGTCGGATCGAAATCCGGCGGGTAGATGATCCAGCCCTGGATGTCGTAGTCCTCAACCGACTCGTACCAGATCTCTTCGACTTCACCGAGCGTCACGCCACCGAGGACGTCTTCGTTGACATGCGTCAGCTGCGCCCGGTCGTTCGCGTTGTCTAGATGGAAGGCGACGATGTCCGACGGCACCTGGGGGCTCGTGTATGTGCCCACGGCCTGGCCGTCGGCGGTGAACGAGCTGAGCGCGAACATGTGCTCGCCCTCGGAGATCGCCTCGACGCCGCCGTCCACCGAGGCGAAGTGCAGGTTTCGGCTACCCTCAGAGCTCACGGTGAGGTACAGACCACTTCCGTCCTTGGCCCATTGCATCCCGTTGATCGATCGATCGAAGCCACCCGAGATCAGCCGTGGGCTCGAGCCATCGCGGCCCATCACGTAGATCCCTGCATTGCGGTACGTGTCGTCGTGCCAGTCACTGCCGCGATACGCGATCAGGTCGCCCGTGGGTGACGGCAGCGGTGAGAAGTCCTGGCCATTACGCGTGGTCAACTGCCGGATGGCACCCGACATGACCCCGACGGCGTACACTTCCGACTGTCGCCAGGCAAGCTCGGCATCGGCGGTACGGAGCGACGAGAAGACGAGCTCTTCGCCGTCCGGCGTCCACTCACCCGTCGAGTGGTTCCAATCGCCGTCGGTGAGCTGGCGTGCCGTCCCGCCTTCAGCGGGGACCACGAAGATGTGCCGCCAGGCACCATCCACGAACCCGACCCGATCCTGCCTGTAGTCAGCCCTGGTCACGACCCTCGGCGACTCGACCCATTCCGCACCATCCGGTCGCCCCGGAGGGTTTACCATGAACGCCGGCTCCGCGTCAACGTTCATGGAGAACGACAAATGCTCGCCATCCGGCGACCAGCGAATGCCGCTCGGGCTCGACTCGAGTCGGGTGATTTGGCTGGTCGCACCCTCGTCGTCCATCCAGCGCACGAAGATCTGCGTGCCTTCGGGCTCACCGGACGCGGTGTACGCGATTCGCGTGCCGTCCGGCGACCAGATCGGACCCGACCCATCGACCAGGAATCGGTTCTTGGATCCGTCGCTGTTCATGATCCAGATCGACGACTCACGACGGTCGTTCATCTTGTCGACCCAACCGCGCGTATACACGACCTGGGATCCGTCCGGAGCGATCTGCGGATTCGAAACGCTCTCCAGATCGAGATACATCTCGAGGTCGATCGTGCGCATCGCCGAGTCCTGCGCGGCAACCTCAGACTGCGCCAACGTGAATGCGAGTGCGGCCAGGAGCGCCATCGCGCCCGGACGAACAAAGAAAGTCTTGGCAGACATCACGGCACCTCGTGCTACGGTTGGTCGGTCCCCCGACAAGATGTGGAGGATTAACGTACGACGGGCTCTGAGGAGCGCCAGATCGGCCTCCTGAGGCGTCATGACAAGGCCTGCAACTTGCTTCGAGTCAGCCCCGGCTCAGCTCCACGCGGGGCGACAAGCCACCAGGACCGACGGATAAACCGCTGCCCGGAGGCCAGCTGCCGGCACGGGATGCGCAACGCTACACGACAGAGATGACCTGCCTAGAGCAGAATCGCCGTCGGCTCCTCCAGCATGCCCTTCAGTGTCTGCAGGAAGCGTGAGCCCTGCGCGCCGTCGATCACCCGGTGGTCGCAACTCATGGTGATCCGCATACGCGGACGGACGACGACCTCCCCATCGACGGCGACCGGGGTCTGCTCGATTCCGCCAACCGCGAGAATCCCGGCCTCGGGCGGGTTGATGATTGCCGTGAACTCGTGGATGCCGAACATACCGAGGTTCGAGACGGAGAACGTGGCCCCCGTATACTCCTCCGGCATGAGCTTCTTCTCGCGAGCACGTCCCGCGAGCTCCTTCACCTCAGCGCCGATCTGCGTGAGGCCTTTGAGGTGGGCGTGCTTCACGATCGGCGTGATCAGACCGTCGTCGACCGCGACCGCGACACCGAGGTGCACGGAATTGAACCGACGGATGAAGCCGTCGTGCCACTGTGCGTTGCAATTGGGGTGTTGGCGCAGGGCTCCCGCCACCGCTTTCAGCACGATGTCGTTGATGGAGACCTTGAGACCGTCCTTCTCGAGCATCGTATTGATGCTCTTCCGGGCATCCATGACTCGTCCCATGTCGATGTCGACAGTGAGATAGAAGGTCGGAACCGGTCCGATCGACGTGACCAGACGCTTTGCAATGGTCTTGCGCATCTGAGACGTCTGAACGTCCTCGTACTCCGCTTCGTCAGGTGTCCAGGCGGGAGCGGATGGTGCAGGTGACGACACACCCGCTGCCTTCGCAGCTTCCACATCGCGCTTCACGATCCGCCCCGCCGGACCGGAGCCAGCCACCTGAGACAGGTCCACACCCATCTCTTCTGCAAGGCGGCGAGCCAGGGGCGAAGCCTTCACTCGGCCACCCGCGGCGACCGGAGCTGCGGGGACAGAAGCCTCAGGGGCAGGTGTCGCAGGTGGCGCTGGAGGTGTCGCGGGCTCGGGAGCCGCCGCGGCCGGCGCAGCGGCCTCCGCGGGCTCGGGGGCACCGGCGCCAACCGCGGCTGACACACCCTCGATTCCGGAGATGTCCTCCTCTTCCGACGCGATGACACCAATCACCGCCCCGACTTCGGCGGTGCCTCCCGCGTCCAGGAAGATCTTTCGCAAGATCCCATCTCCCCGGGCAACCAACTCCATCGTGGCTTTGTCGGTTTCAATTTCGGCCAGAATGTCGCCGCTGGCGATCGAATCGCCTTCGGCCTTCAGCCACTGAACGAGCTGACCCTCCTCCATCGTAGGGGAGAGTGCTTCCATGTGGACTTTGGTCGCCATAGCTATCGGTACAGGACTTTGTTGACGGCCTCGATCACGTGCTTCGCCGAAGGCTTGGCGAGGATCTCGAGGTTCTTGGCATAGGGCATCGGAACGTCCGCCTGAGTGACACGGATGATCGGCGCGTCCAGGTCATCGAACGCCTCCTCCTGGATCATCGCGACGATTTGAGCTCCCGTTCCGGCATAGGGCCAACCCTCTTCGAGGTACACGGCCCGGTTGGTCTTCTTCACGGTCTTGAGGATCGCATCCATGTCGAGCGGACGGATGGTGCGAAGGTCGAGAACGTCGGCGTGGATGCCGTCCTTCTCGAGCTTCTGCGCCGCTTGAAGTGCGACGTGAATCATTTTCCCATGTGTGATGATCGACACGTCGCCACCCTCGTGCTTCAGATCGGCGACGCCGAGCGGGATGACGAAATCGTCGTCCTCGGGCACCTCCCCCTTGAAGTTGTAGAGCAGCTCGCCCTCCATGAAGGCGACGGGATCGTTGTCCCGTATCGCGGCCTTGAGGAGGCCTTTCGCGTCGGCCGGTGTGCCGGGCGTGACCACCTTACAACCGGGCGCATGCGAATAGTACGTCTCACACGCCTGCGAATGCTGCGCGGACAGCTGAAGCGCGGCCCCGGTCGGTCCGCGAAAGACGATCGGCATCGGAAACTGGCCTTCCGACATGTAGTACATCTTTGCAGCCGAGTTGATGACCTGATCGATGGCCAGAAAGGCGAAGTTGAACGTCATGAACTCGATGACCGGCCGCAGACCGGCCATCGCGGCGCCGACTCCGAGCCCCGTAAACCCGAGCTCGGAAATCGGTGAGTCGACGATTCGCTGATCACCAAACTCTTCGAGGAGTCCTTTCGAGACCTTGTACGCTCCGTCGTACTCGGCGACCTCCTCACCCATGAGGAAGACGTCAGGGTCACGCTCCATCTCTTCGCGAAGGGCTTCGTTGAGCGCCTCTCGGTAGGTCATGACCGCCATCAGCTGGCCTCCTCGGACTCAGGGCGACCATCGAAGAAGAGCCGGCCATTCGGGTTGATTTCAGCCCACACGTTCTGATAGAGCGCAGAGGGGTCCGGGAGCGGAGACGCATCGGCGAAATCCGCTGCTTCGGCAGAAATCTGGCGCGCTTCGGCATCCATCTCCTCGAGCGCCGCCTGGTCGAGTGCCCCGGCGTCCATGAGCACATCGCGCAGGATGGCGATCGGGTCGCGCTCTTCCTTGGCCTGCTCCACTTCTTCGACGGACCGGTACGTCCCGGAAACCGGGTCTGACATGGAGTGCCCGCGGAACCGGTAGGTCTGGAGCTCCACAAACTGTGGTCCTGCGCCATGCCGAACCTTGTCGGCCAGGTCACGAAAGAACGCATACGTGGCGAGTACGTCCTGACCGTCCACGGTGTGTGCCGGAATTCCGTACGGTGCCGACTTGGTCGACATGTCCGTGCGTGACACGCGACTGAACGCCGTGCCCATCCCGTACTCATTATTCTCCACAACGTAGATCGCGGGGAGGTTCCACACCGCAGCCATGTTGAGGGCCTCGTGAAACCCCCCCTGGTTGACCGCAGCGTCACCCATGTACACCAGGGAGATCGTGTCTTCGCCCCGATACTTGATCTTCCAGGCGACCCCTGTGGCGAGCGGAACTTGACCACCGACGATGCCGTGACCGCCCATGAAGCGGCAGTCCGCATCGAAGATGTGCATTGAGCCGCCCTTGCCACCCGAAGCGCCATCTGCTCGCCCGTAGAGCTCGGCCATGACTGCGTTCGGTGAGACACCCTTCGCGAGCGCCTGCGTGTGCTCCCGGTACGCGCTCATGACATAGTCGTCGGGCCGCAACGGCTTGATGCTTCCTGCGGCTCCGGCTTCCTGACCGATGTGCAGGTGACAGAAGCCACCGATCTTGCCGATCGCGTAGGCCTCTTCCGCTTTCTCTTCGAACCGCCGGTACAGCAGCATGTCGCGCATCAGGTCGAGCCCGAGCTCCTCGCTGATGCCATGCTCCGCGAGCGGATCGCTCTTCTTGGAAGACTTCTTGGCCTTCGTCTTGGTTTCGGCCACATCAGGCTCCGTTGTTCGATCGGCCAGACCGGCCGATCTCGAGCTGAACGAGGTCCAGCCGGACCTCGGCGGGGGCAGGAATGTCCGCCTCCAAAACATTTTGAATTGAGCCGGGGCCTCCGGCTTCGACCTCTCGCGCCTGCTCTTTTGCGTGATAGCTCGAGCGTACGAGGGGGCCCGACTCGACGTGCTTGAACCCGTATTCTTTCTCCCCGACCTCTTTCCACATCGCGAACTCTTCGGGTGTCACCCAACGAGCCACGGGAATGTGCATCGCCGAAGGGCGCAGGTACTGGCCCAACGTGAGGATGTCGACCGCCGCTTCACGAAGGTCGATCATCGCCTGACGGATCTCATGTTCTTCCTCACCCATGCCGAGGATGATGCCCGTCTTCGTGAGCATGGCCGGATCGAGGCGCTTCACCGCACCCAGGAACGAAATCGAGCGCCAGTATCGACCCCCAGGTCTCACATCCGGATGAAGTCGGTCCACCGTCTCGAGGTTATGGCCCAGAATGGAGGGCTTCGAATCCACCACGGTCTTGAGCGCGTCTTCATCACCCTTGAAGTCCGGGATGAGCACTTCCACGGAGCACCCCGGAACCTCCTCGTGGATGCGCCGGATCGTATCGGCGTAGATACCTGCACCACCGTCCGCGAGCTCGTCGCGATTCACGCTCGTGATGACGACGTGCTCCAGCGCCATCTCCTTCACGGTCTGGGCGACTCGGCGCGGCTCATCTTCGTCGAGTTCTGTCGGCATCCCGTGAGCAACGCCACAGTACTTGCACGCCCGTGTACATACGTCGCCAAGGATCATGAACGTGGCGGTACCAGCTTCCCAGCATTCGCCAATGTTCGGACAGCCGGCTTCTTCGCAAACCGTATGGAGCCCCTCCGACCTCATCATCTTCTTGAGGTGGAGATAGTTCGGGCCGCCGGGAGAACGGACCTTCAACCAGAACGGTTTGCGAGACCGGATGTCGATGGTCTCCAGGCCTTCGTGCGCTCGGATTTTCGAGGTACCCTTGGGCTTCACGACGCCGGTGTTCTTCCCGGCAGGCGCGTATCCTCTCGGCGTATCGGTGTGTATCGTCACGTGCTTCTCAGATCTCGGAACGTCCGTTTCCGGTAGAGTCCTGAAAAAGAGCCCCTGTCGACGGACCCAACAAGGCCAGCAGGGCTCTGTACAGAGTCGGAGTTACGTCTACTCCGAAGCCATCAATCGGTGCGTCGACGTCGGAACCGTGGTCCGTGCTCCACCAGATGTGCCTGGTGACGCCCGACGATATGCGCCGCCGCCTCGGCCGGGTCGTCCGTCACGAGTATCAGGTCCATGTCCTCCGGAGAGATCTTACCCTCCTGCAGCATGGTCGAGCGGACCCAGTCCAGGAGGCCCTGCCAGTAGGTGGAGCCAAAGAGGACGACCGGGAAGTCACGAACCTTGTTCGTCTGGATGAGGGTGAGGGCCTCGAAAAGCTCGTCCATCGTCCCGAAGCCCCCCGGGAAGACCACGAACGCACACGCATACTTCACGAACATCGTCTTGCGAACAAAGAAATATCGGAAGTCGATGCTCACATCGAGGAAGGGGTTTCCAGCCTGCTCGAACGGGAGCTCGATGTTGCATCCCACCGAGGGAACGCTCGCGAGCTGCGCACCCTTGTTCGCGGCCTCCATCATCCCCGGACCACCGCCGGTAATGATCGGAAACCCGGCCTCACCGAGTTGTCGAGCCGTTTCGACACACGCCTGATACATGGGGTCATCCGGCCTGGTACGCGCCGACCCAAAAATCGAAACACCCGTTCCAATCTCGGACATCTCCTCGAAGCCTTCGACGAATTCTCCCATGATCCTGAAGATCCGCCATGAATCCATACCGACTTCTTCCACATCCGCAAAACTCTGAAGAAGGCGCTCGTCTTCGGTCGGGCGCTCGTACGGAAGCGGTTGTGTGGCGTCTTTCGTGGGGTCGAATGTGTCATCCATCAGGTGTTCTCCAGCGGTTCATCATGACGGCCCACGAGCCAACGGCCCGTGCGCTCCAGCGCATCTTCATGTCGGTGCGGCGGGTCCCACCCCAGATCGTCGTGCGCACGACGGGACACGTAAGGGTTCTCTCCGAGGGCCAAACGCGCCACCCGGTCGAGCGGGAGATGCTGCGCACCGGGCGTGTCGACGCCGAGTCGGGCCAGGAAGCGCGCTCCCCGACCAACCAGGCCACCGGGCAACCGTATGAACCTCGGTCGCACACCCATACCTCGCGCCTGACGTTCGAGAAGGGCGCGCTGGGTCAGGGCGTGGTCCATCCCCAGATCGTAGGTGTCGCCTCCCCCCGGCGACTCGAGGGTGAGCCGCACGGCGACAGCGACATTGCCTGCGTAGACCACCGGTATCGTGTTGTCGCCATGACCAAACAAAGGCACCACGGGCAGCCGCAGGATACGAGCTACTGCGGGCGCCATGAGACGATCTCGTTCGCCGTACACGGCTGAAGGCCGCACCACGGTGACGGCCAGCGAGGTCTCGCGCTCGATGCGCCGCACCTCGCGTTCAGCCTCACGCTTGGAGCGCGCATAGTCGTCGCCAACGCCGTGGAGTGACTCGTCGTGGTTGGGCTGCTGGGGGTCATTGCCGTAAACCGCTACGGACGAAATGTGGACCGCCTTCACCACATCAGCTGTGGACGCTGCAGAGAGAACACGAGCAGCCCCGCGCACGTTCACCTCCGCAATTGTTTCCCAGTCTCCGCCCGAGTAGACCAGGGCCGCACCGTGCACTACGTGCGAGCACCCGACGATCAATCCTCTCAAGCGATCGACCGGATCGGTGACATCACCCTGAACGAGCTCGACTCCGAGGTGGTCGAGAAACGAAACGTCCGACTGCGGTCGAACCAGCGCCCGGACCTCGTGGCCTTCCGCCACGAGGTGCTCGGCCAGGTGGGACCCGAGCAGGCCGGTACCGCCGGTCAGGAAGACGCGCATGGTACCGGAGCCCGGCGTCAGCGTTCGGCCAAGAAGCGTTCGGCGTCCGACTTGAGCACGTCGACAATCAGAGAATGTTGCTCGTATTCCTCGAGCGGACGCTGCACTTCCTCATCGTAGATGTCCGCGAGATGCCGATAATGCACCTCGGCTTCATCCAGTTCCCCGAGCTCGATGGCCGCCTCGGCCGCCGCCGCGAGACCGAGCAGATGATTCGGGTCCTGCTCCAGAATCTCGAGGGCATTGTCGAGCGCGGCCTCGAGGTTCATCGCAGTACGATTCAGCATCGACAGGTGGAAGAGCCCATCGAGCGTCAACGGGCGAGCTCGCTGGTATGCAGCGATTGCCATCGGCAGGAACGCTTGCGCCTGCGCACTGTCGCCCTGGCTGGTCGACTGCATCACTCGGTTGAAGAGGCGATCCGCGGCCTCGATCGGCGACATGTTCGAGATGTCTGGTGGAGTGCCTCCGGCCGGGGACGTGCCACCCGCCGAGGGGACCGGACCACTCGTCGAGGGAACGGGTCCGGGACCCGGCCGGACCATGGAAAGTCCGACGACGAAGATCAAGACGAACATGGCCCCACCGGCAATCCACCACGGGAGATTCTGTCCGGCTACGACCTCGCGCACGGCCTCCCTGCGCTCCGCCGCGAGATGTGTAGAACGCGCATGAGGCGCGGGGCTCGCACGACGGCTCGCGGGCTCCTGTCCTGGCCGTTGCGACGCCAAGGCACCGGGGTCGACCTGCGCGCCGCACTGAGCACAGAATTTCGACCCCGAAGACACCTTCTCGCCGCACTGATTGCAAAAGCGTCCGCCGAGATCGGCGCCGCAGTTCTGACAGAAGTTTCCACTTGCGGCTTCTCCGCAGGCGGGGCACGGGAGTGAGCTATCAGGTGTCATCCGAGGACCGCGTTGATCACACACCGTTGCACGCGTCTCGGCAATGACGGCGTGTGGCTGGTGTACAGTGTTTCAGTTTGACCCGGAAGGAACATAGGGTCGACATGTTTTCACTTCGACCCCCTCGAACCCGTGCTGCTTCGTCCCTGCCCCAAGAAGTTCCAGCCCACTCCCCCACCTTCCAGCGCCGTGGCTCTTGAACGTGTTCGGAGGGCGAAGCGCGGCCACGATGCATCGGGCGAAAATCCAACGAGGCCGGCGCGTGGCCACGGGCGTAGGAGCGTGTCGGTGTGTGTCTACCGGATCGCGTTGAAGAGCAGTGGCCAGGTAGCCATCGTTTGCGCTCGGTAGTTGGGCTGGAAGCCAAAGAGTACGACCGACCCGTCACCGATATCCGCCTCCAGAATGGCAGGCTGCCCAGCAATGTGCTCACCACCGAGCACCCAGCCTGACAGGAGCGGATCACCGGAGCCATATCGTGCGGCAACACGGATGCGTGGGTCGTCCACGTCGAAGGCCATGCTCGATCGCCAGTACCACGACGCGATCTCACTTCGCATCCCCTCGCCAAGGCTCGACTCGGAATCGAGCTCGAGGCGAAGGATGGAGCCCGGGATGTAGAACTCGGTGTTCGGTAGGCGATCCGTCAGGTCGGACACACCAAGACCGAACATGTCACTCACGTACTCCGTGGCGGCCTCGATCGCGATGACACGACCCCCGCCTTCCACGAACGCCTGTACAGCGGACCCTCCTGCACCCCCGAGGCCTCCGGCATACTGCGGGGGAATACTTCCCGGGGCATGACCCCGCTTGATCGAGCGTGCGTTCTGTGCCTGGAAGATCAGGACGTCGTAATCAGATAGAGCGCCGGCCTGGATGTCAGCGTCGTGCAAGGTGTCGTAGGGCATCTCGTGCTGGTCGAAGACCCACCTCTGCCACCCCTCGGTCATGGGCTCCTGCCATGACTTATAGAGCGCGACACGCGGCGCGTCCTCCCCCGACAGGCGCTCGGGAAGCCGGAAGTCGAAGTCCGGAACCGGTACGGGAGGACTGAGTGAAACGTCGAGCTGGCCGTCGACCGCCACGGCGTCGAAGTCGAGCAGGTAGCCCAGCGTGTGAGCCGTGACGTCGTAGGGGCGCTGGGGCGGACCGCCGGGATACTCGCGGAGGTCCGGGTACTCCTGAATTTCCAGCATCGTATTCGCGAAACTCGCGTACGGCTGGTTCATGGGAATGACCCAACTGCCCTTGGGGAACGCCATGGAGCCAACCGCGAAGGCCTCCTCTGCCTGGTGCACTTCGACGTCCGCCATCGTGAGCGCGCGGATCGCATAGGTGACGCCCGGGCTGTTGTCCTGCTCCGCCGCGATGACCCACGCGTCTGGCCAGGACTCCCACTTCTCGACCGCTCTCTTATTGACGCCGTAGAAGTTCTCGAGCCAATACCGCCGATTCCGCGCGGCATTGGTCAGAAGTGCCATCGCGCCAGCCCTCTGGTACTCGACGATGTCCGGCAGACCCCACGCTCCACCTTCCCATGGGTTCGGGAAATTCCAGGAGCGTTCGGCCGCGTTGAAGTTGCGACCCGGACCGAGGACCTCGGGAGGGATCGTCACCGGTGTGGCCATGCGTGCTGATGCAGTCTCGGAAAGAATCCGGGCTGCACCGTGATAGTGCATATACGCACGGGCCGGCGTGTACGCATCGTATTGAGCGTTCACGACCACCCCTTTTTTTTCCTGCGCCGTCAACTCAGCCGCCATGTACGTGCCGAGCTGCGAAACCGCAGCCGTAAGGGCCGGGTCGATATTGGGGTCCCACGGCTCGATGTAGGGAGGGAAGAAGATGCGTGCGCCATTGCCACCCATCTGGTGGACATCATGCACGATGTGCGGATGCCAGGCGTTATGAGCCTCCTGCACGGTCAGGATCGTCTCCTGTTGCGTGAAGGCGTACCAGTCCCGGTTGTTGTCATGTCCGACGTAAGGGTGGTAGAGCCAGGGGAGAGGTGCAGCCTCGTACTCCGTACCCACCAGGTCCATGTACCAATCATTGACCCACTGCAACCCATCCGGGTTCAGTGAAGGGATCTGCAGCAGGATGACGTGCTCCAGAATCTCACGGACCTTCTCCGTGTCGGAGCTCGCAAGCTCATACGCGAGATTCGCCGACATCTGGCTGGCCCCAACCTCGGTGGCGTGAATTCCCTGCGTGATGAGGACGACAGTCTTGCCCTCGTCGAGCAAGCGTTCGAGTTCCTCGTCACCGGAAACGCTCCGGGGATCAGCGAGCTTCATCTGGATCGCGTGGAGCTCATCGAGGCGAGCGTGGTTCTCGGGGCTCGTGATCGTCAGCATGACGAACGGGTTCCCGACGGTGGTCGGACCGAGAGTGTCGACCGCGACCCGATCGCTCACGCCCGCCAGGGCCTCGAAGTACGACGTGAGCGCCGGCCAGTCGGCGAGTTGGCGATCTGCGCCAATCGCGTGGCCGAAATGCTCGATTGGGGTGGGGACGGACTGCGCGGCAAGAGGTGCCGACAACACGAGGGCGACGAACAGCGCAGCGCTGAACCGGCGATTCACAGAGGCCTCCATCGGCCAATCCGAGGGGACGAGCCGGGTCAGAACAGGATCACGAGGGCAAGAACCGGATGGTACCCACCCGCTCTGGGGGCGGCAACGGACGCCGACCTTTGCAGAAGGCTCAGGGAAGGAGTTGCCCCGTCGCCTCGGCGATCGCGGCGAACAGCTCCTCGTCGAGGAAGGGCTTACGCAGGAACGCAGAGGCTCCGGCGGCCAGGGCCCGGTCCTCGAAGTCCGGCTCATAGCGACCCGTCATAAGCACGACAGGAAGCTTCGTGGCCGCGACTCGAACTTCCTCAAGTACCTCGAGGCCGCTCATCCCCGTCATGTGCACGTCGAGAATCAAACACTCGACATCGTGCAAAGCCCGTGACCCAAGAAACTCGACGCCGAACTCGTGCCCGACCGCATCGACACCCACGGACCGGAAGAGCCGTAGCAGCGCCCGACGGACCGAAGGATCGTCATCGACAATGGCGATCGAGCCATCGAATCGCGTGGGTTCGGACGAGGTGGGAGTCACGCTATTCCGTCAGACCTATGCGCTGGATCGAAGACCGTACACCCACGGATCAAGCGCTGGAATCGTCAGCCGGCGCTGCCGGCAGACGCACACGAAGCAGCGCTCCTTCATCCGCCAACCGCTCCGCCGAAACGCTGCCTCCATGCGCTTCGGCAATCGTCCGGCTGATCGGGAGGCCCATCCCGAGGCCACCTGGCCGGCGGGTGAAAAACGGCTGGAACAGACTCTCTGGATCGCCCGCGGGAAACCCGGGACCATTGTCCAGGATGCTCACCTCGACATCAGATCGGTCGCTGGAGAAAGACACGGTGACGGTTCGCGGGGCAGACGAAAGTCGGCCCGTCGACTCGATTGCATTCTTTACCAGATTGAGGAAAACCTGCGTGAGCTGACCGGGGTCTCCTTCGACCGTCGTCGTCGTCGCTGCGTCCTCCTGAACGCGCACCTCGACCCCGTTCAGCACCGCTTCACTACGAACGAGCTCCACGACCTCCAGGGCGAGGTGGCGAAGGTCCACGGGCTCATGTCGCGTCTCCCTGCGCTCCAGGAGCTTGCGCATGCTTGCGATCACGTCCCCAGCCCTGCGGGCATCGGCTGCGACATCGTCCAGGGCCTCGCGCGCCTCGTCCAGGTCCGGTGCGATCGGATCCAGGAAGCGACGTGCTGCTTGAGCGTTTGCTACCACAGCCGACAGCGGCTGATTGAGCTCATGCGCGATCGACGCCGCCAGCTCGCCCAGCGTCGCAACGCGGGCCACATGCGCCAGCTGTTCGCGATGGAGGCGGTCCCCCTGCTCGGCTCTGACTTCAGCGGATACGTCGAAGAAAGCACCGAAGAAGCCGTCCACCGACTCGTCTTCACTGAACTGAGGCACAAAGCTCATGTCGAAGGAGCGGGGTTGCCCGTCGGGGTCCACCACGTCCAATCGCATGTGTGCCGGGGTCCCGTTCAGGGCAGCCGAGATGGACTCCTCGTAATCAGCGTAGGCCGACTCCCCGATCACCTCTCGGATGCGCTGTCCTTCCATTTGATGACGTCGCTGGCCATGCCAGGCGGCGTAGGCGTCGTTGACGAACAGAAAACGCTCCGCTTGGTCGACGAAGAAAATCAGCGCAGGCAATGCTTCTGCGACCGCGCGAATCCGTCGCTCGCTCGAGCGGAGTTGGGTCTCCAGGCGTAGACGCGCAGTAAGATCCCGGAATGAGTTCAGGATCTGGACCTCACCGTCCGGTGTTGTCACCAGGCTCATACCAATCTCGACCGGGACCTCGCCGCCATCCTGCTGTTCGATCGCGAAGGCCTGTCCGGCGACGAGAGAGCGGCGCTCAGATTCCGGATCAAGGGCGTCGCGAAGTTCGGTGAACGCGGCGCGCAGGCGCTGCGGGACCATCGGGTCGAGCATGGACCCGCACACGTCCGCGAAGCCGTACTGAAAGAGCCGTTCGGCCTGAGCATTCATCGTCTGAATACGACCCCCGATGTCCGTCACCACCATCGCGTCGGGCGCGTTTCGCAGGATCCCCCGGACTCGCTCCTCACTCCTCCAGATCGCGACCTCACGGTTCTTTCGCTCCGTCACATCGAGCAGATAGCCTTCGATGCGCGCTCCATCCTCATCCTGAACGACACGGCCGACCTCCGTCAGCCAGAGCACGGCACCTCCTGCGGCCCGCACACGATACTCGACCGAAGCGCCTGGCGTCGCCCAGGCTCTCGAGCCGCGGGCGTCCCGAACCCGCCGACGATCCTCTTCTACGACAATCACGTCCCAAACATCGGGCTTCAGCCAACGTTCCCGAGGGTACCCCAGCAAGGACTCGGCCTGCGGCCCGACCCAAAGAACCCGCTCATCCACGCAATCCATGGCAAACGGCACGAGAGGTCCGTGCTCGAGGAACTCGATAGGGTCAAAGGGTGGATTCACTGGCCTCGGGGGCTGTCCGCTACAGACCGGTGGGCTGGTCTACGAAGTAGGACGTCAGCCCGAACCGTTCTGAGAGGTGTTCTCCAACCGCTTGCACACCAAAGGTTTCCGTCGAATAGTGCCCTGCGAACAGAACGTGTATTCCGAACTCGGTCGCGTCGAAATACGTGTGGTGTGATCCTTCCCCGGTCACATATGCGTCGAGGCCGGCACCCGCCGCCTCTCGGACGAACGAACCCCCACCTCCGGTGAGTACGCCAATCGACTGAATCCGCTCCGGCCCCCCGGGGAGGGCCCGAACTGCGCCCCCTCCGACCACGGAAGAGACAAGCTTCTGCAGCTGACCAACCTCCACCGGCTCGGGAAGATCGCCCCATACGCCGAGGTCGTGACCCTTGTAGCTTCCCAATCTCCCGCGGATGTCCACGCCGATGGCCCGAGCCAGCAGGGCGCAATTGCCTACCTCGAGATGAGTATCGAGCGGAAGGTGCACGCTGTATAACGCGATGTTCGCTTCGAAGAGTGCCCGAATTCTGCGCTCATGTCGGCCGACGATCGGCTCAAGGCCGCCCCAGAACAGGCCATGGTGGACGATCATCAGGTCCGCACCCAGCTCGGCGGCGGCACGGATCGACGCCTCGGATGCGTCCACCGCGGTCACGACCGTCTCGACCTCGCTCGGCCCACCGACCTGGAGTCCATTGAGCGCGGACGAGTAGTCGGGATGATCGGACACCTGCAACCACTCATCCAGATAATGGAGCACCGATTCTAGTTTCATGGCATTGTCAGAGGCCGTGAGGAGAGCGCACCCAAAAGGTCGGACTGTGAACAAGCACTGAATCGCCCCCAGCAGCAGAGCAGACGGGTGTGGAGAACCTCAGCGCTGAGCTCCGACGTCCTCGGATGTGGTCGTGTCCGGCTTATCCAGGACCCGCGCTCCACCGTTCGCCGCAACCTTGGCCACATTCGAGCCCATGTGGACCGAGCCGTTGAGGACAGATCCTTCTTCCAGCTGCATGCGCTTCGTGTGGACCTCACCTTCGATATGGCTCGTCGCCTGGAGCTCCAGCCGAGACGCGGCGACCAGCTTGCCCTCCACTCGGCCGGAGATCACCGCATCCTGGGTCATGATATCCCCGGTTACGAGACCCTGCTTGCCGATGACGACAGCCTTGCCCGCCTTCACTGATCCGTTGACGGTTCCCTCGATCCGTATGGTGCCATCACTCTCGCAATTCCCTACGACCGTCATGCCAGGTCCAATAATGGAGATTACCGCCTCGGACGACGTCTGAGTGTTCTCGCGACCGCGTGCCATCCTCACCTCATGTGCTGGTTGAGTGGGTCAATGTACAGGGGCTGGACGCCTGAAGACCACCGTGGCAAAAGCCATGCCCCTCTGGGGCGCGGACGGGCACGTCTCCGGCTATCCCGGCTGCTCGACAAAGCTCAGGGGGTCGACCGGCTCACCGCTGACAAGGACCTCGAAATGCAAGTGTGGCGCCGTCGAACGCCCCGTCGACCCACTCAGAGCAATCACCTGACGCTCGCGCACACTCTGCCCAAGCCGGACGAAGGTGGACGATGCGTGGCCGTACAGGGTCGACGTCTCCTGCCCGTGGTCGATCACCACGTAGCGGCCGTACACCGCATCTTCTCCAACATCGACGATGGCTCCTCCTCCGGAAGCCCGGATATATGAGTCTGAGGGCACCGCAATATCGAGCCCTGGATGGTCGCCCTCGTTGCCATCGTACAGCTCCTGCGTCACGAAGCCTCGCTCCGATAGAGGCCAGGCCGAAGGGGGCGAGGCACCGACGTGCGGACGCTCGTTTCGGTCGACCTGTCGGGCCGGCGACGCCGGAGGAAGCCAAACGCCGCTGAGCTCGTCCAGCTGCACAGACCCGAACATACCCCGAATCTGTACATACTGCGACTCGATGGTCTCGAGACGTTGAACCAGCGCCTCAACCCGCGCACGGTCACGCGTCATCGCCTCGACTTCCTGCTCGAGATCGGTGACGCGAGACGCCCGGGCAGCCAGGTACCACCAACTCCCAGCCATGATCGTGACCGCGAGGCCAAGCAAGGACACGATGCCAGCGACAGTGCCTAGAGCACGGTACGAGACGTCAAAGGTCCGAGTGTCTTCGCTACCCTCGGGAACGAGGACGACGCTGAGTTTGCGCCTCGCGCCAGACGAGCTCACCCGACGACGTCGCTCACGGATCTCCCGGTCATTCGCTCGAAGAGGCGCTCGAAATCTTCGGGCCCGTGGTACTGCACTTCGATCGACCCTCTTCCGGATCGGCCGGGCTTCACCTGAACCCGGGTGCCAAGGTCGTCCTGCAACGCCTCCTCGAGGGCTCGTACGATTGGGTCCTTGTCCCTCGGTTTCCGCGGGCGCTTCTTCCCGGAAGCGCCGGCCACGCGACGTTCGATTTCCCGGACGGACCAACCCTCCTTGACTGAGCGGCGAGCGAGGTCCGCGGCAACCAGCGGGTCCTCCAGAGACAGGAGTGCCCGCGCATGCCCCTGAGTCAGCTCACCCGACTCGACCAGCTTTCGGATTGAAACAGGGAGCTTGAGGAGTCGAACCAGGTTGGCGACGGTCGAACGATCCTTCCCCACAGCCTTCGCGATGTCGGCGTGCTTCATATCGAAGCGTTGGGCGAGCGCCTCATACCCCTCAGCCTCTTCGAGTGGGTTCAGGGCCTCACGCTGGAGATTCTCGACGAGGGCGAGCACGAGAAGCGTCTCGTCGTCCGCGTCACGAACGATGACGGGCACGTCGGCCCATTCGAGGCGGCGGAGAGCTCGATAGCGCCGTTCACCCGCGACGATCTCGAATCGGTCCGTCGTGCCCGGGGCAGGCCGAACCACGAGAGGCTGTAGAAGCCCATTCTCTCGAATCGACGAAGTGAGGCTGTCGAGTTCCGCATCGGTGAAAACACGCCGGGGCTGAACAGGATTCGGGACAATCGAACCAAGAGGGAGCGTGTGAACCTCGTTCTCCGTGACTTCGGGCTCGAGGTATTCGCCGAGGAGTGCACCGAGGCCTTTTCCAAGACGATCCCGACTCATTGACTCGCCTCCACAGCAGCGGCCGCTTTCGCGCGGCTTCGTCGTTCGATGACTTCGTTTGCGAGCGCAAGGTACGCCTGAGCCCCTTGCGAGAGCACGTCGTATTGCACGATCGGCTGGCCGAAACTCGGTGCCTCGGCGAGGCGGACGTTCCGCGGGATCGCGGTGCGATAAACCTTCGGGCCGAAATACTCGCGAGCCTCCGCGCTGACCTGCCGCGACAGGTTCAGGCGCTTGTCGTACATGGTGAGGAGCACGCCCTCCACGTCGAGCTCCGGATTGAGCCCCCGTTGAACCAACCGAATCGTGTTGAGAAGCTGGCTCAGCCCCTCGAGTGCATAGAACTCGCACTGAATGGGGATCAACACGGAATCGGCCGCCGTCAGGGTGTTCACGGTGAGCAGCCCGAGGGAAGGAGGACAATCCACCAGGATGAAGTCGTAGCGATCGGGGAGCTTCGCAATTGCCTGACGCAGAATTGTCTCGCGACTGAACGCCGAAACAAGTTCGATCTCTGCTCCCACCAGATCGCGGGTGGACGGGACAACGTCCAGGTGCGGAAAGTGAACGTGCTCGACGACAGCCTCCGCAATCTCCGCCTGACCGATCAAGACCTTATACATGTTCGGTCGAGACGCCCGGCCCTCGACACCGAGTCCGCTCGTCGCATTCCCCTGTGGGTCGAGGTCGAGAATGAGGGTGCGCTTCTCTGCGACCGCGAGCGAGGCGCCGAGGTTGATGGCGGTGGTCGTCTTGCCGACTCCACCCTTCTGGTTAGCGATCGCAATGACGTGGGACATTCAGACTGCGTTGATGGTGTGCAGCGGGGCGCAGAATATAGGTGAGGGTCGCAGTCGCACGAAACAGAAAAAATCCTTGACCCGCCTGCGGGCACTCTTGAGCTTTGCGCAGGGATCGGGCCAGGGGGCAGTGTGTCTCCCTACGACGGAGAGAGGGTTTGGTGATGCCAGATACGACAGACAGTACCCTGAGAGATGCGCGGGTACAACGGGTAGGGCTCCTGGCAGCTCTGGTGGCAATCCTGACGGGCTGCGGCTCAGGCGAAACACCTATAGAGCCGAGCAAAAACCCCCTCCTCGAACCATTCGTCGGAACATAGGACGCGACGGCGCTGACCGTCCAAAGCGTCGCCGACACGTCGATCGTGGTTGACCTGCTCGAGAACGGCGTCTCGTACATCACGATCTACGAAAGCGGAAACTACCAATCCACGATCTCCTTTGGCGGCGCCCCCTTCACTGAATTCGGGTCGCTTGCCGTCACCGAAACCGTCCTTACGCTCCGACCCAACAACGGTGACCCCGTCACCAGGTCGTATGAGTTCGTCACCACCGCCGTTGTGCGGCTCGATGGTCCTACCGACTGGGACTTCAATCTGGATGACGTGAACGACCCTGCGAACCTGCATATGGAGATGCAACGGCGCTAACGTGTTTCACGTGAAACACTTTTGACGGCAGGTTCACCCGTCACGTTCTCTTCCGGTTGTGTTTCACGTGAAACATCGCGCCGGAACACCTCTCGGCCGAGCCGTCGCCGGGTCAACGCCTCACACGGAGCTCAGGCACCCGCTCGCAGCTTCCTCACTTCCAGCATAAGGTTCTGCAAGTCCGCCGGCGAAACGCCCGGAATCCGACCGGCCTGCGCGAGGGAGCCCGGCCGGACCGTACTAAGCTTCTCCCGTGCCTCCCAGGACACCGTCACAAACTCCATGTACGGAAGATCGTCAGGGAGCAGAAATGCAGCCTGACCTCGTAGCCGTTCCGCACGCGCCCGCTCCCGCTCGACGTATCCGGCGTATTTCAGCTCGACCTCTACTGCCGCCAGGATTTCGTCGGCGAGCTCTCCCTCTGGTGGCTCTTCGGCCAGGCCGATGAGTGACCGAGCGCTGACGCGAGGGCGCTTGAGCAGCTCGACCGCCCGCATCTTCTGATGGATGGGGCTCGAGCCGACGTCCTCCAGCATCCCTGCCACATCCCGCGGGCCCAGGGACGTCTCGCCGAACCAAACCATGATGCGGTCCTCTTCCGCGATCCGCCGATTGAGCGCCTCGGACTGTGCGCCCGTCAGCAGTCCCCGATCCCTTGCCAGCGCCCCGAGACGCCGCGGGGCATTGTCCTGCCGCAGGAGAAGCCGAAATTCGGCTCGAGACGTGAACAGGCGATATGGCTCATCGACACCTCGCGTCACGAGATCATCGATCAGCACACCGATGTAGGCCTGGTCACGCTCCAGGACGAACGGACCCTCGTTCCGGACACGCATCGCCGCATTGATACCCGCCACAATTCCCTGCCCCGCCGCCTCTTCATACCCGGTCGTGCCATTGATCTGGCCAGCCAGGAAGAGCCCTGGGTGCTTACGAAGCTCCAGTGAGTGGTTGAGCTGATGGGGTGGGAAGTAGTCATACTCGATCGCATAGCCGACCTTCGTCATCACGACATCCTCCAGCCCCGGAATGGTGCGCATGAACTCGAGCTGCACCTCCGCAGGCAACGACGTCGACAGGCCATTGACGTAGAGCTCGGACGTGTTGAGGCCCTCCGGCTCCAGGAAGATCTGATGCCGCGGAGCGTCGGGAAAGCGAACGATCTTGTCTTCGATCGACGGGCAGTACCGTGGCCCTCGACCGGCGATCTCGCCTCCGTATAGCGCACTCCTCTGCAGATTCCGAGTCACGACATCCTTCAGGCCGTCGCCCGAATACGTGATCCAGCATGGAAGCTGGTCGGGAACCACCTCTTGCGCATAAGCCGCGAACCGATACGCGAGCGCGTCTCCGTCCTGTCGCTCCGTCTTGCCATAATCGACCGTCCGACCATCGACCCGTGGTGGCGTGCCCGTCTTGAAGCGGGCGACCTCCAGCCCCAGGCGATCCAGACCTTCAGCGAGCTCCACCGAAGGAGCTTCACCCGCACGACCCGCCTCCACCCCTGCCTCGCCACCGACATGGATTCGACCGCGCAGAAAGGTCCCGGTCGTGATCACGATGCACTCGCTCACGAACTCCAGTCCGCCACGCGTCCGCACTCCGACGACACGGCCTGAATCGACGAGCAGGTCCGCGACCATCTCCTGAAAGAGGTCCAGCATCGGCAACGAATCCAACACCCGTCGGACGACCGTCGGATACATCGATCGATCGCACTGCGCCCGTGGGCCCCAGACCGCCGGCCCTTTTGACCGGTTCAGCATGCGGAACTGGATGCGCGACGCGTCCGTGGCCTGACCCATCACCCCACCCAACGCATCCACCTCTCGTGCGACAACCCCCTTGGCCACACCTCCGATCGCCGGGTTACAGCTCATCTGCCCGATCCGAGAGAGGTCGGGGGAGATGAGGAGGGTCCGCACCCCCGCGCGGGCGGCGGCGGCGGCGGCCTCTGCACCGGCATGACCTCCGCCCACGACGAGCACGTCGTAGCGACTACGCATATCTGTCGGAGTTCAGAGGATCGAGAAGACCACAGTGTCCGGATCGAGCGAGCACGGAATCTCGGCAATACCGTCGACCCTGGCGAATCGGGGGCCGGACTCCAGGTCCCGGCGCATCTGTTTCACCGCAAGAGGCCCCCCGAGAAGCATCACCTCCACAGACCCATCCTCCAGATTTCGCACCGTACCCGCAATCCCTAGTTGCTCGGCTCGCCTGAAGATCCACCGCCGAACGCCCGCCCCCTGCCCTAGCCCCCCCGCCACCTAACCGCCGCGCGCGAGCGCCTACTTAGGGACCCGCCTGGTGCTTTCCGTATT
>JAPPOV010000038.1 GCA_028873595.1 Gemmatimonadota bacterium | reverse complement strand
GTGCGATGTGCATGGGGGGCACGGGTTGACCGTCGGATGACGGGGCGGCGGGGGAGCGACCGATTCGAGGGCGCTCCTCCGCCACCGGACCGCGGGGGACGTCCATTCCCGAGTGAAGTGATCGTCATCCGGGCTTCACGGTCTCTTCAGTCGTCGAGCGACACCTTGGGATCGGGCGTCGCGTCACGGACGGCGCCGACGGGCTTGCGGAGACACATGAACGATGACGAAACCGACCAGACGGGCGGTACTCGATGCGGGATCGGGCCTCTTCGCGCTCATCGTCGTGATTCAGTTGGTGCCGGTGGTTGGCACGGGAAATCCGCCGGTCAGTCGGGAGATCGCCTGGGATTCGCCCGAAACCATGGGAATCGCGCAACGCGCCTGCCTCGACTGTCACTCGAACGAGACCGTGTGGCCAGCGTATGCCCGCGTGGCTCCGATCTCCTGGCTGATCGCGAAGGACGTCCAGGAGGGCCGTGAGCACCTGAACTTCTCTGAATGGGATGGGCCGAACGAAGACGTGGACGCGGTAGTCGACATGGTCGAGAGCGGAGAGATGCCGATGAGGCGTTACGTCCTAATGCATCGGGATGCCACGCTGACCGAGCGTGAAATCACGACGTTCATCCAAGGAATGCGTGAGACGTTCGCTGCGGATCCACCTGCGGAGGCCGCTCACGCGGATGACGACCACGCCGATGACGAGCACGACGAGCTAACGAGAGGAGGTTGAGATGGAATGGCTACAGCAAAACGGGTTCTGGATCGTTGTCCTCGTACTCTTCGTCCTGATGCACATGGGGCACGGACACGGACATGGTGGCCGTTCGGGGCATTCTCGCGGAGGTCGTCACGCCGCTGGCCGTAGGGGCGAGGATGACTCACCCGACGACCGCGACGCGCGGAGCCGTGGCGCGTGGGGGTTTGATCACGGGGGTTCGCATGCTCAACACTAAAGTGGTCGGTTGGTCGCTCGCGGCCTTCTCCGTCGTGACGTACCTGATCTGCGTGATCTTCGGGCTGGTCGTGCCGGCGTCCTGGCACATGAGTGCGTTTCTCGAGCAGGTACTCCCCGGCTTCGAGTGGCTCACCCCATGGGGCTTCGCGATCGGCCTGATCGAGGCTTTCCTGTACGGCGCATACGCGGGCCTGGTTTTTGCACCGCTGTACAACGCGTTCCATCGCGCGTGGGGTGACGCCTGACGTTGAGCGACCCGGTGTCCGTCCGGGGCGGGTCAGTCAGTCCGTCGCCAGGGTGTCAGCGGCCAGGACGGGCCCTGCAGTGAGTTCGGGCCCCGCAGCGTTCTTCCGGTCGGTGCCGCGGATCACGAGCGTGTTGGACACATTGCGGCAACACGGCTTCGGGGACGTGCTCGTCGGTGGGCCATCCTGGCCCGAGCCGGACCGTGTCCGTGCTGCCGTCGAGGAACTGGGCCTGGTCTACGTGAAATTCGGCCAGGTGTTGTCGACACGCAGCGACCTCCTGCCCGATCGGTATCTGGCAGCCCTGGCCGGACTCCAGGACGACGTGTCACCGCTTCCGGCGAGCGACATCCATGCGGTCATTCACGATGAGTTCGGGACGGACGCGCACACCCTGTTCGAGATGTTCAACGACGAGCCGTTGGGCTCGGCGAGCGTGGCCCAGGTACACACGGCGTCACTGCGCTCCGGGGCACGCGTAGTCGTGAAGATCCAGCGTCCGGGTTTGGGAGACCAGCTGTCCGAGGATCTTCTCGTCCTCGCCCACCTCGCATCGCTGGCCGAGGTCACCCTCGCCAAGCTCAGACCCTTCGACCTTCCGAGTCTTGTCCGTGAGTTCAAGCAGAGCCTTGAGGCTGAGTTGGACTTCGGGCAGGAAGCGCAGAACATCCGTCGTTTCCGGCGTCAACTAGCGGATGACGCACGTGTGTGGATTCCGGACGTGATTGACGATCTGAGCACTGCGCGCGTGCTGACCCTCGAGCGATCGGACGGCGTCCGGCTGGAGGAATACGTTAAGACGCGTCCCGATGAAGCCCGGCTCCTCGCGCGACGACTCGGAGGGCTCTTCGTTCGACAGGTCTTCCGAGACGGCGTGTTCCATGCCGATCCACATCCGGGGAACATCTTCGTGATGGACGACGGCGTACTGTGCCTTCACGACTTCGGGATGATTGGAGGTCTCTCCGAACCGATGAGAGAGGCACTGGTCGATCTCGTCGAAGCGACAGTGTCAGGCGACGCGCGAGCGGCTACGAACAGCTACCTCGACCTCGGCCTCGTGCCACGCGACGTGGATCGGGACGCCCTCGAAGACGGCGTCGCGAAGCTGGTCGAAGAGATTCGGGGACAGCCGCTCGCCGATGTGTCGGTGGGCCGGGCCCTCGAGTCTCTCGGGCGCCTCGGTGGACGGTACCGCATCCGGAATCCCGGTGCGTTCATGTTGCTGTCGCGCGCGTTCGTCACGCTCGAAGGGGTCCTGGCTCGACTCGATCCGACGGTCGGATTCGTAGAGATGTTCCCTCCAGCGTTTACGGAGTCCGTCCAGATGCGGATCTCTCCGACCCGACTTCGGCGTGACGCCGTCACGGCGGCGCGAGCTCTGGACAGACTGGCGAGGGAGGCTCCCGATGACGTGCGACGGATCGTACGGCGATGGGGGGAAGGGGCGTTCGGCCGAGTGACCGTGGTGCCGGACTCGGCTCAGGTGACCCGGGCCGCGAGATCCGAGCGGAACCTCCGCCAGGTGCGTTCCGCGGGCGTTCTCCCGCGGGCCGGGGCGGTCCTCCTGAGGGGAGCGTCCGTGTGGGTCGAGGCAGGGGGAATCGTCCTTTTCACCGCCGGCACCCTCGCGCTCGCCTACCGGTTCGCACGCGGGTGAGGGCGAAGGTGAGGTCCCCGGCCCGTCGCCGTACGAGCTCGGAGGCGGAGGCCACAGCGCATCGTCCGATCGTTCGATCGAGGCATCCAAGTGCCCCATGGAGGCGGCAATGACCTCTGTCTTCTCCCCGTTCGGGCACCTGGAGGAGCGATACATCGGCTTCAGAACCGGCTGATCTGGTTGGCGCTCGACCTCCGCTCTCCGATACCGGGGATTCCGAGCGCTCGATCCGTACGTCCGATGGATGCTTCGGCGGACCGCTCTCTCCCCCACAGGGCCCGGATGGCGTCGATCGTCTCAGGGATGACGATCGCCTGATTGTCGACCATGTATGCGTAGTGCAGCTCACGACCCAGCACGGTGACCAGGTCCTCCCAGAGGACCACCTCGTGGATATCGCCCCGGTCACGACCAAGGTCGAGGGCCATCTCCTTCACGGCGTTGATTGCGGAGAGCCCGCGATCGAGCCGGACGCCCGCGATGCGACTGGACGTGGCGAATGCGGCGAGGACGGCTTCGCGATCCGTCTCCCGCGCGAGGTCGACGCTCCAGTAGTGCACGTGAGCCAGCGTCTCCGGCACCTTCACCGCGACTGTGACCACGTCGAGATCCGGATCCACCGTTTGTGCGTCCGGAGCCTGGTGGCTCGGGATCGTCGCCTCGGGGACGATCGTGTTGACGATGCCCCCCAGATGGCTTTCCCAGGGGTCCGTCGCCCTGCGCATGAGGGTGCCGCGGGCCCGACCCAGTAGTCCGGCCCGCTTGAGGGCGGTCAATGTCCGCACGATCGAGGTCGTGTTGCAGGACACGACGCGCGTCGATTCTCGGTCGAGGGCGGTCGTGTAGGTACTGTCAGCGACGAAGGAGTGACCGGCGGTGGCGTGCTTCTCCCCACCCTGCACGATGAACTTCACCCCCGCGTCCCGGTACCGGGACGCGTTCTTCGCGCCGACGCCCTTAGGCGTGCAGTCGACGATGACGTCGGTGATAGCCAGGAGGTCCTGGAGCGTGCCCGCGGGATCGAAGCCGGGTTCCTCGGTCGCGTTCTCGCGGTCCGTCTCACCGAGGAACAGGTCGATGCCTTTCGCGACGGCGGTCCCCGGCCGCCAGTCCGACGCCAGATCCGCGACTCCGACGAGACGCATGTCGTCCTGCAGCCTGACCGCGTCCGCGACGCGCTTTCCGATCGCGCCGTATCCGTTCACGGCGACTCGTATGGGTTGGTCGGTCAAGGAATGGCCTCCCGAGGGTCGGTACCGGCACGCAACGATGCCACTGCGGAGATGAAGGCATCGTGAAGCTCAGGTGAACGATCAGTTCACCGCGGCTTGTGATGGGTGGCGTACCATACGCTCGTGGTTTCTACGACGAGCGGTGCCGGACCGCACCCACTCCTGAAGTGATCTTCATCCGAGCTTCAGTGTCTCTTCAGGCCCTCAGGTCCACCCTCAGCACGCGCGCGCCTCCAGGCGCCCTGGTTTCCGGCGTAACACTGCCCTCAGCGTTCCTGGCACGAGGGTGACGCCCAACAGGCAGGTCGAACACGATGGACCAGCAGAGCATCGATCCGGGACGAGTCATCGACGACTCAATGGTCGCACTGAGTCTGTCCTACGACATGACCACGGATCTCTCGATGATGCGGGAGGTTCTCCGCGAGATGCAGGTCGACGACCTCCAGACCTCGTACCTACCGATGCAGGAGCTTCTGGTCCGGATCGCGTCCCAACCCGTCGACCTCGGTCCGATGCTCACTCAGGTCCGGTGGGGCCTGGTTAGGAACGCACCGGCCGTCGTCGAGTTCTTGAGCGAAGCGTTGAGCAGGAGGTGGTTGTCGGGTTCCCCGCACGTGAACAAGGCCGTACACGTGGCATACGTCCTCGAGGCGATCACGGCCGCGATGTGCAACAGCCCGGTGTTCTTCGATGAATACGTCGAGCACGTTCGCTCGAAGCAGAAGGCCATCGGTATCGACCACGAGCACGTGTTCAAGAGCTTCCTGAAGATGCTCCCAAGTTCCCTGAACTTCTTCGGAACGGCAAAGGCCATCTCGCTCGACATGGCCCTGGTCTACTTCCGCGTCGGTCGATACCTGGGTGGTGCCGATATCGATGAGCAGGCCGTCAACGAACTCCACGCGGCCGGCAGGATTTCACTCCTCGAGCGCAAGCTGGTGTCCCCCCTCTGCGGCAAGGACCGTTGCGCCTGCAAGCACTGGCTGCAGGTCAACATTTACGAAGCGGGAATCACCGAATACGAAAATGGCTTCTCGATGAACGCGATGGCAGCGCACGTCCTGGCAGAGCACGTCGCGAGGCATTGCCACCGTGAGACGTTCCTGCGGAGGCACGTCGTACCGGAGGGCCCCACGCAGGAGTTCTACGCATCGATCGAGGGAGACGACAACTACGTCCCGGTCGTGGCCCTCAGCGAGGAGTGGAAGTCGCTGTATCTGACCTGGAACATGGCGTTCATCCTCGGTGAGCTGAACAACCTGCACTACCTGTTCCCGAAGCTGTTGATTCCGTCGGTGCTGTGCTCGAGGAGCGAGAACTTCCTCGGTACTCGGATCGTGTCACTGTGGGTCTCGATCAACAGCGCGCTGCTACTGAATTTCAACGGTGTCGATACGCTGACCGCCCCTGCGGGTCGGCGGGAGATGGCACGAGTGTGGGGTGAGATCAACCAGGGCTACGCCGAAGCGCTGTATACGTCCGACCTTCACCCGGACGTAACCGCGTTGTCGGATAGCTTCGACGAGCGCTTCGCTCAGCCGTACGCGAATCTCGCGAAGCTGGTCATGGAGTTCATGAAGCGTTGAAGAGCTGAGGGGCTCTGGCAGCGAGGCGCCCGGGGGGGCGCACATTTCGGCGCTTGACCCCCCGGCGCCGGTTCGCCTAGTCCGACTCGGCGTAGTCCTCCGGGTTCTCCGCGACTCCTCCTCGCAGGATTCGCCGCAGAGGTGGGTCTCGGCCCGCGCCGAGGGCAGGTGACTTCATCGTTCGCTCAGCCGGAGGCTTCCGTGGTCATCCGCTCGGGCTACGTCTCAGGCCTCGGCCGCATCTCCGTGCTTTTCAGACTGAGGACGTACGCGGCGACGGCGCGGGCCTGATCGTCGGTGATCATGCTGCCGCCCCGTGGCAGCATGATCACTCCCGAACGCGTCTCCTGAACACCGACGCCATTGAGGATGCGCTGCACGAGCGATTCGAAGGAGCCGTCGTCGTGCAGCCATTCGTCATCGGTCAGGTCCACGCCGGCTCCCGGAACACCCCTACCATTAACGCCGTGGCATGCGAAGCAGAGCGCGATCCCCGTGTAGAGGGTGCGACCTTCGGCAACGAGGGCGGGATCGGCCTCCTGTGCTGCGAGGAGGGTCGGAGAAAGAAGCGTGAAGGCGCAGGCGAGCGAGGCGATTGCCCACGCTCGCCCGCTCCTGCCGCAAGGCTGTGAGGTCATCGGCGACCCCCCGGACGCCGGGCCACGGCCGTCCCTTCCTCTCTGTCAGTCACCGCAATGAGCTGGTCTCGCAGCGAGTCGGGCAGCACTACGTTGACCGGGTTCACCCCCCCGGCGGCACCCATAGCTACGCCTGCCTCAGGTAGGTTGGTCGCTTGCAGGAACGCGAGTACGGCGGCCGCTTCGCGCTTGGTGAAGTTCGCGCGCGCCCTCATGTGGAGAACAATCGCGACCCACTCGAGATCGGTCCGCTCGGAGCTCGCCCTCGCGTTGTGGCAGCTGGCACAGAAGTCGCCGTACACCTGTGCTCCCTCGGGGAGCAAAGTTGGGTCGGTGGCCTGCGCCGCGGCCTGGGTCACGCCCACCATGCCCATGGTCAGGATGAAAATCAGGACTCTCATGGTTTTCTCCTCTAGAAGCCGTAGGCCCACTGGACGAACATGCGATCGTCCAGGTCCTGGTGGATTTCGTATGAGATCTTGAATGGGACCGTGGGGCGGACCCAGTAGATCAGGCCGAATGCCATCTCGTTGTGTCCTTCGGTCAGCGTCTCACTGGCTGCGGTGCCATCTGCCAGGGTTCCCCATCGGACGACGGGCTCGAAGTCGTTGATCCTCTTGGCGAGCTGGAGGTAGTAGCCACTGCGGGCCAGGGTCTTCACGACGTCCTCCTCGTCGTCGTGAAACTCTTGGCGAGTGAGGACTCCTTCACCCCGGAGTTCGTATCCGTCGAACCGCCACTCGAGGGAGAGACTGCCCCCCGCGTAGTTGAGTTCGCCGTCATCGTCGTAGGTAGAGGTGAACCCGGATACGTACGCCCCCGCCGAGCCGCCGGCGAGCAGGCCGAGACGCCCTCCGACCATCTTGTTCTTGTTGTTGTCGGGGTAGGAAGTGCCGAAGGCAACGGATGGTGCAGGGCTCTCAGCCAGCTCCGAACGCGCCAGCAGCGGATCGGCTGGTGCCTCCTCCTCCTCTTCGTCATGGCCGTCCGGCTCCGGCACCTTGGGGCCCTGCGTGACATAACCGGAGAAGTCGAGGCGGAATCCACTGGCCGTCGGCTGAACCCAGCGCACCATGGCCCCGACATCCGACAAGACCGGAAGTAAACCGCTCTCCGCTACCCCGCCGTGCGCATGGCCGTAGGTTACGGGACCGGTGGGTAGCTTGTTGATCCAGCTCGGGTGCAGCCGTTCGCCGAAGACGCCGAATGGTAGAAGGAACTTCCCTGCGATGAGTTGCACCCGGTCGAATCCCAGATAATCGATCTGCGCGTACTCCAAACCCGTGGTGGTCGTGGCCCCGTCGAGCCCGAACTCGAGCTCGCTCTCGAATACCACGTCCTGCCCCATGGTGAATAGAAAGACCGGTGCCACGGTGGCGCTGAAGTCATTCCTGTAGAAGTCGTCCGCGTTGGCCTGGAAGGTGGTCGTTCCATAGCCACCAACCAGAAATATGCTCCGGTTCTGGGCTGTTGCACGTGCTGGTGCCAAGCCGAGTATCATGAGGCTGAAGCACAGGACTGCCCTCCGGGAGATGTTCAAACCCGCCTCCTCGTAGAAGGTGTTGGACGCTCGGATCGGAGGGTCACAGCGTTGGCCGCAGGACTATCCGAGCGATTCACAGCTAAGGTCGAACCGGTGTCCTGAAGGTTTCATGAACACCACGTGAAGAGGTGTTCACGGGGAAGCGTATAAGGCGCGTAATACGGGCCCGGGGCATACGGCGAGCGAAGCCACAAGTGCTCACTCGGGAGGGCTGCCTGGCCAGGGAAGCGCCGGGGCGATGCGCCGGTTCTAGAAGACTACCCTGATGGTTGCGCTCGCCCGGGGGGTGTTATTCCGCGGTGGTGAACGTGAACGTCATCCCGAATGTGCCGTTCGTCGGGTGCGCCCAGCCGACACCCATCATGGTACCGGTGGAGCCCCCCATACCCATCGCGCCGGTCATCATCGATTCGGTGACCCAGGCGCCCCCCAGGTCGGGTCCGTGCATCGTAAGGCTGACGGGTCCGCCCGATTGGCCGGACATTCCGGCGCCCACGTGTACCGTGTAGCGCGTGGCCGGGGCGAGCGGCTGGGCGGGTTGGAAGCGCAGGGTCATACCGTCTGAGGTCATCGACCAGCTTCCTTCCACTACGGGCCCCGACAAGGGGCCCTGGTGCAGCGCCATGTACGCCTCCATGCCCGGTGCCAGCGGACGATCGAACCGCAGCGTAGGGTTGGCACTCACATCGACACCGACCTGACCGCTCTGCGGCTCGAGGTCGACTAGCGCGGGGCTGTCGTCACCGGGTCCGACCGCGTTGTCAGCGCAGGCCAGTACGGAGGCGGCCAGGGCGACAACGGCGAAGGTGCGCGTGCGCTCGAACATCATCGCTTCTCCTCATTCGATTGCCATGACGAACGATCTCATGGCCGCCGTGAAGGCATGGTGAGAGGCGAGTGAAGATCTCTTCATGGAGCATGAGCCGGCGTCGCGTTTGCGCCGCCTCCGACCGGCTGCAGGGGGGCACAGACGAGCCGAGATCCGTCACATAGGCGACGTTCGCACGAGAAGCGCGGTAACGATCAGGATGACCTGCATCACGGCGAGCTCCGCGATTGCGGATCGCCGCATCGCTCGGTCACCGGAATCGGTGCCGAGCCTCGGTGTGAGGATGCGGAAGTTACGCGCGCCGAACCCGAGGACCACGAGGACGACTCCGAGCTTGGCGAGGAGCAGTCGCCCCCACGTCGTCGAGAACAGTGTCGTGAGGGATGCGAGGTGACCCCACGAGGCCAGGGCGCCCGTCAGAACGAGCACTGCCACGCTCACCATGGCGACCGACGAGAACGCCGGTACGAGCGTGGCGAGGAGGCTGAGCCTCGGAGCTTCTCGGCCCTCGGAGAGCTCAAGCCACAGTACGGCGGCCAAGCCTCCCACCCACGCGCCCGCTGCCCACACATGCATCGTGTCGGCGAGGAGGAAGACGGGCGTATACTGATCGGCGGCAGCGGCATGCCCGGTGAAGGCAGGGAACGCACCGAGCGCGAGCGCGAGGGGTGTGGCGAACACCCAGCCCGCGGGGACCCGCCGCGCCATGACGAACGCGAACGTCAGGAGCGCGGCACCAATGATCGCACGAAGCCAAGTGCGGCCCCAGGGGGTCCCGAGTAGGAGTGCGGCCTCTGCCGACCATGGGGAGAACGGATCGCGGAACTCTACGAGTTGCCGACCGAAGAAGAGCAGGAGGCCGACGAGAATCGCCACGGCGCCGATTACCCCGAGGCGGGCCGCTTCACGGGTGAGCCGCGCATCGAGCTCCGGCTCTCTGCTGGATCGTCGAGGCAAAATCAACCAGCGCGCCGCGATAGAGCCTGTGACGAGGGTGAGTCCTCCGAAGAGGACCCACCCCGTGATCCCGCTGAACGCGACGCTCATTTGCGTCTCTTACTCTGCCGACACCGTGAACTCGAAGGTGTCGCGAACGACGTGTCCGTCCGCGCCCATGCCGCGCCAGGAAACGGTGTACGTCGCGGGTGGCAGGGTTCCGTGCAGCTCGACGTAGAAGACCGCCGGATTTTCGGTGTCCTGAGCCGCGTCCATCACGTGTACGTCCGCGTCCGCTGCCTCCACGACGCGAATCTGGACCGTCCCCTCCTGCGGCTCCTCCGTGAATGTGAGGCGAACCTCCCCCGGAGCCTCGACGGTCGATCCCGCTTCAGGGGACGAGGTGCTCAGTCCGAAGTGCGGGACGGGCGAAGGGGGCGTCGCCGCAGTGAGTACCAGCATGAGCACGACGCTGAGCGCTGCACAAAGTTGTTTCTTCATCGGTACGGTATTCCTTCGAGGTGTGAGAGGGTTTCGTGTGTAACACGATCAGTAGATGAGGCGTACGCCGGCGCCGATACGAACGGCGGACTCGGTGACGGGCGTCCCGCCGAACAGAGCCTCCTGTTCCCGGACCCAAAGCAGGTCGATGTAGGGCGCGAACTTCCTGCGGATCTCGTAGCGGGTGCGGAGCCCCAGTTCCAGGTCGGAGATCCCGGACCCGAGCCCGAGCCGCTCATCGTCCGTGATGAGCAGATCCATCTCGCCTCCGAGCGTGAGCACGGCCCGTTGCGTGAGGAAGAGATCCGTGTCGGCCTCCAGGCGGACAGACGGACGTCCCTCCTGACTCACGAAGGCGAACGCTCCGACCTCGAACCAGTAGGGGGCCAATCCTGTCACGCCAAAGGCCAGGTACCCCTGTGCAGCGGGTTCGATGTCCTGCCGGTAGCCGACCACGAGGTCCCAGAAGCGGCGGACGTAGTGCCCGTAGAGGACCATGGCTTCGGCGCTCCCAAGATCACTACCGAGCCCTTCGCCCTCGGTGCTCCACCACACTCGGTCGAAGTCCGTTCCGATCCAACCCGACCCGTCCCAACGGCTGAGTGCGGTTTCATCGACCCGAGACGCGTCCACCTCCAACTGGGAGAAGTGGAAGACCATGTTGTCCTGCTCCTGGCCTGTAGCGGGTACGGCCAGGAAGCCCAGCGCAGCGGTCGCCAGTATCGTCCTGCGCGCGCAGCTCATGGCGTCCCGTCTCCATCCGTCGCCGGAGCCGGAGCGACCTCGACGCGGGCGAACATCCCGGTCATCATGTGGAAGAGCAGGTGACAGTGGAACGCCCACGGGCCGGGGTCTTCGTACGTGAGGTGTGCGACGACCGTCTGATTCGCCGGAACGATCAGGGTGTGCTTGCGGGGCGCGAAGGCCGGATGCGCACCGTTCTGAAGCTCCATGAAGACCCCGTGGAGGTGCATGGGGTGCTCCATCATCGTCTCGTTGGTCATGAGCAGGCGCACACGCTCGCCGACCGTGAGCTCGATCGGGTCCGACTCGGAGAGCTTCTTCCCGTTGAGCGTCCAGAAATAGCGCTCCATGTCCCCTGTCAGGCGGATCTCCACGTCCCGCGTTGGCTCCCGCGTATCACGGTTGGGTTCCAGAGCCTGGAGGTCCTCGTACTGAAGGCGGCGCAGCTCCATCGACTCGGTGCTATGCCCCATAGCCTCGTGATCCATCTCTTCGCCGCTGTCCATCGCTGACATGTCGTGCCCGGAGTGGTCCTCCATCCCCGGCATGTCGGCCATGGTCCGGACCGGACGTGGGTCCATGAGAGGAATCGTACCCTCCATCCCCTCCTGCTCGGCCAGGGTGCCGCGGGCGAATCCTGACCGGTCCATCGACTGCGCGAAGATCGTGTACGTCTGATCGCTCTCGGGCTCGACGACGACGTCGTACGTCTCAGCGACCCCGATCCGGAATTCGTCGACACGAACGGGCTCCACGTCTTGCCCGTCGGCCTGAACGACGGTCATCCTCAGCCCGGGTATCTTCACGTCGAAGAAGGACATCGCTGCCGCGTTCACGAAGCGGAGACGGACCCGCTCCCCAGGCCGGAATAGGGCGGTCCAGTTGTCTGCAGGGGATGTGCCGTTGAGCAGGTAGGTGTACGTGGCTCCGGTGACGTCCGCGATGTCGGTGGGATCCATGCGCATCCGCCCCCAGCTCGCCCGGTCCTGGAACGTGGCTCCGGCGTCGTCGAAGAGCCCGCCCACGAACTCCGGCAGGGTGCGCTTCGCGTAGTTGTAGTAGGCCCCGTTCCCCTTGAGGTTGCGAAGCACCGTCATTGGATTCTCATCCGTCCAATCCGACAGCACGATCGAGTAGTCACGGTCGTACTCGACCGGGTCCGGACCGGCGGGATCGATGACCATCGGAGCGTACATCCCCTCCTGCTCCTGCGCTCCCGAGTGACTGTGGTACCAGTACGAACCGGCCTGACGGACGGGGAAGCGATAGGTGAAGGTCTCACCCGGCGGGATGCCGTCGTAGCTGAAGCCAGGGACCCCGTCCTGGTCGAACGGGAGGAGGAGGCCGTGCCAGTGGATCGAGCTGACCTCGTCCAGGTTGTTCGTGACGTGGATGATGGCCTCCTGGCCCTCACGCAGCCTCAGCAGTGGGCCGGGGATCGACCCTCCGATCATCGGCGCGTTGGTCGAGCGCTCATCGACGGAGAAGCCGTGGCGGTCGATCGACAGGTGGAACTCGGCGCGCTCGGGCGTCCCTTCGACGGCTTGCTCGACCTTGGCGAACACCTCGGACGGGCGCAGACCGAGACCGGTGCCGAGTCCTACGCTGGAGGCGACCCTGAGGAAGTCGCGTCGTCCGATGGGGACATGTCGATGCATGAGCGGGAGGGGGGCAGGGCGGTTGGTGCGCGGAGTATCGGATCGGTGACGAAGATGCCGATGGGAGGTGAACCCCACATGAAGGGAAGATGAGGGTTTCTTCATGGTGCTTGATCCGTTTCGGTGCCGCGGTCCATTTGGGGGTCCGGACGCGACCACTCAGTCGGGCCGGGCCCTTCGACACACCCGCCGGTGACCCGTGTCCTCGACCACAAAGCCCTCCGCTCGCCTCCGCACCTCGCGCGTCCATCGGCGCCTGGGGATGATCGCGACCATCCCGATCGTTGGATGGATCGTGTCTTCCTTCGTGCTGCACGGCGTGGGGCTGACGCTTCCAAACGGTCTCCAGGGCGTGTACGAGCTCGAGACACCCGGTGCCGGCGGGCGCCTCGAGTCCGGTGAGTGGACTTCACCCGACGATATCCTGGCGAGTCTCGCGGACGACGGGATCGAGCGTGTGTACTGGATTCGCCTGGAACGTCTGGGCCAGGTCGCCGTCTGGGTCGTCAAGCCAGGCCCGTTCGAACTCGAGCGGGTCTACGATGCGCAATCGGGCGAGCGTCTCGACCCGCTGCCCGAGGAGGTATTGCGGGCGGTTGCAGATGAGCACCTGGTCGACACGCGGGCCGGCGAGATCCACGAAGGCGCCGAGTTCAATCGGTACTACACCGTCGACCGTGTGCCCGCCGTCGCCGTGCGTATGGAGGGTGACCAGCCCTCCGAGGTTGTCTTCTCACGCGCCTCGGGGCGGGTCCTCCGTCGGACGGATCAGCTCGCGGAGTGGTTCCACCGAGCCTACAGGAGCGTCCATGTATGGCAATGGGGCGACGCGCTCGGGGCGTTCACGGCCCTCCTTTACGGGCTTGTCGGGGTCGCCTTGCTGCTGGTCGGTCTCGGCTACACGCTCTGGTGGCAGCGCAGGGACGCACGTCGGCGCTGGACCGACGCGGTCCGGCCGGCTCGGCGCGTGCATGGTCGACTCGCCCCGCTTGCCGGGTTCCTACTGGCTACGCAGATGCTGGTGGGGGCGTACCTCTGGTTCAACCTCGGCCTTATCGAGCCGCGTTTCCGTGGCCAGGGGTCGTTCGAAACCGAATGGTCGGGCGGGATCTCGACCAGCGAATCACTGCCCGCTCCGTCCGAGGTTCTTGAGGCCGTCTCTCATGCGCTCCCCACGGGCGACGACGTCGTACGGTACGAGTGGCGGGCTGTCGCGGATCGTCGCTTCGCCCTCGCGTATCCGGACCCTCATCGGGACGGGGTGCTTCTGGATCTCTCGAGTGGGGCGGTGCTGGATCGGCTCACACCGCAGCTGGCTGCTCGCGCTGGTGCGGCAGTCGTGAACGGCGAGGCCATCGATGCCGGCGTCGAGTCCACGGAATACTGGATGGACTTCAACGCGCGCGTGCCCACCTACCGGTTTCGGTTCTCGGATCCGGACGATACGGACGTGCACGTCTCGCAGGTGACCGGAGAGGTCGTTCAGCGGCGTCCGGCTATCTGGCGCGCGTTCGGGCCGTTCCTGGCATACCACACCTTCGGCTTCACCGGCAACCCCTGGTTCGACACCGCGCTACTCACGGCGCTCCAGCTCTCAATTCTCGTGATGGTCTTTTCCGGGTGGCGCCTGGCGCTGCGAGAGCGCAGTCGCCGCCCATCTCTCTCTTCCTTGGAATGACATCGAACATGGACCTTCCCAGCTCCAACAGGCTCACCACCGTTGGCCGAATCGCCGGCCCGGCAGTCTTCTTCGCTTTCCTCGTGGCGCCGATCGCCCTTGCTGCTCAGTCCGACGACAATGCGGTCGTCGCCGTGGTTGACGCGTACCACACCGCGTTGGCCTCGGGCGACTCGACCACCGCCCTTTCGCTCTTGGCCGAAGACGTGACGATCCTCGAGAGCGGCGGCGTCGAGGACAAGGAGCACTACCGCAGCGGTCACTTGGCCGGAGACATGCGCTTTGCACAAGCAGTACCGAGGGAGCGCAGCGAAATCACCGTGACCGTCGTCGGCGATGTTGCATGGGCGTGGTCGACGAGCACGACTCAGGGGCGCATGGGCGAGCGCGAGGTCAACAGCCGGGGGGCGGAACTCATGGTACTGGGCCGCACGGGCGACGCCTGGCGGATCCGAGCGATCCACTGGTCTTCGAGGGCTGTCCGATGAGGACCGCGGTGAAGGGCGCCAGGCTGGTCGCCCGCGGCGTGCGACGTTCCGCCGCGCTGGGGGCGGTGGCGCTGATCGTGGGATGTTCGGCGCCGTCCGAGGATCTGCCTGCGGAAGCGGCGGACTCCTCCGTCCAGGATCCGGCGCTGCTCGAGGCGATCCTCGACGACGTGCGTGTCGGGTGGGAGCAAGGCGATGGAACGCCGTTTTACGAGCACTTTCTAGATTGGCAGGGTGCGCGCTACTTCGAAGGTGGCGGTCAGAACGCCGGGCTGGATGACCTGGTCGTGAACCACGTGGAGCCGGAGGCCGAGCTCGGGCTGACGCTCGGCTTCTCGAACGTGCAGACGCACTTCGAGGGCCAGTTCGCGTGGGCTGTCGTCGACACCGAGATCCGGCTCACGACGCCCGATGGGCGAGCCATCCACAATCGCGGTCACGGGACGTATCTGTTTCGTTGGATCGACGGGGCCTGGAAGGTGGTGCATACACAATCGGCGAGCTCACCCGTCAGGTAGATCGGGCTGCAGATCAGTGGACGGCCACTCAGCCGGGGCCACACTCGGTCGGCTCATCGCGGAGATCGAACATGGGTAACCCGCTGGCACACATCCTCATCGTCGAAGACAATGCGGAGGATCGGCACCTTCTGGTTCGATCGTCGAGGACGCGGGACATGCCGTTCACCCGGCAGTAGATGGCGAGGAAGCTCTGAACGTCTACCGCGCCAATCCGATCGACCTTGTTATCACCGACATCATGATGACGCGGAAGGATGGGGTCGAATTGATCCTGGAGCTTATGAGCCTGGATCCCGACACGAGGATCATTGCCGTGTCAGGGAAGGGGGAGACCGGACTCCGTTTCGCTACGTACGCCGGAGCTCGTCGGATCATCAGGAAGCCGATCGACCCGGAGGTGCTGATTCGGACTGTCCGCGAACTTCTCGACCTCGAGAGCGCGTGAGCCGCTGTGGTCGGGGCAACCCGACCGATTCTACTCAGCCCGCTGAGAACGGTCCCGTCGTCCTGCGCCAACCCTGTGCGCCGTTTGTGCGCCGCAAGGCGGCGAGATGCGGCGGGACCGGTCAAAATGGTGGCGAGACTCGGCGACTAAATGGCTTAGATGGGTGAAGTTCGCCGGATACCCCGTCTCATTCGCGGTCCTGATAAGCGTGAGGTCGGTCAGCTGCGCTCCCCTCATCCGGGCCCGCAGTAACGAGCATAGTAACAGCGCGGGTGAGCGCCCTTGATTGCTCACGCGCGCTAAGTCCAGGAATCGAGCGGAGATGAGCGCCCGTGATCGTCCCTCAGATTACTCTTAATCAGTAGGTTCGGGGTTCGAGTCCCTGGCGGGGCACTGAAGTAAAGT
>JAPPOV010000005.1 GCA_028873595.1 Gemmatimonadota bacterium | reverse complement strand
GCTCGATTCTCGGTTGGGGCGCGGCGACCGACCCTGGTCGGCGAGAAACTGATCGAGGGATGCACGAGGGATTCTCCATTCGCGCCCGTTGAGCTTGTATCCGGTCAGCCTCTTCCCGACCAACCACCCTCGAACTGTGGATTCCGATCGGTGGACCGCCACCGCTACGTCCTTCACGGTTAGATCACCGTTAACCGGCACCTCTCGGTGGTCCGAACTTCGGAGGAGGACCAGGTCCTCTCTGGTCAGTGTCACGGTCGCCCCGTCTGAGGGCAGGGCGGCGATAAGCCTCGCGATGCCGTCTCCGTGGGGGCCACGAGTTCGATGCGGCATCTGGACCGAGGAGCTTCTACGCCAATTCATGCCCCACCATAGCGCCTCTTGGAAAGCATCGCAACAGAGGTAAGGGTTCTGTAAAATGTTGTGGCACAACAAGGTGTACTAGTCCAGTTACAGTGTATTGTGAAGTCGTCGAACCTAACCGCCGCCAGGGTGGACGGCTGGGTCGTCACCGGCACGTCACGGCGCGTGAGTGCGCTGAATGAGAGGAAGAGGAGGCGGCGGAGCGTGTCCGGCGGCGCTAGAGGCTTCCCCAATCGATGCGGCCTACAATCTCGAGCCGCTCGAGGTCGATGATTGCACTGCCGAAGTGGGTGAAGCGGCCCGGGCCGGCGGATACGGCCCCGTACCCCAGGAGGCAGGCGTCGGCGCGGTCGGGCGAGTGGCCCAACAGTTTCCGGGTACGATCCTTCTTGACGAGTCGGATGCGGCCTTTCGGGTCGTAGTCATACCGGAAGGCCGACAGTTCCGCGACGAGGGTATCGTCGTTTGGGAGTGAAATACTCCCCTGCTCAAGCGCTTGCCGAAACAGCCACCCAACTTCTGATCGTCGATTGAGGAAGATGTCAGGCGACTCAGCCGGCTTGGCGACGTTCACGTCCTCTACCCGGTGTCCCAGCTGCCTTAGGCGGTCAACGAGTCCCGCTCCCAATCCAATGCCGTCAACGAGCACCCTGGTCGGTCCATGGCGGTTGATTTCAGAGGCGATCCAGGACGCGGTCAACATCAAGTCCATGCCCTGTCTTGTCTGGACCTCTAGGAGCTGGCGTCCTCGCCAAACCGCAAGCGCGGTGCGGTCGGGGCCGTATCGCGCTGGATCGACACCGAAGACGAGCGTGTCGGTTGAGGTGCTTTCGTCCAACTCCCTGTGAACGGAGTTCTCAAGGTCCGACAGTTTGAAGAGGGAGCCCTCCTCATCGTCAGGGAACTCGCCCAGTACGCGAGCCGTGAACAGTGGGGACTCGGCGCCCCAATCCCGTCTTCGGGTCTCAACCCACTCCTGGGAGACGAGCGTCGAGTCGGGAGACGGAAGATGGTGGAGTCTCCAGTCTCCCCGTGCTGAAGTGAAGATGCGGTGGAAGATGCCGCCAGGAGCTCCTGGCGTTGACGTGACGAGGACTCTGTTCTCTGCGTTTCCCGTTAAAGCTCCCTGTAAGGCGTCGTATACAGCGTCTGGGATCCCCTTCGTCTCGTCGAGGATTAATAACACGCCCCCCTTCGCGTGGAATCCCTCGATGCGGTGGGGCTCTGTCGCTGGTAGCCCAACAGCTCCCCATTCGTCGCCATAGCCGCGTACTTGGAGGCGATGTGAGAGCGCCTCGATCGGCAGCTCAACCCTCGCTGAGCGTATCCACGAGCGAACCTCTGCGAACAATACGGCCCTGACCTGTCGTTGGAATTCGGGCGCCACAATCACGACTCGGCTTAGTGGGCGGGTCAGCAGCCACCAAAGAGTCGCCCAGGAGTCGATTGTACTCTTGCCGACCCCGTGCCCGGAGCGAATCGCGACACGTGGGTGGTCGACCAGGTCCCTCAGGATGCTGAACTGGTACTCCTCGCCGGAGCCGCGTCTCCGAGCGCTTTCTGCCCCGAGTACTTCTGTAACAAAGGCTACCGGGTCGAGCTTGTAGTGCCCGAAATCTTCTCGGAGTGTTGCCGGCCCGAGAGCTTGGACCTCACGCCGTAGGGCGTTGGTGTCCCGACGTAGGCTGCGTCGCGACATCAGATGGCCCGTATCGAGCCAGACGCGAGGCTCGACTTCAACTCGTCGATCTCCGCTCGTAGTTCGTCGAGAACTTCCACTGCCGCCCGTTCGCCTTCAGCTCGGACCCACTCTGCGACCGCTCTGATGGCCGCTTGGGCCTGGCGTTCCGGTAGTCTGCCGCTGGCCACCGCTCGACCGATCGTCTCGAGCCATGATTGGGCGTCGGCGTGACTAGTCAATGGGGGTAGTTCGCTGGGGTCGAGGCCTGCTGCTCTCTTGTTCGCGCGCCCGCCCTTCCTCCCACGCTCGCTCATCTCACGTCTGCCGCCTGGGCGGTGGGCTGGGCAGAGGCCGTCGGCATTGACCAGCTGGGGTACGGCTCCACAGGGGCTTCCGTCTGCCTTGCTTCCAGAGCACTGGCGCTCCCTGCTCATTAGAGTCTCCCTGTTGTGGAGGTGACGTGTGCTTAAGCACCTACGCGCGTGGCGACCGCACCACGTAGCGCGGCGATCCTGGGTCCTAGGGCGTCGAGATGTTGGTCCACGCGGTATTCAACCGACTCGGATCGATGGGGGTTTTGCTGAGCATGGCCGTAGATGCGATCCACGAGCTGCGCGCCTCCGTGTCCCATTTCCTTCTGGACCTGGAACCGTGAGACCTCGACGTAGTCCCACGAGTCGTGGCTATCCGGATCGGCTCCGGGGCGGACAATTCTCTGGACCGTCTGGAGGCGTGCGGAGCAGTAGGTGTGTCTGAATCGTCGGGTCCGAACCTTGCCCGGGTCCAACCCGCAGAGCTCGCCGAGTCGATCCAGGCTCTTACGGAGGTCGCGAATCATCGCCCCGCGTTCCGAGGGGAATAGCAGTCCGGAAGTGTGCGATGTGTCTTCGCCGAAGATCCACACCTGCAAGATGTCGCGTAGCTGAGGCCAGAGGGGGACGGCGCGGACACTTGTTGGAGTCTTGAGGCCGCGATGCTCGTTTGGTCGAAATCGTACCAACCGGCGATCAAAGCTGATGTCATCCACTGTCAGTCCGGCCACTTCGGCGAACCTGCCCCCGGTCAGCAGGAAGGTCGCAATAAGTGGATAGAGGCCCTTCGTAGCGTTCGTGCGGGCCTGGATCTGGAGCACCCGCGCTCCCTCGAGTAGTAGGGCCGCTTCGTGGACCTCGAAGAACTTTGCTTCTCCCTTCCATCGCCCGGTCGGCTTCTCCTGTAGCGCCGAGACCGGATTGTAGTTCGGCGCCACGAAGAGGCCTTCCTGTGCGCGCCCGTATAGCCCCGATAAGGCATTCAAATAGTGGCGCACGGTTCCCGGTTTCCGGGTCCCCCCTGCGGCGAGGTGGTCGCTCCATTCCCGCACATCGTTCGGGACGATCGAACGAGGGTCACGATCCTCCCCGAAATACGCGATGGCGGCCCGGAGCCGGGATTCCAGGTCAAACATGTGCGAGTCTGACGTGCGCCCCGCCTTGGCCTTCATTACGAGGTGGTGGCTGGCCAGCTTGCCGAGCGTCGTCCGCAACTGTCTCGGCGCGCCGAGGCAATGCATCCGCTCCTCGCGGAGCTCCTGCAAGCGTGCCTCGAACAAAAGGAGCGCGGCCTCCGGGTTCTGGGTACCCCATCTCTTTCCGGGCTCGGCAAGGGCCTCGCGGCCTCCTCCGACGTCCGCGTAGGGGCGGAAGTCGCCGTACGCTCGACCGTTACGCCAGTAGATGCGGGGGCCGCTGGGCTTCTTGGCCATGGTCTAGCTCTCCCGGAGTTGACTCGCGGGCCTCCCCCGTTACCGTTTTTCCGCGCTAGGCTGCGTCGACTTGGGCGGATTATTCGTTGATTCGAGCGCTGCTGACGGTGCGGCGAGCGGTGGAGGCTGTGAAGCAGGGTAATGAGTTTCGTCTCATTGCGACACAGTTTTTGGCACAGTCTTCCGAAGGGTGGTCGATTACTAGTGCTTTAAGGTCATGTAGGACAAGGGTTTCGGGGCGTGGCGCAGTCCGGTAGCGCACCTGCTTTGGGAGCAGGGGGTCCCCGGTTCGAATCCGGGCGCCCCGATTCGCGAAACCTCTGCGATTGCAGGGGTTTTCGCTTTTCCCTCGTCTGATCCGGGGAGGTGGGTGTGTAAGTGGATGTGTAAGCTCCTACTTCGCTTCCCTGAGCCTACGCGGCACCTGGCTCTTAACGAACCCAACCCTTACGGACTCTAACGTCACGATAGTGACAATTCAGCCTAGGAGTGCATCGTGAACCGACCAGCCATTCTCGCTGCCCTGGTAGCCGCGGCAGCGTTCACCGCCACACCCGTCTCGGGACAGCTCGCCGGGACGTGGGAGGTCACGACGCAAGGGGGTCCCCGAGGCCCGCAGACGAGCACGCTGGTGCTTGTTCAGGATGGTGAGACCCTCACCGGGACCATGATGTTCAATCTCCCCGAGCAGGCGGGCGGCCCCCAGGATTTGGAGGTGTCGAACGGGACCGTGGACCGCAACTCGTTCAACTTCACAGTCACGCTGAGCCTTCAAGGCAACTCCATCACCCTGAACTACTCGGGAACCGTCAACGGAGACGAGTTGTCCGGTACTCGTGGCGGTCCTCGTGGAGGCCGTCAGTCGTTTACAGGGCGAAGGCAGGGGTGAGCGGCCCGCCATTTAGTCCGCTATGGATACTGGCTTCGCTCACACTTGCCGTGAGCGCTTCGAGTACACGCCATCTGGTTATCGCAATGCCAACTAGCGGTTCGCCTGCCTGGACACGATGGCCACGCCACTCCGCGCGAGTATGAGAGGCGGCCTCCTGGTGGATCCGCGGGATGATCCGAATCCCGCCACGGACGTCGAGATTGCAGGTATTGAGTAGCCTGACGTGGCGGCCTCAAGAGCTCCGGGAGGGGGTCGTATAGGGCGCCCTAGGTCGCGGTTACTGGCCTTTCCGGGAGCTAGGTGACCCTCGGCGGCCCTGTGTACCGAGTGGGGCCGCCCTACAACTCATCGATGGAGCATCGGGAATCAATCATGAAATCAGTGCTCAAGCTTTCTGTCTTCGTCGTCATTCTCTGCAGTCCTTCGATGCTGCTCGCCCAGGACGATGACTTCGTGTTCTACTCAGACCTCGCGCGAGACTGGTATCAGGGCGGCGACTACTTCGAATGGACTTCGACCACAGAAGACAACGACTCCGCCGTGGTCAACGTCTTCTATCGAACCTGGGGTGACCCGACGAATCCGAAACTGGTGCTGATTCACGGCTTTCCCAATTCCAGTTTCGATTTCTACAAGATGATTCCCTACCTCGAGGACGAGTATCACATCGCCGCCCTTGACTTTCCCGGTTCAGGCTTTTCTGACAAGCCGCTGAATGGCTACAACTACATGCTGGCAGAGAATGCGGAGATCGTGGACCACTTCGTACGCGAGGTCGTACGCTTCGAGGATTTCGCGCTGTTCACCCATGATCGTGGCGTGAGCATCGGCCTCGCCTTCCTCGGCAACTATCTCGACGATCCGAGCCCGGGCTACACGATCAATTATCACTTCCTCTCCAACAGCGGCATGTTCCTGCCGCTCGCCAATCTGGTTCCGTTTCAGATGGCCCTGCTGGATGCGGAAGCAGGTCCGCGCATGATCGAGGCCGGGGCAGCCCAACCGCGGCAAACCGAAGGTGATCCCGAGGCACTCGCCTTCTCCGACATCTTCGCGTTCAACGACGGTCGGCGTGCGCTGCTCTACGTGGGCCGTTACCTGCTGGAGCGGCAGGTCAATGAGACGCGTTGGCTGGAGAACCTGCCGCGCAGCCCGGTCCCCGTGGCATATCTCTGGGGACTCACCGACACCGTCAATCCGGTGCGCATCCCCCATTATGTGTGGAACACGTACCTGAATGACCGCGATGTCGAGAGCAGTTTCTGGATCTTGCCGACGGCGGATCATTACCCTCAGCGCGACAGGCCCGAAGAAGTCGCCAATATCGTGCGCATGGCGCTTACCGGTCAGGTCCCGACTCGTGAGTCGGAGAGCGAGTTCATGCGGCGCTATGCGGCGAGCAGATCGGTAGATGATGCGGTCTACGTGGGACGCTCGAGAATCGAAGCGCTGGATTTCCCGAGTTCGATCGAGTACACGCCATCTGGTTATCGCACCGCTCGCAATAGGCGATAGTGGGAGGGGGCACCGGCGACCACGAGGGCGTGCCTTTCGAACAACTCGCTGGCGAGATGGACGGCGAATCCGGGCGCCCCGATGCAGGGAAGTGAAGGCCCCGCTTTAGGTTAGATCCTTGGGCGGTTCTTACCTTTTGGGTGTAGGTGGCAGTTTGTGTCGATCCCTTGAGGCTCTTATCGGCTTCTGACCTCTCCCAGGTAGCGATCGAACCAGTCCAAAGTCTCACGCGTGACATCTACCACAGGGATGAAGTGCCCCCCTTCAGCCACAAACTGCCTCTTGTCAGGCTCCTCCGTCCCTAGGAAGTCGAAGAAGGGACGAGCGGACGTTTCCAACGGATACGTCGCGTCGTATTCCCCCGATAGCATCAGTACCGGAATTGTCACGCGTGGAAGAAAATTGAAGGGGTCTGCGACGGGTTGCGTAGGCAATGGGCTCAAGCCCGCGACATTCAGCACAGCTGCCCTGAACCGCGGCTCGACAGCCAGCATGATGCCAGCCATCCTGCCTCCCCAGCTCAGACCTTGATACCCAAAGCGGGAGGGATCGATGTCGGAGCGAGTCTCAAGATAGTCGAGCGAGCGGCCCAGGTCCTCACGCCAGTGGAGAACATGATCACGGTGAGCGTTGCTGAGGTCCTGGAGTCGATACACGTAATCATCATCCCGCTCATACGTGCTCTCATAGACTGGATACGCGACCGCTCGACCGCTCCGAACCAGGGTCGTAACAAGGTCGGAGCCCACCCCATAATCCCCGAAGGGGCTACCGCTCAGAGCTCCTGAACCTGGGAACGTCAGGATCGTCTGGAGGGGGAAGGGGGCCTCAAGGGGCCGAAAGAGATACAAGACCATCGGCTTGTCACTGTACCCTGACTCGAAAACCACACGCTCTCGTGCGATGTCGGATAGAGTGTCGACTGAGGTCACCTCTGCATTAAGCGGAAGGTCCTCGTACCGATAAAAGGTCTCCAGCTGCGCATAAAGTTCATCGGATGCTGGCTCTTCCGCGTAGAAGTCCCTCACCACCGGCTCGATCTGGCCACTGATTCGACTAAACTCTGCTGCGTCTCCCAAGTTCGTGATGAGCCTGAAGCCGTTGGTCTCAGAGCGATCGAATGGATGCTGCGGCTGCGTCATCGCGAAAAGCCACGCCGGATCATTCCATCCTCCACCGGCTGTGTAGCGATCGCGTCCGGTGGCATTGATCAGCCACTCACGGGCATTCCCAGCCATGTCGTACACACCGGAGGGACTGATCCCATCAAACTGACCCACGGGCGCCAGTCCCGGACCATTCATGTTGCTGAGGGGCAACGTCCACTGGGCAGAAGCCATACCAGCGGCAACGAACCAATGAAATACTGTGGGGAGTTGCCTGCCCGCAAAACTTGCATAAGCGGCCGCCTCGTACCAGCTGACCCCGGTGACGGGATAGTCCTGCTGACCCTCCGGAAAGATACCACCCTCCCATCCACTCGGACCCTGTCGGCCGGTCTTATCCACGAACTGGCCCATCGCAGCAGACCAGCTCAATTCTACGTCCTCAAGCTCAAATGGGTGATTCCAGTATTGCTGTTGCTCGTATCCACCAGCATCCAGGAATTCCTTGAACTGGGCGTTGGTCACCTCATAACGATCGATGAGGAACTCATCGAGAGAGGCTGGCACAGCGTTGGCTAAACGAGCCTCGACGACCGCCGGGCTGAGGTTACGAGCAGCGATGTGCACGGCACCCGCCAATGGCTGATCTTCCCGTCTCAAGTGGACCGTGCGTGGGCCAGCAAGTCCTATATCACCCACAATTTGAGCTGCAAATCCATCCTGCTCGAACAGGTACTGAGTCCCTGTTCGAGGAGCAGCCCACGACAGTGGCGTCGTTCCCAAGGGCTCAAAGTCAGCGCCAGGATCGGCATAAGGACGCCAAGAAACCGTCGCACCGACGGGCTCAGAGGTCAGCTCAACAGGTCGGGACACCTGGGCAACCAACTCGGAGCGCACTGAATCAGGGACTCGGCGAGGTAGCCGATCTGCAGCGTAGAAGGCTTCCAACCAGTCCGTACGCTCCACGGCCTGCTCTACGGCCGCCACCGCCGCGAGGACTTCGTCGGCAGCCCCTGAGCTGCGAGCACCTGCGAATAAGAGCCAGGCCAGGGCAACCGCGCCCCAGAGTGCCAAGGCTAAGACGCCTCCTCCACCGACCCGAGACCACGTGAGCACTGCCTTTCGGCCTGATTTGTCTGCGTTCGATGCCGGCGTGCCCGCTGATGATTCTACCTCTCCCGGCCTGTCCTGGACCATCGCAGTGGCAAGTACGATCGGTAGCCCCACCAGCATCAGGCCCATCGCAAGCGACGGGAACCAGTCTGGCAATCCGAGGATCCCGGAAATCGTATCTAGCCCTGACAGAACGCCCCATGACGCTACGACATAAACGCTGAGGACCTGCCAAACGCTCCGACGATGGACCTCTCTGATGAACCGTAGGATCCGATCCATTTAAGCCTCCTTCAGTCTGGGGCACCTGTCCGGGCGGCTGATCTTCTGACAGCCCCCGATCCCCGTTACTGGCAGGTTACACGCTGACGGGGATTTGATATGAAGAACGCACTACTGCTGTCTCTCGGAGTGGTCGGCCTGAGCTCACGGTAAATGACTTCCGGCTGGATACGCTTTGCTTCGACTCCGAGACGAAGTCCTTGATTCAAGTAAATTCACGTCCCGCTTGAGGTTAGATCCTTGGGCGGTGCTTACCTTTCGGGTGTGGCTCATACGGGATTGGGTTTGGAAAGTTTAGTTTAGAGCCGCTAGGGATGCGCGCGCGCGCGACGCGTACGCCGGAAATGGCCCATTTCCACCTTCGTAGGTTGTGACCAGTCTCTCCAAGTGCGATCGAGCTGTCACTGTGTCAGCTCGTCCCAGGGACAGATCAGCTAGCCGTTCGAGAACCATCGGTGTCCATACCGTGCTTTCGGGTACGAAGCCGCCTGCGCTGAGATGGCTTTGGTACATGTCCAGCGCTGCCTCAATGTTGCCTAACTCATCTTCAATGCGGCCGCGTTCTTCTGCCCAGACACAGAAAGCCTCACAGCCTGAAATTTCCTCATGTAGCTCGCTGAACAGAGTAGCCGCTCTTTCTCGGTCTCCATTGGCAAGTGCTCCGAAAATACGTAGTTCGGCCTCGTGCATCCTGAATTGAGCACCTTGTCGAGTTACGGGGACGGCCTCGAGCCAATGTTCGAACGCTTCTCTAGCCTTCTCCAGCCCTCCTGCCATGACAACGGCACCGAGTACACCGCGACTTTCCCTGCGGCTCAGGTTGAAGTCGCTTGCCTCGACCCCCTCTAGGACAGTCTCGAGTGTCTGTTGCCGTGTTGCTGGATCTTCATGAAGCGCCGCTAACGCAAGTCGAAGTTTGCCCGCTGTGTGCAGGTATAATCCCGGGGCTTCGAATGAAAAAGCAATTCGACGGGCGTCACTGAGTCGGTCTAGCGCCTCTGAGTATTGTCCTAATGCCAGGGAATACGAAGCGATTAGGCTGCGGGCAGTAACCTGAGTAGTTAAAGTGGGCCGTGCTTCCAGTTCTTGTCGTGCTACCTCGATTGCGTCCTCCCATCTCCCGGATGCAGCCAGCAGTTGATGTCGACGACGGAGACCGACATCTGTGCCGATCCTCTCTAGACCTTCCAATGCCGCCCAAGCGCTTTCAAGGTTGCCTGAGCCCCACAAGGCTTGGATCAACATCGCAAAATTGCTCAGCGAAGGACTTGGACGTGCAGTTGCGCGCTGAAGGTAGGGGACCGCTTGCGAGAATCGTCGCTGGGTCTGCAGCATGACCCCAATATTGTTTAACGCGGTTCCATCGTCCGGGTGGCGTTCTAGAAGGCGCTGATACACTGAAACAGCTGCACTGAGGTCACCTTCGACGGTGTAGCGATAGTATGCCTCTGCTTGGGCAGCTTCTCGGTCGGTTAATCGATGGCGGAGTTCGAATGCTCGGCTAGCCGCCATGATTGCCTGTTCCTGGTCCACTCCGATGTTTCTGAGCAGGACGGCTAGCATGCGCCAAGCCATAGCGAAGTCTTGGTCCAGTTCGAGCGCTCGTCCTAGCAGTGGAACAGCTTCGGCTTCCTGACCTGAGTTTCGCAGTTCATCAGCTCGAGCAAGAAGGCGAAGCGCTTCTAAAGAGGTTGTTGTCGCCTCAGCGAGGGATGTGCCCTGTTTTATGGAACCCAGTGACTCACCCGTTTTTTCACGGATATCCTGTGAAAGCTTGTCGATGCCTCCCAAGAGATCGTCCTGCGACGATACACTCACTCGAAACGCTCGGATCACGTCGCCGGACTCTGCCGCTACAAGCGCCGCTGTGAGCAGGTACCCTGAGCCTACTGACGATACCTCTCCCGTTACGATCGCCTTCATCCCTTCTCGCTGAGCGATTTCTCTCGCTATTTGGCTCGTGAGAATATCCGTCTCGGGGCGACCCATACGGCGCAGCACAGATCTCACGTAACTGGGTGATGCCACCGTGATCACCGTAGACTCTTGCAGGTCGACTCTGATGGCGTCTGTGGTCACATCGCCGAGTCGCTCACCAGTCAAGTCATCGAATTCGGCGAGCACGATCATGTCGCCTTCTTCGATCACCCCTTGGGCGACGAGTGAGCCCTGTGGTCCTAAGCCTGTGCTCCACAGTAGGAAGTAAGCGACCAGAGAGAAGCCGAGCAGCGCGAACGCCCCGATGCCACCAATTACCAGGTTGCGCCACGTCAGGAAACTCAACTTACGCCTGGTTCCGGTACTCCCCGAGGACCTCTCGAGAAGGCCGATACCAGGGTCGTCGTGTTCTCCTTTTGTAGGCTGCGGTCCTGAGTCGTCAACATGGCGTTCGCTCCCAGGGATTCCCTCTTGTACAAATGCGGTCCCTAGCGTGATCGGCATACCGAGGACCAGGAGGACCAATGCCATCCCCGGTGTCCAATCAGGCAGACCTGCAGATTCAGTCAGGCTTTGCACCACCTGAAGGGCTATCCAAGAAGCGGCGAGATATATGCCTGTTACCTGCCATAGCGATCTGCGATGAGCTTCCTTTATGAACTTTTTCATAGGAGGCTTGGAGCGTCAGAGGGGGCGATGTAGACAGAATGGGGTGAGCCTGTGGGCCTGACAACCGTTCTGTATTTGTGTGACAACGGTGCTCTAGTTGCCTCTAGTAGTTGGCTCGAGCGGGCGCATTGATAGAGGACGTCGCCAGAGGATTTTGTTGATTCTTCCGGCTGACCTAGAAGGCGCTTGGGATGGCTTGCTCTCTAGACATTTCGTGAGAAATGTAGAGGCTGGCAGCTACGAAGGGTTGGCGGACGGCCTCGGGATCCCGGATCGCTAGCGAATTTGAGCCTCAGCGAGTGCTAGACGCGTCCTGGAGTTTTTTCCAGTCCAACCATGAATTCGGCTCGCTTCACTTGGGGTAAAGAGCGTTGAGACGTATGGCGAGGGTGACACCTCAGAGACACAGATTTTCATGGGGTGTAGCGCTGGTCGCCGCCGCATCATTGCTTGGTGCGTGCAACGATAGGGGAACCACCGTCGCACCCGACGGCTCAAATTACCCGATCCCCAGCAACTTGAATGATGGGCTGGGCGGCAATCACCCAGCGTCCGTTGACATGGACGTGGCCCTCCTCAGTGAGATGGCACGTGAGGTCCGAGAAGGCGAACGGCCCAACATCCATTCCATCTTGGTGTACCGACGTGGGCAACTCGTCCTAGAGGAATATTTCTCAGGGACAATGTTGTCCGACGGCACCTACCGAGACTTCAGTCGTGATACTCTCCACGACATATTTTCAGTCTCAAAGTCCATCGTTTCGGCTGCAGTAGGACTCGCTATTGCGTCGGGTGCCATCGAAAGTCTCGACCAAGCCGTTATGGATTTCTTTCCGGAGTATAGGCCCCAGGTGGGTGGCTCACTCGACTTGCTCACGATCCGGCATCTGTTGTCAATGACGGCTGGACTTGAATGGGATGAGAGCAGCTCCTCCTATTTCGACGCAGACAACTCCCATCGAAGGATGATGGATGCTCGTGATCCTATAGAGTACGTCCTCACACGCCCTGTTCTCCACCCGCCTGGCACAGTCTTCACGTACAGTACGGGACTGAGCTCGCTTCTCGGAGAGCTAATTGCTCGAGCAACGGGTGACCGTTACTCGGAATTCTTGGGGAGGTCGCTGTTCGACCCCTTGGGCATCGAGAGGGCAGCTTGGTTGCCCTTTTACCAGGACAATGTGGAGTCCGCCGGCGGTGGCCTACAGCTCCGGCCGCGTGATATGACCAAGTTCGGTGTGCTTTACCTCAACCGAGGCGAGTGGCAAGGAACCAACATTCTATCCAGTGCTTGGGTGGACGAATCAACCACTGCCCAAGCTCCAGGTGGATTCTACGGCTATCAGTGGTGGCTGGGCATCGGAGGCATCGGACAGACCAATCGGGCATTTTTTCGTGCGGCGGGCTTGGCCGGGCAACACATATACATCTACCCGGATCTAGACCTAGTTGCTGTCTTCACTGGCAATGGATCTGGAGGAGGTCCGCACGAGCTGTGGCTGGACTACATCATCGCATCGGTGCTCTAGACATGGCCCGAGTCAACACATGAGCCGAACCGTCACGTGGTACCCGAGCCCGTCTCATTATGTGGGATGAGACTCGAGCAAAGCTGCTTCGACTAACATGCCTCGCCTGTCTCGGCACGGCCTCCTCGTGCTCCTCGCCATCAGAGCCCTCTGAAGTACCTGATCGGCCGACGCCTTGCTTAAGCGGAACGGCACTCTGTGCAGACCGGGTGGACTTGGGATCAGGTCTTTATCTGCCGATCCACGCCACTCATCTGCTTGAGCACGGACACGCTGCGATCAAGAGGGCTATCGTCGTAGTGCATGGCTCAGGCAGAAACGGTAATGACTACTTTGAGCGCACCATAGCTTCTGCCGCGGCGATGGGCCTTCTAGAAGAAACACTGATAGTCGCTCCCACATTTCAGACCTCCGAGGATGGACCGAGCAAAGATGAGCCATTCTGGACAAGCGGAGGATGGAAACGAGGGCACCTTTCAAGCAGCTCGGGGCCTTCTCCTAGGGTCAGTTCCTACACAGCGATCGACCGTATACTGAAACTCGTTTTGGACAGTGAACGTTTCCCGATACTTGAGCAGATTGTCGTCACCGGGCATTCTGCGGGAGGGCAAGTTGCGCATCGTTTTGCGGGCGCCAGCCGTATCGAAAATGAAGCACCAGTCCCTTTCCGGTATGTCGTAGCTAATCCATCGACCTATCTATACATAGGATCCGAGCGAGACAGCCAGGCAGGATTTGCGACCCCAGACAGTACAGCTTGCGCCGATTACGACGATTGGCATTACGGGCTACAGGATCTGAACAGCTATGCAGCAGCTGTTTCCCGGGACTCGATCAAGGTCCAACTTGTGCGCCGCGACGTCAGAATTCTCATCGGCAGCGCCGACTCCCTGAGCGCATCGCTCGACGTCACCTGCGGAGCCAACCTGCAGGGGCGCCACCGATTCGAACGTGGACAGACATTGATCCGCTTCATGGACGAGTTCCACTCAGATCATGGGCACCTAGAAATGATCGTCCCTGGAACGGGCCACTCAAGCACCCAGATGTATATCTCAGCAGAGGGGCGGAGAGCCTTATTCGGAGGCTAATGCGTCATTCAATTCAGGGAAACGAGATCGTCGGGCGTTTCGCTCCTTGTCTAATCCCAATGGCGACCGCTAGTAACAGCTCCTTATGATCGGAGCTTGAAAAGCACCAAACTTGACCGGGTGTTGGTCAGCTTTAAAGCCACAAAGACAGGCACTGTGTCGCTCAGGGTCTTTACTACACGCCGGGCGAAGGCCCTCGAAGCCTGTTACGAAAAGACCCGCCCTCCGCTAAGGAGAGGCGGGTCTCAATCGTTTTCTAGCTCGGGGGACTCCAATGGACAACGTGGCTCCACATCAGCATGCGCCTATTGCAGTTCTCAACGACTCTGTCTTGGCTGTTTTGCTGAGCACCAGTCGGAACACTCATATCCAGACGGCGCCCTAGGGCTTCTGCGTTCTCACCGACTACTCGGACTCCGACTTGGCGTGGAGAAACCCCCTCCCGAGGACCCAACCAGCGACGAGACACTTGCATTAGGCTTCGATCACCCGCTTCTCTGAAGCGCGCATTAGACTCAGCCAGTCTATCAACGAAGTCCTGGACCGTGCGCCCCTCCCTAAGATCGCAGGTCCGAAAGTACATGAGGGAGGCATTCAATTCACCACCCCCATAAGGGCTGCCACCCTCATCCACAGTGTAGTCGCGTGATATCCAACTATTTTGCCAGTCGCAATCTGTCATCTGAGACATCAGGGCACCCTGAGCGGACCTCGCTCTTGAAGCACGGGACCGAGCCCAATGTTCCATATCGGCCCATCGCGTTGCGAACACGAAGCTATTTGGTGCGACATTGCCATTGCCAGTGATGGCTTGGCGGAAAAACACAAAATTCGGGCCATCCGGTCGATCGAAATCGATAGATCTCGCTACCTCCAGGACCTCTTGCATGGTGTATCCGTGGGCCACGCTGCACACCATGTTGTGCACAAGCGAGGCCTGTGCATTCAGCACTTGACCGGGCAGGTTGAGCAAGAGTATGGCAGCAGCCAGGACCGTGATCTTGCGGGTCATGGTTCCTCCTGAGAGTGAGTTTGAGGTCCTCAGTCGTATTTGCGATTATGGTGCGCATTTTGGCGTCTGGCAAGCTGGATCTATTCGCGCTGGGGCGGCTCCTCCCATTTGTGACCGACGAACGCGATCAAAGCCTCGCAGGAGCTGAAGACCGAGGTCATGACGTACTCGGTAGAATTCGATCCATGCGGGCGCGCTATCGAACGCTCAATCGGCACCTGAGCGGCTGAACTGTTACCAACGTGATCTAGATGGCGCCCCGTTGACCTTGAGCTGATTCGCTCCCGAGACGCCTTGGGGGAAGGCATCGGTCCTCCTTAACTGACCTTCAAGAGCATTACTCGCGTAGTCCTGGGTACTCTTGCTCTAGCGCAGCGACAAAAGTGGGATGATACCGATACCGCTCGTTCGACCAGAACGCTGCGAAGTTCTCGGATGAGAACACAGGTGATCCAGAGAAGTGATAGAGGTCACTTAACTCATCGGGAAGAAGGCCCAGTTCTCGCTGCAGAAATGCGTTCTCCATATTGATGCCCAGAGCCTGCTGAAGCCCAGCCAACCGAGTTTGGTCTCGCCGGTTGAACGATTCTTCGGGAACTGCATTGAACACGTATTCGCCCCAAATGCTTGAAAGCTCAGAGTCGGTTACAACGCCAAGAAGCCATTCCCTTTGATTCGTTGCGAGTTCGTTAATCGCTGAAGCGCGCGCAATGATGTTGTTTTGCCGCATTTCTATGCCAACGAATAGGAGACTGAGAACAATAGCTAGCAGTCCCACAGATTCGCGCAGCTCTTTCTTGCCCATCACTAACCCCCTGCATTGAAGTCATTCGGAAGGCTGTGGGGGAGCTGTGCAGTCGCGCAATGTCTGGTACCTCTTTGGCAGCTTAGATCGCCGTCCGTCATTGCGTGTGGACTAGCACTGATTTTGGGTAGGTCTGAGGAGCGCATCTATACCCTCAAAGAAATTGGTGCCTTAGCGACCCTGACCGTAGAAACGCAGGCACAGGCGGTTCAGGCGTTGGCGTATAAATTCGAGTAGCGCCAGAGAGATACACATCGCAATTTCAGTGACATGATGCCTAATGATTTATGGGACGAATTAAAGCGCCGGCGGATCACGCGCGTAGTGATCGCCTATGCGGCGTCTTTCTTTGTCGTGCTTCAGATGGCAGATCTGGTCTTCGAGCCATTGGGGCTTCCAGAAAGTGCGTTTAGGGCGCTTCTTTTTCTCGGCATAGCCGGCTTTCCTCTGGCCGTGGCCCTGGCTTGGGCTTTTGATGCTACTCCCTCAGGCGCGCA
>JAPPOV010000017.1:15689-54831 GCA_028873595.1 Gemmatimonadota bacterium | reverse complement strand
CCCCCCCCCTGCCCGCCCCAGTGCGACGGAGGAAGGCGATGCCTATCAGGCGTGGCGCTTCGAGATCCGAACCCTCTTCCGTAGTGTGCTCGAGGAACACGAGTTGGACGGGCTCTTCTTCCCGCAGTCGGGTGTGCCGAACCGCCCTGTTGTCGAGGATCCCGAGCGGCCGGATTACAATCCGAACAACTGGGCCGAGATCCCCAGCAATATCATCAACGACATCGGTGTCCCAACGGTCACCGTACCGTATTCGTACTTCGAGGATGGCACACCGTTCGTACTCGCACTGATCGGTGACATGTGGTCGGAGGCGGATCTGCTCGCCTGGGCGTTTGCGCTCGAGCAGGTGACAGGTGCTCGAACCGCTCCAGTTCTGGAGAGGGGTTCGGGTTCCTGAGCTACGTGTGAGGGTTCGTCCGGAGTCCGCTCAACAGTCCCTGGGGGCCTGGTGTCTCAGAGGTCGGGACCGCTATCCACTGACACCTGCTCGCATGCATTCTGATCACTGGCTGGCGCGAGGGGCGCGGCGTGTGTGCGTGCTACTCGCGCTTTCGGCCGTTTTCGTTCAAGCCCCGATCGACCTTGAGGCCCAGAGTCGCCCTCGGATCTTCTTCGACTGCGACGGTCGGGACTGCAATTCCCAGTACTATCGGACCGAGATCGCCTGGGTCGACTGGGTCAATGACAGGGAGGTCGCGGATGTCCACCTGATCATGACGAGTCTGACGACAGGTTCCGGTGGCCGGGAGTACCAGCTGGACTTCATGGGGCGCGGGGAACTCGGTGAGTACCGGGACAACATGCGTTATCAGGCGTTGTCGACCGACACGGACGTCGAACGCCTCGACGGAGTTACGCACGCCATGGCGATTGGGCTGGCGAGGTTCGCGGCGGTGGCGGGTTTTCGAGGGCTGGCCACGGTGGCGGGTATCGATCCGGAGGAGTCGAGTGCGTTCGAGCGCGTCGTTCCCGGTCAGGACGTGGATGACCCGTGGAACCTCTGGATCTTCCGCGTCAACGCGAACTATGACGTAAACGGGGAATCACGCCGAGAGTCCGAGAACATGCGCGGCAGCGTGAGCGCCGGTCGAGTCTCGCCGAGCTGGAAGCTGAACGTGAGCGCGAACATCAACCGACGGGAACAGGAAGTCGAGCTCGAGGAGAGCACGTTCAGTGACACTCGTACCGACTGGGGTTTCCGTCCCTGGCTCGTGTACACCGTCGCTGACCGCTGGTCAGTCGGCACCCGAGGCGAGGTCGCGCGGCAGCCCCGGTTCAATCAAGAATTCCGCTGGGAAGTCACCCCGGCCATCGAGTACAGCTTCTTCCCATACGAGGAAGCGACAAGAAAGGCACTGACCTTCTCCTACCGGATCGGCCCTGCCTACAGGCAGTATCTCGAGGAGACGCTCTACGGGGAATCCAGGGAGACGCGCTGGGAACAGGCTGCAGAGATCGATCTTTCGGCGAGACAGCCGTGGGGAGAGACAGGTGTCTCTATCAGTGCGTCGAACTTCCTCTTCCTCCCTGACGAACAGGCCTATGAAGACGGCCTGTACAGCCTGAACCTGCGTGGAGACATCGACGTTCGGATCGTCCGGGGATTTTCGGTGCGCATCGATGGCAACATCGGATGGGTGCAGGACCAGATCTATCTGTCGGCGGAGGGGGCGTCAGACGAAGAAGCACTCCTGCAGCTTCAGCAGCTGGACACCGACTTCCAGTACGGCGTCAGTGTGGGATTCAGCTTCCAGTTCGGCTCGATCTTCAACAATGTGGTGAACAATCGCTTCCGGAACGCGCAGGGCTTCGGGGGTCGGTGGTTCTGACGGCCGAGTGTCTGCGGATGATTCCGAAGACTTAAGCCCAACGTTGAAAGGAGCGTCAGCGCACCGGCACGCTCAAGAGAGAAATGTCGAGTGGGGCAGGGCTTGAATCGGCGTACTTGAGATTACACAGCCCATCGCCGATTTCGTGGCAGGCCGGTGCGAGCAGTCCGAGCACGGTACCCAAGGCCGCGCCGACGATGACGTCGGTGGGAAAGTGTTTCCCCGCTCGCACGCGTCCGATCGCCACGCTTGTGGCTGCACCCATCGTGAGCGCCCAGATCGCGGCATCGCCGTACGTGGGCCAGTCGTGTGTGGTTGTGAGCATCGACGCACTGAACGTCGCTCCGGCGAACGCCAGGCTCGCGTGTCCGGACGGGAAGGATGCACGAGCGTCTGCGCTATCCGCACCCACGAGGTATGCGATACGCTCGTCGGACAGGGTCGCATTGTAGGTGTAGGGTCGGTGGCGGCCGACGGCCAACTTCAGTATCTCGGTCGTGCCGAGGGTCAGAAGGCCTGCTTCGGCGAGAGACACGAGGCGCCCCCATCGTTCCCCATCACCCTGGGAGGCAGGGAGCACAGCCGACGCGAGTGCGCTGGCCCAGATGCCGACGAGCATTCGATCCGTCCAAGCTCGCCAGGCTTCCGACGAGTACCGTGTCGCAGACTCTTCGAACGACGAGCCCACCCAGGTACGGTCGAAGCTCTGCGGACCGACCGAGGGTTCGTCGAGAACCCATTGGCGCAGGAGCAGAAGGCCCCCGATCGCCCCCGCAGTCGCTGCTTCGCGACCGGGATCGGTCGTGTAGCGAGCCTGCTGCCCCGCAGCTGGGCCTGGTATGCCCATTGAGAGCGTGGATGCCGCGAGTAGTGCGGCAAGGACATACTTCTTCATCAGACCCCGGCGTCGGTTTTGAGCCTCGCTGCGGCCTAGGGGTTTCCCCAGTTACACTGCACCGAACCCGGCACGGTCGCAAGAATACTGTTTCACTCGCCTTGAAATGGCTGCAATGCCATTCAATGCTATGTAAGCTACACAAGATGTCGGTCGGTGTCTGTCGATCGTAAGCCTTTGGAGGATTCGTGGCTGGCCACAACAAATGGTCGAAGATCAAGCGCAAGAAAGGCGTCAACGATGCGAAGAGGGGTGCCCTCTTCACGAAACTGATTCGCGAGATCACCGTGGCGGCGAAGGAAGGGGGTGGCAGCGTCGAGTTCAACGCGCGTCTCCGGCTGGCTGTGGAGACGGCGAAGGGCGCATCGATGCCTGCCGAGAACATCGAACGCGCCATCAAGAAGGGAACCGGAGAACTCGAAGGGGTCGACTATCAGGAGGCCGCGTACGAAGGGTATGGGCCGGGAGGGGTTGCCCTCTTTATCGAGTGCCTGACCGACAACACCAATCGTACGGTGGCGGACATCCGTCATGCCCTCTCGAAGTGCGACGGGAGCCTCGGCACCGACGGATCTGTGGCGTGGCAGTTCGACCGCAAGGGGCAGATCATCGTGGATGCGACGAAGTACTCGGAGGACGACGTCTTCGAGGTGGCCATTGAGGCGGGTGCCGAAGATGTCGCCGGAGACGGCGAAGAATTCGTCGTGACTGCAGAATTGCCGGACTTCACAGCGGTCGAGGCAGGGCTGAAAGAGGCCGGGATCGAGGTGTCGTCGGCCGAGTTGACCAGGATTCCGAAGAACGAAGTGGCGGTTACGGGCAAGGACGCGGAAAAGCTTCTCAAGCTTCTCGACCTATTGGACGATCTGGACGACGTGCAGAAGGTTCACTCCAACGCGGACATCGACGAGGCTGTCCTCGCCGAGGTGGTGTGAGCCTGGTCCTCGGAATCGACCCGGGGACGGCGGCGACGGGGTACGGCGTCGTCCGACGGGGGGGCGATGCCTCCGTGTCTCTGGTGGAGTGCGGCGTGATCCGGACGTCGGCGAAAGAGCCTTTGCCAGTGCGGATCCGTGAGATCTACGATGCGATCGTCGTGCTCATCGACCGGCACGAGCCGGACGCGGTTTCCGTGGAGGAGGTGTTCCATGGCAAGAACGCTCAGAGTGCCCTGAAGCTCGGGCACGCGCGCGGCGCCATCCTACTCGCTGCTGCGCACCGCGACGTTATGATTGCCGAGTATGCTCCCCGCCATATCAAGAAGGCCGTGGTAGGGACCGGGAACGCGACGAAGGATCAGATAGGCTACATGGTTCAGCAGCAGCTCAGGCTCAAAGAGATCCCCACCCCTGCGGATGCAGCGGATGGGGTCGCTGCCGCGCTCTGCCACTGCATGGTTGGGAGCTTCCCCCGGTGATTTCACGCCTGCAAGGGACGTTGCTTGGCCGCGAGGGTGAGCGGGTCGAGGTCGAGACCCGGGGAGGGGTGGTCTACGAGGTGGAGGCACCCCTGACCGTGCTCGAGCGTCTGCCTTCACCGGGAGGCGCGATCGAGCTGCGCACGGTCCAGGTCGTGACGGAAACCTCGGTCGCGCTCTACGGCTTCATCGACCCCCACGAGCGAGCACTCTTTCGCCGTCTGCTGACCGCGTCGGGGGTGGGTGCAAAGGTCGCTCTGGCGATGATGTCCACGTATTCGGCTGAACGCCTCGCAAGGGCGCTCGTCGAGAAGGACACGGTCGCACTCCAGCAGATCAGTGGGATCGGGAAGAAGAAGGCGGAGAAGATCGCACTCGACCTTGCCGACAAGGTGGCGGATCTGGCGATCGTGACACCGAGAGTCGGAGACGGCGGGCCGGCCAGCGGGGCTCAGGAAGCCGTGCAGGCGCTCGTTGCGCTCGGATACTCGTTCGGAGAGGCCGATAAGGCAGTCAGAGACGTTCTCGAGACCGGTGTGCCGGAGACGACAGAAGAGCTGATCCGTCAGGCGCTGGCAGGGTAGAGAAGGGATGACCGAGCACACCCAGATCACGACGCCAGAGTCGCTCTCGGAGGACGTTCAGGCCGACCCGACCCTGCGCCCGAACCGCTTGGCGGAGTTCATTGGCCAGGAGAAGGTCCGTGAAGCCCTCTCGATTGCAATCGAAGCCGCTCGTTTCCGAAAAGAGCCGCTCGATCATGTGCTCTTTCACGGGCCACCCGGGTTGGGAAAGACGACGCTCGCCACCCTCCTGGCGCGTGAGATGGGTGTGAATATCAAGACGACATCGGGGCCGGTCCTCGAGAAGCCGGCCGACCTGGTCGGTATCCTCACGAATCAGCGTGAGGGGGACATTCTCTTTATCGACGAGATCCACCGCCTCCGTCCGATCATCGAGGAATTCCTGTACCCGGCGATGGAGGACTGGCAGGTCGACATCCGGTTGTCCGATGGGCCCAAAGCTCAGACGATGACGATGAAGATCGAGCGTTTCACGCTGGTCGGTGCGACGACCCGGTTCGGTTCGCTCACCGCGCCGATGCGCGCGCGTTTCGGCATCGTCCAGCGGATGAATTATTACCCGCCTGAGGAACTGGTCACGATCGTTCAGCGCAGCGCGGAGATCCTTGGCGTCGATTCAACCAGGGAAGGGGCAACCGAGATCGCTCGTCGGTCACGGGGAACACCCCGTGTCGCGAATCGACTTCTGCGTCGAGTGCGGGACTATGCCCAGGTCCGTGCCGATGGCCACATCGATGAAGGCGTGGCAAAGGCTGCGCTCAAACTGCTTGATGTGGACGAGTACGGTCTCGACGAGATGGATGGGCACGTCCTCAGGACGCTCATCGAAAAATTCGAAGGTGGGCCGGTCGGCCTGAACTCGCTCGCGGTCGCCATGGGGGAAGACGCCACGACCCTGGAGGAGGTGTACGAGCCCTTCCTGATCATGGAGGGATTCCTGCAACGTACCCCGCAGGGGCGCATCGCCACACCGCGTGCATTTCGTCACTTCGGGTACACGCTCCCTCCGTCCGGGGAGGCCGCAGACGTTGGGGATCAGGGCTCTCTCTTCACCGAGGAGGGGTGAGCGAGTGAAGCGTGCCGCACCTGCGGCTCGTCGGTTCGAACATGCACGGGCACGATACTCGTGGCCGTCGGGTCTAACGCGCCGGATCGCCCCATGACGGGCCGTGTCTCCGACTACGATTACGGTTTGCCGGACGGGCTGATCGCCCAGCGACCGACCGACCGACGCGATGGGAGCCGTCTCCTCGTCCTTCCGACTGGCGGTGGTTTCGAGCACCGTGGAATCAGGGACTTCATCGAGTTGCTCGAGCCAGGCGATCTCCTCGTCGTAAATGAGTCGAAGGTCCTGCCCGCGCGCCTTCTGGGACACAAGACGACCGGAGCGCGCGCCGAAGTGCTGCTGCTGTCGCCGACGGAGCCGGAGAAGGATCCCGCGCTGTGGGAGGCTCTGGTGCGACCTGGCCGGAAGTTGAAGGCTGGTCATGCTGTCGAGGTGAGTGCCGAACTTCGTGTGGACATCGTGGACGTCCTTTCCTCGGGTAACCGGCTCGTACGGCTCGAGACCCCTCTCGATATCCAGGAGGCGATGCAGCGGTATGGGGCCCTACCCCTTCCTCCGTATATCGAGCGTGACGCCGACGAGCTGGATCGAGTTCGTTACCAGACGGTGTACGCGCGCGAAGCAGGCTCGGTGGCGGCCCCCACAGCGGGCCTGCATTTCACGTCCGAGATGCTGCACGACATCGAGGCCCGGGGCGTGGAGCGTGCCGCTGTCACGCTCCATGTCGGGATCGGCACATTCAGACCGGTCGAGGTCGATGATCCTGACGAACATCCGATGCACCGGGAGAAGTACCACATACCCGACTCGACCGCCGAGTCGATTCAGCGGACGAGGGCGAGGGGAGGCCGCGTCTGGGCCGTCGGAACCACCGCCGTCCGGACGCTCGAGGCGGCTGCAGCAGAGGATGGATCGGTGCAGCCCGGATGGGGTGACACGGACCTCTTCATACGTCCCCCTTACGACTTTCGGGTAGTGGAAGGACTCCTGACGAATTTTCACCTGCCGAAGTCGACGCTGATCATGCTCGTCGCGGCGCTGGCCGGGTACGAGCGTACGATGGGAGCGTACGTCGAGGCTGTCCGCGAGGGGTACCGATTCTACTCGTACGGTGATGCGATGGCGGTGCTCCCGGCTTCACGCTGACGCATCGGACGCTGCCGATTCGCGCTACCCGCTCGCGATGGATGGGTCGGCTGCGGTTACATTCTTCGGCCATGTTCGACTACACCTTGTCCGCAACGGACGGCGCGGCGCGCGCTGGTTCCTTCTCGACACCCCACGGTGATGTCCCCACACCGGCGTTCATGCCGGTTGGGACCGCTGGAACGGTGAAGAGCCTCATTATGGAGGAGGTCGACGAACTCGGCGCTCCGGCGGTGCTCGCGAACACGTATCACCTGTACCTGCGGCCGGGGCACGACCTCGTGCGACAGCTCGGCGGCCTGCACGACTTCATGCGCTGGGACGGTCCTATCCTTACGGACAGCGGGGGATACCAGGTCTTCTCTTTGGCCGACATCCGGAAGGTTCGGGAGGAGGGTGTCGAGTTTCAGAGTCACATCGACGGCTCACGGCATACGTTCACCCCGGAGTCCGTGATGGACATCCAGCGCACGCTTGGGGCAGACATCATCATGGCGTTCGACGAATGCCCACCTGGAGGGTGCGATCGGCGTACCGCGGAAGAGGCGAACCGTCGCACGCTTGCCTGGCTCGAGCGCTGTCAGCGCCGGTTCGGTGAGCTGGAGCAACGAGGCAGCGTTCCGGAGCAGGTGCTGTTCCCCGTACTACAGGGCAATGTGTTCGACGACCTGCGTCGCGAACACGCTGAGCAGTTCATGGCACTCGACGACTGGCGGGGCTACGGCATCGGTGGCTTGAGTGTCGGGGAGTCGAAGCCCGACATGTGGCGCACACTCGAGCTCCTGAACGACGTACTTCCTGCCGATCGCCCCCGGTACCTGATGGGCGTCGGGTATCCGGACGACCTTCTCGAGGCTGTCGCCCGAGGCTGTGATCTCTTCGACTGTGTCGCGCCGACGCGGAACGCGCGACACGGAGCCGCGTGGACGAGCTCGGAAGGACAGATCAATCTGAAGGCCGCGCGCTTCAAGACGGACACCCGCCCCATCGATCCCGGGTGTGACTGCTACACCTGCGGACGCTACGATCGGGCTTATCTTCGGCATCTGGTCGCGTCGTCGGAATGGCTGCCGGTGCGACTCATATCGATCCACAACCTCCGGTTCCTCGTTCGCCTTGGTGAGGAGGCTCGCCGTCGAGTGCTCGACGGAAGCTTCGACGCGTGGCGAAAGGACTGGCTCGAACGCTATCGCAAGAAAGGAAGCCCTTCGTGACCCCTCTCACGTTGCTGTTGCAGGCTGCGCCGGATGAGAATTTCGGCCTTCGCATGATGCTGAACTTCGCGCTCATCATTCCCATCTTCTACTTCCTGCTCATCCGACCCCAGGTGAAGGAGCGGAAGCGCCACGAAGACATGTCCGCGGGACTGAAGAAGGGTGATGAGATCGTGACCAATGGCGGCATCATCGGAAAGATCGTGCATGCCGACGGGGATCGCCTCACGGTGAAGACCGGGGACAACACCCGGGTCACTGTCGATCGCGGCCGGGTGGCCGCGACCCTCGACGTGAAGGGCGAGGCGAGGGAAGAGTAGAGAGGTAGCTCACGAACCATGGCCATTCGCGAAATCGTCTACATGGGAGATCCGGTCCTCAGGGCCGAGGCTGAAGAGGTCACTGTCTTCGACGAGGACCTTCAGGCTCTCGTGCGCGACATGTTCGAGACGATGTATCACGCGGACGGAATCGGACTTGCTGCTCCACAGATCGGAGTGTCGACCCGGGTGATTGTGGTCGACCTGAGGAGGCGAGACGAGGACGACCCCGAGTCGCAACAGGTTGCCCTGGTGAACCCCGTGGTCACATGGGAGAGCAAGGAGCTCGCGAAACAGGCCGAGGGCTGTCTCAGTATTCCCGGGCTCGAAGACGTGGTGCAACGACCGGTGTCGGTGCGTGTGGAAGGAAAGGATCCTGACGGCAACGACATCGTACTCGAGGCGGATGACCTGTTTGCCCGTGCCCTCCAACACGAGATCGATCACATCGACGGAATCCTCTTCGTCGATCGGATCTCTCCTCTCAAGCGGCGCATGCTGCTGAAGAAGTGGAAGAAGATCGAGGCGGAAGCTGCGGCTGAGGCCAGATGAAGATCCTCTTCTGGGGGACACCCACGTTCGCCGTGCCGTCCCTTCGGGCGCTCGATGACGAGGGTTTCGACATCGTGGGCGTGGTGACTCAACCGGACCGGCCGGCGGGTCGTGGTCGTAGGCTGCGCCCCTCGGCGGTCAAGCAGGTGGCGCTCGAGCAGGGCTTCCCGATCCTCACGCCGACGCTGCCACGAGGAGAGGAGTTCATGACCGAGATTCGGGCAGTCGAGCCGGATATCTCGGTCGTTGTTGCATACGGGCACATCCTCAAGCCCGAGGTGCTTGATGTCCCGCCGATGGGCTCGATCAATGTCCACGCATCGCTGCTCCCGAAGTTACGGGGAGCCGCACCGATCAACTGGGCGATCGCCCGTGGCTTCGGCGAGACCGGCGTCACCATCATGCGCATGGCCGAGGGTATGGACTCCGGTGCAATCATCCATCAGGTGCCCGAGCCAATCTTCGATGACGAGACTGCGAGCGAGCTGACCACGCGGCTCTCTGAACTCGGTGCCGGGGCACTGGTTGAGGCCTTGGCGCTCATGTCCGCCAGTGTGCTGGAGGAGTCTGAGCAGGATCACGATGCGGCCACGTTCGCTCCAAAGGTCGGCCGGGATGTCGCACGGATCGACTGGATGCGCCCTGCGATCGAGGTTTCAGCGCACACTCGGGGGATGGATTCGATACCTGGAGCGTGGACGACACTGGCGGACGTACCGGTCAAGCTCTTTCGACCGACCGTGTGGAGCGACAGCGACGTCGATGTGCTCGATCCGGGTGGGGCGAGGACGAACGGCGGCCCGCCGACGCTGCCCATGGAGAGTGTCGCCGGGACCGTGATTCAGGCGACGCCTTCTGACGGGGTCGTCGTGCGATGCTCGGTCGGGGCGGTCGCATTCGCCGAAGCTCAGCCGCCCGGGAAGAAGCGGATGTCCGTGTCCGACTGGATCAACGGACGAGGCATCCGCGTCGGTCAGCGATTCGAGTGAACGCTCCGCCGAGGCTTCACGTCGTGACGGACGACGAGGTTCTGGCACGGTGCGACTTCGCGGAGCAGGCGGCCGAGGTGCTCGAGATGGGCGGTGCGTCTCTGGCGCTTCACATCCGTGGCCCGAAAACGGATGGTCGTCTCCTCTATGACATCGCTGCCCATCTGGGGCCTACCGCCGAAGAGACCGGATCCCTTCTCCTCGTGAACGACCGGGTGGACGTCGCTATGGCGACCAGGTTGCGTGCCGTTCAGCTGGGGCGCCGATCGCTGAAGATCGAGGACGCGTGGGCGCTCATGCCGGGGGCCTTGATCGGCGTTTCGTGCCATGACGACGTGGAAGTCGCCCAGGCTCGATCGAGTGGCGTGACATGGATTGTGCTCGGAAATCTCTACGAAACGGAGTCTCATCCCGGCCGTACCGGCCTCGGCCCCCAACGATTCGAAGCTCTCGTGGAGAAGGCGGAAGGGGTTCCGGTGCTGGCCATCGGAGGTGTTACACCGGAGCTCGTAGAGCGCTCGCTCGAAGCTGGTGCGTGGGGTGTCGCGGTCCGATCGGGCGTCTGGGACGCCGAGTCTCCGCGCGCGGCCATATCCGAGTACATTTCGGTGCTTCAGGCGAAAGTCGGAAAGACGTGATGACACGAGATACGACGATCGAAATCCAGCTGAATGGGAAGCCCCGTACATTCGACCGGACGCACACGGTTACGAGTCTGCTGGAGGAGCTCGACCTCCATCCCGGCATGGTGGTGGTCGAGTTGAACCGGGAGATTCTCGAGCGGGACAGGTACGCTGCCACGGGTGTATCTCCGGGTGATGCGATCGAGATCGTTCATTTCGTTGGCGGCGGATGACATGACCGGTACTGATACGATGATCGATGATGCGCGGGCCCTCGACGGCCCACTCCACATCGGTGGGGTGGAGTTCGTCTCGCGCCTGATCGTGGGCACGGGCAAGTACGATACGAACGAGCTCATGATGGATGCGATCCGCGCATCTGGGGCAGAGATGGTCACGGTGGCGGTTCGGCGGGTCGATCTGGATCGAACGAAGGAAGAGGCGATCCTGCATCACCTCGACCCCGGCGAGTTCTTCCTGCTTGCGAACACGGCCGGCTGCTACACGGCTGAAGACGCCGTTCGCTACGCGCGCCTGGCTCGTGCTGCCGGGTTCAACGAATTCATCAAACTCGAGGTCATCGGCGACGAGCGGACGCTCTTGCCCGATGTGCATGCTACGCTCGAAGCGGCGAAGACGCTCGCGGATGAAGGCTTCAAGGTGATGGCGTACACCAGTGACGACTTGATCACGGCGCTGCGGCTCGAGGACGCCGGCTGCGTCGCCGTGATGCCACTCGCAAGCCCGATCGGGAGTGGGCTTGGCGTCGTAAACCCGTACTTCATTCGTGAAATCAAGAGCCGCCTGGAGGTCCCGGTGATCGTCGATGCCGGGGTTGGCACCGCATCGGACGCATGTATCACGATGGAGCAGGGCGTCGATGGTGTGCTCATGAACACGGCACTCGCCGCAGCCGATGATCCGGTGCGGATGTCTCACGCGATGAAGCACGCGATCATCGCAGGTCGACTGGCTTACCTGGCGGGGCGGATGCCGTCGCGAGAGATCGCGGTCCCGTCCTCTCCGACCGAGGGCATGCTCGACTGACCCAAGTCACGCCCGGTCGGGCAGCCGCATATGCGGTCCGGGTCGAGACTGAACGTGGCAGACGCCTCGATCGAGCTTTTGCGGATGTAGCCGGGTCACTCGAGCCTCGTGAACGCGCGTTCGCCCATGAGCTCGCATGGGGCGTGACTCGGCTGCGCGGCCGCCTCGACAGCCTGATCGCCCCGCATGTGTCGCGACCGCTGACCGAGGTCGACGCTCTCGTACTGGAGCTGCTGCGCCTCGGTGCATACCAGATCTTCTACATGGACTCCGTACCTGCGTACGCGGCCGTGTCAGCCACCGTCGATCAGGTGCGTGCGGAGTTGGGGAGGCGGCCGACAGGTTTCGCGAACGCGGTGCTCAGAAAGGTGGCTGGGGTGCGGCCGATGCCTCCGGAGTCTCTGGAATCAGTGGACGCTCTGTCCGAGTGGGGTTCGCACCCTACGTGGCTCGTTCGGAGATGGTTGTCCCGCTACGGGGGGGATGATGTCCGACGGTTGATTGAGCACGACAACCGTCGCCCGCCCACGTGTCTCCTGCCTCTCGGCATGTGTGGAGACGAGGCGCAGCGTATTCTTGTCGAGCATGGCATCGGTGCGACACCCGCTGCGGAGTGGAGCCCTTGCCTGAAGCTCACCGAGGGGACTTCGGTGGCTGCAGCGCTGAAAGCGCTTCCGGCGTCGATCGTGCAGGATCCCGCATCCAATCTGGTGGCCCGGTACGCAGATGTTTCGTCGGGCACGATCGTTGCAGATCTTTGTGCGGCTCCCGGCGGCAAGAGTCTCGCGCTGTCGGATCGAGCCGCACGTATCCTTGCTGCTGATCGTTCGGAACCGCGGATTCGCATGGTGAGAGACAACGCACTTCGGACAGGGCGACGACTGGATCTCGTCGTCGCAGACGCTGTGTGTCCACCTCTGATGCATGTGGATGCGGTCCTTCTGGATGCACCGTGTACGGGAACGGGGACGCTCGCTCGACATCCCGACGCTCGCTGGAGGCTACGCCCGACTGCGATCGACGAGATGGCCGCGGTGCAGGCGCAGATGCTCGATGCTGCTGCGCATGTGGTCCGACCAGGCGGTCTCCTCATTTACTCGACCTGCACGCTCGAGCCCGAAGAGAACGAGGAGCGCGTAGCCGACTTCCTCGAACGGCACCCCGGCTTCGTCCTTGAACCCACGGACGCCGTAGCTCGCAGGGATGCAGGCGAGGATGGTTTCGTGGACGACGAAGGGTACTTGCGTGTGGAGCCCTGGCGGTCCGGGTACGACGGGTCGTTCGCGGCGAGACTGAGGAAGGCGGCATGAAACTCGGAGACTCTCTAGGCCGAAACCGGAAACGTCGGAAGCGCAAGCCGAATTCTGCACCTGTGACTCCGGCTTCCTCCGAGCGAGATTCCGCTCCGAGCGATTCTGCTGCTCGCCACCGAGCTACGGCGGGTGGCCCGGGCAGCGTCTCTCGCATGAGCGGGCGTACGTTGCTCGCAGGGCTCGCGATCGTCGTCATCGGCGGGTGGTTCGCGGGGTATGCGCTCGCGACGCAGGTCTTCTTTCCTGCGCCCCCTCCGCCGGGAGACCTGTACGAAGTGCCTGATGTTCGAGGACTCGGTCTCGCCAGTGCAGAGGAGCGTCTCGCCGGCGCAGGACTGGAGATCGGGGCGGCCGATTCCATCACCCATCCGTCCGTCGCGGCGGGGCTCGTCCTCGGTCAGTCGCCCTTGCCCGGGCAGGTGAGTCGCCCTGACACACCGGTTCAGGTCACTGTGAGCATGGGCCCGCAGATGCGGTCCGTTCCCGATGTGCTCCGACTCGATGAAGCACGTGCGCGCCTCGTGCTCGAGACCAGTGGATTCGTTGTTGACGTCGACACGCTGGAGGCCGAGGAACCACGTGGTCAGGTCGTCGAGGTATCGCCGCCACCTGACAGCGTGGTCGCGCTGCCGGCGGAGGTGACGCTCGTCGTGAGCGTTGGACCACCGGTCGTGTACATGCCGTTGGTGCTCGGTCTCGAGCAGTTGGAGGCCGAGACCCTGCTCGACTCGCTCGGCCTCGATGTGACCGATGTGGAGGAGGTGTTTCGCTTCGGGCGAGATCAGGGCATCGTTGTCGAGCAGGAACCGGCCGCAGACACCGAACTCCAGCGCGGAAGCGGCGTTCGTCTCAAGGTCGGACGCCGTGGCGCGGGAGGGGAACAATGACCCGTCCGCCCCGTAGTCCAAAGCACACGCTCGACTCCCCGAAAAGCCAACAATGACGCCCAGATTCGCTCGTTCTCCGTATTTCTGGGCCATCGTCGCCTTCGCGTCGATCGTGCTTGTCGCGTGGATCGGCCGCGAGCGCTATCAGCCTGTCATCACGGGGAGCGCCGCGCCGGACTTCACCGTGCTCGACATGGCCGGCCAGGAGGTCAGCCTCTCCGATTTTCTGGGTGAGGATGTCCTGCTCATCAACGTCTGGGCGACGTGGTGCGGACCCTGCCTCACGGAGATGCCCTCGATGCAGCGTCTTTATGACGAACTTCAGGACGAGGACTTCGAGATTCTCGCGATCAGTATCGATGCGCCGGCTGGCCAGTTCGACCTCTTCGGCCGGGAGGGAGGAGACCTGATGGCCTTCGCGGAGGGGCTCGAGCTGACCTTCCCGATTCTCCACAATCCAAGCGGTGACATCCAGCAGATCTATCAGACGACGGGTGTCCCCGAGAGCTTCGTGATCGGCAAGGACGGTGTCATTTACAAGAAGGTCGCGGGTGACACCGAATGGGACGCGTCGGAGAACGTCGAGCTCATTCGCAGGCTCCTGGCCTCCGACTGAGGCTGCGGAGTGACCACCCCGACCCAGGCGCTTTCTCAGAACTGGCGCTTGAAGCTGGCAGCACTGGGGTTGTCGGTGTTCCTCTGGGCCCTGGTCCAGACCGAGCCGTCGAATCAGGAGACATTCGCCTCCGTCCCTGTGATGGTGCAGGTCTCCGACACGGGATGGACGACGTCGGGGGCGCCGAGCCCGTCGACCGTCGAGCTGCGCCTGGGTGGGCCTGCGCGTGAAATCATCCGGCTGGCCCGTGAGGGGATGAGTATCCGTATCCCGATCGACGTGGTCGGGTCTCAGGATACGCTGATCGTGCTTCGACGAGAGTGGGTCGAGCTTGGTCAACGTTCCGGATTGAGCGTCGAATCGATGTCGCCGTCGACCATTCGCGTTTCTTTCGAAGAAGCGCAGACGCGTCTCGTGCCTGTCGCGAGTCGTCTCGTGGGTCGGGTTCGCGACTATCTGGCGCTCGCCGCTCCTGTTGAGGTCAGTCCTCAGATCGTCCGGGTCCGCGGACCCCGGAGTCGGGTCGAAGGGCTCGATTCACTCAGGCTGGAGGCGTTCGATCTTTCAGATGTTGCACGGTCTGGTGCGTTCACGGTCAGCGTCGACACGACAGGCTTGCTGGGAGCCTCCGTCGTCCCCACTACGGCCACGATCGGAGTCCGGGTCGAGGACATGATCGAGCGGGTGCTGGACGGGATCACGGTCCAGGCCATCGCTGATCCCGGTGAGGACCAGGTCGTAGCCGATCCCTCCGTGATCCAGGTCCGTCTCGTGGGTGCACGCACGCTCGTGACATCGCTCGACCCCGAACGCCTCCGTGTCTGGGTCCCACCGGAGTATGTCCAGGGTATGGCCCCGGGCGAGGAGAGGGTGGTCAACGTTCGTATCGAAGGTGTGCCGGCGCTGGTCACGGCGATTCCCGGGACCGACCGGGTTACCGTTCGACGGGCGATCGATCAGGCAGGGTTGCCGAGCGACGCACCGTGACGGCCTCGTTGAGCCGACCCGTTGTGCTCGGGCTCGAAACGTCGTGCGACGAGACGTCGGCGGCCGTTCTGGACGGTGACAACCGAATCCTCGGGCATGTGATCCTCTCGCAGGACGTGCATGAGGTGTACGGTGGCGTCGTTCCCGAGCTCGCGGCCCGGGCGCACCTGCAGCAGGTGGACCGTGTCGTCGATGAAGCCCTCTCCCGGGCGGACGTGGCGCTCGAAGACATCGACGTATTCGGGGTGACTGCCGGGCCGGGGCTGATCGGTGCCCTCCTGGTCGGAGTGTGCTGGACGAAGGCTACGGCATGGGCACTCGACCGCCCGTGGGTCGCGGTCCAACACATGGAAGGCCACCTGTTCGGTCCCGCACTCGAGGAAGTGGAAGCAGAGCCTCCATTCATCGCACTTCTCGTCTCTGGTGGACACACGTTGTTGCTCCACGCGACGCAGTGGGGTGCGTACCGGCTACTCGGCCAGACTCGAGACGATGCGGCCGGCGAGGCGTTCGACAAGGTCGCGAAGCTCCTTGGCCTGCCCTATCCCGGCGGTCCGGCTATCCAGCGCATCTCGAAAGAGGGAGATGCCACTCGGCACCGCCTTCCCCGGCCGATGCTGCGACGCAATCAGTCGGTTGAGGATGCGGCGTACTACGCCTTCTCGTTCAGTGGACTCAAGACTGCCGTGGTCGAACTGATCCGCACGTTGGGCGACGATATCGAGGACGAGATCCCGCATGTCGCAGCGTCGTTTCAGGAAGCAGCCGTGGATGTGCTCGTTTCGAAAACGCTCCGAGCCGTGCGTGAAACGGGATGCGGGCGGATCCTGCTGGGTGGCGGCGTGAGTGCGAATACTCTGCTTCGCCAGGAAATGGCCCGCCGGCTCGAAGAACTCGATGCGGAGACTGGCCCACGGGCTGTACATCGTGCCTCGTTGAGGCTGTCACTCGATAACGGGGCGATGATCGCGCGAGCCGCGCGCTTCCGCTTCGATCAAGGGGAGAGGGCTGCGCTCGATCAGAGCGCATCGGCCTCGATGCCATTCCCCGGCCTTCGCGGTGGTTTCCGCGCGGGCGACTCATCACGAACTTAAACGGTTATGTATCCGGTCTTCTTCGAAATGCCCGATTGGGTCCCCTTCCTCGGGGGGCAGCCCATCACGTCCTTCGGCCTGTTCATGCTCCTGGCCTTCCTCACGGCGGGCTACGTATTGCGAGCCGAGCTAAGGCGGATTGGCGAGGATCCGGATAAGGCGTGGGACTTCGTCTTCATGGCCGTCATTGGCGGCATCGTAGGCGCGAAGGTCTACTACATGCTCCTGAACTTTCCCCGCCTCGTTCAGGACCCCTTGGGAATGATCCTTTCGCGCGGTGGCCTCGTTTGGTATGGAGGCTTTCTGCTCGCCACAGTCCTGATCATCTGGGAAATTCGGCGACAGAAGTTGTCGGTGCCCACCATGGCGGATCTCATGGCTCCGGCGCTCGCACTCGCCTACGCGGTCGGGCGCATCGGATGCTTTATGGTCGGTGACGACTGGGGGCGCCCGACCGACTCCGTCTTTGGTGTTCGCTTTCCACAGGGCGCGCCGCCGACCACGGTTCAGAACATCGAACAGATGTTCGGCATTACCGTGGACCCCGCGCTGATTGAAAAATACGGGCAGGTCGTGCCCGTGCATCCGACCCAGCTGTACGAGGTCGGTATGAGCACGCTGATCTTCTTTGTCCTCTGGCGCATCCGCGATCATGGACACCAGAAGGGTTGGCTGTTCATGCTCTGGCTGATCTGTGCGGGGATCGAACGCTTTCTGGTCGAGTTCCTTCGGGCGAAGGATGACCGCTTCTTCGGTGTCCTGACGGTCGCTCAGATCATCAGCCTCGCGATTGTAGCCGTAGGAATCTGGGGCGTCGCGAAGACGCGGGCAGCGGAGCCCGCCTGACATGTCTGCCGGGCTTACCGTTCTGCACGCATCGGACTTCCAGTGCGGGAAACCCTATCTGCCGCAGGCCACGGAAGCGCTCCTCGATCTCGCCGCCGAGGTCGATCCCGACGTCTTCATCTCTTCCGGTGATCTGACACAGCGTGCGAAGAAGCAGGAGTTCGCGCTCGCGCGCTCCATCCTCGACCGTTTTGGTGACACACCGGTCGTAGTTACGCCGGGAAACCACGATGTGCCTCTGTATCGCGTCTGGGAACGCCTCTTCACGCCGTTCCGGAACTGGCGTGAGTTTGCGGGACACGATGCGCTCGATACCGTGACGACGGTCGACGGGGCGGTCATTGTGGCGTTGAATTCGGCCGCCCCGCGCAGGGCGATCGTAAATGGACGGCTCGATGAGCATCAGGTCGCGTTCGCGCGTCGCGCCTTTTCGCAGAGCGCTCCGGAGATGCTTCGGCTGCTGGTCGTACATCACCACTTCGTCCCAGTGCAGAACGGCGAGGCAAGCCGACCGCTTCCTCGAGCAGCCCGACTGGCCCACGCGTTCAGTGATATGGGCGTCGACGTCGTACTCGGTGGTCATGTTCATCAGATCCACATGCGAGCGGCCGAGGAGCTGTCCGGGTGTCCCGCTCGGGTGCCTCCGCTGCCGATTCTTGCCTGCGGAACCAGCACGTCACGGCGGGGCCGCGGTATCGAGTCGGGCTGGAACAGTCTGAGCGTGCTGCGCTTTACGAACTCCGAAGTCGAGGTCACGCCATACCGGCGCGCGCCGGATGCGGATGCGTTCGAGCCGATGGCGGTCCAATCCTGGGTGCTCCGAGGGGGGCTTGGGGTGGTGAACGGATGACCCGCTATCGACGGATCCCGCTGACGCGTGAGAAGTCGTTGCGCGCTGCGTTGACGTCGGTGGTGGTCGGTGCGGGAGCGGCTGCGATGACGTACGTGGTGACTCGGCTGATGCTTCAGCGTGACCCGCTACTGCTCGGCACACCCTCGCCGGACGAGCCCGCGCCAGGGGCGCCCGAAACGGGGAATACGATGCGTTCCCTCGGCCATGGAAACCCCGCTCCGCCGGCCAACGCGGCGGGAGCCGGCTCGGGGGAAGAGTGAGTCTGCTAAGTGGTCGCCTGGCGGCCCTGTGCCTGGTCGGCGTGGCCCTAGCTCTGGCACCGGCTTCTGGGACAGCACAGCTCCGCGGGCCGGAAGTCTCGGCGGTCCGGTTCGAAGGGAATGCCTCGTTTCCGGCCGACTCCCTCGCCCGGGCGATCGCGACACGTGCGACCGCGTGTCGGTCTCTCTGGTTCTATTTCCCCCTTCCGCTCTGTCCATTGGGCGTCGACTTCGCACTCAGTCGGTCGACTCTGCGTGACCGCGATCTGCCTCGTGACCGAGCCCGGCTGGTGCTGTGGTACCGACAGCGTGGCTTCCGGGACGTGGCGGTGGACACCGCCGTCGTCGAGCAGGACCAGTGGTCTGCCCGCGTCATGTTCCGGGTCAACGAGGGGCGCCCGATCATCGCCGACAGCATCGAATACCTCGGGGTCGAAGCGTTCGAGGGTGAGGGCCTGCTCGACAACTTGCCGATTGCACAGGGGGATCGCCTGTCGACGCTCGCGATGGATGCCACCCGCGACTCCATCATCCGGCGCCTGAGCGACAACGGTTATGCCTACGCAGATGTATTTCGGCGGGTGAACCGACCGGGAAATCCACCCTCCTACGACGCGGTCGTGACGTTCGAGGTCGTTCCTGGACCGGCGACGACCTATGGCGATATACGTGTCGAGGGCGTTGAGAATCTGGGTGTGGGAACCGTGCTTCGTACGGTCCAGCTGCGGAGCGGCGACCCCTATCGGCGGGCGGAGATCGATGAGGCGACCACGCGTCTGTACGGGCTTGAAATCGTCCGCAATGCGAGCGTTGTCCCGGACACCGTCGTGGGCATGCAGGATCCGACCGTGGACGTTGCGATCACGGTGCAGGAGGGAGATGCGTATCGTGTGCGTACCGGTGGCGGGTGGAGCACCGCAGAGTGCCTCAACCTGGACGCGCGGTGGACGAGCAGAAACTTCTTCGGGGGTGGCCGGACGCTCTCTGTACGGGGACGTGTCGGAAACATTCTCGCGTCACAGTTCCGAGACGACCTGTGCACGCAGAGTGGGGAGGGGAAATACGCCGACCTGACGGGGCTTGGTGCCGTCGATTTCGTGCAGCCCTGGATCTTCTCGACACGAAACGCTCTGTCGGCGACGCTCTTCGTCGAGCGCCAATCCCTTCCGGACATCTTCGTCCGGAGAGCGTTCGGTGGTCAGATCGGTCTTTCGCGATCTGTCGCGCAGCGGACCGTGCTCACGGGCTTCTACCGACCGGAGCTCTCCGAGTTGGACGCCACTGACGTTCTCTTCTGCTCCGGCTTCCTGGTGTGCGCTCCAAGCGACATCAAACAGCTAGAGGAACCCAACTCGCTTTCCCCGATCGGACTGTCGTTCACCCGCGACCGGTCCGACGACCTCCTGAATCCGCGCAGCGGGTATCGCATCCTGCTCGACGTGGAACATGCGGGGAGGTGGACTGCATCCGACTTCCGGTATGACCGGATTGTCGCGGAGGCGAGTCGGTATGCGTCGGCGGGGAGGGTGGTCTTTGCGGCACGTGTTCGCGGAGGCTGGGTCGGCTCGGGCGACTTCGAGGGATTGGCGGACCAGAGTCAGGCCGACAGTGCCGCCGTAGCGATCGTCCATCCGCAGAAGCGCTTCTACACCGGCGGTGCCAACTCCGTGAGAGGGTTTGCACAAAGCCGGCTGGGTCCGCGGGTTCTGCTCGCAGATCCTCCAACGCTGCTCTCGATGCAGCCGGGTGGTGGGATGTGTCTTCCTTCCGAGCTCGAGGACCGTAGCTGTCAGGCCGACCCAGGCGTTCCCTACGAGATCCAGCCGATCGGAGGCACCAGACTTCTGGAGGCCAACGTGGAGCTCCGCTTCGCGCTCGGCTTCGCGGAGGGCGTCATTTTCACCGACGTGGGCCAGGCGTGGGCTCAGGATGACCCGAACCTCTCCTTCGAAACTCTCGAATTCGCGCCGGGGGTGGGGGTCCGATTCGCCAGCCCGGTCGGACCGATTCGCCTCGATCTCGCGTATCGATTCAGGGGGGCGGAGAACCTTCCCGTCGTGACCGAGGCGATCAGAGCGTTCTGTTCCGAAGCTGACGTCTCATCCAACCGTTGCGAGGAGCCAGACGACCCGAGCGATCGAATCGTCGTAGATGGCGCGGCCATTAATTGGGTGCGTACGGAAATGCGTGACCTCGTGCAGCTGATGCCGAAGGTACTCTTCGGAGCCAACGACCGTGGCTTTCAGCTGCACGTGTCCATTGGGCAGGCCTTCTGATGACCGAGAAACTGGAGCGTCCGGGCGAGGAAGAGGGGGACGAGAACGACAGCGTGGCCCTGGATGGTCCGGAGCTTCCGCCCGTCGGACCGTTCGCCGAAGGCGACACGGTTGCCGAGGTGCGTCGCTCATGGCAGGTCCGACGTCGACTGGTCGTCTTGCGTCGGCGGATCCGGCAGGGCTTGGTGGCGGCCGTTGTCCTCCTCATCGTCGGAATCGGGCTCGTCGCGCAGACCGGACAGGGGCAGGACCTGGCACTCCGCACGGCACTCGGTCGGGTTCAGTCGAGCCTGTCGGGACAGCTGACCGTGCAGGGGGTCCGGAGCGGCACGCTACTCGCTGGTGCGACGCTCACGGGTGTCCAGCTCGACGCGGCTGACGGGCGACCATTCCTGTCGGCCGATTCGGTCGTGATTCGATATTCGATCCCAGCAGCCATTACGGGCGGCCGCCCGATCCGCTCTACGATCTTCTGGGGCCTCGACCTCGAGATCTCTCGATACACGAGCGATCAGGCGATGAACATCACCCGGCTTCTGGCTGAGGGAGGCGGGCCACCCGCTTCGGAGACATCCGCGCCGAATGGGGCGATGTCACTCGGGCGTGTCGGTATCCGGGAAGGCAGAGTGCGCATCCTCACACCGACCAGTGAGCGGTCGGGCCCTCGGATCGCTGAAGGTCCCGAGGGTGAGCTTCTGCGCGAACTGGCGTTCGAGGCGCTCGATGTCGATGTCGAGGATGCGGTGTTGTCTCTCTCCGAAGAGACACAATTCTCTGCACAGCTGGCTTCATTCTCCTCCGAAATCGGGGTGCTCGAAGAACCGCTCGTGATCAATGAAGCGTTCGGGAGTGTGTCGTTCGGCGACCTCGGCATCGTCCTCGAGGACGGACAATTTCGGCTGCCTGGCGGCCTGCTCCAGGGGAATCTGACGGTAGGCCCGGAAGCCGAAGATGAGCCGTGGCGCGTCGTCGCAGACCTCCAGTCGACGGGTTGGGTGCAGCTCTCCGATATCCGCTGGGTCGATCCGCGCGTTCCGGACGGACGTCTCCGTGGCACCACTGGGATTCGACTCGAAGACGGGGTGCATCTGACGCTTCGGCAGGTCGAGGTAGAGCTGGAGGCGAGCAGTCTCCTGTTCGACGGTGACATCAGCTTCACGGACGAGATCTCGCTGACCGCGATGGACGTGACGGCCAATCCGGTGCCACTCGAGCGACTCGAGCCCTGGATCGAGCAGGACATTCCACTCGATGGATGGCTCAGCGGTGAGACCCGGTTCGACGGTACGCTGACCGATCTGACTGCCACAGGTCGGGTGACCCTGGTACCCACAGGCTTGGGCGGGACCCTGACAACCGCTGAGTTCGATGGCACCCTCCATCGGGGAGACAATCCTGGTGCGACCGACTTCGTCGCGTCTCTGGGGCCGATGAACTACGACGTCCTCTCCGCACTCTGGCCAGACTTCCCCTGGGCCGGTTCCGGAACGGGAGAAGTCCGCGTGCACGGACGTGCGGAGGAAGGCCTGTCCGTTGTTGCGGACATGGAGCACCTCTCCGCCAGCGCCCTGCGCACGGTGACGCGTGTAGACGGGATGTTCTGGCATGGTGTGGAGCCCGGAAGCTGGATCACGGATACGAACGTCGAATTCCGTCCGCTCGCTGTCGGCCTTCTCGATCGTATGGCTCCCGACCTGCAGCTCACGGGCGAGGCACGGGGCTCGGTTTCCCTGGATGGTGCGCTGGACGACGTGACGGTCGTTGCGGATCTCTCCGTCGCAGACGGTCGTCTACAGGGACGTGGGCGCGTCGACCTGGGTGATCCGACGGCAGCGTACCGGATGGAGCTCGAAGCTGACGAACTACCGCTCTTCGCGTTGGCGTCACGCCTTCCTGCCCGCACGACGTGGAGTGGATCTCTCGGCGTCGTTGGCTTCGGTGTAACGCCCGACTCGATGATGCTCGACCTGATCGGGTCAGCGCATGCATCTCGCTTCGGGACGACACGGGTCGACACGCTGTCGACCGGCCTGCGAGTCAGGAACGGAGTCCTCATCGCCGACTCACTCTCGGCGACGGTAGGAGGAGTGGAGATGGTCGCGCGGGGTCGTCTGGGCCTCGTGGAGGATCGCTTCGGTAGTGCCTCGCTCGACTTCAACGCCGATCGCCTGGGAGGTCTGCGACCCTGGTTGATGGGGGTTGCCGACTCGATCGTGGTGCAGGAAGCGCTGACCCCTCTGGACCGTGAGTTCCTGCGGATTCAGGGCGTCGAGCCCGACACTCTCCCGCGCCTGGCGGACGTGCAGCTCGATGGCACGATGGTCGGTGCCGCGAGCATCAGCGGTCACATCGGCGACATCGATGTCGGGGTCGTTCTTCGACTCGAGGACGCTGCGTGGAAGCAAAACGGGATCGACTCCGCGCGTGTCGCCATGACGGCCACAGGCCTTCCCGCCCTGGATGGAGTGTGGCAGGTCGGCGCGTCCGCGTACGGGATCGATATTGCAGGTCGACAGTTTCAGCAGGGTGGATTCGAGGCCGACATATTCCAGCTGGATGGGGAAGGGCGGCTGGAAATCGTGCGGCGACCCGGCGAGCGATATCAGGCTGAGGGGTCCTTCGTCGTCGATTCGACGGGGGGAACCGTCGATATGGGCGTCTTCGATATCCAGATCGACGAGGAGAGATGGGCGCTCGTGAAGCCCGCGCATCTCGAATGGGACCAGCGCGTCGTCAGGATCGACAGCGTCGAGATCGCGCGAACGAATGACGATCCCATGAGGCTGGTGGCCGACGGGACGCTAGCTCGCTTTGGCGGGAGTGATTTTCAACTCGAAGTGTCGGGGCTGAACGCGGAGCAGGTTCTTCACGTTGCCCAGCTCGAACGTCTCGACGCAGGCGGACACATCGATCTGGACCTCTCCGTTGGTGGTAGTTGGGAGGCGCCCGTCATTCAGAGTCGGTTCCGCATCAACGGTGCACGGCAGGGCTCCATGGAGTTGACGCGTGTCGACGGAGATATGACGTACCGCAACCGTGAGCTTCGCTTCGACGTTGACGGGCTCGACGGCGACCGGGCGGCGCTTCGGGCGACCGGGACCGTGCCAGTCGATCTGACGTTGGGAGAGGTCGAGCAGCGGATCCTCGATGCGCCCATGAATGTCGATCTGGTCGCAGACTCACTCGATGCTGCGATCGGACTCAGTTACGTGACTGCACTCGAGGGTGTCGTAGGTACGGTTTCAGGGGACGTTTCCCTCGGTGGCACACCCGGAGATCCCGCGCCGGAGGGTCGACTCACGCTGTCCGACGCTGCGTGGTCGATCGAGGCGATCGGAGTGCGGCATACGGGCGTGAACGGAGAGGTGACCTTGCGCGGCGACCGGAGTGCAGAGGTCGAGCTTTCTGCGACGGGCAGCGGGCGATCCGATGTCACAGGAACGGTCCTGCTTCAACCGTTTTCCGATCCGGTACTCGATCTGAACTTCGCGTTCGAGCGCTTTCTGGCCGTATCCAGGCCGGATGTCACGGGCTCGATCAGCGGTAGCTTCGACTTGGGCGGACGTTATTCCCTTCCGCTGGCCGAGGGAGCGCTCACGGTCGACGAGGGTGCGATCAACGTCGACGAACTCCAGCGCGCTGCCGGGGTCGTCAATCTCAACGACCCGTTCCTGTTCGAGAGTGGGTTGGCGGTCGATACCACGGCGTTGATCTCGCAGCCTCTCTTCGCCGGACTTCGAAACCCGTTCTTCGACAACCTCCGAGTGGACGTCGACCTGTCTGTGCCTCGGGGGTCATGGCTACGGTCGATCGACTCGGACGTCGAAATGTCCGGTGACCTGCTGGTCCGGTACGATCGGACAAAGGCGGACTTCGTCCTGATCGGCGAATTGCAGGCGGTTCGCGGATCGCACCGGGTGCTCGGCCGCACGTTCGAGTTGGTGGGGGGAAGCGTTCTCTTCCTCGGCAGGCCCGGCCTCAACCCTGATCTGAACATCCAGGCGTCCAGTCGAATCCGAAGGCAAAACGAACCCCCACTCGAAGTGAATGCGTTGGTCGAGGGAACCCTGGTTCAGCCGGTCGTCACATTGACGACGGGGGAGGCTGGTCTCGCTGAGGAGGATCTGGTCTCCTATCTGGTCTTTGGTCAGCCAAGTGGTGCGCTCGGCGGACGGAGTAGCGACGTGGGTCAGCTTCGCAGCGGAGGTGTAGTGTCGTCCGCCGTGCAGGGGACGGTGACGTTCGTCGGGGGTGTGCTCACGAACCAGTTCGGGTCGGCCGTTACGAGAGACTTCCTGGACTACATCTCTGTGCAGCAAAGCGGGGCTGGGCAGTCTCTGGGCGGGGGTTATGTGGCGGACACTCAACTGGAGTTGGGTCGCTACATCGGCGACGATGTCTTCGCCGTCGCGGTGTTGCGTCTCTGGGATGCCGGAGCGCAGGATCAGAACACCGTAGCGGGTTTGCGGGTAGAGTGGGCGCTCACCGACGACTATAACGTCGAGGGCTTCCTGGAGGATCGCTTCCTCAGAAGCGGGAGTGTTGCGCTCGGGTCATCCTCTGGACTTCTGGAGAACGACCGAATCTGGGGTGTCTTCTTCTTCAGGGAATGGGGCTACAGCCCGAAACGGAATCCAACGGAGCAAAACTGATATGCAGATGGCCAAGGTCTTCGGCTTGATGACCATGATGACAATCCTCTTCGTGATTGCCGGGGATTATATCGGCGGCTCGTCCATGGCAGCCGTCTTCTTCGGCATCTCGATGGTCATGAACTTCTGGACCTTCTGGTTCAGCGATCGGGCCGTCCTGAAGATGTACCGTGCTCAAGTGATCGGGCCTGAGGATGCCCCCGAGCTGTACCGGATGGTGGATCAACTGCGCCAGCGAGCTGACCTGCCGATGCCGAAAGTCGCGATCGCTCCGGAGCGGCAGCCGAACGCGTTCGCGACCGGCCGCAATCCCGAAAATGCGGTCGTGTGCGTCACGCTTGGACTCATGGACGCCCTCAACGAGCGGGAACTCGCTGGCGTGATCGCGCACGAACTGGCACACATCAAGCACCGCCACATGCTGGTCGGTACGATCGCGGCTGGAATGGCCGGTGCAATCGCTCTGGTCGGGAGCATCCTGCGCTGGGGGATCATCCTCGGTTCGGGTCGCGATGGTGACGAGAATCCACTCGCGATGTTGGGGATGGCCCTCGTCGCACCGATCGTTGCGGTGATCGTTCAAATGGCGGTCAGTCGCCAGAACGAGTTTCAGGCAGATGCAACGGCAGTTCGGATCATGGGGGACAAACAGGGTCTTCAGAGTGCGCTTCGGCGGATCGAAGCGGCTGCTCAGCGGGTGCCGATGCAGGTGAACCCCGCCGGCGCGCACATGGCGATCATCAACCCGTTCAGCAGTGGCCGGGGAGCGGCCCTCGCGGGTCTTTTCCGGACGCACCCACCCACGGAGGCCCGCATCCAGGCCCTCGAGGAGGTCCAGCTGTAAGCGACTCCGAGAGCTGGTAAAGAGGGGGAGGCGCGAAGGCGTTTGGCCTCTGGCCCATCGTACCCGAGGTGTCGTGCGCTCGCCGTCTACTCGTCTTCGCGTCCGAGCCACTTGAGGACGAACAGCGTGAGGAACGCACAAAAAATGAAGGTGACGGCGAGTGAGGTCTGGGCCACGTCGGATCCTCGGAACGGGTGCCTTGGTACCCCTGCGACCCGGATGGTGGGCAATCCGTTCCGTTGCCCGATAGCGGCGTGGTGTGTGCGTTTTGTTGCCCGGTGTCGATCCGACTAAATTCCTGGGTCTGTCTTTTTTCCGGAGATCTCCGGGCCGTGCCTGAATCCCGCTCCACTCAAGCCTCGATACGCCCATCGTCGAACGGCGGCAGCGCGAACAGTGCCTCCGCGCAGGAGACGCTCGTCGTCCGTGGAGCGCGGGAGCACAATCTGAAGGACGTGCACGTCGCGCTCCCACGCGAGAAGCTCGTCGTCATCACGGGGCTCTCCGGATCCGGCAAGTCTTCGCTCGCCTTTGACACCATCTATGCCGAAGGTCAGCGGCGGTATGTGGAGTCGCTGTCCGCCTATGCACGGCAGTTCCTCGGCCTCATGGAGAAGCCGGATGTTGATGCGATCGAGGGGCTGTCGCCCGCGATCTCGATCGAGCAGAAGACCGTCAGCCGGAATCCGAGGTCGACGGTCGGGACGGTGACGGAGATCTACGACTATCTCCGGTTGCTCTGGGCTCGTGTGGGAACCCCGCACTGTCCGACGTGCGGTGAGCCGGTCATCCGGCAGTCTGCAACGCAAATCGTGCAGCGTCTCCTGGCGATCGGTGAGGGCGTCCGGGTCGAGATCCTGGCCCCGCTGGTTCGAGGTCGGAAGGGTGAGTTCCGGGACCTCTTCGAAAAGGCACGCAAGGAGGGTTTTGTGCGGGCGCGCGTGGATGGAGAGACGTACGATCTCGTCGAGCCGCCCTCGTTGAACCGATACGAGAACCACGACATTGCCGTCGTCGTTGACCGCCTCGTCATCAAGTCCGTGGACAGGGATCGGATCGCCGACTCGGTCGAGACAGCGTTGCGCGCAGGCGACGGTGTGATCGAGGTGCTCGAACATGGCAAGGGGAAGACGAAGGCCGATCCGAAGCAGCACGTCTTCAGCGAGCACTACGCCTGCGACAACTGTGGAACCAATCTGGCCGAACTCGAGCCGCGGCAGTTCTCCTTCAACTCACCCTACGGTGCGTGTGACGACTGTGGGGGGCTTGGAACGCGGAAGGAGGTGAACCCACTCCTCCTCACCGCCGATCCCAGCGTGACGATCCTCGAGGGGGTGATCCTTCCCTGGGGTGATCCATCGGGGCACCTGCGCCGGTCGGTCATCGCCGGCCTGGCGGAGGCGTACGAGTTCGACCCGAACACGCCATGGGGTGAACTGGAGGAAGACGTTCGCCACGCGATCATCCATGGATCGGGCGGGATGAAGATCCGGTTCCCGTACAAGGCAGGGTCCGGCAGCCTGGACGGCTATTACGAGGATCACTGGGAGGGCGTGCTCGCGAGCGTCGAGCGACGTTATCGCGAGACGCAGTCCGAGAACGTCCGGAACCAGCTGGACGAGTACATGTCGACTCTTCCGTGCACCGCGTGTGACGGGAGCCGGCTCAAGGATGCCTCGAGGGCAGTGACCATCGCCGGACGGTCGCTCGGTGACATTGTGGATTTTTCGATCGCCGAGGCGACCGATTTCTTCATGTCAATTCCGGTCGAGGGTGAGAAGAATGGCACGGGCAGCGCGGAGATCCCTCGGGACATGACTCCGCTCTCGGCCGACATCGCCGGGCCGATCCTGAAGGAGGTCGGAGAGCGCCTTCGGTTTCTCCGGGACGTTGGTCTCGACTACCTGACGCTCGGTCGTTCCGCGGGTACGCTCTCGGGTGGAGAGGCGCAGCGAATCCGGCTGGCGACGCAGATCGGGAGTCGCCTCGTCGGCGTGCTGTACATTTTGGATGAACCGTCGATCGGTCTGCACCAGCGCGACAATGCCCGTCTTCTCGCAACCCTCGAACGACTTCGAGATCTGGGCAACACGGTCGTCGTCGTCGAGCACGACGAGGACACGATCCGGCTCGCCGACTACATCGTCGATCTCGGTCCAGGAGCGGGGCGCCACGGAGGTGAGGTTGTCGCGGCAGGAGGAATCGACGATGTACTCGAAGCCGAAGCTTCGCTGACCGGCGCGTATCTGCGCGGCGATCGGGAGATCCCGTTGCCCCGGACACGTAGGCCGATCGATCCCGATCGCTCCGTCACGGTCCGCGGTGCGAGAGGGCACAACCTGCAGAAGGTGGACGTGCGGTTCCCGCTCGGGACCTTCCTCTGCGTCACCGGCGTGAGCGGCTCGGGTAAATCCACTCTGGTGAACAGCACACTGTATCACGCGCTATCCCGGCACTTCTACCGCAGCAAGCTGGTGGCGGAGGCACACGACGCGATCGATGGGTTGGAGCACATCGACAAGGTCATCGACGTCGACCAGTCACCGATCGGGCGGACTCCACGATCGAATCCGGCGACGTATACGGGACTCTTCACCCCGATCCGTGATCTCTTCGCGAATCTGCCCGAGTCTCAGATGAGAGGGTACGGGCCGGGACGTTTCTCCTTCAACGTGAAGGGCGGGCGGTGTGAGGCTTGCCAGGGCGACGGCCTCGTGAAGATCGAGATGCACTTCCTGCCCGATGTCTACGTTCCGTGCGACGTCTGCAGGGGACGGCGGTACAACCGCGAGACGCTCGACGTCTACTACAAGGGCAAGAACATCGCTGACGTTCTGGACATGACCGTCGAGGACGCACTGGAGTTCTTCGATGCCGTGCCGCGCATCAAGCAGAAGCTGGAGACTCTGAACGACGTCGGGCTCGGGTACATCCACCTGGGGCAGTCGGCCACCACTTTGTCCGGTGGCGAGGCCCAACGGGTGAAACTCGCCACCGAGCTGTCGAAGCGGTCGACGGGCAACACGCTGTATATCCTGGACGAGCCCACGACCGGTCTGCATTTCGAGGATGTTCGCGTCCTTCTGGACGTCCTGCACCGCCTTGTGGATCGCGGAAACACCGTGGTTGTGATCGAGCACAACCTTCAGGTCGTGAAGACCGCGGACTGGGTGATCGATCTCGGGCCTGAAGGAGGTGCCGGTGGTGGACGTATCGTGGTCGAAGGGACGCCGGAAACCGTTGCGGCCGATTCCGTATCGTATACAGGGCAGCATCTGGCTCCTCTGTTACGGTAGGTGAAGGATGCCAGGTCACGGAGGATCGTGATCCGTGGGGCGGTGCACCTCGTGCCCGGGCTTCGACACCATGGTGTAACGGGAGGCTGGCGGGCGCGGACGTTGCTCGGCGGGCACGCAGGTTTACCTTTTGAGCCCGCTCGGAAACTGGCGTTCTCCCGGTACCGTAGGGATTGGACGTGTTGGGATTCCGCTGCGACGCAGCCTTACAGATACGGAGACCGTCATGGTAAGCCGAGAGGATCTCGAGAGCTTCCTCATTCGGATGGACCTCGAGTACGAAGAGGTCGACGAAGGGATGTTTCTCACGCGGGGCGAGGGTGGAGGCGCTCCGGTGGTCGTACACCACGCGGACGCGCTCCTGCTCATCCGGATGAAGGTCATGGACATGCCGGCCGAGGAGTCCATCGACCTGTACCGCACGCTCCTCGAGTTGAATGCAACCGAGGTCGTACACGGTGCCTACGGCATCGAAGACGGCGACCTCATTCTGAGCGATACGCTGGAACTCGAGACACTCGACTTCCACGAGCTTCAGGCGTCGATGGAGTCGATCACTCTCGCTGCCGCCTCACACATGGAACAGATCCAGTCGTTCGCAGGTCACCGGGTGGAGAGCTAGAGAATGGGCATCTTCAACAAGCTGTCGACGGTCATCAAGTCGAACATCAATGATCTGATCTCTCGGGCCGAAAACCCTGAGAAGATGCTGAACCAGATCATTCTGGACATGCGAGACCAGCTCGCGAAGGCGAAGCGCGAAGTCGCAGCGGCCATCGCAGACGAGCGTAAGCTGAAGGCTCAGCTCGAGCATGAGGTCAAGCAGCAGCGCGATTGGCAGAAACGAGCGATGCTGGCCGTCAAGGAAGGCCGCGACGACCTCGCGAAGCAGGCGCTCCTCCGTCAGCAGGAGCACGCCGAGCGTGCGGCGGTCCTGCAGCAGACCTGGGAAGCCCAGGCTGCGGAGACGGAAAAGCTCAAGGGCTCGCTCCGTCAGCTGAACGACAAGATCGAGGAGGCGAAACGGAAGCGGAATCTCCTCATCGCGAAGCAGAAGCGTGCGCAGGCGCAGCGCCGGATTCACGAGACGATGTCCGGTCTCTCCGACACCTCCGCGTTCGAGGCCTTCAATCGGATGGCCGACAAGATCGAAGAGGAGGAGCGTCGCAGCGTGGCGCAGGCCGAGGTCAACGCTGAGCTCGGTGGCGATACCCTCGAGTCGGAGTTTCTCAGGCTCGAAGCCGGTCCGGGTGGAGCAGACGTCGAGGATCAGCTTCTCGCGCTCAAGGCCGATATGGGTCTGATCGCTGCGCCGGCCTCAGAAGCTCCGAAGCAGCTCGAGGCAGGAGACGACGAGGCGCAGGTAGACGGTGTCGCCGAAGCCGAGGCACACGAGGTCGAGGCGGAGGAGATGTCCGAGGCCGAGACCGACGCGATTCCCGAAGCCGAACTCCTGTCCGAGTTCGACAAGCTGGAAAAGTCGGCGGAAGGATGATTCGAGCGTGAGCGTCGAGCGGCACGAAGGTCGCGTGCTGCTCGACGCTTCGGTTGTTCCCTCTCGGCGCCGCACCGTCACGCCGAGCGTCCTCTGGCATGCTCCCCTTTCGTTTGTGGAGCGGGCACGCATCTTTTTGGGGTCGGTCGCCCCACGGGCGCCGGCAGCGGTTCAAAACATCGCGTGACCACCCTGATCCGAGCTGAGATTCGATGAGCACCGTCTTCCTGAACGGCGAGTACATGCCGAAGGCCGAGGCGACGATTTCCCCGGACGACCGTGGCTTTCTTCTAGGCGACGGACTGTATGAGGTGACGCCCTTCTACGAGGGTGTTCCTTTTGGGCTCGAGGGACACGCCCAGCGTCTCATGCGCGGCCTCTGCTGGCTGCGGATCGACTTCGACACGTCGGGGTTGGAGGCGATGCACCGCGAACTGATCGCGCGCAACGGGCTCGAGTCCGCTGAGCGATCGATGGTCTACATGCAGATCACCCGCGGTGCAGCGCCCCGGACGCATTACTTCCCGGAAGGGCAGGTTACGCCGACGGTCTACGCGTACACGAAAGAGTGGAGCCGGCCCTCGGACGACGCGTGGAATCGGGGGTTCACGGCGAGGACGGTCCCGGATCGTCGCTGGAGCCGGGTCGACATCAAGACCGTCTGCCTGCTCCCTAATGCCCTCGCCTTCCAGGCAGCGAAGGACGCCGGTGCGGACGATGCAATCCTCGTACGGGACGGGGTGGCGATCGAAGGCGCACACCAGAATTTCTGGGGGGTGTTCGGCAGTACGGTCGTCACGCACCCGACTACCGGTCACATCTTGCCGGGGATCACTCGGGCGATCGTCCTCGAGGAGGCTCGTGCAGCCGGCATGACAGTAGAGGAGCGACCGATCCAGATCGAGGAGCTGGCTCTGGCGGATGAGCTCTTCTTCACCGGGACGACCGGTGAGGTACGCCCGATCCGGGAGGTCGATGGCCGAGTGGTTGGGGAAGGCTGTGCCGGTGAAATCACCCGCCAGCTCTCGGACCTCTTTCTCGCACGCGTGGAGCAGGCGAAGGCCGCGGTGCGGATGGGCGCCTCCTGAGACTCGTCTCCACGCTGGTCGCCGTCTCCGCGCTTCTCGCGGGCGGCCCGGCTACGGCGCCGCTTTCCGCTCAGGAGCTCCCTCGCGTACTCGTGATTGCCACGGGAGGGACGATCGCGGGGCAGACGACCGGAGGGCAGCTGACAGGCGCCCAGATCGTCGCGGCCATCCCTCAGCTGACGGACGTCGCACGAATCGAGGTGGAAGAATTCAGTCGTGTGGGGTCATCGGCCATCACACCGGACCACTGGGTTCGCCTCTCGCGTCGGATCAACGAGGTGTTCGATGCGGACGCCGACTTGGCCGGCATCATCGTCACGCACGGCACCGATACGATGGAGGAGACCGCGTATTTCCTTCACTTGACCGTTGAAACATCGCGGCCGGTCGTCATGGTCGGCTCGATGCGTAATTCGAGCGCGGTGTCCGCGGACGGTCCGGCGAATCTCCTGTCCGGCGTCCGGGTCGCGGTGACGGAGGAGGCGCATGGTCGAGGCGTACTCGTCGTGCTCAACGATGAGATCCATTCGGCGCGAGACGTACGGAAGATGGACAACAACCGGGTCGACACATTCGTGTCTCGAGAGTGGGGAGCGCTCGGAATCGTCGACGCGGATCGGATTGTCTTTCGACGAGCGCCGGGGACGCTGCATACGGCGTTGTCTCAGCTGCACCTGATGCCGGAAACCACGGAACTACCGGACGTTCCGGTTGTGGCCGATTTCGCCGGGAACGATGCCCGACTCCTTCGGGCAGCGCGGCAGAACGGAGCTCGGGCGATCGTGGTCCAGGCCTTTGGCGGTGGCCGCGCGAGCCCCGCTGTTCGTGAGGCGTATACCGAGATCGCGAGCGGTGGCGTACCGGTGTTGCTCGGGTCACGCGTCCCTGAGGGACGGGTGATGGGGAGTGTGCGCGGTAACGAAGCCGGTCTGGTGTACGCCGGCGACCTGCCACCCCACAAGGCACGCATTCTCTTGATGCTGGCGTTGCAGCGACCCGCGAACACTGCGGAACTACAGCGCCTCGTCGATACCCATTAGGTCCGTTTCCATGCCGACACCGGGCGTCGGAGCTCGTGCAGCGACTCTGCTCCTGGTGCTGGGTCTGACGGGTGCCTGTGCTCCCCAGCTCGGCCCTGGAGTCGAGGGTACGGTCGATCTGAGTGAAGGCGGCCCCGCCCTCAAGCTGATCTATCTCGGAAGCGGTGGTTGGATCATGACCGCTGGTGGTGAACAGGTCGTCGCAGGCCCGTTCTTCACCAACCCGTCGTTTCTGCGTACGGGCCTCCTGAGGATCGAGGCCGATACGGCACTGATCGATGATCGGATGAAGGAGCACGATGTCTCGAACGCCCGGGTGATTCTGATCGGACACGGTCACTATGACCACGCGATGGACGTGCCGAGGGTGGCGCATCGTCACGCCACCAGCGCACGTATTCTGGGGAACCGCACGACCTCGAACCTTTTCGGCACCTGGGCAGGGCTCGCGCACCGCATGGATGTGACGAACGGTTTCGAGGGTACGGTCGAGGAGCCTGGGCGTTGGTTCACGTACGGCCCTCGGGTTCGCGTGATGCCGTTGCGTTCCAAACACGCACCGCACTTTGACGGGCTCACCCTTTATCAGGGCAGCGCCGATGTCCCCCGAACCGAGCCTCCCGCCCATGCCGCGGGGTGGTTGGACGGGGAGACGATCGCCTTCTTGATCGACTTCCTGGACGGGGAAGGGCATATCGAGCACCGGATCTACTACCAGGATGCGGTCGTCGCGGAGCCCTGGGGCTTCGCGCCGGACGAGCTGATCGAAGCGCGCCCTGTCGATGTCGCGATTCTGGTGCCCGCTACCTTCGACCAGGTCGACTGGCATCCGGAAGCGTTCATCGAAAACCTCAGGCCACGCCGAATCCTTCTGGGACATTGGGAGAACTTTTTCGTGCCGCTCGATGCGCCGACGAAGGCCGTCATGCTTACGGACCTGGGGCATTTCGAGCAGCGGCTCACCCGCGTCTTCGATGGCGAGTGGTGGCGACCAGAGATCGGCACCGTATTCCGTTTTCCGCCGGGCGACCGCGGTCGGTAGATCCAGCAACCTGGATCCAGGACGTGTCGAGGAGCCCTACTCCTCGTGTCGGCCGTCGGGCATGCGTCCTTCGAAAAGAAAGCGCACGCGGCGGCCTTCGCGGTCTTCTGCTACGATGAAATGGGCCGGTGCGCCTGTATTGAGACCCCCGTCTTCATCCAGCGCGTCACGGGTCGGAATCAGGAAGAGGCCGCTCACGTCGAGCGTGTCCTGTGCCTCGGAGGTGCCCATGTCGCCGATGTCGGCAATTACGGCGTCCTGCCGCAACAGCGGCAGATCGTAGTTCACGAGCACATCCGCTTCGAGGGGTGCGATTCCGGGCACGGCGATCCTGCCACCGACAATGAGCAGGTCGGTCACTCGCCGTCCGTTGTATTCGAGCGACTCGTAGACATTGGGATCGTATTGCTCATAACGGCCTGTCGCGATCGCGTCCAGCGCGCTCAGGATCCCGACGAAGTTCGTCTTTCGGAGATGCTGCTTTTGCGGGTCGTCCTCCCACGCCCCCGACTCGATCAGAATCGTGCTCGCGCCCCACGCCCCCATGAGGTCTCCGAAGGCGCGCGGGTTGAAGGTGTCGTCGTACTTGGCGATGTGGTTGCCGACGAGCGGCTCGACCGCCTCGATGAGCAAGGTGGCGACCTGCATGGCCCGGCGGCGCTTGTCATCGACGTCTCGCGCCGCGTTGAAGGCGGGAGCCAGCAGAGCGATTGCAACGCCGCGGTCGCTGTCGCCCACGCGAACCGCGGCACTCTGATCGTGGAGATTGAAGCCGAACTCCGGATCAAGCTGGTCTCGCACAGCCTTGAGCAGCTGACCTTCGGGCGTTTGCAGGCGCCTCGCGTCCCGATTCACGTCGATCCCCTGGGCGTTGCGGCGCTGGAAGCGCTCGGCCCCGTCCGGGTTCAGCATGGGAATCATGTGGATCGTCGCCCCCTCAGCGATTCTTCGAGCCAACGGGTGATCCGGCTGAGCGTCGAAGAAGCGGATGATGTCGGCGAGGGACATCGATGCAGTGCTCTCGTTTCCATGCATCTGAGACCAGAGCAGTACCGCAGTGGGGCCACGGCCGAAGGTGAGGTGGCGAATCTCTCGCCCTTCGGCGCTCTCTCCGGCGACCCGTGAGGAGACCTCCCCACCCAGGTACGGATCGACTGCGCGCCAGTACGTATCGTGATCGAAGCGACGGTCTTCGAGGCCGGCTACCCGGACGTCATCATGTACGGTGGAAAGCTCTTCGGGCGATGTCGGGGCGGGTGTGACCGGGCCGTATACCGCTGCACCTCCGCACGCCAGAGCGACGAGTGCCGTGAGCGGAATGAAGCGACGAACCGTCGAGGCGGTGCTGAGCTTTGTCATCGGCGGCAGGTCGATCGGGGTCAGTAGATGAGGTATGGAGCGCGGGCAGACTCGAATTGACTCACGTCGGCATCCCAGGTGGCGACCAGCTCAGCGAACGGGACACCGGCGACGAGGCCATGGCGTAACGCGTCCGTGCCAGCCAGCCGGTCGAAGTGCGCCTGATACCACTCCCAGTTGTCACCGGACGCGCGGTATGTCTCGATCAGCATGGCGACCGCGGCGCGTGAGGCGTCGTAGTCGGTTCGCTCTGCGACGAGTCGCACTCCCTCCACCGTAACCCCCTCGAACTTCCGGTCCCCCGCGTCTGTCGGCGTGAACGTCACGGCTTCGAAGCGCACGCCATCGATGCCGTAGCTGTTCAATGCCTCTGCCAACGCCGAGCCGTCGAGCCACGGCGCACCGATCCATTGGAATGCACGGTCCGTGCCACGCCCAACGGAGATTGGCGTGCCCTCGAAGAGGCACGTGCCCGGATAGGCGAGTGCGCTTGTCAGGTCGGGCATGTTCGGCGACGGAGCTACCCAGGGCAGGCCTGTGTCGTCGAATGTCATCTCCCGCGTCCATCCATCGACCGGCACGACCGTCAGGTCTGCCGAGATCCCGAACGCTCCCACGTACATCCGAGCGAGTTCGCCCGGTGTCATCCCGTGGCGCATCGGGACCTCGTACATCCCGACGAACGTGCTGTACTCCGGGTCCAGAACGTTGCCCTGCACAACGTCACCCCGGATCGGGTTCGGTCGATCGAGTACGAGGAAGGGGATGCCGTTCTCGCCGGCCGCTTCCATCGCGAGTGCCATCGTCGACACGTAGGTGTAATAGCGTGCGCCGATGTCCTGCATGTCGAAGACGAGGACATCGACGTTGGCGAGCATGGCGGGCGTGGGCTTACGCGTCTCACCGTAGAGCGAATGGATTGGAAGGCCAGTCTGCTCGTCCACGCCACTCTCGATGGCTGCACCGGCTCGCTCCTCACCCCGGATGCCGTGCTCCGGCGAGTAGAGCGCGACCAGGTCCACATCCGGGTGATCGGCGAGAATGTCGATATCCGTTCTTCCGGTTCGATCGATGCCCGTATGGTTCGTGACCAGGCCAACACGCTTTCCCGAAACGAGGTGCAGGCTATCGGAGATCAGGACCTCGACGCCGGGGCGGATGACGTGCGTGGCCTGGTCCGTTGCAGCCTCGTCCGCGACCCCGCATCCGGCAGTCGAAATGGCCATAAAAAGGGCGAAGATCCGCGATTGTCGGTATGTGCGCTTCCCGGTACCTTGCGCGAATCGTGTCTCGTGGCGCGTGCGGCGCCAATGTGTAGTTCGTGACATGACGCAAGCTTCGGCGACACATTGGACTGCGTCAACGAGCGCGGATACTCAACGGCTCACTGTGCAGGCATCGCGAGGGGTAAACATCTGATTTCGACGAATGATCGCCGTCACGCGATTGGCTTGCGCTCGACTCTGTTTGCCCTCGTGGTCATCCTTGCGTTCACAGGGTGCTCGGGGCTTCCTGCGGAGTCCACGGTACGACCGGATGCCCCGGGGAATGCGCCGGAGTCGGAGATCTCGCCGGAGCCGGAGATCTCGCCGGAGCCAGAGATCGAGCCCGAAGATCGTGCGCCCACGCTCGAGACCGTCTTCGACAGTGTCGCTGCCGCCGAATTCGAGGAGCCGGTTCAGGAACGGTCGTGGGCCGAGCGGACCCTGGATGACCTGACCCTCGAAGAAAAGGCCGGACAGATCCTGATGCCCTGGGTACTCGGGGACTTCGCTCCGGAGGGCTCCGAGAGCCACGAGCGCGTCGTCTCGTTTATCGAGGATCGCAAGGTCGGGGGCGTGATCATGTCGGTTGGCACGCCCTTCGAAGTGGCGGCGAAGCTCAACGATCTGCAGGCGCGTGCTGACTTGCCTCTGCTCGTCGCGGCCGACCTGGAGACGGGAGCCGGCTTCCGCATGCGTGGTGCGATTCATATGCCGGGCAGTATCGACCTCGGCGGTGCGACGAACTTTCCCAGTCTGATGGCGGTGGGTGCAACCGGGCGGGAAGAACTCGCGTACGAGATGGGCCGGATCACCGCCGTGGAGGCACGAGCTCTCGGCGTACACGTGCCCTTCGCGCCTGTCCTCGACGTGAACAACAATCCGGCCAACCCGATCATCAACGTTCGCTCGTTCGGCGAGGATCCCGAAAAGGTGGCCGAGATGGGGATCTCGTTCATTCGGGGAGTGCAGGAGAACGGTGCGATCGCGACAGGGAAGCATTTCCCCGGTCACGGAGACACGAACGTCGATTCACATGTAGGTCTGCCCGTGATCATGCACGACCGTGCACGCATGGACTCGGTCGAGCTACGCCCCTTCCAGCGGGCGATCGAGTCGGGTATGGGTGCGATCATGACCGCACACATCTCGGTTCCGTCGCTGAACGGAGGCGTCCGTGAGCCGTCGACGCTTTCACCCGAGGTGCTCACGGATCTGCTCCGTGAAGAGATGGGCTTCGAAGGGATCGTGTTCACCGACGCGATGGACATGAGTGCGATTTCGCAGCAACACCGATCCGGGGAGGCGGCCGTGCGGGCGCTCGAGGCAGGCGCCGACGTGATCCTGATGCCCGCATCCGTGGGTGGGGCGATCGAAGGGATCGTTGCCGCCGTACGTGAGGGTCGCATCACGGAAGAGCGTCTCGACCGCTCCGTGCTGCGCGTACTCGACACGAAGGAGGGCATGGGGTTGCAGGAGAATCGGTATGTCGAAATCGAGATGATCCCACGAATTGTCGGGATTCCGGAACACACCGAAGTCGCGGACCAGATCGCCGAGCAAGCGATCACCTTGCTCAAGAATGATCGCAACCTCCTTCCCCTTGCAGGCACCCGATCGGCTCGGGTCATGTCGGTCTCGTACCGTCGGGGCTCGGACGTACTCGCGGGCCGATACTTCAATCGAGCCCTTCGCGAGACGTATCCACGACTGCGCACCGCCGAGATCGATGGAGATTCGGATGAGGGTGACTATCAGGAGCTCCGGCGCAGGGCGCGGGACCACGCATTCGTAGTCGTGAGTACGTACGTCACCTCAGTGAACGTGTCGGGTTCCTTCAATCTTCCCGAAGAGCTCGTCGAGTTCGTTCGGCACCTCGAGGAGATCGGCGTGCCTCACACGGTCGTTTCGTTCGGGAACCCGTACCTGATCACGGACTTCCCTGACGTTCAATCCTACCTTCTGGCCTGGAGTGGATCCGAGGCGAGCCAGCGGGCCGCTGCGGCGGCGATGCTCGGTCACGCATCGATCGAAGGCCGGATCCCGACACGGATTCCACCCTTCTACGAGATCGGTGATGGACTCCGGATCCAACAGCGTAGTGCGAACGCCGGTGGGCGCTGATCGTCGTGCGGCGCGTGGCGCCGCACATCTCGTGGCGGCCTGTTAAGAGGCAGCCCCCCGCACGGGCAGGCCGCGGGCGCCCCGTGGCGGAGCCGGGGTGGGGCTGGCGGCTGGGGCCGGCCG
>JAPPOV010000017.1:0-15679 GCA_028873595.1 Gemmatimonadota bacterium | reverse complement strand
TTCGGGCCTCCGTCCCCACCCCGCCCGCCCGCCCCCCGGGGTTCGCTTATTTTGTCGGGGCTCTGGGCCCCGCACTTCTCGTGGCGGCCTGTTCATCGGCAGCACCCGGCACGGTCAGGCCGATGGCTCCCGTTGGCGGAGCCGGTGTGGAGATGCCGGCTGCGTCCGCCATCGCCGATGTTCTCGACGAGGAGGGCCGTGCCTGGGTCGAGGCGACGCTCGACCGCCTTACACTCCGTGAGCTGATCGGTCAGCTGATCATCGAGTGGATCCCGGGTGGCTACGTCACCCCGACCAGCCCGGATTTCGAGCCGTTGCGCGCCTGGGTCGAGGACGACCGGGTGGGAGGCGTATCACCCTCAATCGGGACGCCGCACGCCTACGTTGCGAAGCTGAATGACCTGCAGTCTCGCGCGGACGTACCCCTCCTCGTGACCTCTGACTTCGAGAACGGTGGTCCGGGGATGCGCATCAACGGCTCGTTCGCCCTGCCCTCGATGCTCCCGCAGGGCGGGGGGACGGACTTCCCGCCGACGATGGCGTTCGGGGCGATCGGTGATGAGCGCTTCGCGTACGAGTATGGTCGGATCACGGCTCGGGAAGCTCGCGCCAGCGGCGTGCACTTCCTTTTCTCACCGGTTCTCGACGTCAACTCGAACCCGGACAACCCTGTCATCGCAACACGATCGTTCGGAGGTGATCCTGATCTGGTCGCTCGCATGGGTGCGGCGTTCATCCGCGGGGCTCGGGACGGGGGAGCCTTCACCACCGGTAAGCACTTCCCCGGGCACGGTGACACATCGACCGACTCTCACATCGGGATCCCCGTCGTAGACGCCGATCGCACCCGCCTCGACGAGCTCGAGCTGGCCCCGTTCGAAGCCGCCATCGATGAAGGCGTGGACGCGATCATGACCGCGCACCTCCAGTTGCCGCAGATTCTGGGGCCGGGTGCGCCTCCGGCAACGCTCGCCCCCGAGGTCATGACTGACATCCTGCGTCACGACCTGGGCTTCAGCGGCATCGTCTTTACCGATGCGATGACGATGCGTGGGATCACCGACATGTATGGTATCGGCGAGGCATCGATCCGTGCGCTCGAGGCCGGCTCGGATGTGGTTCTGTCCCCGAAAGCCGTTTCCGACGTCATCGACGCGATTGAAGAGTCGGTCGAGACCGGCCGCATGAGTCGCGAACGGCTCGAGGCATCCGCTCGACGGATCCTGAATCTCAAGGCTCGACTCGGCCTGCATCGTGATCGTTTCGTGTCTCTCGAAGACGTGGACCGCGTGGTCGGTATCGGCGCTCACAACGCCTTCGCCGATACGGCTGCTACCCGGTCGATCACACTCGTCCGTGACACAGACCGGCTGCTGCCGATGGACGGGCTGTCGATGGCCCCGACGCTGCACATTCGCTACGCCGGCTCGACCCGGCTCTGGGCCAATCGCGCCTTTACGACCGAGCTCCAGGACCGGGTAGCCGTTCTGGACGAGGTACGGCTGGACGAGCGAAGTGACTCAACCGCCTACACGGCTGCTCGGGAGGCCGTCGCCGAGGCCGACCGGATCATCGTCACCACGTATGTACCTGCGTCGGCCGGCTCGACGGAGGACGCGCTTCCTGAACCTCTGCGTGAGCTCATCGACGTCGCCGTCGATACGAAGCCGACGGTGATGGTGTCCTTTGGGAACCCGTACCTGCTCACTGCGGTGGCCGATGTGGGGAGCTATGTGCTCGCCTGGGGTGATCGAGATCGGTCGCAGAGGGCGGCGGTCGCAGCGATCTTCGGCGAAGAGGCGATGACCGGACGGCTGCCCATTTCGCTCCCACCCTTCCATGATGTCGGCGAGGGGCTCGACCGGCCTAAGGTGGCTGACCGGCTCGCCACTCTGGAAATCGAGGACCCTGTGGTCGCAGCGGGTATCATCGCTGCGAGAGGTGGAGGTCCACGTGGGAGTAATCAGACTGTCGCCGAGCCGGCCACGGTCGGCATGTCGGCTGAAGGGCTGACACGTGTCGACTCCATCATCGTCGCAGGCATCGCCGATTCGGCGTTTTCCGGTGCGGCGGTAGCGATCGGTCGCCATGGGCGCCTCGTGTCGCTGAAGGGGTTCGGGGAACTCCAGTATGGAACGCGCCGTCCTGTGACGCCGACCTCGATCTTCGATCTGGCGTCCGTCTCGAAGGTCGTCGGGACGACGACCGCGGCGATGATGCTCGTGGGTGACGGCGTACTCGACTTGGACGCTCCTGTCGTCGACTATCTGCCGTGGTGGGCCGCAGGGGATGATCGGAAGCGTGATGTCACGGTGCGGCAGCTGCTGACGCACCGTACCGGTCTCATTCCCTTCCGTACGTGGTACTTCGAGATCGAGGGCATGGACGCCTACAAGGAGGCGGCCGCGAACGAGCCGCTCCAGGACGATCCCGGCTCGAGGACCGCATATTCGGACATCGGCATCATGACCCTTGCGTGGGTGATCGAAGAGGTGTCTGGGCAGACGCTCGACGAGTTTCTGCAGGAGCGCCTCTGGGATCCGATGGGCATGCTCGAGACGCGCTACAACCCGCCTTCGACGCTCCGTCCTAGAATCGCTGCGACCGAGATCGACACGATCTATCGAAATGAAATGGTGTGGGGGACCGTGCACGACGAGAACGCCGACGCGATGGGAGGTGTCGCCGGGCACGCAGGCCTCTTCTCCACCGCGGTCGATCTGTCGGCGTTCGCCCGGATGATGCTTAACGACGGGGTGGCGCCAGCCTGTGCCGTGGACGGGGAAGCCGGGGAGCCGTGTCCGGTGCGCCGGACCGAGAGTCGACGCATCGTCGAGTCCGGCGTACTCGCCGAGTTCACGACCCGCTTTGACGCGACATCCTCTCGTGCCCTGGGCTGGGATACGCCGTCCGAGCGTTCGTCGGGGGGTGACTACATTACGAACGAGGCGTTTGGGCATACCGGTTATACGGGCACGTCCATCTGGATGGATCCGGAGCTCGATCTGTGGGTGATCCTGCTGACGAATCGTGTGCACCCCACTCGCGAAAATCAGAAGCATGTGCCGCTCCGGCGCGCAGTGGCGGACGCGGCGGTCCTCTCGATCACCGATCGTGCGGTGGGACCTCGTGACGGTCGCTGACTCCGGGCTCCGTGTTCGGGAGCGCATTCCGGTACAGGTCTTCGACGACCACGATGCCGTCTCGGCGGCGGTGGCCCGCAGGATCGCCGAGCTCATTCGTGCTCGGAGTGTTGAAGGCCGCTCTGCCGTCCTCGGGCTTGCTACGGGCTCGACCCCGCTCGGAGTCTACCGGGAACTCGTCCGGATGCACCGAGAGGAGGGACTCGATTTCTCGAACGTCGTGACCTTCAACCTCGACGAGTACTTCCCGATGGCGCCGGATCGAGTGCAATCGTACCGGCACTTCATGCAAAAGCACCTGTTCGACCATGTAAACGTGACCCCGGAAAGCACTCACGTACCGTCGGGCTCGATCGATCGGCTGGATGCGGAGCGTCACTGCGCAGAGTACGAGGAGGCGATCAAGGCGGCGGGCGGGATCGATTTCCAGATTCTCGGGGTCGGGCGCAGCGGGCATATCGGGTTCAATGAGCCCGGCTCGGCACGGTCATCACGCACGCGATTACTCCATCTCGACCCCGTGACTCGCGCGGATGCCGCGAGCGACTTCTTCGGCGACGAGGGTGTACCGCTCGAAGCCATCACGATGGGCGTGGCCACGATTCTCGAGGCTCGAGAGATCGCGCTCATCGCCATCGGAGAGCATAAGGCCGGCATCATTCAGCGAGCGGTCGAGGGCGAGGTCCATCAGGATGTCGCGGCGACCTTCCTCCAGGGCCACCCAGGCGCGACGGTGTATCTCGATCCCGCGGCTGCGGCTGCGCTCACGCGTGTGTCGACGCCGTGGGTCGTCGGAGAGGTCTCGTGGACACCCGCTCTGGAGACGAACGCCGTTCTCTGGCTCAGCGATCAGACCGGGAAGCCTATCCTGCACCTCGCGACCAACGATTACCGTGAGCATCACCTCGGCTCGCTGGTGGCTCGGTACGGCTCGGCCGGCCCGCTCAATGGCCGGGTCTTCAACGATCTCATCTCGAAGATCCGGGGACGAAGCAAGCTTCCGAAGGGCAGGCGTGTGCTCGTCTTCTCTCCGCACCCGGATGACGACGTCATCTCGATGGGTGGCGCGTTGCGCAAACTCGTCGAGAACGGAAATGCCGTGACGGTAGCCTACCAAACCTCCGGGAACATTGCCGTCTTCGACCATGAAGTGCGGCGATACCTGTCGTTCGCTCGAAGCGCTGAGGGGGTGCTGAACCTCGAAGGTGAGAGGAGTTTCGAGGAACTGGCGGCCAGGGTCGAGGCGTCACTTGGAGCGAAGGAGCCTGGCGCCGTTGACACTCGGGACGTTCAGGAGCTCAAGCGACTGATCCGGGAGACCGAGGCCGTGGCCGCTCTCGAGGCAACCGGCCTGGGACGCGAACATGCGCGATTCCTGGATCTGCCGTTCTACCGGACCGGTGGTGTCGAGAAGAACCCGATCTCCGATGCAGATGTCGAGATCGTGTCTGCCCTGGTAGATGAGCTGCGTCCTGAGATCGTATTCGCTGCCGGAGATCTCTCCGATCCCCATGGTACGCATCGGATGTGTCTGCAGGCGGTGCAACGGGCCCTCGATATCTATGATGGTCCGGCGCCTGAGCTCTGGCTGTACAGGGGTGCGTGGCAGGAGTGGTCGGTCGCAGAGGCGACGATTCTCGTGCCCATGTCGGAGGCCGAACTCCGCAGCAAAGTGCTCGCGATCTTCCGTCACCAGTCTCAGAAGGACGTTGCTCCGTTCCCCGGACCCGATCCGCGCGAATTCTGGCAAAGAGTCGAATCCCGAAACCGCGAGACCGCGGAACGTCTGAGGCGCCTGGGCTTACCGGCGTATTACGCGATGGAGGCGTACAGAACGTTCGTCGACGGAGACGAAATCGTTCCCCAGCTCATGTCCACGGCCGACCTCTCAGAACCGTCATGACGCGAAACCGGAGGCGATGTTGACCGGCTTCACGACCCTCGATCTCGTCGTCCTTGTCGTCTATCTGGTCGGTGTGACCGCCTGGGGCGCCTGGCTGGGACGTGGGCAGGAGGGTGGCACCGATTACTTCCTCGGCAGCCGCTCACTGCCGTGGGTCGCCGTCATGCTCTCGGTTGTCGCGACCGAAACGAGCACGCTGACCTTCTTGAGTGTGCCGGGTGTCTCGTATGCCGGCGCCCTCGTCTTTCTGCAACTGACGCTCGGTTATCTGGCGGGTCGAGTGATCGTCTCGGTGTTCTTTCTGCCGGCGCATTACGGAGGGTCGTTGACCACCGCCTACGCGTTGCTGGAGCAACGCTTCGGGCTCGGAGCACGGCGTTTCACGTCCGCGATCTTCATGGTGACGCGGCTTCTCGCGGATTCGGTACGTCTCTTTGCGACCGCGATTCCGCTCGCGCTCATTACCGGATGGCCGTACCCGGCGTCGATCGCGGTGATCGGCGTCCTTACCGTGGTGTACACATACTTCGGTGGCATCAAGGCCGTCGTCTGGGTCGATGCGGTCCAGATGGGTCTGTACCTCTTCGGCGCCGCCGTGACCATCGTCGCGATTCAGATGCTTCTCCCGGGCGGGTGGGCCGGCGTTCTGTCGTCTGCAGGTGCGGAAGGGAAGCTGGCCGTTCTCGACTTCTCCACGGACGTCACCATCCCTTACACGATCTGGGCCGGAGTCTTCGGGGGAGCGATTTTCACGACTGCGTCGCACGGTACGGATCAGCTCATCGTGCAGCGTCTTCTGACGTGCACCGATCAACGCTCGGCTCAGAAGGCGCTGGTCGGCTCCGGTGTAGTCGTGATTCTGCAGTTCCTGCTCTTCCTCATGGTCGGCCTCGGGCTGTGGGCCTTTTACGAGGGCAGGACGTTTGCTTCGACCGACGAAATCTTTGCGACGTTCATCGTCGAGCAGCTCCCGACGGGATTGACCGGTCTATTGATCGCAGGTGTATTCGCGGCTGCGATGTCGTCCCTGTCGTCCTCGATCAACTCCCTTGCGTCTGCAACAGCCTACGACTACTGGGCACCGATGGTGGGCGCGCGGGACGATGAGCAACGCATCCTCCGGGCCGGAAAGGTCTTCACCCTGGTATGGGCTGGCCTGCTGGTCGGTGGAGCCAACCTCTTCATCCCCCTGTCACAGGGCACGTCGGCGGTGGAGGTCGCCCTCGGTATCGCATCGCTCGTGTATGGTGGACTACTTGGGGCGTTCGCGCTCGGTGTCTTCACGAAGCGCCCGGGTCAGGTGGCGGCGATCATCGGTGTCGCAGTCGGAATTGGTACGGTCACGCTCATGCGAGATCTCATGGCATGGCCTTGGTACGTGCTTGTCGGCTCGTCCGTCACATTCGTCATGGGGTCCCTGGTGGGTCTGGTTCAGAACCAGCCTGAACGTTGAGGCTCTTCGCAGGGATTGATGGAGGTGGCACACGCACCCGCGCCTTGATCGTGGATGGAGAAGGTCGTGAGATCGCGCGTGGCGAGGCTCCCGGAGCCGTGGCGACGGCGGCTCATCCCGAGGCGGCGGCCGATGCAGTCACACAGGCGATCGGCGACGCGATGGAGGCAGCGGCGCTGGAGTTGATCACTCGGGATGCGTCCCTCGACGAGATCGGGTTGCCCCTCGACGGTTTGTGGGCCGGTCTGGCGGGGGCAGGGAGCTCCGAGGCGAGCCGAGCCGTGACCGAGGTACTGAGCGGGCGTCGGCTCGCGCACCGTCTCACCGTGGGTACGGATGTGCGAGCGGCCTATGAGGATGCGTTTCCGGACGACGATGGCGTTCTGCTCATCGCCGGCACGGGTTCGATCGCGTGGGGAACCGTGGACAACGGTCCCCCGATTCAGGTCGGTGGCTGGGGCCAGTTGCTCGGGGACGAGGGAAGTGGGTACTGGATCGGGCTGCGGGGTCTGCAACATGTCATGACCGTGCACGACGGTCGCTCCCCCGTGGGGACGATGACGGCCGCGTTGACCGGTGCCTGCGATGTGGGCGAGCCGGACGAGCTGGTCCCGTGGGTGAACCAGGCGGCCAAGGGTGACATCGCTGCACTCGCACCCCTCGTGATCAGCGCAGCTGCTGCGGGAGACTCTGCTGCCGAGCAGATCGTAAGCGAGGCAGTCGATGCCTTGTCAGGGCTCGTGCAAGGCGTCGTGTCGCGTCGAGTTGCTCCCGATGTCGGTGTGCGCGTAGTGCTCTGGGGTGGACTGATCGCGGCCGATGGGCCCCTCGCGCCGAGGGTATCGAACGCACTCGGACAAGCAGGATTCGAGGTCGTCGAGCGCGCTGTGGATCCGACGATGGGGGCGGCTCGCCTCGCCCTTCGAGGCTGATCCGCCGAAACGGCAGACTCCATCCCCTCGGACGGTCCCTTTGACAGGGTTCAGGGATGTCTAACCCGTTGGTGCCGTAGATTTTGGCAGATCCGGTGTGGGTTTGGGTGGCACGCTGATTGCACCCTGGGGTCGTCACGAACAACAACCCTGCCGATCTCATTTCTTCGGAGGTACGTCATGGCCATCACGAAATACGCCGCCCCACGCTCACCCTTCGCTCCCTGGGCCGATATGGACTTCATGTCGAGCCGCTTGTCGCGCATGTTCGATGACCCGGTCTTCGGGCTGGCCAACGGAGCGCGTTGGAATCCCGCGGTCAGTGTATCCGAGACGAACGAAGAGCTACTGCTCACCGCTGAACTTGCGGGACTCGACGAAGAGGACCTCTCGATCGAGTTCGAGAACGACGTCCTGACGATCGCTGGCGAGAAGGTGCAAGAGCATGAGGAAGGCGACGACGAGGGGAACTACCATGTCCAGGAGCGCTACTTCGGCTCGTTCAAGCGCTCCTTCACGTTTCCGCGTACCGTCGATCCGAACGGCATCACGGCGACCTTCGATCAGGGCATCCTGACGGTGAAGCTCCCGAAGGTGGCCGAGGCGAAGGGACGCAGGATCCCCCTTAGCAGGTAGCCGACGCGACGACGGCGTCGTTCTCGAGCGGGTCCGGGCTCTGGTCCGGGCCCGCTTCGTCGATCAGGCACGCCGCCCCCCCCGGTTCGGTGAGCTGGCGACGTGGGGATTCACCTGTCTCGAGCGTCTTCAGTCCCCCAGGACCGTACGCAGTTCGTCCAGGAGCGACCCGCTGTTCGCCCCTCGAACCTTTCCGGGTGCGATCTGGAGGTCCGAGCCATCGGGGCGGGTCAGTACGCCGCCGGCCTCCTGCACCAGGATCATCCCTGCGGCGAAGTCCCACGGCATGAGGATCTCCTCCCAGAAGGCATCGAGTGAACCCTGAGCGAGGTAGCAGAGGTCGAGTGCCGCAGACCCCGCCCGTCGGATCCCGGAGGCCGAGCGCAGGACTCGATCGAACTGTCCCAGATAATCGGGCATGAGTTCGAGCATCTTGAACGGGAAGCCGGTTCCGACCATCGCCTCGATCAGCGGGCGTTCGGTCGAGACGCTGATCCGTCGGCCGCTCTTGTACGTGCCGGCGCCTTCGGATGCCCACCAGCGCTCCCCGGTCGAACCGGATACGACAGCCCCGGCCACGGGCCGACCCTCCACGGCTACGGCTACGCTCGAGCAGTAGTGCGGGTGTTCATGGAGGAAATTGGCCGTCCCGTCGAGTGGGTCCACGATCCAGATCGGGCGGCCGTCCCATCGTTCGAGCTGATCCTCGACGGGTTCGTCACTCTCCTCGGCCAGAATCGCATGGTCCGGGTGGTTCGCCCGGATCACGGCGAGCGCGGCGTTCTGGGCGTCTACGTCGGTCTGGGAGACGTAGTCGGCGCGTGCCTTGATCGTCGCGCCCGCGAGCACGACACGTCCGGCGTCTCGACGGTGGATGCGTGCTGCGGCCTCGGCAGCCTCGCGTGCGGTACGGAGGAGGGGATCCACGAATCTCCGGGTCTGGGGTGGCCCGTCGTTCGACGGAGCGCAGGAAGGAGTGACGACGAGTCGACGCGAGGTGCCGCACCGATCAAGCCGCCGCTAAGTTAGCCCACGGATTCCACTTCGCGACCACGGACCCTCCGATGACGAGCCCGGACTCCAGCGGAAAGAAGAAGCGCATCTTCAGCGGCATGCAGCCGTCCGGTGAGGCGCATCTCGGTAACTACCTCGGTGCGCTGCGCCGATGGGTCGGGATGCAGGACGAGTACGATTGCATCTGGTGCATCGTCGACCAGCACGCGATCACGGCTGGGGGGGATCCCGCGGAAACGCCTGCGAACGTGCTGGATCTGGCGATCTCCTTTCTCGCAGTGGGGTTGGACCCCGAGAAGGCGATCATCTTCGTCCAATCGGATGTGTCGGAGCACACGGAGCTCGCGTGGCTCTTCAATGCGGTCACGCCCGTGGGGGACCTCGAGCGTATGACGCAGTTCAAGGATAAGTCGCAGCGCTTCGACTCGATCCCGGCGGGGATCCTCAATTACCCCATCCTGCAGGCCGCCGACATCCTTCTGTACAAGGCGGACGGGGTTCCGGTCGGTGAGGACCAGAAGCAGCATCTGGAGATGACGCGGGATGTCGCCAGGAAGTTCAATGCGGCGTATGGAGAGACCTTCCCGGAGACGGAGCCACTCATCGCAGAGGATGTTGGTCGGATCATGGGGCTCGATGGTGAGTCCAAGATGAGCAAGTCTCTCGACAACACCATTCCGGTCCTCGCGGCGCCCGATGACGTATGGGCGAAGGTGCGTACCGCGACGACTGATCCTCAGCGGGTGCGCCGCGATGATCCGGGACGTCCCGAGGTCTGTAACGTCTTCACGCTGCACAAGTTCTTCACCGGTGACGCGACACAGGCCGACCTGGACACGCAGTGCCGTGCAGGAACCATCGGGTGCGTGGACTGCAAGCGGATTCTCTCGGACAACATCGCAGACTCGTTCGCCCCGTTCCGTGAGCGAGCGTCCGAGTTGCACGCCAATCCTGAGCGGGTGCGTGAAATTCTCGACGACGGTGCGGCCCGCGCGCGAGCCATCGCGCGGGAAACCATGGCCGAGGTTCGCGACAGGATGGGGCTGGATTGGCGGAGCGCCATCGGGTGAGCCGACCCGGTTCGGGCGACCTCGTGAGATGATCGCGTTGATCGTTCCGCTCGTCTATCTTCACTTGATCCCGACCGGTTGAAGAGGGGGAGCGCATGCAGGAACTGTTCAAAGCGGCTGTCGAGCGCGGTGCCAGCGATATTGACATCAAGGCCGGTGACTTCATGCGCGCCCGAGTTCATGGTGTGCTCCAGCCGTTGACGCAGCAGAAGCTCACGATGGACCAGGTGAAGGGGATCGCCTTGCAGCTGATCCCGCACCAGGAGGATCGCGATCGCTTCGATAAGATCCACGACTACGACTGCTCATGGGGCATCCCCGGGGTCGGACGATTCCGTGTGAACATCCTGAGGCAGCGCGGATCACCGATGATTGTCATGCGCGCGATTCCGGTCGAGATCCCGTCGGTCGAGGATCTCGGTCTTCCGCCGATCATCAACCGGATCGCGGGCTTCGAGCGTGGCATGATCCTCGTCACCGGCTCGGGTAAGAGCTCGACGATGGCGGCGATGATCAACTGGATGAATCGCAACAAGCGACTTCACATCGTCACGCTCGAGAACCCGATCGAGTTCCTGCACCGGGACAACCAGTGCTCGATCACTCAGCGCGACATCGGCACAGACACGGACTCGTTCGAGACGGGGCTGCGCAGCGTACTGCGTCAGGATCCGGACGTGATCCTGATCGGTGAGATGCGTGACAAGACGACGATCGAAACCGCGCTCAAGGCTGCGGAGACCGGTCACCTCGTGATCTCCACGCTGCACACGAAGAACGCTGTTCAAACACTCTCCCGAATCATCGCGGTGTTCGAGCCCAGCGAGCAGGAGATGATCCGCGTGCGTCTCTCGGAGTCGCTGCAGGCCGTCGTGTCCCAGCGCCTCGTGCAAAAGCGAGAGGGCGGACGGATCGCGGCTATGGAAGTCATGCTCATGACCTCGACCATCCGTGACTGCGTGCGCGATCCGGAGCGGATCGAGGAGATCTCGGACCTGATCGAGGAAGGTCGGAGTCACTACGGTTCGCAGACCTTCGATCAGCACCTTACGGAGCTCGTGAAGAGCTCTCAGGTCGAGTTCGAGGTCGCCAAGGCTGCGGCGAACAACCCGTCGGATTTCGATCTGAAGATGAACATGTTCGGCGCCGCCACAGGTCCCGGCCCTCAGGGGACGCAGGGCCTCGCCGACGAAATGACCAATTTCATGGAAGGATGACAGCGATGGCTGACGGCACGATCGAGCTACGAGGAGCGTTTCTCCCGGTCACGACCCCGTTCGACGCCACGACCGGTGACGTGGACGTACCCGCATTCTGCTCGAACCTCTCTCGTTGGTTCGAGAATCCCGTATCCGGGATTCTCATCTCGGGGTCCACCGGCGAGTCCGTCTTCCTCGACGAGGAGGAGCGAGCGACCCTGGTGGAAGCCGCCGCGAGCGTCGTGCCGCAGGACGCGAACGTGATCGCGGGCACGGGATCCGAGTCGACGCGTCACACCATCCGGCTCACGCAGCAGGCTGCTGCGGCCGGCGCTGATGCCGTGCTGGTGAGTCCACCGGCGTACTTCAAGGGTGCCATGTCCGACGAGGTGCTCGTATCGCACTTCTCCGCGGTGGCCGACGCGTCTCCGGTACCGGTACTCGTCTACCAGGTCCCGCTTCGCCTCAGTACGCTCGAATTCTCGACCGAATTGATCGGTCGTCTGTCCGAACACCCGAACATCGTGGGCATCAAGGATTCACGGGGACAGCTCGACCTCGCGGTGGAGCTGGTCGGTGCCACGTCCGACGACTTCCAGGTTCTCGTGGGCAGTGGTGCCATCATGCACCCGGCCATGCAGGGCGGGTGTGTCGGCGGTATCGTCGCGGTGGGGCTCATGGCCGCCGCCGAAGCGGCCGGAATCGCAGTGGCCCATGCCGAGGACCGGGATGAGGACGCGGCTGCCCTGCAGGCCCGCATCGCCCCAGTTCATCAACAGATCGTAGGTGGAATGGGCGTGCCGGGTGTAAAGGCTGCGCTCGACCTGCTTGGCTTCCACGGCGGGGCCCCGAGACCGCCGCTCCCACCTGCCGACGATGACAAGGTGGACTCGATTCGTGGCATCCTGCAGGATGCCGATCTGCTCACTCCCGCGACGGTCTGAGCAGGTCCGGATCGCGTTGACACTCCAGTGAGCGCCGGGTAGCTTTTCCCAAAGGATTCATCGGTCACGGGCCCATCCCCCAGCGGGGACGGGCCCGTTTCTTTTTCTCGGTTTCAGAGGCAATCATGCCGAATCAGGGCTCCTGCACCGTCATCGTCGGCTGCCAGTGGGGCGACGAGGGAAAGGGCAAGATCGTCGACGTACTCGCAGAGCGGGTCGACATCGTGGCTCGCTACCAGGGTGGCGCGAACGCGGGTCACACCGTGCACGTCGGTGACAACGAGTTCGTCCTGCACCAGATCCCGTCGGGGGTTCTTCACGAGGGACGCCGCTGCCTGCTCGGCAACGGCGTCGTACTCGATGTGCAGCAGTTCTTCGAGGAATACGACGAGCTGGTGGCCCGCGGGATCGACATCGAAGGCCGAGTCGGGGTGAGTTACCGCGCGCAACTTCTGATGCCATACCATCGATTTCTAGACAAAGCCGTCGAACGTGCCGCGGACACCAAGATCGGTACGACCGGACGGGGCATCGGGCCGGCGTATGAGGACAAGGCCGGGCGTCGGGGTGTGCGGACTGCAGACCTGCTCAATCCCGAGCGGCTCGCGAAACGGATCGACGCCGCAAGGGAGCGCGTGGTGGCCCGGCTCGACGCGCTCGGCGCAGGCACTCAGGAGCTCGATCGAGCGATCGACGAGACGCTCGGTCTGAGCGAGCGCCTGCTCGGGCTGGCGACCGATGTAGGCCCGGAGATCACTGGAGCGCTCCGGGCGGGCCGCCACGTGCTTCTCGAGGGCGCCCAGGGCACAGCACTCGACCTCGATCACGGGACGTATCCCTTCGTGACGTCGTCGAACACGACCGCTGGAGCAGCAGCCACCGGCACCGGCATCGGTCCGACCCGGATCACGGACGTGATCGGGATCGTGAAGGCATACACGACCCGTGTGGGTGAAGGCCCGCTTCCGAGCGCCATGTCCAGCGAGATGGACGAACATGTCCGAGCACTGGGTGGTGAGTTCGGTGCGACGACCGGTCGTCCGCGCCGGTGCGGCTGGTTCGATTCGGTTCTGACGCGGTTCGCCTCGCAGGTAAACGGGTTGACCGGGATCGCCGTCACCAAGCTCGACGTGCTCGATACACTCGACGAGGTGAAGATCGCCACCGCCTACCGAATGCCGGATGGCAAGACCCGTACGTTCTTCCCGGCCGACACGTGGTCTCTATCTGAGGTCGAGCCGGTGTACGAGACGATGCCGGGGTGGAAGTCGTCGACGTGCGACGTGCGACGGATCGAGGACCTGCCGACCAATGCGCGGGCCTACCTCGATCGCGTCGAGGAGCTGACGGACGCACCGGTGAAGTTCGTTTCGGTCGGGACGAAGCGCAGTCAGATCATTCCAGTCGAGTAGGTTCAGATCACGCCGAAGATCGCGAGGGTGATCCGGAGGATCATGGAGAGCGTGAAGACCATGCCGGGCAGCAGCGCGAGACCGACCGAGAAGGTCAGCCCCATTCTGTAGAGGCCGGGCCCGATCGGGAACAACTCGTGGCCCCAGACCTTGAGCGCGAGCGACTCGATCACAGATCCGAGTGTGTAGAAGACATTCGCCCCAATGCCGAAGAGCACGATGGGTTGCCAGGGTACGAGGACCAGTCCCGGCCCACCCGGCGTGATCAGTTCGGCGACGGCGATCCACGCGACCGATGCGAGTCCTGCAGCCCCGACCGCAAGGTTGTACGGGACGCGGCGTTTCTCCCACCACCCGAGAATCGACAGGACGTTGCGTTGTGCCGGTGCGGGAAACAGGAACTCGGTCAGCGCGGTCATCGGCCTGTACTCGTCTGGATCGTCCACGAACCCTCTCGAATGCAACGCGTGCACGGCCCACCGGCCCTTCGCCCGTGAAGCCCTGACACAATGTGCTTTGCAATGCAAAGTTGGTGCCAGAGTGACGAGAATCGACCTCCACACTCCGGAGTCGCTGCACTAGTTTTCGATCGGAGAAGTCCGCGCCTCACGGCGGACGTCAGTACAGGGTGGTCGGGAGGCCAACAGGGATGTTCGACGAACTCGGCTCAAAACTCGACGGAGCGCTCAAGAAGCTCCGGCAGCGGGGAGTCCTCACCGAGCCGATGATCAAGGAGGGCCTCCGCGAGGTCCGTCGCGTCCTGCTCGAAGCCGACGTCAACTTCAAAGTCACGCGACAATTCCTGGGGCGTGTCCAGGAGCGAGCCCTCGGCGAGCAGGTCCTGAAGGCGGTATCACCGGGCCAGCAGATCGTGAAGATCGTTCACGACGAGCTCGCACACCTCTTTGGGGAAGAGCGGGCCTCGCTCGAGAAGTCCGCGAGCGGTCCGACCGTGATCTTGATGGTGGGTCTTCAGGGGGCGGGTAAGACCACTACGGCGGCCAAGCTGGCTCGCCGTCTCGGTCGTACGGGGAAGACACCCATGCTGGCCGCGTGTGACCTTCAACGTCCGGCCGCGATCGAGCAGTTGCAGACGCTCGGCGAGCAGATCGGAGCCGAGGTCTTCGCTGGTGAGTTCGGTGGCGATCCGGTGGCCACGGCTCAGTCGGCGAAAGAGCGTGCCATCGAATCAAAGCACTCGGTTCTCATCGTCGATACAGCAGGTCGACTGCAGATCGACGAAGCGCTCATGGACGAACTGACCCGGGTCCGTGATGCGGTCGAGCCTCACGAGATTCTGCTCGTCGCCGATGCGATGACCGGGCAGGAAGCCGTCACGATTGCACAGGGCTTCGAGGATGCGCTCGGTCTGACCGGCGTGGTCATGACCAAGATGGACGGTGACGCCCGTGGCGGTGCGGCTCTCTCGATCCGGGGCGTGACCGGTCGACCGATCAAGTTTCTCGGTGTCGGTGAAGGCATCGATGATCTGGATTCTGCGGATCCGCAGCGTCTCGCCGGCCGCATCCTTCAGATGGGCGATGTGGTGGGCCTCGTCGAACGCGCCCAGGTGGCGGTGGACGAGGAAGAGCAGGAGCGCCTTCAGAAGCAGATGATGTCCGGTCGCTTCACACTCGAGGACTTCCTCCTCGCGATGCGCCAGATTCAGAAGATGGGGCCGCTCGATCAACTCATGAAGCTGATCCCCGGAGCGAACAAGATGAAGATTCCTGCCACGAACATGGATCCGAAACGGTTCAAGCACGTCGAGGCGATCATTCTTTCGATGACCCCGCAGGAGCGTCAGAATCCGAAGATTCTCAACGGATCACGGCGTGCGCGGATCGCGAAAGGAAGCGGCCGTCCAGTCTCGGAAGTGAACCGTCTTTTGAAGCAGTTCAAAGAGATGCAGACGTTCATGAAGCAGATGAAGGGCATGATGGGTGGCATGGGCGGGGGGAGGATTCCGGGAC
>JAPPOV010000008.1 GCA_028873595.1 Gemmatimonadota bacterium | reverse complement strand
TCCCCCACCCCAGAGAGGAATCGCCCCTCGCGCGCGCCCGACAACCTCTCCAAGCGATCGATCGGCGCCCACTACGGACTGCAGACTGTCCGGGAGCTGGAGCTCGTTCTGGATGCGTCCCTCCAGAAAGAGGTTCATCCCTCGAGCGGTTCCCATCTGGAAAGCGTGGCTTCTCGACGAGTTGAAGTTGATCGCGACACGCGCGGTGGTGAGCCGGCTGGCCGGACGCGAGAGCGAGTAGTTCGAACTCTCCCGCAGCGCGGTCGTCCAGAGGTCACGGCTCTCCCAGATGAAGCCACCACCCACGGTGACGGCCAGGCCGTATCGCCATTTCGGAGCCGCGAACGTGAGCGAGGCATCGACATCGCGGGTGCGCTCCAGCACGAGCAGCGTATCCTGGTCCGGTGCGTCCCCGCCAAGCAGTTGCCCGCCACTGTCGTACCGCTGATTCGCGGACACGGAGATCACGGGTCGACCCAGACCCAGGTACGAGTACGACGCACCTCCTTCGACCTTGCCACCACTCGTGGTGACACGCCCGACGGCGGACCACGCGTGTCGACCGACCAGATCGACACCTGACGACTGGATCCCGATACCCGGCCCAAGTAGCTGCCGGGACGCCAATGTGAGGTCGGGGGTCTCAACTGCGGGCACAGTAACCGCCTCGCGCCACGCAACTTCCCAATACGATGGAGCGAGCGTCGGTCCCGGCGAGTACCGCTCGACCTCGCCGTCGGCCATACCTCGCGCGGGAAAGGCCTCCGTAGCAGCGAACCGGGCGGCCGGAGCAGCAGCCACCGGACCCGCACCCCTCGCGAACGGGGCACGCTCGATGTCCCACCCCTGCGCGTTGTACCCCGCGAAGTACACCCACTCGCCGGCGGGATCGACAACCGGATATGCACCGCCCGTCCTGAGATTGGTGACGACCCGGGGCGTCGACGCCAGACCTGTGGCCGGGTCGACTTCGGCGGAAAGGATATTGAGGATCCCGCTCCGATCGGAAGCCCATACGATCCCACCGCCGTCCGGCGTCCACGACGGCGTCGTATCGAGGGCACGATCATTCGTGACCACATCCACAACGTTGCCGGTCCGAGCATCCAGAATCACGACATCGTGCTTGGCATTAGGCTCCCACCGGGTCGCCACAAGCCAACGTCCATCCGGAGATGGGCGGGGAAAGGCCCAGTGCACCTCGAGGCTGGGGGGCAGAAGCGGAGTTACGGTTCCGTCCGACAACTCAACACGGACGATCGTGTTCGTCCCGTCGCCTTCCTGAATCGCCCAGGCCCCACCATCCGACGCGGCAGCCGGTTGCGTCAGACGCGCGCCCTTCGTGATGCGGGTCTCTCCTCCCTCCGGATCGAAAATCCACAGATCCGAGAAGAGCCGGTACGGATCATCAAACTCGAACTGACTCAGAAGCAGTCGACCGTCCGACAGCCACGACAGCACGCCCAGCCCATTGATCCGTCCGAGCTTGCGAGACTCGCCCGACTGCAGATCGACGAGCCGGACCTGAGTATCCGACCGTCCATCAGCCCGCGTATGCGCAAGCCATCGACCATCCGCCGAAATCTGTGGATGCAGCCCCCAACGAGCCCGATCTGTAAGTCGCTCCGGCTCCGTTACCGGCCCGTTTGCGGCGAGACGTTCGTCGAGGTCCGCGAGATCCGCCTCGAGCGTCGCTCGCCACGCATCCCACTCGTCGGTGAGTGAGGCTCCGAAGGCGTCCCGACCGGCCGCGTCGAGACGGTACGGGACCCACTGGCCGGCAATCGCATTCGCAAACGCCGCCATCCGCTCTTCACCGTGCCGATCGAGCAGGAAGTCGAAGAAGAGCGATCCGTATGCGTACGGGCGATTCCCTGCGGGCCAGGCAGGCGACCGCCCGGAGGCCTGATCGATCCCCTCGAAGCGCCCTTCGAGAATCGCTGTGCGGATCTGCATTTCCTGGAAGGTGCCGTGCACACGCCCGGCCTGCGTGAGCCGCGACTCGTACCATGTCGCAAGTCCTTCGATGATCCAGCGTGGCGTGCCGAATGAGGGGAAGAAGGGCCAATCCATGTTGACCCGGCCGAAGATCGATCGAGCCGCTCGACCGACGGGGTTGTCCACGTGATCCAGATGCACGATGTGCGCGAGTTCGTGCAGGATGACCAATTCGAGCCATTCGTCGGTGTGGCCCAAAGAGAGCCGATCGACCGGGGGTCTCGCGTAGATGGTGATCCGATTTCCCGGAGTGACCCGGGCGGAGCCGTTCGAGACGTCCGTGTGATCGGTCAGAAGAAGGTCGATCACATCATCCGGCGGCTCGATGAAGGCTTCGGAAAGTTCATCCCAGGCCCACTCCGCACGATGCCCGGCCCGGCGGGCGAGCTCTTCGAGCTGCTCGGGGAAGGTGACCCGGAAGTGTTCCGTGCGGATCGTACGCCATGCCTCGTCGGGCGCCTGCGCGAGCACCCGGGGGCCGGCCATGCTCAGGAGAGCGCCTGCCAGGGCGGTCGGCAGCACGCTGCGCTTGATCACCTCTCGAAGCAGAGCCAATCTACTGCCTCCGCGTCCCATACTCATCGGCCATGGCCTCCAAAGACAACATCTGGTTCCAGATCGGACACGCTATCGAGCGTGCTCGGCATGGTGTACCCGCGAAGAGCACGTCTGTGGCGTCTCTGCGTGACCGGCTGGCCGAGCGAGAAGACCAGCGGACCACCAAGCGGAGGGCACAGCCGCCCATCCCGACCCCGGACGACCTCATGGCAGCGGGTATGGGCATGCTCGTCGACCGTGTCCTCGGTTGCTGGGGGCGCCGTCAGGATCCCGGCTTCACCCGGCTGCTGAAGGCAGCCGCTTCCGGAGCCGCGGCTGCGCTGATCGTCGACCTCGTTCGTCCGCTCCTGCAAGGGGATACCCGCTTGCCGGTCCTCGATCGACAGACCGCTGATCGGATGATTGCGGGTGCCGGCCAAGGGTTGGTGTATGGAGCGGTCGTCGAGCCACGCGTACCGGGACCTCCTGTGGCGAAGGGCGTACTCTTCGGGTCGGCCGAGTACCTGGCCGACCCTCTCGGGGGTGTAGGCGAACTGCTCGGTCGTCATGCCCCGCAGAATCGCCTTCCCGTGGTAGGCGACGTACTGAATCGACTCGAGGATCACGAGCAGGAGTGGCTGGAACACGTCGCGTTCGGGATCGCGCTGGCGGTCATCTACGGATCGAGTGACTCGAGCAAAGGGATCGTCGGCGACGACGAATAGTCCAGCGCTCGGGTCATCTCCGGTGTGACGAAACCCTCGGGACACGCCTGAATGTCCGCCTCCGCCCCCGAGGCTGATCGCAGCTCCGGCGAAAGAATACCGAGCAGCTGGGCGCCCCCATCGGCCGGCGGACCGAAGCCACCCACGTAACAGAACGCACCCGGTCGTCGGGTGACCGCCTCTCCAACATATCGCCCGGCCTGGCGATCCCACTGATCGAGGAGCACGTAGCGAGCTCCGACCTTATCGGCGAGCGCCAGCTGCGCATCCGGATCGCCGTCGAAGGGGAACGTTCGACTGGGGACTCCGCTCAACAGATAGAAGTGCCTTGGCTTCCGGGTCAGAACCACAGCACCGTCGGGAAGGCCATCGGACGTCCACGAGGCGGCGAGCACGAAATATCTGATCCGATCCCCGTAGCATGCCCACGGCCCCTGCTCTTCCGCGACGGCGTTGCACAGCCCGTTTTGCCGACTCGCTTCGAGCCAGTCACCGACGGCCGGAAGGAGAAGAAGAAGAAGTGCGACGGTGCCGACCGTCGCGGCCAGCGCCTGGGGAAGGTGGCGACCGAATGTACGGGCGAGGACCGCACCGTAGACGAAGACCAGAGGGTACAACGGCAACGCGAATCGGTCGCCACCCCACACCTCCGGCCACACGAAGATCAAGCCGGCGTAGAGAGGAAAGAAGATCTCTGCGACGCCGACTCTCTCTCTGATCGAGAGGACCCAGCCCGCCAGTGCAGCGATGGTCAGCGCCATCCCGATCGTGGAAAGCGCAGGCCCGTCCTGACCCACGATCCCTGCCGGACCATGCACGAACACGTAGGACGAGACATTGTCGAGTATGCGTGGCATCAGCCCGAACACACCGATCGTCCCTTCGGCTGGATCGTACGGGTTCACCATCCAGAACTCGGTGCCGTACTGTGCGACACCCGCTCCGCGGCCACGCAGCCACCAGGCGAGCATCGGGACACCGAGGGCCGCAGCACTCCCGGCCAGCGCCCTCCACCGTCGACTGAAGGCAAGCCAGCCGAGGAGGGCCAGCACCAGCGGCAGACCGGCGGACCGTGTGAAGTACGCGAGGCCGGCCGCACTCACGCCGACCACGAGCCACACCGTTTGTCGGCGCCCGCTCAGCTCGTCCGGTCCACGGTCGACCTCCTCCTGTTGCGCGGCATCCCACACAGACAGAGCGGCCAACGCCAGGATGGTGAGCGCGAGAAAGAGTGGGTCCGAGAGCACCCAGTGGCTGTAGTAGACGATGCCCGAGGAAAGGGTCAGAAGCACGGCAACGCCGAACGCCGCCCACACACCGACGCGTCGCTCTGCCCACACGTACGTCGCGACAACCGCCAGAACTGTCGGGACCGCAGCAGCCAGCTTCAGCGTGCCCCAGGCCCGAGCCCCCAGCGCAATCATCATTGCGAGCAGTCCGGGGAAGACTGGTGGGTACTTCGTATGCTTCATCCGTTCCGGATCGAACACGTCGAGATACGAGCCGTCCACCAGAAGCCCATGGGCCAGCGAGATGTACCCGGCGTTGTCCCCACCCGTATGCGGGATCGTCGTAAAAGCGGTAGAGACCACCGCGGCACTGATGAGAAGCGTCAGACCTCCGAGCCCCCAACGCAGGCGTTCAGGCGTCACGATTCGAGATCGCCCACCACACGAGCGATCAGGCCTCCGGCTTCATCGAGCCGGCGTCGCGCTTCGTCCGCATCCACCCCGAGACGACCCATCACGAGAGCCGTCTTCACGTGGCCATCCGATCCGGCGAGCAACTCTGTTGCCTCGTCCCGATCGATTTCGAGTATGCTCGCGAGGATCCGCTCACCGCGATCCTGGAGCTTCTGACAGGTCACCTGAAGGTCCACCATCAGGTTGCCGTACACCTTCCCCATGCGAACCATCGCCCCGGTCGTGATTGTGTTGAGCACCAACTTGGTCGCCGTGCCCGCTTTCATCCGGGTCGATCCGGTGATCACCTCCGGACCCACAAGCGGTGCAATGACGACGTCGAGGCGTTCGACCAGCTCAGCAGGGGGATACGTACACATCAGGAAACCGACGGCCGCCCCCCGAGCCTGCGCTCGGTTCACAGCCCCGTGCACATACGGCGTGGTTCCGGATGTCGCGATGCCGAGGACGAAGTCACGCTCGTCGACCTCGAGCGCATCGATCGCCCGAGCCCCGTCCTCAGGATGATCCTCCGCACCTTCCTGCGCTCGGACCAGGGCCTCGACCCCGCCCGCGATGACCCCTCGTACCATCGAGGGATCGGTCCCATAGGTTGGTGGCATCTCGGAGGCATCCAGCACACCGAGACGGCCGGAAGTTCCGGCCCCCACGTAGATCAGTCGGCCACCGGCTCGGAACGCACGTTCCGCGAATTCCAGGGCGCGAGCGATCGCTTCGCGCTCCTCTCCGACCGCCGCCGCGATCATGCGATCCTCGGCGTTGATCAGGTCGACGACCCCTAGCGCGTCGAGTTCGTCGATACGCTGGGAGGCGGGGTTGCGTTGTTCCGTGAGTCGGGGGTCGCGCATGCGTGCTTGTTCGGTCGTCAGGCCACCCTGATCTTCATCGACGTCCGAAGCTATGCGGCCTCGCGTGCGCGCGGCAACGCGAACTTCCTCGAACCCTTCCCCGATGCGTAACCGTCCCGAAGCAGCCTGCGCCCGCATGACCCATCTCTTCGCGCTCACTGTGCTCGGACTCGCCGCGTGCGCAGCACCGGCATCCGACGAGGTCGCACTCGCGTTCCCGGCCGAGTGGCGTTACTCCGGCTCGGAGCCCCCCGTCACGGCGCAGAACGGCATGGTGGTCTCAACCGACGAGTACGCGACGCAGGTCGGTCTCGATGTCCTGATGGCTGGCGGAAACGCGATCGACGCAGGCATCGCCGTGCAGTTCGCTCTCGCCGTAGTGAACCCCGAAGCCGGCAATATCGGAGGCGGCGGGTTCATGATCGTACGGACCGCATCGGGAGAGACGGCGGCTGTAGACTATCGGGAAAAGGCTCCGCTCGCGGCGACGCGTGACATGTACCTCGATGCCGACGGCAACCTTACCGACAAGTCGGTCGTCGGGCATCTCGCAGCTGGCGTTCCCGGAACGGTCTCCGGCATGTGGGCCGCACACGAACGCTTCGGCACTCTGGCCTGGGCCGACCTCGTGCAACCCGCCGTCGAGCTCGCCGAAGGGTTCGAGGTCAAACAACGTTTCCTGGGTTCGCTCGGCATTTCGATGGTCGAGGCACTCGCGGCCTATCCCGCCTCGGAGAGTCAGTTCCTGCCCCGTGACGGAGCACCTCCCCTCGTGGGGGATACGCTTCGGCAGCCCGACCTGGCGGCGACGCTCGGGCGCATCCGCGACCTGGGCACGGACGGCTTCTACCGGGGGGAGACTGCAGATCTCATCGTGGCCGAAATGCAGCGGGGTGGCGGCATCATGACACACGAAGATCTTGCCGTGTACGAAGCGGCGTGGCGTGACCCGATCAGCTTCACCTACCGTGATCATACGGTCATCTCGATGCCCCCGTCCTCTTCCGGTGGAGCGACGATGGCCGAAATCGCCAACATTCTGGAAGGATACGATCTGTCCTCGATGGGGTGGCAAAGTCCAGAGCAGATCCATTTGTTCGCTGAGGCCGCGAAACGGGCGTATGCCGATCGGAACCACTACCTGGCCGATCCAGACTTCGTGGACATGCCGCTCGATCGGATGACGTCGCGGACGTACGCTCAGGAACGCGCTGCGACGATCTCCGAGACCGCGGCGACCCCGTCTACCGACGTCGGCCCGGGTATGGAGGGTGATCCTGGCGAAGGAGAGGAAACGACACACTTCTCGATCGTGGACGCCGAGGGCAACGCCGTGTCCGTCACGACGACGATCAACTCGTGGTACGGAAGCAAGGTCACTGTGGCCGGGGCTGGCTTCGTCCTGAACAACGAGATGGACGACTTCGCGGCCAAGCCCGGCACCCCGAATCAGTTCGGTCTGGTGCAGGGCGAGAACAACGCGGTCGGGCCAGGCAAACGGATGCTGTCGGCGATGTCCCCCTCGATCGTCCTCGACCCGAACGGCAACCTGCGTATGGTCACAGGAACCCCCGGAGGCTCGACGATCATCACGACCGTCTTCCAGACGATCTCCAACGTCGTCGACTACGGGATGAACGTGGTACAGGCCGTTAACGCGCCTCGGGTGCACCACCAGCACCTTCCCGACCAGATCTACTATGAGGCCGCAGGCCTGCCACTGGACGTGGTTGAAGCGCTGGAAGCGCTCGGACACCGTGTCGTCGAACGTGGTGACGTGTCCGGGGATGTTCAGGCCATTCTGGTCGCAAACGGGATGCTCACGGCATGGTCCGATCCAAGACGCGGGGGTGTTGCCCGTGGGTACTAGTGAGGCAGACGGCCTGCCCCGGATCCCCCTCCTGTAACCGCCCGGTGATCAGCGTCGTCCTCGCAACACGTAACCGCGCGAACATTTTGGACGTCACGCTGGGTCACATCTCGAGGCAGCGCGTCGATGACGATTGGGAGATCGTCATCGCTGACAACGGGAGTTCCGACCACACGCCGGACATACTCGATCGGTGGCGAGCAGATCTTCCGCTGCGTCGAGTGCGCGTAGAAGAGCCGGGCCCTCAACGCCGCCTTGCAGGTCGCGACTGGCGATCTCCTCGTATTCACGGACGACGACATCATCCCACGAGCCGATTGGCTGCAGCGCATGGCGGCGGCACGGGCATGGCCCGACCATTCCGTATTCGGTGGGCGCATCGTCGTCGCCCCCCCGCCCGGGGCACCGGACTGGCTGTTCGACCTCGAAGAGAAAGCGGTCAACTTTGCTCGCTACGGTCCCGCCGACGAGAGTGGGCCTACCACTGCCACCCCCTTCGGGCCGAGTTTCGCCGTACGCGCCGAGGTCATGCGGGGCCTGCGATTCGAGGAATCCGTCGGTCCGGACGGGTCCGACGGATACGCCATGGGAACGGAGACGATGCTCCTGGTCGGGTTGGTCGACCCGGAACGACCGGCGGTCTACGTCGCGGACTCCGTCGTGCACCACATCGTTCGACCAGAGCAACTCGACCGACGGGCTCTCTGCCTGCGAAGCTTCCGGATGGAGCGAGGGCTGGTCGTGCTCTGCTCGCGTCACAACCCCCCGTCCCTCCGGTACGTCTTTGGGGCACCACGGCACCTCTGGCGGGCCGCGGCGGGCGCGCTGTGGCGGACGCTCCCTCTCCCGGGTCGGCAACGGTCCGCACGCTTCGAGGCCGAGCTGAGGTTCCATCGTCTGCGAGGGGAAATCATGGAGCACCGGCGAATGAGTTCGCCTCGAGAACAGACAGGACCACATCGCCCGGCCCCGGGTACGGGCCCGAATGCATGAGCTGAAGTCGATCCTCCCTTACTTCCGTCCGTACCGGGTGGGGGTCATCCTCGGTGTGTTCTGTGTGGTGCTCGCCAACGCGTTCCAGATCGCCGGACCGTGGTTCATGAAGCTGGGGATCGATGCCATGGAGCAGCCCGGTGTCACCCGCGGAACCATCGCCTTCTACGCCTTCATGGTCGTGGCCGTCGCTGCCATCGGTGGCGTCTTCCGCTTCGGGATGCGGCAGTACCTGAATGGCATCTCCCGCCGCATCGAGACGGACCTGCGCGACGATTTCTTTCAGCACCTGCTGCGCCTGGACGCGACGTTCTACGGCACGACGAGGACCGGCGACCTCATGAGCCGGGCGACCAACGACACCCTCGCAGTCCGGATGGCAGCGGGGCCAGCGATCATGTACACCGTGAACACGACGGCAAGCTTCGTCTTCGCACTCGGGTTCATGCTCTACATCAGCCCACGGCTGACCATGTACGCCCTGGTGCCGATGATCATCCTGCCCCCGATCGTACTCGTCTTCGGCCGGATCAGTCACCGTCGGTTCGAGGAGATCCAGGAGCAATTCTCAGCACTTTCGACCTTCGTGCAGGAGAACCTCACGGGCGTGCGCCTCGTGCGCGCCTACACACAGGAGGACGAGCAGACCAGGAAGTTCGACGGGTACAATGAGGACTATCGGCGCCGGAACATGCGATTGGTGATGACGGCAGGGGTTTTTCAGCCGGTCCTGATGCTGATCTCCGGGCTCGCGCTGGTCCTGGTGACAGGTCTGGGAGCGATCGAGGTCATGGACAACACCATCTCGATCGGCGACTTCGTCGCCTTCACGTTCTATCTGACGCTCCTCATCTGGCCGATGATCGCCCTCGGGTGGGTGGTCAACCTCTACCAGCGGGGAGCAGCTTCGATGGGCCGCCTCAATCGGATCCTGGAAGCCGAGCCAGCGGTGGCGACACCTGTTCACCCGGCATCACTCGACCACGCCAAAGGTTCGATCGAATTCCGCCACGTCTCCTTCGCCTACCCGAAGACGGAACGAACGGTGCTGGTGGACCTGTCCTTCAAGGTCGAGGCCGGGCAAACCGTGGCCATCATGGGCCCGACCGGCGCGGGGAAGTCAACGGTCATCGCATTGCTGGCGCGCCTGTACGACCCCACGTCGGGTGAGATCCTGATCGACGGGACACCTCTGACCGACGTGGACCCGGCAGAGCTGCGATCACGAATCGGGATGGTGCCCCAGGACCCGTTCCTGTTCTCGGACACGATCGAGCACAACATCGGATTCGGAAGCCCCGAACAGACGATCCGCGCATCGACAGAGGTAGCCCAGCTTCACGATCAGATCCTCGGCTTTCCCAATGGGTACGAAACCATGCTTGGTGAGCGTGGCATCAACCTCTCGGGCGGTCAGAAGCAACGCGCGACCCTCGCCCGCGCGCTCACGCGTGACCCACTGATCCTGATCCTCGACGACGCCCTGAGTGCTGTCGACACGCACACGGAGACCGCGATCCTGGAAGACTTGCGCGTGGAGACAGGGCAGCGGGCGGCGTTCATCATCAGCCACCGAGCCAGCGCCGTCATGCACGCCGATACGATTCTTGTGCTCGATGAGGGACGGATCGTCGAGGCCGGCAGGCACGCCGACCTCGTGGACGCCGACGGTACGTATGCTCGCCTGGTGCGGCGTCAGCTTCTCGAGGAGAGTGTGGCTGCCGGGGACTGACCCTTGATCAGATCCGCTCTAGAATCCAGGTCGGTGTATACCGGTTCAGCCACGCGGCCAACATCGTGAACTGACCGGTCAAGAGCAGAATTCCGAGAATGATCAGCAGCACACCGGACGCTTTCTCGACAATCGGGATCCAGGTCCGAAACCTCTGGAACGTCTGCAAGAACCAATCGAGTGCGAGTGACGCCAACAGGAACGGCACGGCAAGGCCTAGCGAGTACACGGTGAGCAGGCCGACTCCGGCCCACATCGTATCCTGCGTCATCCCGTACGTCAGGATCGCGCCCAGCGCCGGCCCGATGCACGGCGTCCAACCCGCGCCGAACGCCACGCCGACGCCGAGGGTGCCGAGATAGCCCGCAGGTTTGTCGTTCAGGTGTAGACGCTTTTCGCGCAGAAGCGGAGTGATCTTGAAGACACCGGCGAGGTGCATCCCCAAGAGCACGATGATCACGCCTCCGATGCGGGCAATCCAGATTTCGTACGCACGCAAGAACTGCCCGAGGAACGAGGCCGAGGCACCGAGCAGGATGAAGATCGAACTGAAGCCGATCACGAAGAGAAGCGAGTGCGTGAACGTCGTCTTGCGGTCGACGCCCTCCTGCAGGTCTTCCAGACTCATTCCGGTAACGAACGTCAGATAGCTGGGGACCAGCGGAAGCACGCATGGCGAAAGGAAGGAGAAGACACCCGCGGTGAAGGCGATGAAGACCCCGACTTCAACTTCGTTCACACTTCCCTCTCTTCAGATTCGATTCGTCTCTCCTCCGCCTGCCGCTCGTCCGAGCGAGCACGCATCGCCTGCACCCACGCCCGGATCCCGGTCGTGATTCCAAACCACAAGGCGATCGCGGCAACCAGAAAACCGACGGCCGTCGGAATCAGCATGGCCAGTCCGCCCATCGCAAGGACCGTGACCGACAGCGCGCCGAGCACCGTTCGATCTTCTCGGCCCAACGTCCGATTCCCTGCGAGCGCGTCCCCCAGAACCTCACCTGCCCGCACAACCGACGCCAGTGAAAACCGACCGGGTGCCACGCCCATCTCCCGAATCCGCCGCTCCAGCCGAGTAGCCAATGGTTCATTCGGATCGAGTGACTCCGCAGACATTCCCAGGGCCGTCGATACGGGTCGACCCCCGATCATGGGCCCACCCGGCAGCACGATCTCGACCGAGCTGGCCAGATCCGCGAGAAAGAGTCCTTGCAGCTGCGCACCCAGGTCCGCATCGAGAACACCCACGTCGAGTTCCCAGTTCGCAAGCAGGCTTGCGGAATTCAGGTTGCTCGACCCCACGCGGCACCAGACGCCATCCACCACGGATGTCTTGGCGTGGATCATGGGGCCCTGCCACTCGAAGAGGCGGACGCCCGCCTCGAGTAGGCCGCGGTAGCCTCCGCGGGACATCGAACCCACGATCGGCCAGTTGTTGTGAGCCGGGACGAGGATCCGCACGTCGACGCCCTGCTGAGCTGCGGCGGAGAGCGCCTCGGACAACGACGTCGGCGCCACGAAGTATGCATCCGTGATCCAGATCGACCGCCGAGCCCGGCTCGCAGCGAGATGCAGCGTACGATAGACACGCGCTCGGCCCGGTTCGCCTTCGATCAGCCAGACCGGAGTACCGCCCGCCTCGACGCGCTCTGGCAGGGTAGCGGCATGGAAGATCGGTTCGGCGACACGATTCCACATGGCTTCGAACGCTCGGGCGGCCGACAGGGCCGCCGGTCCCCGGACCTCCACCCCCGTATCTCGCCATGGAGCCTCGGTCTTCGTACCAGCCCACTCGTTGCCCACGCACAGACCGCCGAGATGTGCAACCTCGCCATCGACGACGATGAGCTTTCGATGATCCCGCTGAAGCGCACCGAACGGATTCCCTAACGCCACGGCCGGTGGGTTGAACGCCACGACCTTGGCGCCGGCCTCTCGAAGCGGCTTCCAGAACCTTCGGGGCGTTGCCCAGCAGCCGAGCCAGTCGTGGATGACGTAGACCGGCACACCCTCACGAGCTTTTCGGATGAGCGCCGAACGCACTTCCCGACCGATCGAGTCGTCTCGAACGAGGTAGTTCTCGAAATACACGAACTTTTCGGCGTTGGCGATCGATTCGAGCCACATGCCGAAGGTGACGGGGCCGTCGAACTGCAGAATGAGCTCGTTACCACATATCGTTTCGCCACCGGTGGCTCTGGCGAGATCCAGCCATGGGAAGCGACGGGAGGGCTCCTCGTCGGCTGCGCCGCGAAAGACGACGGAACGTTCAGGCACCCCCCCCTCGTTATCGCCAGGCGATTCTCCCATCATGCCCTCATCCCAGCCGATCCTGAAAGCGATAGGAAATCAGCTTGTAGGCCAGCTTGGCCACGGTAAAGTCGGGCGCAGGCAAGCCGGGGGTCGGCGCCAGCTCGACGATGTCTGCGGCTACGACGTTTCGTTCCCGGAACACCCGTTTCAGGAAGCGAAGGGTGCGATACCAATCGCCCCCGCCCGGCTCGGGCGTTCCGGTCGACGGCACAAGGGACGGATCGAAGTAGTCGACGTCGAACGTGAGGTAAACGTCGGGACCCAGTGCGTCGAGCGCGCGATCCATCCACGCATCATGTTTCCACATGTCGTCGGCCCAGATCAGCGTGGAGCCGTCGGTCGAGTCCGATACGTCGACCTCCTCCTGGCTTACCCCGCGCACCCCGACGGCAATGACATCTGCCTGATCGAGCACCCGAGCCATCGCTGATGCGTGGGAGTGCGGCGTCCCCTCGAATTCGGCCCTCAGGTCGGCGTGGGCGTCCATCTGAAGCACCGAGAGCCGAGAGCCCGATTCAAGCGACAGTCGCTCAGCCTGTGCCAGAATTGCAGGTGACGAGACGGAGTGCTCACCGCCGAGCATGACGAGAAAGCGTTCGCCAGCCGCCTCGACGATACGGGCGTATGCCTCCTTGAGCTCCGTCATCGCAGATGTGGGTCCAGCCCGGGTCAGCTCCAGCGCCGGCAGCGTGTGCACGTGCATACGGTCGCCGGGCTCACAACCGAACTCCTGGTCGTGCAGTTCCACGTACCGGGACGCTTCGATGATGGCACGCGGCCCCCACCGCGTTCCACCGCCGAACGACGTCGTGGATTCATACGGTACAGGCAACATCAACGCATCAGCCCGATCGAACGAATCGATCGGCTGGTCGAGCCCGAGGAAACTGTGTGGCAACTCCCAAGGGAGATCGCCAAGCGCGGAGGGGACACCGCGGGGAGCTGCGTCCGTGAGACCTCGACCCGATGCCTCCGGATCTCTCCGGTTCGGCATCAGATGATCTCGATCGGGCAGATCAGTCCTTCCGTCGTGAGCTCTACGCCCGCGTCCTGGCATGCTCTGCACAGCCCATAGATCTCGAGGCGGCGGCGTACCGGAATAAAGCCGTACTCGGCTCGCACCCGATTCTCGACCTTGAACAGTTCATCGCTCTCGAACTCGGTGACCGTGGCGCACTCGACACAGATCATGTGCTCATGCACGGGACGGTTGGAAAAGCGATGCTCGTAACGCTTGAAGCCCTCCCCGAAGTCGTGCTCTTCAACCAGCCGACTCCGCACGAGCAGATCCAGCGTGCGATAGATCGTCGCCTTTCCAATCCGCTCTCCGGTCTCACGAAGCGCGCCTTCGATATCATCGACGGAAAGGTGGTCGTCAGAAGCAAAAACGACCTTGGCGACCGCCTCACGCTGTGACGTGACCGGAAGCCCCTGGTCACGCAGGTAGCGTCCGAACAGCCGAAGGAATGGAGGGGCCCCTTCGTCGGTCCGCACCGTGCTGATCGTTTCGCCGCTCATGAGCCCGCCGCCTCGATGAAGACGTCGTCATACTCTTCCATGAGTTCCTCGAACTTGGCCGCGACCCCGTCGACCGACACCTCGCGCGGCTCCCCGGAACCTTCGCCGGAACGGCGCACGACACCCTCCATCACGGAGGGAAATGTCTCCGCTGGAGCGGCCCCCTCCATCGTAAAGGTCGGCTCGACCGTGATGCCTTTCCCGGTGTGCTCAGCGTTGTACGCAACCGTAATCATGCTGCGGCGCTCCTCCCCCTGCTGGAACGTACTGACGGCAACCAGACCCTGTTCACGACGGCCACGACGCACGGGTGGGAAGATCCACAGCCGGTCGATCGTTTCTACGCCGAGTCGGTCGCGAACCCGGATCAGCGTGCGTGGGAGCGCCTCGGGAACACCGGGGTCATCCTGCTTGCGCGTCAGCGGGGTCGTCATGAGGTCGCCCTCGTCCGACCTACAGCTTCTCGGGCCGCATCGAGCACACGCGCCACTGCCTCTTCCATCGGCCCCGGTGTGACTGCGCCCGACGCCTTAACGTGCCCGCCGCCCTTGAACACCCGAGCCAGCGCGTTGACGTCGACCGTTCCGTTTGATCGGAACGAAATCTTGACGTCACCCGAGGCCGTCATCCGGAACAGAAGGCCCACCTCCGTCCCGGTGATGGACCGCGGAATGTCCACGAATCCCTCGAGATCATCCGAACTCGCCTCGACCTCCTCGTATCGATCCCGTGGAATGATCATCCACGAGATACCATGCACTGGATCGAACTCCAGACTTTCCAGAGCATACCTCAGGAGGTGGTAGCGGCGGATCCGGGCCGAGCCGAAAACACGCTCGTACATCGCCTCCGGGTCGACACCTCGGTCGATGACCTCCGAAACCACGCGATGGCATCCGGCGCTGGCGTTGTCGAAACGGAAGCCCCCGGTATCGGTCAGGATCGCGATGTAGATCCCTTCATCAATGTGACTCGTCCAGGGACCGTTGGCTTCGTGGATGATGTCGTGGATCAGCTCACCGGTCGCGCAGGCTGTGACGTCACGGAGCGAAGTGCCCCCGATGGCATGATCTCCGATCGGGTGATGGTCAATCACCACCGTCGGGAGGTGTCGGATCATGTCCTGAATGCGCCCGATGCGAGGGAACTCGCCGGTGTCCAGGACAATCGCGAGGTCCGCAGAATCACAGATATCACGAGCCCGAGCAGACCCGGCGGACACCACCCAATCCTGCTCTTCGATCAGGAAGCGGAACGTGTCGGGGAACGTCGTCGGGTTGACGATCCACGCCTCCGTTCCATTGGCCCTCAGCCACGCAGCGAGAGCAGCCTCGGAACCCGCCCCATCTCCGTCCGCGTTCAGGTGGGTCGTGAGGACCGCCTTCCGCGACGCGAGAAGGGCATTTCGCACCTGATTGACAGCCGCCGCTCGGTGCGATGGCGTCCGGTAGCTCAAGGAATGATCCTGACCCAGAAGTGAATCTCAACCGCCCACGAGCGGCGGCTAAATGTACCGCGTCAGCCGACCCAGCCGCCACCAGGCGCGCCGGGCAACTTCTTGCGGACTTTGGCCCAGGTCGAGCCCAGGTGCACCAGGTGGGACGCCTCCCGGCCTGCAGTCACCGCCGTCCGAAGCGCAGCTCGAAGTGCGTGAGGATCGTTGGCATGAGCCGGCAGCTCCACCCAAGCGTTACCGAGCTCGCCGATCGTATGGGCGTCGGAACCAGCCCCGACGAGCTTCCCGTATCTCCGAGCGAGATTCTCGGCTCGCTGGTTCATCGCCGGATCATGCAGGCGGGCGTTGAACACCTCGATCACATCACACAATTGTCCGAGCTGCTCAGCATACCTGCCGCCCCCGCCCTTACCTCCCGCGTACGGATGAGGGAGATACGGGACACCACCCTGCTCGCGGATCCGCTCTATCGTCTCTTCCGCCGGGGTGCCCTTGGGAATCTCCTCGCTCAAATACAGGCCGATCACGTCGATTCCCTCGGCCGTCTTCACCTCCTCCCCCGGAATCACCTGATCCGGATATCGCTCGGCCATGCGAAGTCCAACGTGCACCCGATTGTGATCCGTGATGGCGATCCGATGGAATCCACGAGCGAGCGCGGTCTCGAGCACGCGCTCCGGGTCGGAGAGGCAATCCCATGAGCCGACCGTATGCAGATGCATGTCGATGCGCATCGTGGCCACGGGTTCTCGTGCCCGCAAGCCATCCAGGGCAGCCATCGCCTCGGTACGAAGCTCGTCCAGTGTCCCGTCGTTTCGGATGATGACATCGGCCCGTCGACGCTTCTCGTCCGCTGACATTTGCGCGGCCATGATGCGCCGGCCCTCGTGCTCCGAGAGTCCACGATGCTTAGCCATGCGCTCTAGCCTTACCGGGTCGGGCGCATCCACGAACACGACGATATCGAAGTCGGCCTCACGCCCGGTTTCGTAGAGCAAAGGGATCTCCGAGACGACCAACTCCGCCCCCTCGTCCATGCGTTCGCGGAGCCACTCGTCCCGCAGGCGCGAGACGATCGGGTGGATGATGGATTCGAGCTTCGCCCGAGCATCGTCGCTCTCAAACACCCGGGCCCGCATGCGGGCCCGATCAAGACTTCCGTCCTGGGCGAGCACGGCCGGACCGAACGCATCTACGACGGCATCGAGTCCATTCGAGCCGGGTTCGACAGCCATGCGAGCGAGTGCGTCTGCGCTGATGACCGGCACACCCGCCTCTGACCAGATGCGGGAAACCTCCGATTTTCCCGAGGCGACGTTGCCCGTCAACCCGACGGAGATCATGGACGTTGACTCCACGCCGCAATCATCCCGGTCAGGGGGCCGCACCGAAGAAGGTCGGCCTCGCGTCGCTGAGGCAAACGACGCCGGCGTATGGAACCGTCAAGCCCGCCGTCCTGAAGAGCAGCGCCTTGGGCGGCGGACACTGGATCATCCCCGAGGCAAGCAGCATGTCCGGCTATCCTCGCGGAGCTGCAACACGAAAATCGTCATCGGTCCTCCGCGTTCGATCGGGACCGAACGACAAGATCCAGACGGAGTCCCGAGAAACCTCCAGCTGATATACGGTACCCCACGGATCGAGTGTCATATCACGGGCGGGATAGCGGTACTCCAACCAGCCGAGCCACAGAGCACCGGACGGCATCTGGCCCGTCAGCCGCTCATGCTCGACCACATTCCTGGCGACCTGGCTCATCTCCTCTTCAGTGCTCCATCGCACGATCGGGACTACGATCGGCTCCGTTACATCGAGCAGTATCGCCCTCGTCTCGGGGAAGTAGTACCAGGTCAGGAGGCCGAGAATGAACAGGAGGAGAAGCCGACTCAAGAGCCCCCCTTCATCCGCCTTCGCATCCGCGCCGTCCAGACCACGTAGCGCTCCATCTCATCGATTGGAGGGGTTGCCGCGGGATCCCCATACGCCGTGTCCAGGCGCCAGCGCATGTAGGAGGCCGGCGGCAGAGGCAGGAAGGGAGGACGACGATACCAGTCCCGGGCTCGAAAGGCCCAGGACGCGCGGATGAGGTAGGGGATCATCCTCGGTCGGCGGATCGCCATCGCGGCGATTCTCGAGTACAGCGTCAACTCCTTGGAATCGATCGTCTCACGGGGCGTTCCGGCCACCCCGCGCGTAGCACCGGGAAGATAACGGTCAGACGTGCGCAAAACCCACGCTTTCGTTCTGGTCAAAGGGCTCTCTTCTTCCCTGCGGGCCATGCCGGGCCGCATCTTCTCGGAGACCAGGACGTAATCGCATGGTGGGAAGCCCCGACCATTCGAGCCTCCGCCGGGGTCGACCCGGGCCACGGTGGATCAGGTGGTCGAGGCCATGCAGTGGTTCGGTCCGGAATCCGGCCATGATCCGCGTCACACACCCGGACCTTCTGCCCGTCGGCAGGGGCGCGGGCCCGTTTGGAGGTGACTGGTTCGGGTGACCGAGTGGCCCGGCTTCGTCGAGACGCCGGTTTCGGTATCTTTCGTATCTGTCTGGATAACCCTCCACCGCAGGTGTCGATGGCGACCCAAGAACGCGAACTCCTCGCCTCCTCGGATCTAGCCGGTCTTACGCACGACCAGCTACTCCGCTTTTACCGAACGATGGTCACCAGCCGTCGGATAGATGACCGTGAGATCAGCCTGAAGCGTCAAAACAAGATCTTCTTCCAGATCTCCGGTGCGGGCCACGAAGCCGTCGGCGTCGCAGTGGCTGAGCACTGCGAGGGTACGCGGGATTGGTTCTACCCCTACTACCGTGACAGGGCGATGATGCTCGGGCTCGGGCAGACCGCCCTCGACCACTTGCTGCAGGCGGTTGGCGCTGAAGCGGACCCGGCTTCCGGGGGTCGTCAGATGCCGGCCCACTATGGGGATGTCCGCTTCAACACGCCGACGTCCTCATCTCCGACGGGAACGCAGTTTCTGCAGGCCGTCGGATCGGCCGAAGCAGCAACCAAGGTCCCGCGAGTCGATGGGTTGCGCGAGCACATCGAGCGTTTTGCGGATGACGAAATCGTGATCGTATGCACAGGTGACGGCGCCACGTCCGAAGGCGAGTTCTTCGAGTCGATGAACACGGCGTGCAACCTCAAGCTGCCCGTCGTCTACGTCGTCCAGGACAACGGGTACGCGATCAGCGTACCGATCGAGGTTCAGACGGCAGGAGGAAGTATCTCCCAGCTCGTATCGGGCTTCCCGGACCTGCATATCGTCGAATGCGACGGCACCGACCTCGTAGACACGTATCGGGCGGCCGGCGAGGCCATCCGTTATGCGCGCGAGCGCCGAGGGCCGGCGATGCTGCATGCGCATACCACGCGTCCGTACTCACATTCGATGTCGGATGACGAGCGTGCCTACCGCACGCCGCAGGAGCGCGAAGAGCAGGAGAGCCGCGACCCTCTTCGACGAGCTCGCGATCTGATCCTCTCCGTCGGCGCGGCTACCGAAGTCGAGCTCGATGCGCTGGAAGACGAGGTGGAAGCTGAGGTCGCAGCGGCCGCCGACGCCGCGCTCGCGTCACCGCAGCCGGATCCGTCCACGGCGATGAAGCACCTGTTCTCCGAGGATGTAGACCCGACATCGTCCGACTTCGATACCGAGGACGATCCACAATACCAGTCCGACAAGCTCCTGACCGTCGTCGACTTGCTGAACTCGTGCATGCGCACCGAAATGGAGCGCGATCCGCGAATCGTCGTGCTCGGTGAAGATGTGGCGGACGCCTCGCGGGAGGACATCCTCGGTGAGGTGAAGGGCAAGGGCGGCGTATTCAAGGTGACGCACGGACTGCAGGCGACGTTCGGGGCGGATCGCGTCTACAACTCGCCTCTGGCTGAAGCCAACATCGTCGGGCGAGCCGTCGGAATGGCGGTGCGGGGTATGCGGCCGGTCGCGGAGATCCAGTTCTTCGACTACATCTGGCCGGCGATGATGCAGATCCGCGACGAACTCGCCACGATGCGGTATCGGTCGAACGGTGCGTTCTCGTCCCCGGTCGTCATCCGTGTTACCTACGGGGGCTACCTGAAGGGAGGCGCGATCTACCATTCCCAGACGGGTGAATCGATCTTCGCGCACTGCCCCGGCCTGCACGTGTGCCTGCCATCCACGGCCGAGGACGCAGCCGGACTGCTTCGAACGGCGATACGCTGTGAGGACCCGGTACTCTTCCTCGAGCACAAGCACCTTTACCGTCAGGTGTACAACAAAGGTCGTGATCCCGGCCCGAACTACATGATCCCGTTCGGGAAGGCCAAGGTCGTCCGCGAGGGGACAGATGTGACGGTCGTCACGTGCGGGGCACTGGTGAAGCGGAGTATGGATGCCGCCAAGATCGCGTCCGAACAGCATGGAATCGAAGCGGAAGTCCTCGATCTACGCACGGTCCAGCCATTCGACATGGAACGGATCGCGGACTCCGTGAAGAAGACCAACAAAGTCGTCATCGTACACGAGGACTCGATGTCGTGGGGCATCGGGTCGGAGATCTCGGCGCGCATCGCCGATGAACTCTTCGAGTATCTCGACGGACCGGTAAAGCGTGTGGCGTCGATGGACACCTGGGTTGCCTACGCGCCTCAGGTGGAGAACGTCATCCTTCCGCAGACACCCGACGTCGTGAACGCCATCGTGGATCTCGCCGCCTACTGATTCGCACGATCGCTCAGCGGGCCCGCGACCCTTCGTGGGCCCGCGACAGAGTTCTGTACCACAGGCGTACTGCGCGTGCCTGCATTCGGTCGGTCCGAGGATCGTCTTGATTCCCGTGTCAGAACCGAGAAGAGCAGACCATGCGGATTCGGGGCATCATGGCCGACGGTACGTGCGTGAACCCCTGACTCCGTCGGCACATTGTGCGTGCCACCTCACTGGTCGCGCTCATCGCTTCGGTAGCCTACTACGACCAGGTCTTCGTTCCCGGTTATGGAGCCGACGATCGTATCACCATCACGAACGAGGAGATCGCGCTTGAGAGACGGGTCGAATAGGTGGATGAAGAGATCTTCATCGATCCGCCGACCACTCCGATGGTGGCCACGCCGTCCGGATGAGCAGCGGCCTCGGTGGGGCCCGCGCTGATCCCTCAGGACATCACACTCACCCTCAGGGGCGAGGCGTCGTCCCCTGAGATCGAGCGCCCAGTTCACGAACGCCGATGTCAGCGCCGTGGCTGTCGATGACTCCTTCGCCTGCGCAGCTGCTGCGGATGACGACTTCGAGGACAACCCTTCAATCACGCTTCGGGGGGGCTCCAATTCGACGATCTACAGTCGACCAACCACGTGGAATACTCATCGAACCGGTTGTGGGTCGGAGCCGGACTCGGTGGCGTGAACGTGGTACGTGTGAGGGTCCGCTAGAGTCGGAAGCCCAGAGTCAGCGGGATCATGCTACTTGAGCCGGCATCCGTGGGGATGTAGACGTACCGGACTTCGGCGAACAGACCGAAGCCCAGCTGACCTGTCGCCATCCCGAAACCTCCATGGTAGCCGGTATCGCTGAACTCGTCCTTGTCGGGGTCGGACCGCAGACCGCCCGAGTAACGATACGTGCCCATTCCTCCTAGCACGTACGGCTCAAGTCCGACGCCGGGCAGCTGAAAGACAAGCGAGATCGCTCCTGTCAGGTACTCGTTGTCGCGCAACGCCGAATCGTTGGCCGCCATCTTGTGAACGCGGCCGTCAGCCCGGAGAGCGACCGGCAGAGTGGGGATCCCCAGATTGAGTCCCACACCCAGATGCCACCCGGGGTCAGCGACTTCTCCGACCTCACCCTGCGGAGCCGTGAACCCGCCTCCGATCATGAGCCGTGGCTGGGCTTCCGCAGCAGCGGGGAGCAGAACGAACAGACTGGCGATCAGGAGCGACCGTCGCATCGGGATCCTCGATGTCGGGGTTTGGAATCGTTTGATACCGGTCGATAGCCGGAGGGATCCCATCGTGTTCAAATTGCCCAGCTGACGCCTGCGGTCAGCGCGGAGTAGTCATAGCCGGTTACGTCGGTCGCGGAGTTCGTGAGGCCAGCCGTCGAGTAGCGGTAGGACACCGACAGCTCTCGGCCAGAACCGAGGCGGTACCCCACCCGCGCGTGCGCCATGTCCCCCTCCTGTACGACATGCGGTTTCGAAGAGCTTCCTGGAAAGGGAGTGTCGCTGTGCCAACTCACACCGTGCGACACTTCGGGTCAAGGAATTCGATCCGTCGTCAGACGACCCGCATCGAGGTGTCGACCTGCTCCGCCCAACCCTGAAGCCCCCCGCGCATGCTGCGTACGTCCTCCCGCCCCGTTTGGAGCAGGCGTCGCGCTGCTGTACGTGAACGCTGACCGGACCGACAGTACACGACCACGGACCGGCCTTCAGGAATCTCGGCGAGTCTGTCACTGAGTTCCCCCAGCGGGATCAGCCTCGCACCGAAGTCCCCGAGATTGCTCACCGCCCACTCCCAGGGTTCTCGAACGTCGAGCAGAAAGGGAGGGTCCTCTTCGCCAATCAGAACCTCCACCGTGTTGGGTGCCACCTCCTCGACGTCGTCACCGGCGACAGCCACCGAAGTCGCTCCGAGGGACTCGTCCGATGACGACTTCACCCCACAGAAGACCTCGTAGTCGATCAATTCAGTCTGGGTCGGCTCGTCACAGCACACCGGACAGGAGGGATTCCGTCGCAGCGCTACCTCCCGCCACGACATGGTCAGGGCGTCGAAGATCATCAAGCGACCGGCCAGACTTTCGCCCGCTCCCAGCAGAAGCTTGATGGTCTCCATCGCCTGCATCGTGCCAATAATGCCCGGGAGCGCGCCCAGGACACCCCCCTCTGCACAATCTGGTACGAGCCCCGGCGGCGGCGGCTCACGAAAGAGACACCGGTAGCAAGGTCCGCCGTGCGTCGCGAACACGGAAACCTGCCCTTCCCACCGGAAGACGGAACCATAGACATTTGGGATACCCAGCATGACGCACGCGTCATTGACCAGGTATCGCGTTGGGAAATTATCGGTCCCATCGACAACGACGTCGTACCCGTCGAGGATTCCAAGCGCGTTCGACGAGGCGAGACGCACACGGTGGGGTTCGATCTCCACATGCGGGTTTACGTCGGTCAGTCGATCGACCGCCGAATCCAGCTTGCTGCGCCCCACATCATCGGTCCCGTATAGCAATTGGCGCTGCAGGTTGCTCTCGTCGACGACGTCGTCGTCCACGAGTCCAATCGTTCCGACGCCGGCCGCGGCCAGATACAGGGCAAGCGGCGATCCGAGCCCTCCTGCCCCGACACAAAGCACACGCCCGGCCTTGAGTCGTCGCTGGCCTTCGAGCCCGACGTCCGGTAGCGCAATATGTCGCGCGTACCGGTACAACTCGTCTCGATCGAGTGCGGGAGTACTCACGGCGTCTGGACCTTCGGCGCACCACGTGGCCCGCCAGCCGCAACGATTTGGAACGCCTCCGCGTCATCCTGCAGGCGTTGAACGAACTCGGGACTTCGTCCATCCAGTGCGGCAACGTCCGACAGCTGAAGAGCCATCACGTAAAACTGAAACGGCATCATCGTCGTGGAACGGTCTGCCCAGATGTCACGGTCACGGAGGCCTCGATACTCGTAGATCTCTTCGTACAGCTTGAGGGATTTCTCGAGGTCGAACCAGACACCCCCGTACTCGGGCGATCCCTGGATCATCCCTTCGTGCTCGTCGGTCTCGAGGTTACGCAACTCGAGCTTGGTGGTGAGTCCATGCCGGACGCCCCACCGGTCGAGACCCAGCTGTGCCATGAGGCCGCTGCTCGACGAGAAGTAGATCGGACGTTCCACTGCACTGTCGTTGATGATCCGGAGCGCAATCTGCTGACTCCGGTCGAGCACCATACCCGACGGATACGTGACGGCCAGCTTCGGGAACGCAACCGTCACGTCCTCTGGAAGCCGGATGGTCGAGACCTGATCGAGCACATTCGGGTCGATCGTGGTCAGGGGTTCGGTCGGCGCGGGCCTGTCCTCGTGCAAGCCCGGCACCGAGGTCGCGTCGAACGTTCGCTGCGTGCCCGGACGTGTCAGTTCCTGCAGCTGTCGCGGGTACCAGGACGTGTAGAGATACTGCCCGACGATCACCGTGACGTCCTTTCGTATCCCCTCGACCTCCTGGACGTACCAGAGTGGAAACGTGTCGTTGTCGCCGTTGGTGAAGAGGACTGCGTACGGCTCCACGCTCATGAGAAGGTCGTATGCCCAGTCGCGCGCAGCGTAGTCGCCTGACCGGCTCGCCCAAGCCCAATTGAGCCCAACGGGAATCAGTGCGATCAGAAGGATCGGGGCGGTCTGCCGATATCGTGTCGCCTCCGCGCCCATTCCCTTCGCGACCGTGTGCCATGCCCACGCAAGTCCGATTCCCGAGAGGCAGCCCCAGTAGGAGAACGTCGCCACGTAGAAATAATCCCGCTCACGAACCTCTCGATCTCCCGGAGGCAGCTCGGCATGCAGGGAGTACCCGTGTTTGAAGTTCAGGTACACCACGAGCCCGACGGTCAGCGTAGTCGCCAGCACCGCGAGATACGCGAACAGCGTTCGATCCGACACCCACGTCGCGTACAGTCCGGCGAACCCGAGTGCCAGGAAGAGCAGCATGAAAGGCGCACGGCTCGAGCTCGGCAGCTCCGAGGCGTCGAGCCCACGCGCCCATTGCCACTCGAAGTACTGCATGAACGTCGCCATCTGGGCACTGAAGGGCGCTTTACGCTGCCAGACCGGCGGCGTCTGGTACTGCTCTCGCGTCAGCGTCGAGTTCAGCGCCGGGCATCCGACGTTACCGCGTGAGAATACCGACGCAGCGGCCTCGGCCACCGATGCGCACGCCGGATCCCCCTCGTTGATGACGGGATCGAGATCCGCACGGATCGGGAGGAGGAAGTTGAAGGAAAGGCCGAGTGCGCCAAGCAATACCGCACGACCGAGAAACGCCAACGTCATCAGTCGAAGCGGCCTGGTGAGCACGAGCAGGACCAGGAACGCGGGGGCCGGCAGGACCGACATCATATGACTGGTCGATCCGATGGCTAGCAGGAAGACCGCCCAGAGGACGTAACGCTCAGTCCCCGGCTCGTCGCCACGGTCATGCCATCGAACAGATAGCCAGCTCACGATGGCAATGATCATCACCGAAAGGGTGTACACCTTCTCGTTGACGTTCGACTGATTCCACACGGTGAACGCCGTCGCGCCGATCAACGACGATGTCAGGGCTCCAATGCGTGCGAAACGTGGCTCATCGAAGATTCCAACGAGGATCCGGTGGGCAATCAGGTAGAAGAAGCCGGTCGCTGCCGCGCTCGTCGCAGCCGCGAAGAGGTTGATGCGGACTGCGACTGAGAGCCCCGTCGGCGCGAGCAGGAGGCTCCATGTCTTCGCCACAGCGAGAAAGAACGGATTTCCCGGCGGGTGAGGGATCCCAAGCGTATGCGCCGTCGCGATGTACTCGCTGGTGTCCCAGAACGCGGTCGTAGGAGCGAGCGTGACTGCGTAGAGGAGGAACGCTGCCAGCCCAGCCACGATTCCCCAGAGATACGGCGGTCGCGCGATCGCTTCGTCGATTGGGTCGATCACGTCTTCGTGCCTCACAATCGTTCTGGTTTCAGTCATGCACCGTCGCCAACCCAGCGGATCCTGAAGATACAGCCGCCATTATCGTCCTGGTGTTCACGCGACTCTCCCCGGCCAACCCGGTCTTCTGCCACACCTGCTGTACCTGCGATCCGATCACGCTGGAAGGCCGTTGCGCGCGACGTCGTCGACGAGCTCGAGGACGCGTGTGATCTGCTCGGGCGAGTTGTACACGTGCGTCGACAACCGCATCCACCCGTAGTCGTATTCGCCAATCACGCGTGTACGTACGTTCTCGGCCCTGGAAAGGTGCTGCTGGAGCTGCGAGGACTCCACCCCGTCCAGCGAAAACGAGACCATCCCACCTTTCTGCTCTTCTTGTTGCGCACCGACAACGTGGAGACCGGGAATCGTCCGCAGCCCGGCCTCGAGCATGTCGCGCAGATAGCGGATGCGAGCCTCGATTCGGGGCATCCGGATCGCACCCGCCCACTCGACGGCCGCCAGCAGCCCCGCGAGTCGTGACTCGTCGAACGTGCCGAGATGATTGAGCCGGTGAGCTCCGAGCGTGAGGTCGTCCCACCCACCCGAGGCGAGCGTCGGCCACAGACGCTCACGCCACACATCACTGATATAGAGGAGCCCGGTACCCTGGGGTGCGAGCAACCACTTGTGCGGCGAGCTCGCGTACATGTCCCCACCAACGACATCAAGGTCGACATCGAGCATCCCCGGAGGATGCGCTCCATCGACAGCGAGCACCATTCCCTTTTCGGCGCAACGGGAGGCCAGCTCGGGAATCGGCAGGACTGTCCCGGTCGTGAACGTCATATGGGACACACAGATCACCCGGGTTTCAGGCGTGACGCCACCCCAAACGGACTGCACCAGCTCGTCAGCCGATCGAGGAGTCGAAGGCAGCGATACGATGTCGAGTCGAGCACCACGCCGAGTCGTGACAAGCTTCCAGGGCTCGAGCCCACCGATGTGTTCGTGATCCGTGGAGAGCACGGCGTCTCCATAACCGACCTCCACCCCGTTCGCGATGAAGTTCATCGCTTCGGTCGTGTTACGCGGAAAGATGAAGCCTTCCGGATCACCACCAAGTAGCCCGGAAAGCGAGCGCTTGAGGTCGTTCCACGCGACACCCGGCGGATACGTCTGGGCCACTCGACGGGTGTGCTCCGTGACCGCATCGACGACCACTCTCGGTGAAGGCCCGAGGGTCCCGTTATTCAGATAGATCCGTTCGTCGGGAATCAGGAACTGCCCACGGATGACGGACCAGAAAAGCTCGTCGTCAGGCTCACCCCCGTCATGCAGATCTCGCTCCAACGCAGCAACCGCCCTGGGCCACGCCAGTGAGGCGCTGCCCAGGACGGTCAGAAACCGTCGACGATCGACCGCCATCGATCGAAGTCCGGACTTAGTCGTCGGTCTTCACCGCGATGAACGAGATCTCGATTAAAGCTCCCCCGACCAGACCCGAAATCTCCATCGCGACTCGGGACGGCGGGTCGATGCCCTCGAAGTACTGAGCATAGGCCTCATTCATCTCACTGTAACCGTCGATGTCGGTCAGGTAGACCGTCGCCCGAACCAGGTCCCCGAAGTCCATACCGAGATCTTCGAGCAGAGACTCGAAGGACCGCATGATGTTGTGGGTTTCGGCGGCCATCCGACCCTCGGTCATCTCGCGGGTTTCCCGGTTCGCGCCAAGCTTTCCGGACAGGTAGTACGTGTTCCCCACCTGGACTGCGGCGCTGAACGGAATACGCGAAGAGGGCTGATGGGCGATCCGCTCCTGCGCGAGCGCAGGCTGAGCGGCAAACGCGACAAGTGCGAACAAGAGGGCGAGACGCTTCACGGAGTTCTCCTGAGCGGGGCCGAAGCCGTCGATGATGTTCGGGGCCGGATCATGCCCGACCTGCGTGACTAGGGCAAGCCAGGCCCCACTTCACACCGCCACCTCCAATGTGGGGCGATGGTCTACCTTAAGGTCATGTCCATCCGTATCCAACGCACGCTGGCATGCACCAGCGCCTGGTTTCGTACTCCTCACGACGTTGTGGAAGACGAGGTCATGCTCGACCGGGACGGAACGGCCGCACCGGCGACGCTGGTGCGGCCGCGCAACTCATCGAGAGATCTCCCGGCGTGGGTGGTCATGCACGGCATTAGTCGACCGGGACGCGCGCATGAACAGCTCGTGCGCTTCACTCGCGCCCTGGCGCACGCCGGGATTGCCACGATCATCCCAGACGTACCGGAGTGGAGAGACCTCGATCTAGCTCCCGGACTGACAACGCCCAGTATTGCCGCGGCGATTCAGTGGCTACGAGGCAGTGGTGTCGTTCGCGACGAGCCCATCGGCGTAGTCGGCTTCTCATTCGGCGCCCCGCACGTCATTGCGGCTTGGGCCGACGCTCGGGTCTGCGACGATATCGGAGCAGCCTGCGGATTCGGCGGTTACTGCTCCATGCGCCGGACCTTCCACTTCATGATGACGGGTCAGCACAACGCTGGCAGCACGACAGAGTACCTGCGACCCGATCCGTACGGTCGCTGGATTATCGCAGCAAACTACCTCCCGTTCGTGCCCGGCCACGAAGATGCGACGGACGTAGCTGAGGCGCTCCGAACCCTCGCAAAGCATGCCGGTGATGTAGGTGCGGCGTCATGGGATCAGGTCTACGGCCCCAAGATCGACGAAGTGCGTCGATCCGTCGCCGAGGAGCGCCGCACCTTGTTCGATCTGTTCGCGCCGCGATCGGGGGCACCGGTTGCTGACGCTGAGGCAGCCGCAATGGGGGAGCAACTCGAGGAAGCGGCCAGAAGGACCGAGCCCGCGATCGATCCCACGCCGGCCCTCGCTGAAGTGACGGGAACGGTGCACCTGATTCACGGTCGCCGGGATCACCTCATCCCCTACTCGGAAAGCGAGCTCCTCACCTCTGCCCTTTCAGGGGGAACACCGCGACTGACTATCACAAGGCTCTTCGGGCACTCGGCTCAGGACCCGTTCCCGTTGTTCGCCAGCGCCGTCGAGATTCCACGCTTCACCCGCGCGCTCGGAGAGGTGCTCGCAGCGCTGTGACCTCCACGCATGCTGCGCATGTCCCTCACGGCCGCCTTCACCGACCGTTGCCGAGAACCCCTACGGTGCGGGCGTTATGAATTCGCGCACCCACGCTTCATCCCTACCACGGTCACGACGTCTCAATGCACTGCGAGCATCGCCACGGCCGGCGTTCGTCTCCCCGACCTTGCCCTCGGCTCCGCTCACGCGTCCGCCAGATAGTCGCGGCGGATCAGGTCTCGATGCCACAACTCATGCCCCGCGATGATCCATGGGAAACTTCGGACTGTAAAATCATGGCCAGAGGCCCGACCCGTGCGCGCACCGGATCCGACCGGAAGGGTGGCGAACAGGTGCACATTCGAGCGACGCACGGAGACCCACTCTTCGACGAGGTCGCGCAGCGGGCGATCGGCGGCGTTGGAGCTGGCACTCCAGGCGTCCTGGTCCATACCTGGCAGATCGATCTCGTCTTCTCGCGCCATCGCCAGCGCCCTGTACGCGAACACCCGCTCCGTATCAATCAGGTGACCGACGACTTCCCGCAGCGTCCACTTGTCGTCCTGATACCGGTACGTCTCCCGATCTTCCGGAATCGACCGCAGCAACTGCACCGTATCCCCCAGCTGATCGAGCAGGATCGCAGAAATGTCTCCATCGGGGACCAGGGCGATGTAACCCGCGTAGTACTCTGCGTGCTCACTCGGAGCAGGACGTCGAAGATCGGTCACCGACCATCCCCGGTCGGTCCGTCGAGCTGCTGGATCGTTCTCGTCGACGGAGGCCGCTCGCGCTGAAGGCGACGAGCGGTCGTTTCGGCCTCTCGCCACGCACGAAGCAGGTTCTCACCGGCGACCTTTCGAAGGTTCTCTTCGCTCCAGCCGCGACGTGAAAGCTCAGCGAGGAGTGCCGGGAATGTCGATACGTCTTCGAGACCGACCGGCGTCGAATCGATGCCGTCGAAGTCGGAACCGATCCCGACATAGTCCACACCCGCCACATTCGCGACGTGCTCGATGTGGTCGGCTACATCGGCAATCGTGGCCTCATCACGAGACGTCAGGAATGACGGCACGAAGGTGACCATCACCACTCCCCCGTTCTCGGGCAGGCGGCGCAGGACCTGGTCAGGAACATTACGAGGATGGTCGTGGAGAGCCCGCGCGGACGAGTGAGACCAGATGACCGGAGCCTCCGCGACGTCGAGCACGTCATTCATGGTTTCTGGCGAGGTATGGGAGATGTCGACCAACATCCCCATGCGGTTCATCTCCCCGACGACCTCTCGGCCAAAATCAGTCAGTCCACCGTGACGCGGCAGAGAGCAGCAGGCATCCGCCCAATCGAGTGTGCCGTTGTGAGTGAGCGTCATGTAGCGGACCCCCATCGCATAGAACGCACGCAGGCTCCCGAGTGAGTTCTCGATGGCGTGCCCGCCCTCCATCCCCAGCATCGACGCCACACGCCCTCGCCCAAAGGCCGCCTCGACGTCGGACACGCTGGTCGCCAGCTCCATGGCCTCCGGGTACTTGTCAATGATCTGGAGCGCGATGTCGATCTGCTCGAGCTGGACCTTGGCAGCCCCCTCCGCTACCGCCTCAAAGGGGATGTAGACCGACCACCACTGGGCACCGACTCCACCAGCCCGTAGGCGCTCGAGATCGGTTTGGAAGAGTGTCGCCGATCGCAGGTCGTGAGCCTCGGCCTCTACATCGTGAGGTCCCGCTTCACTGTTTCGGATCGCCCAGGGGAGATCATTGTGCCCGTCGACCAAGGGTGTGGTGGAAAGAACGCGGAGTGTCTTCTCCATGTGCATGTCCTGAGCGGACACACCCATCGAAGAGGCGCCAACAAGAGTGAGAGCGACGAGTGCAGAGCGGACCATGGTCAACAGAGTCTTGAGACCGGGGCACGCCGATCGCACACCCCCTCGCACCCCAAGAATCGCTCTGGCGACGCCCAGCGGGCAAGCTAGCCTAGAGCGTCCTCGGGTCGGCCTCTGTGGACTCGAGCAGCTCCCGGTCGAAAGCCTGAGTTGACCGAAGCTCGTGTACCTCGGACGTAAGCGCCTCGACTTGATCTGCGAGGTCCCGAATTCTTGACTCGAGTTCGATGCTTCGATCCTCGCCCACGCCCTTGAACTCACGTGCGAGCGTTTCGACGAACGGCTTCCCGCCCAGGCGCAGGGTAAACACAGCGGTGAGTCCCGTAACCGGGACGAGCACGACGAGGATGCCGAATATCGGTACCAGAACGTCTAGACCCATCAATTCACTCCCATGATTCGTTCAATCTCTTCAGCCGTACGAGGCCCAAAGACAAAATGCTTCTCGCACACGACTCTTCTTGCGAATGGTGCCGCCGAAACCCTGACGGCCGTGACGAACTCGCGCGTCCGATCAGGTCGTGCTCGGGTGCTCGGTGAGGCCGAACCGTTGCAGCCAAACGTTACGTGCGACGTTCTGGCGGCCTGCTGGCGGGCAGGCGCGCATTGGCCCCATCTTGTGCTTACCGATCCGTCTGTGTCATCGGGGCCGACTGAAGCGTCTAAAGGGTAAGTCGCCGAGTTCGTCTGGAAGAGCGCGGGAACGTAAAGATGACAAACATTAGGAATACGGCTCAGTACCGGCGAGCTCTGACCGCTGGACTCAGTTTTTCCGTTGCTGCCCACATCACCGCTCTACTCGTCGTCTCCGTTCCCGGAGTCGGCCCGGGCGACATTGATGCCCCTCGAACCGAGCGCCCTACGGAACACTTCGACGCGGTCGAGGTCGTTCAAATCGTGGAACAGGCTCCACCGATGGTTCCGACGGAGGCCCCGAGGCCGACTGCATCAACCGCAGGTGCCCGGGCCGAGACGCCGACGGCCGGGGGTGACGCAGCTGCCCTCGAGGCGCTCTTCGCCGGCATCGAGCCAGCTACGGTCGCCCTGAGCAGGCCAAGCGAGGGTCGTCCTGTCGTCACGCTCAAGGATCTGGACCTGATCAGCGCTGACGAGGATTTGATGACCGCCCTCTACGGGGATTTGCTGGCGGGAGCGACACAGGTGGAGAGCTCGGGCGGCGGACTGGGAGGGCTCTTGAGTAGCATCGGATCTGCTCTGAGCGGCGGTGGACACTGCCCCACCCCGATCACTGGCGCACAGTCCCGCTGACTCCACGCGGCCCGGGGTCACCCGGAACGACGAGCTACAGCTATCGAGGTCTAGCGCACCGATCTTTCGGTGAGTCGTGAGTGGCGAAATCCCCAGCAAACCTGCCGCTCTTGCCTAATGCCCCCTGTTTCGTCCAGGGCCCGTTCGATGGCTATCCGCTTGAGTTCATCGAGGTTCAACGGCGGCATCCGTTTGCCGACGGAATTGGGGGGCGATGTCAGGACAGCTCCGTCCGACGCCGGCCCAAGGGTGAGAGAGCCCGACACCAAGGAAATACGAGACAAGGAGACCAATGCCATCGCGCCGGTCACCTCGACGACTGTCTGGCGGAGCATCCCCTCCTCAGGGATTCCGTATTGCGTGCAACACAGGGCTACGGGCGCTGTCGCACGACGACTGATCAGCTCGGTGGCCCTTCGTTCACCCTCACGTCCGTGACGAGCACCTCGACAGTCATCGGGGCGGCATCATCCACCATCATTGCTTCGAACTGCCTCATCTGATCGGCCATCATCGACTCAATCATCTGACGCTGCTGAGGTGGCATCGCCTCAAGCTCGAGCTGCATCTGCTCGAACTGTGCCCTGACGTCGGAATCGATTGCCGCGGCGAGGCCCTCGATCGTGGTGATCGTGCGATATGGGATGAGTAGCCCCTGAACGTCCCTGTAGTCGTCCATGTCCATCGTCGCGGTCAGCGGCAGGACAGACCCGCCACGAATCATCTCCCCTTCGAAGAGCAACCGCCTCGGCACGTACGTGTCGACGTCGAGGGACACACGCCCACGGGTCGGCGTGAATTCGGAGCCCTGAGCGACATTCGCTCCGAAGCCCGTACCCCGGAGGTCGAAGATGTCCAGAACGTGCACATCATGGTTGTTCAAGGATTCCCGACCCAGATACTCCGAACGGTTGGCCAGATCGTCACCGATCGCGTACACGTCGTCGATTCCCGTGGCTGGTGACCCCTCCTGGCCGGCCATGCTACCCAAGCGTGTCCGGAACACCGCTCGTCCGTCCGCCGAAACTTCCTTCTCGTGGTACGTGACCGTCTCGAAGCCCATCACACCCTGTACCAGGGTGTAGTTCTCGATCCCTGTCATTCTCGCTTCGTACGCCGCGAGCATCTCATCGACGATGTCGCGAGCGGACTGCGCAGCGACAGGGTCCCCAACCATCACCACAAGAGCGGTTACCAGCAGGCTCGCACGACACAGTCTCACGACCTCAACCTCCCGAGATGCTGAACTTCTGAATGCGTCGACCTGTGGACGCCTCCCCGACATAGATGTTGCCCTGAGAATCCACGCCCATACCGTGCGGCCGGAGGAACTGCCCGACCTGGCGTCCACCGCGCCCGAAGTCACCAACGACCTCGAGGTCGCTGCGACGCAGGATCCACACCTTGTGATTCGTTCCGTCTGCCAGATACAGCCACTCCTGCTCTGCATCCGAAGAGAGCTGGATCACAAACGCTGATCCGGACGCGAGCGTACCCGGCTCGATGATTTTCTCCGTGACGAACGTGCCGTCCTGTCGAAAGACCTGGATCCGATTGCCGCGCCGATCTGCCACGTAGACAAGTCCATCGTTGGACCCGACCAGGCCATGCACCGTCGACATCTGCGTCGGGGGATCCGACGCGTGGGCGGCTCCTCCGAAGTCGTACTCGTATTCATCGCTCGGTTCTTCGCCGTACGCCCCCCAGTGGCGCAGGTAGGCGCCGGTGTCACCGTCGAAGACGATCACGCGCCGATTACGGTACCCGTCTGCGATGAACACCTCGTTCGTGCCCGGATCGACCCAGATCCCGGCAGGCCCTCCGAGGAGCTGGGTGTCGGCGTTCCCTCCCGTCTGGTCGTACTCACCGACCTGCATCAGTAGCTCACCGGAACGCGTGAACTTCATGACGCGATGGTGGCGATACGTGCCGACCCAGACGTTGTCGTTGTGGTCGACGAACAAGCCGTGCGCGTTCCTGGGGAATTCGGACACGTCCTGTGTCGACGGATCCCCCCAGCCCTGCACGACGTTGCCATCCGGGTCGAACTCGACGACGACCGGTGCCGGGCGGCAGCAGAGTCCGATCGGTGGATCCTGAACCGCAGAGATCTCTTCGGGCGTGAGCGTTTCCGGCAGATGCGTCACCCAGACATGATCCTGAGCATCCACGAATACGGCGGTGATCGACCCCATGATCCAGTCGTTCGGCATGGTCTGCGGCCACGTCGGATCGACCGTGAAGCTGGGTACACCGTCCGTCGCCGTGCGGGTCTCGGTGGCGGAATTGTCATTGCCGGCACCACACCCTCCAAGAATGAGAAGCGTGCCTAGGATTGCGGTGAGTCGGGTCATGGGGCGTCTGTTCAATGTTCTCACGAAACCGGTGACTCGGGCAGAATGCCCGACCTCGCCGGAACACGGTCGCCCCAAAGTAGGCGCGGCGGCAGCCACGGGACATGGGCGCTGTCGAGGAGCAGAAGCCCACTCTAGCTTGCGCCCGTCGGTGACCACCCTCGCGTTACCATGCTGCAGACCCCCGCTCCGTCCTCGCAACGACGTACCATGAAGCTCCTGATCCCACTCGTTCTCGGCGTCGGGATCGTAGCACTCGGGCTCACTCCCCGGGTCGGCTCGAACGCGACACTCCTGTACTCGTTCTGGGTCGCGGCTGGCGCGATCAGCGTCTGGAGCCTGGTGCTCGCTGGGATACCGGCGCTGAGGGCGTCCGCAGGCCGACTCGAGACGACACTCCGCGCCCAGCATTACATCCAGGCGCTGTGCCAGTTCGCCGTCTACGCGTACTGGGGGTGGTACTGGAGACCTGTCTACGACATGGCCGTGCTGATCGGCGCTCAGCTGCTGTTCGCCTACGGCTTCGCAATGCTGCTGTCGTGGAGTCGAGGTAGATCGTACGCGCTCGGCTTCGGGCCGATCCCGATCATCGGGAGTATCAACCTCTTCCTCTGGTTCCGGGACGACTGGTTCTACCTGCAGTTCCTGATGATCGCCGTGGGCTTCCTGGGCAAGGAGTTCGTCCGCTGGCACAGAGACGGGCGTTCGGTCCACATCTTCAATCCCTCTGCCTTCGCCCTCGGGATCTTCTCGCTGGTCCTGATCGCGTCGGGGAGCACCGGTCTCACGTGGGGGCAGGAGATCGCATCGACGCTCACTCTGGCCCCCCGGATCTACCTGTTTCTTTTCCTGGTCGGTCTCGTCGTGATGTACTTCTTCGAGATCACACTGGTCGCCGGAACCGCAGCCGCCGTCCTTTTTCTGCTGAGCGCGACGTCCTTTCAGATCACAGGCGTTCCGTACTTCATCGACTCCGAGATTCCAGCCGCCGTCTTCCTGGGATTGCACCTGCTGATCACCGACCCGTCGACATCTCCTCGGACGCCGGTCGGAAAGACGATCTTCGGGGCGCTCTATGGGGTGGGCGTCTTCGGGCTGTACACGATTCTCGGAGTGATGGGGGCGCCGACGTTCTACGACAAGCTGCTCTGTGTCCCACTCCTGAACCTTAGCGTGCGCGCGATCGACCACCTGGTCCGAAGCCGGGATTGGACCGAGGCCTGGACTGCGACGACCGAGATCGCGGCACGTCCGGTCTGGGTGACACCGCGCCTCAACCTGATGCGCATGGCAGCCTGGATCGCCTTCTTCGGCGTGATGAGCATGACGGGTCGAACGGACGGCCAGCACACCGGCGATGCGCTGCCCTTCTGGGAGCAGGCGTGCGCGGAGGAGCGGGCCAATGCATGCAGTCGCCTGATCCAGCTCGAAGCCAGTTATTGCGGAGACAACGCCGCATGGGCCTGCAACGAGCTCGGGCTGCACTATCGAGAGGGCACGATCGTACATGTCGATGCGGCAGTGGGCCGATCGTACCTGGCACAGGCGTGTGAACTACGGTACCAGCCTGCCTGCATGAACCTCCTCGAGCCCTCCGGGGCGATTCGAACCGAGCCGAGACCGTTGGACTTGCGTCTGATGCTCCGGGAAGGCGGGCTGAACCTCATGGACATGGAGATCCCCGACCTCCTCGAGCGCGCGTGTGCGCACCAGTGGTCGTTCGCGTGTCAGAGGATCGCGAGCAGCACGTGACTTCGAGCGGAGCGAGGTCCGGGGCACCTGTCCCGCCGGCAGACGGTGGGCGGCGATCCTGGAGTGTCGCGATCGCCGCACTCGTGCTCGTCGGGCTCTCGTGGCTTTCCCTCGCCCTGGCTCCTGATCCGGACGCTGCGGCCGAGACGGCGACGGACGGAACGCGCCCCCGCATTACCGTACCGCAGGCACTCTCGGGTTTCCGATCCGAGTTGGCGTACCTGCCCGATGCAGAGATGCTGGGCTTCGTCGAAATCCCCGGCGGTCGCTTCATCATGGGCAGCGACCCAGGGCAGGACACACTCAGCTTCAACGTCGAGTGGTGGGGTGAAGGCCGCGTCCAGGGGCAACTGGACGTGCCGACCTTCTATATGGCCCGTTACGAGGTGACCGTGGCGCAGTACACCGCCTTCCTGAACGCCTCGGGGCACCCCGTGCGCGATCCCCAGGTGGTTCAGGCGCCTCCCGACCATCCAGTCACCTGGGTCGCGTGGACGGACGGCATCGCATATGCGGCCTGGCTGGACGAGGAACTCCGGAGTCGTGCAGACGCGGGCGAGCTGGACGAAGCGCTCGTCGTGCTTCTTCGTAGCGGCTGGCGCGTCGCTCTCCCATCCGAAGCTCAATGGGAGAAAGCCGCCCGTGGCACGGACGGCCGGATCTACCCATGGGGCGACACCATCCGGCCGGACCTCGCGAACTACCGCGCGGAGGGAACGGTCCCGGTGGGATCGTTCGATTGCCCCGCATGCGCGCATGGTCTGGCCGACATGAGCGGAAATGTTTGGGAGTGGACCGTCAGCCCGTACCAGCCGTACCCCTTCAACGAAGCGGACGACGCTGAGACGCCGCGGAGCGAGGCCCTCTGGGTCATGCGTGGAGGGTCGTTCGGAGACGCCGAGCAGATGATCCGAGCCGCGAATCGAGGGGGCGCGGATCCAGGAGCACGGCGACCCTTTCTCGGGTTCCGGGTGGCCCTGGTGCCGCAGTGACCTTCAGTCGTGCGTCGCCTCAGCGAGAGGAGCTGATCACTCCACGCTCGGATAGCACCTTGATCTCTCCTTCATCGAGGCCGAGCTCTTGGAGGATCTCGACTGAGTGCTGACCCCGCGCCGGAGGAACCTCTTCGGCACGCGGCCGCTCCCCGTTCATGCGAAGGGGCAGTGATACGTCTCGGTAACCAGCCAGGTCCGGGTGTTCGACCCGCGGAAACATCCCGGCCGCGTCCACCTGCGGATCGGCTACGACCTGGTCGATCGACTGAATCGCCGACGCCGGAATCGCGTGCTCCTTCGTACGCTCGAGCAGATCGTCCGTCGTCATGCACTCGGTCGCCGCTTCCACAATCGAGTCGAGAATCGCCCGGTTGGCGACGCGCTCGGAGTTCGACCTGAAGCGCGGATCATCCGCAACGCCCGCCAACTCCAGCGCGACACACAACCGGCGGAAGATCGCATCGTTCCCTGCAGCGATCATCACGTAGCCATCCGACGTTGGGAACGCTCGATACGGCGCAATCGCACCGAGACTGGACCCCATTGGCCCCGGCACTCGGCCGGTCGCGATGAACCCCATCATATGGTACGAGACCCAAGCCAGTGACGTATCCATGAGCGAGGCCTCGAGAGTCGCCCCCGTTCCCGTGCGATCCCGCTCCCGAAGCGCCGCGAGCACCGAGAGCGCCGCCCACATGCCGGTCCCGAAGTCGACGACGGACCCCCCTACCCGCGTTGGCCCTCCATTCGGCTCACCCGTCACGGAAATCATGCCTGCGTACGCCTGCATGAGCGGGTCGTAGCCGGGCTGGTCGCTCATCGGACCATCCTGTCCGTAGGCGCTCAAGGACAGGTGCACGATGTCCTCGCGCCACTCATGGACGGACGAAGCATCGATCCCGAGGCGCTCGGCCGCGGCCGGTCGTGATGCCTGGATGAAGACGTCACACGACGTGGCGAGCCGTCGCAGGACACGGATCCCTTCTGGCTGTTTCAAGTCGAGCACAATGCTTCTCTTGCCTCGATTCGCCGACAGGAAGAGCGTCGAGTCGTCGCCCCAGAACGGGGGTCCCCAGAGCCGACCCAGGTCACCTCCTGGCGGTTCGACCTTGATCACAGTCGCTCCGAGATCGGCCAGGATCTGAGCACAGAACGGCCCCGCGAGATTCTGGGTGACGTCGCAGACGCGAATGTCAGCCAGAGGCGCCGGACGTTCACCGCTCATCGGAGCAGGCACCGTCCTATTCGTTCCTCGTCGCAGGCACGGGAATCGAGCCCGTGTTCTGCCAATAGAATCCCTCTGCCGCCCGCTGCTCCGGCCACGTCTGGTTCAGCGTATCACCCTCGTACATGCGACCATTCTTCATTACCCAGCGAACGGTGTTCGAGTTGTAGAGGTCCTCGAGAGGGTTCTCGTCGAGCACGACCAGGTCTGCGAGCTTGCCCGGCTCGAGCGAGCCGAGATCCTCGTCCAGGCCAAGCGCATCGGCTCCGATGATCGTCGCAATCTTCAGTGCTTCGTGATGGGTCATTCGATCCGAGGCACCGGTGAGCCAGAGTTCCCAGTGGTATCCGAGCCCCTGCAGCTGGCCGTGGCTCCCAACGCCCGCGCGCCCTCCGGCCTCGACCACATCGTCAAGAAAGTCGGAGATCTCCCGGTGGATGTACTGTGACTCGTCGAACCACCCGGCACCACCAGCCCGACGAGCCGCCTTCTGGTAGATCTCCTCCCATGGCGTGAACGTTGAGAGCTTTTCGTCGCGGAGCACGTCGGTCGTGGTATAGAAGAGGTTTTCCGCCCACGGGCCACCATACGTCACGACGATCGTGGGTGTCGTCGCCATGTTCGATTGCGCCACGAGTTCGACGACGTCGTCAAAGAGTGGGACACCCGGCAGGTTGTGCTCCGTCCCGGAGTACCCATCCTGCGCCATCGTCAAGTTGAGGCGCAGATCGAGACTCCCCTCCGTGGTCGGCATGAGCTCGAGCTCACGTGCCGCCTGGATGATCCACTGCCGCACTTCGCGGTTCCCTGCGCCGTACATCTTGATCGTCTTCGTATCGAAGTAATCCGAGTAGCGACGAAGCACGTCGCGCGCCTCATCGAGACTGCTGATGCCCTCGCCGGAGAAGACGCCTTGCCCGGTGCTGTAGATCCGGGGGCCGACCATCCGGCCAGCACGCACGAAGTCTTCATACGACAGCACGTCACTCGAACCGGTCTGCGGGTCGCGTGCCGTCGTCACGCCGTAGGCCAGGTTGGCCGCATACGACCACGGTTGCGAACGATGCACGTTGAACGATGCTCGGAGATGGGCATGGGTGTCTACGTAGCCCGGCACGATCGTCCGGCCATCCATATCCATTCGGGTGGCCTCGGCCGGAATCGACACGGATCCCGATGCCCCCACTGCTTCGATCCGATTATTGCGAATGACGATGTCGCCACGCTCGAAGATTTCGTCACCATTCATCGTGATGATGCGGGCCCCGGTCAGCGCAAGGACGCCCTGCGGTACGTCCCGGTCCACCTCGACCGCGATACGGGACTCCATCGGACGGTACTCCTCGCTGTCGGACTCCTCGTCGGCTTCGTCCACTCCTCCCTCCGCCGCTTCGTCAGCTTCCTCCTCCGCGCTCTCCATCGCCCGCTCGGCTTCCACGCTGTCTGCGAACGCCTGCGCCGCATCGAGATCGTACACGAAGTGTGCGTTCCCGAGTGCCCAGTGTACGTCTCGACTACTCGCACCCCATGCCGGAAACTGCGCACCAATGTCGGTGAGCTGCTTCGCCGGAAACGACGCGGCCGACGGGTTCGCGACCGAGATCGTCGGGGCATCCGCACCGACGCCGTACGGCACCGTCACGACGTAGAGCTGGTTGCCGACCAAGGCCATCGCCTGGTCACCCTCTGGCGCCATCTTGATCAGCGATGCGGCCGGCCCTTGCCCCCCATTGGGACTTCCACCACGGACCTGCACATGCTCGCGTCGATCCGTCCCGTCCCAACGCATCGAGATGAGGCCCGTACCCGACTGCGTTGCGTAGATACGGTCGGATCCGTTCACGAAGTGTGGCGCGTTGAGACCTGCAATCGGGGTGACGACCGAGGCCTCACCGCCCGTCGACGGCACCCAGACGAGATCGATCGAGCCTCGCGGGACACCCTGGGTGAGGGCGTCTTCGTACGCCACGCGAGGACCTCTGATCGCCACCACGCGCGCTCCATCCGGCGAAAAGACCGGTTGGGTAAAAAAGGCGGCGTCAGGGGTGATCCGCTCCAGATCATCGCCGTCGTAGTCGACCGCATAAAGGCGGCCGCCCTCCGCGTCCGAATACGTCGCGAAGACGAGGCGCTCACCATCCGGTGACCACGCAGGCTGAGCGGCCATCGCATCCATCTCGACAATGCGACGGGGTTCCCCGTCGGGCAAAGCCTTCACATAGACGTCCCCCATGATCGTGAACGCGAGCCGCTCGCCGTCCGGAGACGGTGCCAGATCACGGATCTGCTTGGCGACGAAGGTCGGGGAGTCATCGATGGGATAGTCGAAGTCGACTTCAGGCCCCATGGGTAGCTCGACATCGACCCGAAACGGGATCTCGATCGGGTCACCGCCATCGACCGGCACCCGCCACAGCTTCCCGCCCCAGAAGGCTGCAACCTCCCGTGAGTCAGGTGTGAAGCTCATCCCCGGATACGCGTCGCGTGCGGCACGAGACTCCTGCTCGTCGCGCTGAACGGGAAACGCAAGCCACCGATCTTCCCCAGTTTCCAGATCACGAATGCGCAGACCGGTCTGCGAGACATGCCGGCTACCGTACACGAGCCACCGGCCATCCGGTGAGAGCGTCGGACGGAACGCGCCACCATACCGACCCGAGCGGACGCTGTTCTCTCCGGTCTCGCGGTCGTAGACCCAGAGCTGATAGTCCCGGCCGGGCGAATTGTACTGCCACGTGCCTGTCCGACGACCATACCAGATATACCGATCGTTCGAACCGAACGCGGCACCCGTCGTGCGGGCGTTGCCGGGGTCTTCGATCAGCTGGATACCACCACCGCCCTCACGGTGGTACATCCACAATTTGCCCTGCCCCGGCCCCTGACGAGTCGCCACGATGAAGTCGCCGTCCGGTGTCCACTCCGGGGATTGAAACGCACTTCGCTCACCACGCGTAATGCGCGTCGTATCGGCCATGTCGAGGGAGATGGTCCAGACGGCATCACCGCCACTTCGGTCGCTGACGAACACCACCGTCTGACCGTCCGGGCTGAAGCGCGGCTGTCCGTCGAACGCCATGCCCTGGGTCAGCGGCGTGGCCTGTCCTCCGGAGAACGGCATGGTATAGAGGTCGCCGAGCAGATCGAAGACGATCGTCTGTCCATCCGGACTGATGTCCAGCGAAATCCATGAGCCTTCCGTAAACGTCTCGGAAAGGGTGCGTTCCGGCGTCAGCGGCAGGCCTTCCTTGAGCAGTTCCGTCGCCTCGTCCGCTTCCTCGTGGTCCTGGGCCAGAACCGGCGCAGCCGACCCCAACACCAGGAGTCCGACCCACGCCATCGTGAACTGCCACACTCGCTTCGACATCCTGCACTCCTGAGCAAAAGCCGACTGCCATCCGGACTCGCACGTCGATTCCAATCCATCGATCACGGAAGATCGCCGTCAGGCCGAGGGTGGGCTACCCGCAGGCCGGACGGAACGCTCTGTGCCCCGACCTGTACAGCATCCGTGGCCAGGCCCAGGTTGGCCCGATTCACTCGACCGAGACGACTGCGATGCGCTACATGACCCGTCCACGCGCTCTTCTGCTACTCGCCATCTGCTTCGCGCCCATCGCCTGTGACGCTCAGACGCGCCGACCAGGTCAGGATCGACAGCCGACGATCCCTCCACCGACCATCCTGGAGTACAGACCGCAGTCGACACTCGTGGTCCCGGAGCATGAGGTGCCGCGCGCTCGGTTTCCCCTCGTAGACATCCACGGGCACCCGCCAACGCTCGATAACCGTGAGGCCATCGACCGGGTCGTCACCGAGATGGATCGACTGAATATCGGTGTCATGGTTCAGGCCCGGCCCAGCTCGGGGCAGCGCCTGCGCGCTCAGATCGAGGCCGTCCGCGAGGCCGGGTACGAGGACAGGTTTGTCTTCTTCGCATCCCTGGATCTCCAGAACGTGGGCCCCGGGTCCGGCAGTCGCATCGCGGCGCAGCTCGAGGAAGACGTGGCGGCCGGTGCAGTCGGGATCGGGGAGATAAGCAAAGCATTCGGGCTCTATCACACGAAGGCGGACGGGTCACGCCTTCAGATGGACGACCCGGAGCTGGACATCGTCTGGGAAACTGCAGGCCGACTCGGCATCCCGGTCTTCGTGCACACCGCGGATCCGCCGGAGTTCTTCGAGCCACTCGACTACACGAACGAGCGCTGGCTCGAGCTGGCCCTCTTCGAGAACCGACGCTTCATGGACCGAGAGCGGTTCCCATCATTCGACGACCTGATGGAAGAGCGGAACCGGATGCTCATGAAGCACCCGAACACGACATGGATCCTCGCACATATGGGTTGGCACACCGCCGACCTCGCGCGTCTGGGGGAGATCTTCGACGCACATCCCAACGTGCTCGCCGAGGTCGGAGCCGTACTCTACGACCTGGGGCGGCAGCCGCGCTTCGCGGGCGAGTTCTTCGCGAAGTATCAGGACCGTATCCTGTTCGGGAAGGATTCCTTCCAGCCAGATGAGTATCCGTACTTCTTCCGTGTCTTCGAGACGGCGGACGAGTACTTCGATTACTACCGTGACTATCACGCGTTCTGGAAGCTGTACGGAATGGACCTGCCCGACGAGGTGCTTCGAGCGCTCTACTACGAAAACGCATACCGCATCATTCCGGGCTTGCCGACCGCCGCTCTGCCCACCGGACAACCGGAGTAGCCTGCATGAGTCGCTCGCGGCCAGCACGCCTTAGCTCGAGTCTCCCTCTACTGGCCGCAGTCTCATGCTGCGGGGGAACGTCCGAATCGGGTGCCGACGAAGCATCGCTCCCGGGAGCGATGCTGGCGACGAGCGGGGACTACTGCTCGATCCCAGAGATGGCGCTGGATGTTCTGGCAGACCGGCCCGGGCCGAACGCTCCAGCCATCGACGACGTGAACTGGTTCGCTCGACCGGTACCTCACGCGGGTGACGATTGGATTATCGCCTTCGCGAGTCATGATCAGAACTACATCTACAACCTGACGACGGACGAGCGTGTCGAGATCCCCGACCGGTCCGACGCGGTCGCGACCCCGGACGGTCGCTACATGACCGTGCCGTCCTACTACACGAGCGACTCGAATACCCGCTTCTATCCTGTGGCGCCGATGTTGGAGGCATTGGCTGAGGGACGGGACGTATCCGACCTCGAGCCGGCATTCATTCACGAGCATCCGGCGATGCACCGGGTCTACTACCAGTCGACCTCTCTGGTTCACGAAGTCGATACGGACAGCGGGCTCGAAACGACGTATCGATTGATGTTCTCCGGTACGGCCGACGAGTCCGGATTTCGGATCGTCGACTACCTCTTTCGGCACAGCGCCGACACGGGGGAGCTTCTCGACGTCCAGGCGAGTGACCCGATGGCCGTCTGCCCCGAGGTCCAGAACGACCTGAACACGCCATTCATCTCGAAAGACGGCCGATACGTCGCGGCGTATACGAGCGAGGTTGCGGGAAACGCCTACGCCAACGGAGCCTCGCTGAAGGTCTACTCGATCACCCTGACGGACCCGTCCGCTGGAACGACGTCATGCTCGGAGGTCCTCGACCTGGGCTTCGTGGCGGGCAAGGCCGACTTCAGCTTCGACGGTTCGATGCTGACGTTTCACCTGAGCCAGGGGCAGTACCTGACACCCTTCGTGAACGGAGGACTTCCAGAGTCGACCATCACCGACATCATGGTCGCGCGCCTGGACCGAGATGCCGATGGCCAGATCATCGGATCGTCCGGCCTGCAGCGCCTGACCACGTCGCTGGCTGCGGGTGTGGGCAGCTACTTCCCTGCGTTTCTCCCTGATGGGTCCCTCTTCTTTCTGTCGAACACCGCACCTCGCGAGTCCGAAGAAGAGAAGCGGTTCCGCTTCCGGGTCGTTGACCCGAACTCGAGGGGATGGCGTACACGTGACATGATGACCGTGCGAGACGCGGCTTTGTGGAGCGAACTCGGGGCACTTTGGCAGAACGCATGCCTGAGAAGTGCGCCAGCGGATGGAGAGCCCTTTCCGCTCGATCCACACGAGCTGCCGGCTCAGGCGATGTCGCTCACGCCAGTGCAGTGCGAGGCCCTTGTCCTCGACGCTCGCCAGGGTGAATCCAATGCGGATCGAGACTGGACTGAGCTCGAAGCGCTATGCCGGGCGATCGAGCCGTAGGACACCGGGCTCGACGTCGGCGGTCCTTTTTCTCCTCAGCGTCCGCCGAGAAATGCCTCGAGGTAGTGCAGGTAACCCTCGGCGTTCCGATAACCTGGTAGCACCGGCGACACACGATCGTCCCCGAAGATCACAATCGACGGAGCGTGGACCTGCGCCTGCCGCTGACTGAGCTCTATGGACGCGATCTCGCGTAATCCCGACACCGGCATCCCGACGCGCGCCGCCTCGCGGGCCGCGAATGCGGGGTCACTGTGCGCCATCAACGCCGGCACCGCACGCATATCTAATGCCTGAGCAGCCGCCTGGAGTTCGGGCCAACCGTCCGGAGAGAGTGGCATGTGCGGTGCCCACACGTACACGACCAGCGGGCTCTCCGCGGAGTCTTCGATGAGGTCCAGAAGAACCGCGTCCGTGAAGAGCGTCTCGACGCTGTCCGACCCAGGCATCTGAGAGGTCTCCACGCCGTACGAGCACTCGTCGCTAAAGCGGAACGTCTCGATCACCTCGGAGGTGATCCGCGACAGAATCGGCGGCCTCCCCGACGGAAGGGTCACGGCGACCCACTCCGCGAAGTGTGCGGTCGGCACTCGGACGCTCGGTGATCCATCCCCTGACGGTGGGGCCTGAATGTACGAGGCGGCCGCGCCGAGGTCTGCGAGAAGATCCGAAACGGACGCACGGCATACGGCATCCACCAGCAGCGCGTCGAGCGGTGTTCGCACCGGTTGGTCCGGCACGCACCCGCTCAGGAAGGGCGCCACGAGAACCGCCCACCGGGTCATCTGGCCCACGGGACGTCTTCCGCCCTGCACCCTGCGTGTCGCGATCAGCGCACCCGCTCGAACCGCACATCCCGCGTTCGCACGTTGTCGAGGTAGAAGCCGATCACCAGTCCGTTTCGGTCGCGCTCGAACGTGAAGTTGAGTTCGCCGCCGAAGAATCGGTCCTCATCACCGGTGGAGAGCGCGATGTCGTCCAGTCGATGCTGCTGCGCGATAAGCACGACTTCCTCGACGACGAAGTCGTAGAACGTCTGGAGTTCCTCGCTGAAGTAGCGGCCAACGAAGTCCTCGAGCTCGGCAGAAGTCGGCTCCCAGGCAGCTTCGTCCTCATCATCCGGGAGGCGCGTCGCGCGCTGCTGACCATTCTGGTTCAGCGTGAGGGCATCGACCTGCCCTTCCTCGTTGCGGTGGAAGACGATCGACGCGTTGACCGAAGCGATCACGAAGGTCGAGCCGGACGTCGGTACGATTTCGATCTGCTGCTGCCCTGTCGCCTGCGTGTAGAACGTGTCGTCCTCTCGGAAGAACGAGAGGATGAAGTTCGGGGCTGCGTCGATGGCGTAACGTCCCACGAACTCGTCGAAGTCCTCCGCGTCGTACGAAGCTGGATCGAAGTCGGAGTCCCCGTCGTCCCCCTCCCCTTCAGCCGCGATCGCATCAGAGAAGAAGGCTTCCGCAAGTCGAAAGGCGACACCGCTATCGAAGGACGCGTGATTACTCTGTGTCGTGATGCCGGCGTTGAGCTCCGGGTAGTATGCCAGCATCGACCGATGCGCGATGTCCGCACCACCATGATGGACTCGCCGCTGGCCACCGTGTTCGTCGATCATGAGCCCGTAGCCGTACCCCGTCTCCTCACCGTCCGACAGGACATACGACGTCATCATCTGCTCGAAGATCTCGGGAGTCCCGACCACTGGATTGGGGCTCGAATAGTTCTCGACCCAACGCTGCAGGTCTCCGACGGTCGAGTAGATCGCACCTGCACCCACCGCGGCACTCAGATCACGAGCCTCCGTGTAGCCCTGATCCGCGGGCAGGTAGCCTTGCGAGTAGTTTGGTACGATTGCCTCCGCATGCGCCCGCACCATCGTGCCTGTCATGCCGAGCGGACCAAAGACGTTTTCCTCCATGTACTCGGGGAACGTCCTACCCGACGTCTTCTCGACGATCATCGCCGCGAGAGCGAATGCGGTGTTGTTGTAATTCCACTCCGCCCCGGGCGAGTTCTGCAGCGCGGGCTGGGCCTGTACGACCTCAATGACCTCATCGCGACCGATGTAGTCACCGTGATCGATCCGGCGGCCGGCCATGACGAGGAGATTGAAGATCTCCCGAAGCCCCGAGGTGTGTGTGATCAGGTGCCGGACGGTGACCGGCTCCCCAAAATCCGGCAACTCGGGAATGTGCGTCCGGACGTCGTCGTCGAGCGCGAGCGCTCCTCGTTCCGCCTCGAGCATGACCGCAAAGGCCGTGAACTGCTTCGCGGTTGAGCCGATGTTCGTTCGAGTGTCGGTCTCGAAGGGCATATCGTACGCAAGGTTGGCCATACCCCATGATTCGGAGTACAACGTCCGACCATCACGCCAGACCTGTATCGCAGCACCCGGGGTATCGTCGCCGTCGTACCGAGCCATCAACTGGTCGGCGAGCTTCTCCGGATCGGTTGCGATTGGCTCGACCCGGTGGAGCAGGATCTCGTAGTCACCGGCTCCGTCCTCGAACGGGATGACCTGGATCGTGTACGTGCCCGCCTCGTCCAGTTCCCGGGCGAACTTCTCTGCCCCCCGAGCAGGTCCATCGACGCGCGCGAGCTCGCTTCCATCGGATTTCAGCACTCGGATGACCACGTCGACCGAGATCTGATCGACGACCCCGAACAGGTAGTAGTCCTCACCGACCACGACGCTGTAGCGAGCCGTGTCACCCTCGGCCAGGCTGCCCCGTACAGCGCGACCCTCGCGCAGCTCAGTCTGAGCATGGGCTGCGGCCGCGAGACCGAGAAGGAGGGTGAGCGCGAGGACGAACGGAGAAAGAACTCGGTGTGATCGAATCATGATGTCCGTATATGTGGAGGTCCGGATCCAACCGGACGGTCGAATCGAGCTGGATATCCTGCGGAGCCGTGTGTGAAGCATTTCAGGCGGACGCAGACACTCATCTCCTGCGATCGTGGCCGTCGGTATGGTGCGAAGGAGGGCCATCACCGATAACCGAGAGGCCCGTCCAGGATCGGGTCGCGCTCTCCCGTCATCTCCCACCGCACCAGTACCGTCGGAATGATGCCGGAGGCAAAGAAGTCATCGAAGAAATCCAAGAGCGTGAAGTCGTCCCCGAGCTGGAGCGCTCGTTCGGCCAGCAGCTCCTCGATCTGGATCTTTCCGGACAGGTAGCTCGTGCCGTATCCCGGCTGGCGAAGGTAAAGGTGCTGCTCCCCTCGAACGAGTGAGCCATCAGGTAGCCACCCGCGCGGGGTCCACTTCATCGAGTGCTCGACAGCCTCCTCCATTTCGAATTCGTTGCCGTGCAGATAGAGGCCACTCAATGCTCGAGCGGCGCGCTGCGCCAGCATGATCCACACCAGCTCTCGCGACCGGGGACGCCCGTCGAAGAGTCCGGCATGCATCATCATCTCCTCGACACCGGTCGCCAGCCCTTCCGAACGCGCGTCCCAGATATTGTAGAGAAGTGGCGTGACCCGAAGGGGGCTCGCACCCGCAGCAGGAGGTCGAGCAAGCTCGATCCAGTGGTGCATGTGGGTACGCATCACCAGAGGGTCCCGGTAGTTCACTTCATTGAAGAAGTTTCGAATCTCGCCCGGAGCCGCGGGCGTGAATTGTCCATTCACCGCACGCAACGCCGGATCCATCCAGTCGAAAACCGAATGGATCTCTTCTTCGTCGAGGAAGCGGAGATACTCGTCGACCTCAGCGTTCAGACGTCGATCGAACTCGGCGGGAGTCTGAATGCGCGTGAGCTCGGGAAGGCCGCGATTTCGGTGTTCCTCGAGTCGGAGCGACGAGTGAGACCGAGCGAGCTCCCGGCGCATCATCGTCACTTGTTCCTCCCAGGAAAACGGGACGAGATGGACGTTGCGCATATACCACGTGTAGTTGTCTTTCCCGACCCCGGACGCTCCGGTCCTGGCCTCGGCCTCGACTTCGAGCCAGTCGTGGAAGGAATCGGACGCAGCCACCGCGGCGGCGACCACCTCTTCCAGCGCACCGTCCTGCCCCTCGATCTCTTCAGCGAACGAAAGAAGATCTGCGCTCTGGCCCCGGAACGATCGCAGACCTGCCATCCACAGATCACGTGCGTTGCTGTCGGAAAGATTCCCTCGAGCCTGATCGAGAAGCGTCGGGATCGCGGCGATGCGATCCGTGATGAAGGTACGATCGCTGTCAGAGAACGGACGCTCGAAGTTCCACAGGTCGAGCGAGCCGTGATGCTCCGATCCTTCATGAGCCGGCACGTCACTCTGAGCCGCGTAGACCGTGACGTAGAACGCCGGGTCTCGGGCCCAGGGCTTGCGCACGGCATGATCGAATGAGAGTCCGTTCATCTCCGCTCGGACGATATGCCAGTCGATCTGCTGTGTGACAGTCCAGTCGTCGATCTCGAACGCAGCCAGGCGTGCCATCCACTGTGGTAGCGCGGCCTCCTGCTCCGCCATCGCGGCGGCAGAGTAGTCCGGCACCTCGCCCTCGAAGCTCGGACGCTCGAATTCCCTCCACTCCAGAAAGAACTCGACGAGTGCCGCGTGCGAGCCATCGCCGGGCACCTCCACCCTCGGCAGCGCGTCGCTCGACTCGGATTCGGCGCACGAGGCGACCGCGAGGAGCGGAAGAAGAATCAGATGCCGCCTGAGATCACGAACCGCCATGGAGAACTCCCGGTGTACTCGAAACCGCCGCGCTCATCGCGGCGACCCTTCGGAGGGCAGGCAGAGTAGCCAACAACATCCCCGGAGAAAACGAGGACAGGACCGGGATGGGCCGTGTTGGTGACCGACGATTCAGCTGCACACACGAAGCAATCGGCCCTCCCCGTCACGACGGACGAGGAGAGCCGAGGCTGTCCGGTCCGAACGGAACCCTCGTTACTGTGCCGACGAAGGCGGCGTAATTCCGTTCAGGCGCATGTACGTCACCAGGTTTCCGTAGTGCTCGTAGTTGTGTGCCGCGTTGAAGGCGAGTATCCCGAACGCCGTGTTCGGACCCGTGAAGAAGTCCACAGTCCGTGCGCCATCCTCGTCCGTCATGTTCGCATGCACGTCGTCGCAGTACCCGAAGCCCATCTCGAGCGCCTCGAGAATCTCGGCTTTCGTGGTTCGAGTCTCCTCGAAATTTTCTGTAGCGGGACTTCGCTCACCCGCCGCCGCCGCGCAAAAGGAGTACTGCGCGTTCGCGATATGTGCGAAGAGTTCGCCTACCGACCGCACCTCGTCGGTGGGACGGAAGGAGTAAAGCTCTTCATCGAGCATCTCCGCACTGGCCATCACATAGGTCTTGGTCCGGTCGTAGAGCCCCGTCATCGACTCGGCCACGGATTGTCCCGAGACGGCGAGTGGTGTGCAGAGTACGACTACGAGAGCAGTGGAAAGAAGACGTTTGATCATGATCGGCCTCGTGTCATGGTTCCGTGGAATGGGACGTCGGGGTGAACGCATGTGAACGGTCAGACGTTCCTCGGACAAGTTCGGTGACCCAGGAGGCAACAACCATCAGAGCGGCGCCCGCACCCAGAATCAGCAAGCCTGGCACTCACCGCATGGGTACGAAGCCCTTCGCTTCGAGGAAAAGACCCAGGTTATCGGTACAAGAGATCGACGCGCCCCGTCTCGATCTCGGCGAACGTGGCTCCGCCGGGCCCGACCTCATCCTCGACCCTGGGGTTCGCGCGAAAGCTGAACGTCGCCCCGATGCGTTCCGGGGTAATCGCGGTCAGGGCGAACGTGCCGGGAGGAGAGAGCCGGGTGGTGTCGAAGCCGCTGAACGTGGCCGAACCCGGGTCCGGATGGTACAGCCCGTAAAACGTCTCCGTCGCGCCGGGCACATTCTGGACGGTGAAGACACCAGCCTCGAGAGATCCACTGGCGTCGATCTGAAGCTTCAGCAGCCGCTCGTCGCCGCCGTCCACATATGACCCATCGATCTCCAGTTCTCCAGCATCGACGTCGACTCGGATCTCTACCACCTGGAAGTCGATCTCGAAGCCATCCACAGTTGCGGCGAATGTCCCGGTCCAGCTTCCAAAGCCGTAGTCGACGCAGCTGACCATCGCCGACACGGACGAGAACACACCTGAAACTCCTGTACCGCCCAAGGTGAGCTGCCCCCCACCGATCGCGAAGGAGTACGTCTCTGAACCGGATGCCGGTCCGTTGTTCACAGCCACGATCTGAAGCGAGAGCGACTCACCATCGACACGCCAGGTGCCGGAAGACGACGAGCATGTGCGGCCGGAGAGATCCGCGACCACACGGGCGAACGACCCGTCAGAGGCAAGTCTGAGCGTCGACTCGGATACTCCCGCTTCGGATACTCGCCAGATTCCCACTGGACTGATCATCGGGACGGGTTCAACGATCGATTCCTCACCACACGCCGTGAGCAGGATGCACGCCGTGAGTGTCATGAAGCCGCGACGAAGCGTGTACGTCGAGATCGAATACATCGGCTATGCGCCCTCGGGCTCGTACACCTCTCCGTCGAGGTCGTCGAGCTTCCGTTGCATGAAGACCCGGGCGTCTTGAACGCCCTGGTTGTAGACCTGTGGCCCGAGATGACCCAGAAAGAAATCCAGCAGCTGTTCCGCACGAAACGCGGAAACTTCTTCGTCGAACGACTCGAGGAAGAAGCCCTGGATCTCCGCTACGAGTCGTGCGCGCCGTGCGGGATCGAGGTCGATCGCCACGATCAGATCCAGACGTCGTTGGGCGCGGTTCGCTCCCCCCCGACCTCCCCGGTATTCACGACGCCGCGAGGCTCGATCAGCATGATCTTGGCCTCGGGGTTCGCCCGTGGGCGATGCTGAACGCCCCTGGGAACCACAAACATCTGGCCCTCACCCAGGCAAACCGTGTGTTCGGGTAGGTCGATGTCCAGCTCGCCCTCGATGACGATGAATACCTCGTCGGTGTCCGGGTGATCATGCCAGACGAAGTCCCCCTCGACGCGCACGAGCTTGAACTGCACGTCGTTCATCTCCGCCACGACCTTCGGCTGCCATTGATCCTGGAAGAGATCAAACTTCCCTCTGAGGTCTATGGGCTCCGGACTCATCATGTGCCTCCCGGCGTTGAAGTCGAATCCCCGGAAAAAGAGAAGTCGATGGTGTGTCGTGCCTTCGCGTCCGGGGGCACGACACAGTCCCCGCTCTCAGCCTCGAGCACGCGCTCCTCGAACTCGGAACTTCGGCCGATCGCGGCCACAACCCGGATCCGATAACCGTCGCAAACCTCGGTCCCGGTAGGGAGTTCCAGCCCGATCAGGTAGCGTCCGGTTTCAACCGGGGTCGCAGCCACGACGACACCGGCGGGATCGAAGAGTGCTGCCCCGCCCCGTGCCGGAAGGCCATCCGCCATGACATAGCCCCACACCAGTAGCGTGCGCCCGTCCTCCCCTGGTTCCGTCGGCAGTTCAATTCCACAGCCGTACACGGCCATCGACATCAGGCCGAGGTAGAAAGCGAGATCCTGACGGGAGAGGCGTCGAGAGAACATCGAAAGCAGGCGCGTCACGATGAGGAGCGACTGCCATTGCCGAACTCAGCCGTCGCGCTCGTCGAAATCGAAGAAGTCGTTCATGCGAACACCCGGACGGCCATGTCGTTCCCACGTCCGTGCCTCGTTACTTCTGAAACTGTGGGCAGAACAAGGGCGCGCGGAAGTCGAGCACAGTTCAGCAGCTGTGGCTCACCTTGGGCGACAGTGACGCCCATGCACACTCACTCCTCAAGCAGCCGATCGGTGGCTCCTTCGGATAGAGCGTGTGACTCCGCCCGCTTCGCGACGGACAGCGTAACGCCCGCCGTCACGGCGCCGAGCACAGAGCCGATGAGCGAAGACGCGCCCGCAATCGGGGCTACAATGGCCGACACGACCGCACCACCGAGCATGAACGGCACTGATCGGATCGATGCGATTCGCTCACCCTGGTAAGCGTAGGCCAGAAAAGCAGAGAAACCGGCCCCCACCGCGAACCCGGTCAGGCCGAAGCGCGACCCGATCATCAGGAGACCGGCCAAAGGGGGAATCGTCGGGACGATACCCAGGAGCGTGAAGAGGGTCAGAAGTACGATCGAGCCGACCGCCCAGGCACCACCCCACACGACCGCATTGCCCAACGCCCCTCGCACCTTCGCCAGAATTTCGTTCACGCTCGACACGTCCTCACTCCGACGAGATACACGCAAGATCCGATGTCCATGCGGCAGTCCGAGTCAAGGCAATCGCGGCGGCATTCCAGGGAGGCGTCATAGCGCCGTCTTGTGGCGGTCCAATCAAACACGAGTGCTACCGAACCAGATACCAGTCTTCCTGCCGCGGCCGGAAAAAACGCCAGCCTTCAGCGGTCAGGTGCGCCGGGTCCTCGGCCATGACGTAGATCTCCTGTCCGTCCCATTCGGGGATCCCCGTCTTCGTGTTCAGTTCGATCGAGATGTAGGCGCCTTCGACGAGTGGGCGGGAGCCCACATCAGACCGAGCTGCACTCCGGAAATCGATGCTTGGGCCCAGTCCATGCCCGTGGTTACCGAGCGGGTGCGAATAGATCTGAGCGATGATGCCCTGCTCTTGCATGTCCGCCATCGCCAATCGGTACGCTTCTCCGGCCGTTCGGCCCGGGCGGGACGCACGCAGCATGAGCGCATCCTGCAACGCGTTGGTGTTGGCCATCGCGACCTTCAAGCCCTGAGGCACATCGTTCTCATCGGGGTGGAGGATGTACGCCATCTTCTGCCAGTCGGAGTCGAGACCCATGTACGAAATCCCGAAATCGACGTGAACAAGGTCACCGTGCTGAAGCACGATATCTTCCGGTGCAACGGCAAGGAATCCGCGACTGCCGACCTCTGCCATGCCCCGTCGCTGCACGCGCAGATCGGGCTGAAACCAGGTGCGGACGCCAGCCCGCCACAGCTCGTCGTACATGAATCGCCGCACGTCACCGACCGTGGTTGTTCCTGGCGTGATCGCCTCATTGGAGAGCGCCGCTCTCGTAATCGTCTCGGTGAGCGCTACGAGGTCGGTATAGACGTCGAACTCCTCCGGGATCCGAGTGGCGAGATACTCGTCGATCAGGGCCTCGGCACTGACGAAACGGCCGGCGGCCTCCGACCCCATCGCCTCGGCGAGGAACTGATACGAGTCGTGGGTGAGACTCCGTGTCATACCCCGACTTCCCCCGAAGCCAAGACCGATCTGCTCGGGCTGGTGCGTGTCGTACAGCTCCCGGAGCACCTCGGCGGACGGACGCGGGTCGATCGGAGACTCGAAGTAGCGGGCGACGGTCTCTTCCCAGTAGCCGGTCGCAGCCACCTTTCTCAGTCCGTCCTCGCCGGCGTCGACGAACGCGAAAACGTCCCGACGACCGGTATACGGGCGGGCAGGCGCGATGTATTCGGTGAGCGGATCGTCGTGGAACTCCTCGTTCACGACGATCCACATGTCGATGTCGTGCCGTCGCATCATCGGGAGCAGCATCTCGTGGCGACGGTCGAGCCATTCATCGCGTACAGCCATCTGCTCTGACCAGTCCATCAGCTGAACCTCGTCGGACATCAGAGCCTGATCGGATAGTGCGCTGTCCGGGGGGGTACAGCTCACCATGAGCAGTCCGAAAACGACCAGAGAATAATGTGGGTTTACAGATCGGATCACGGGCTGTCTCACGGGCACAAGGCGTTCAGGAAGGGGTTCCGGGCACCGCACGCCGAGGCACGGTGCTGTGTGGACTCTACGCGCCCTGCCCCATCCGGCGCCACGTCTCCGCCCGAGTGACCGCGATGCGCTGGATGATCTTGGCGTCGGTCATGTACCCGTTGTGCGACAGCGGTGTCTCCCGCGTCACCAGTCTGCCCGCATTGACGTCTACGTCTTCGGTGACCGCCGCGGCCTGCTCTTCATCCGATCACAAGGCTCGCGGAGTCGATCTCATCAGGGTTGAGCCAAGACTCCCGGAGACCCGCCAAACGGGTGAGCAGTGTTGCTCCAATCCAGTGAAGTCAACGACTCGGTACCATCAGGTGCGCGGTACTCGTTCCACCGGCCATGATCCAAAGACCACCGTCACGGCCGTGATCCGGGAACCCGGAGCTTTCGGCTGTCGCGAACGGAACCGCGACCGTCATGTGCATCCTCGCGCTCGCCAGGTCTTCCCCGCGCAGGGAAAACCAGATCGATCCGTACACGGGGGCGACACGCGTCCCATCGGCCTCCGCAGCCTGCACCATGGCGTTCTCTTCTTCACGGTCCGCGGCGTCTGCACGGAACCGGCGGCTTTGTGCCACGCGATCCAGATTACCCTTCGACGTACATTGCACGTCGAACGCAGCGCGACGGGCCTCCGAGGATCGATCGTAACATACGAGCGGCCCATCGCCCTCCTTGAGCACGTCATAGGTCTGATCGGCGTTCCAGCGGATCACCATGGTGGCATCCCGTGCTCGGGACGGAGCCGCGGCGAGGGCTTCATCAATCTCGCTGACTTGTCCGGCGGCGGGATCTGTCCCGAACGACAGAGAGGTCAGCGCGACAGCGCCAGCCAGCATCAATCCTTTCCAATGGTCTTGAGTCACGTCCATGCTGGGTCTCCAATCAGGTGAACGACGCATATCGCAGTCGAAGGAAATCTGACCCAACGATGCGGGCAGGCATCGCTCCGTCGGTCAGTACGGAAGCAGGTACAGCGCGATCCCGAGGAACGGTACGAGCAACAGCATCATGGTGATGCCGTAACCGAACATATCTCGAGCCCGCAATCCCGTGATCGCCAGAAGGGGGATCGCCCAGAACGGATTGAGCAGATTCGTATGGGCGTCGCCGACCGCGTACGCGGCGATCGTCTGCCCGATCGGAACGGACAGCTCCTGAGCCGCCAACAGCATGGGACCTCCGACGATGGCCCATTCTCCACCAGCCGACGGCACGAAGATGTTCAACGCCCCACCGGTCATCCACGCAACCACTGGGAATGTGTCCTGCGTCGCGATCGAGAGGAGCGCTTCCGTCATCGTGTCGACCAGACCGGTTCCCGTCATGATCCCGATGATTCCAGCATAGAACGGGAACTGGAGGATCACGCCTGCGCTGCCGCGCACCGCGTCATTGAACTCGCGCTGGTATCTCGCGGGGCTGCTGTACAACAGCATCCCGATAACCAGGAAGCCAAAATTGAAGACGTTGAGGTTGAGAGCTCCGAGGCCCTGGGTCAGAAACGCACGACCGAACAGGATCAGGCCTGTGACAGCCAGTACACCTCCGAGGACTCTCGAGTTGTCGATTCTATCCGCCGGCGAATCGGCTGCCGGGGCCACAACGCCAGCGTCCGGTGCCTCTGCACCACCTTCATGCAGCAATCCCGCCTCGGTCTCTTCGTCGGAAAGATCGACGAACTGTTCGATGCCACGCGCGTTCTGATCTGGCGGGGAGAGCAACCAGAGCATGAGTGAGCCATACAGAATGGACAGCCCGGTAAGGATCAGAGGGTACGGGTGAAACACCCACTCCGTGGCAGGTACCACGCGGTCGATGATGCCCTCGAGCATGAAGATGTTGTTGTCGGTGGCCTGGAGCAGACCCGCGGAGCTGGAAAGCCCCCATCCCCACGTCAGGCTCATACCGAGATATCCCGCAACCGCCAGGAGAGGGTAGTGCACCGGCATGTTCGCCTTGTTCGCCGCTTTTCCCATCTCGCGGGCGAGGATGGCGCCGAAGATCAGGCCGAGGCCCCACGAGATCCACCCCACGAGCATCGAGCCGACCCCGACCAGCACCACAGCCTGCCGACCATTGCTGGGGAGTCGGACAAGACGCTGGATTCCGCCTCGAACGCTCGGGTGATAGGCGACAACAGTCCCGGTCACCAGGATGATCACCATCTGCATTGCGAAGGTGAGGAGATTCCAGAAACCCCCATACCATGCCAGGGCGACATCGGCCGGCGACGAGCCTTCCGAGATGAACGCAGCGATCGCCGCGACGTACGTCAGGAGAATCGCAAAGACAAACGGAGAAGGCATCCAGCGTTCGACGCGATCGGCGATGGCCTCGCCGAACTTTTGGACAGGGGTCAACTGCGGCTCAGCGTTATCCATGACCGATTCGACTCAGAGAAGTACGGATTTGAGTGACGAGGCGGCGCCTCAATGGAGACCCGGGGTCCTCAACCGGCTCTCGGCCGGCTTCCGGTTCGACGTTGCGCCGTCGCTGGGGGTGCCCGAAGCGTTCGCGTCGTCGTCTTCACCCACGACGCGAAGCGCCCAAGGATCGTTCGTGCCCGCGAGATCACAGAAATCGCCGGTGTCGAGGAAGTGCGTGTGCAGGCACTCCGTGGTGGATCCGAGCGTCGTCAGCAGATCAACGGTTTCGGGGAACGCCACGCGAATGAAGAAG
>JAPPOV010000013.1:9324-60914 GCA_028873595.1 Gemmatimonadota bacterium | reverse complement strand
GTGTAGAGCTCGGTCGCGATCGCCCCGACTGCACCATGTTCCGCGATCAGGGCGTCAATCGCAGCGCCACCGGGACCATCCTGCATGCCGGTCGCACCGAACTCTTGCGCCAACATGCCGGCGAGGGCTCCGATGACACCGAATGAGACCACGGCGAACGCCCCGCCCTTCAGGTCTTTCTGGTAATCGTGGCCCAGATTCAGGAGCATGATCACGAAGAGGAAGAGCACCATGATGGCGCCCGCGTACACGATGATCTGAATCGCGGCGAGGAAGTGAGCCTCCATGAGCACGAAGGTGCCCGCCATGGCACCCAGTGCGGTGACCATGAAGAGGAGGCTGCCGACGGGGCTCTTGGCCATGACAACGCCAATGGCGCCGCCGATCGCGAGGCCGGCGAACAGATAGAAGAGAATGGTTGCCACTACTCGGAACTCGGATCGGAAGGGTCCCAAAGGAGCGTGCTGGGATGATCCTGCTCCATCAGACGATCGAGGTCGTAGACGAAGCGCTCACGGGTGTATTCGGCATTCTCGAAGTGGCGCCCCACGTGAATCGCTTCTACAGGGCAGACCTCCTGACACATGCCGCAGAAAATGCAGCGGAACTCGTCGATCTCGTAGACGATGGGGTAGCGGTTACCCTGATCGTCTTCCCCGCCAACGAGCCGAATGCAGTTGGCTGGACAGACCGTCGGGCAGAGGCCGCACGCCACGCACTTCGGGCGCCCGTCCGCGTGCTGCTCCATCACGTGCGTACCACGCCAGCGCGGGCTGAGGTGGGTCATCTCCTCGGGATATTGCTGCGTGACCTTGGTCGGATTGACCATGTGCTTGAAGGTCAGCGCCATACCACTGAGGGCAGCACGCAGGTAGGAGGTGGTCTCCGGCTCCGGCCGATGCATCACTTTGACTGAGATCGCCATATCGGTCTGCTAGTCTCCCGCAGGGGCCGGCTCGGCGTCTTCAGACGCGACCGCCGTGGGGATGGTCTTGACTTCGATCTTTTGAGACGTGTGAGCCGCCGCACCTGCGATGGTCCGGCCTCGATCGAGGAAGAACATGAAAGAGAGGGTTGCTGCGCCGCTGACGGCGGTGAGTGCGAGCCCGTAGAAGAAGCCGTACTGCACGCCGACCTCGTCCAGCACGAGGATGGTCATGGCGACGAGCATCACATAGCCGAGAGACGTGGGTAACATGACCTTCCAACCCAGCGCCATGACCTGGTCGTAGCGAAAGCGTGGAAGCGTCCAGCGGATCCAGATGTAGAGCAGAAGGAAGAAGCCGGTCTTCGCGGCGAATCCAGCGAACGTCAGGAGCGTCTTCCAGACCGCGGGCTGAGCTGCAATCGGAGCACCGTTCTCCGCGAATCCGCTAATGAGCTGGCCGTCATACCAGAAGGCGTTGTCCCAGGAACCCGGCAGATCCCAGCCGCCCAGAAAGAGTGTCGCCATGAGCGCGGATGCGGTCACCATGTGACCGAACTCCGAGATCATGAACGCCGAGAACTTCATGGCCGAATATTCAGTGTGGTATCCGGTCACGAGCTCCGACTCAGCCTCCGGCATGTCGAACGGCAATCGATTCGTCTCGGCGAAGGCCGAGATCACGAACAGGATGAACGCCAGAGACAACGGGAAGGCGTACCACATGCCGAGCTGCTGCTGCTGCCAGACCACCTCCGTGAGCGTCACGTTCCCAGCCATCATCAGGACCGCGATGAGCGACAGGCCGAGCGCGACCTCGTAGCTGACCATCTGGGCCGACGCCCGAAGCCCGCCCAGGAACGCGTACTTGTTGTTTGACGCCCACCCCCCGAGCACAACGCCGTAGACGGCGAGGGAGCTGAAGGCCAGAACGTAGAGAATTCCGATCGGCACGTCGGCGATGATCATATCGACCACGCCCCAGGGGGTGGGGAGCGGTGCGGCGATGGGAATGACCGCGAACGTGACGAGCGATGGCACCAGAACCATGATGGGCGCGAGCACGAAGAAGAAACGCGACGCGGTACCGGGCAACGTTTCTTCCTTGAGAATATTCTTGATCCCATCGGCGATCGGCTGGAGAAGCCCGAACGGGCCTACGCGGTTCGGTCCTCGGCGATCCTGAATGAACGCCGAGACGCGGCGCTCCGCGTACGTGGCATAGGCAACGACGAGAATGACCAGCGTGAAGATCCCGAGGTTCTTCGCCACCATGGCGATGAATGCGGGGATTCCGGATATCGGTTCCATCCTCAGTCCCCTGTCACCGAAACGGATTCATTCAAGAGAGCACCGCGGGTGCCGACGTCTTCCCACGTGATTCCGGCAAACGCCGACACGGATCGACCCAATGCCGCGAAGGCATCGGCAGCCGACCGTGGTGCGTCGCCGCCGCCCGTCTCGGCCGCCAGCGCCCCTAGCACGAGCCATGCAGGACGAGCCATACCCGGGGCATCCATCGCCTTGGCGAAGCGCTGCACACGCCGTTCGAGATTCGTGAAGCTCCCCTCACCCTCGGCGTGGGTACTGATCGGCAGCACGAAATCCGCATGAGTGGCTCCGGCGGAGGCGTGCGTGCCCATGTAGACGAAGAGCGAAGCGTTGGCTCCAAAGTCCTCACCCTGATCCGACAGATCGTCATTCAAGACGATGACGATCCCATCGTGTCCGGACACCGCGTCCAAGCCGCCCGTGGCATCGTCGTCCCCCACGCGTGACGCGCCGACGAGGTCAGCACCCGTCGCGTTGGGCGTCAAATCTGTCCGGCGCGCGAGCGTCGGGAAGCCCTTGAGGGGCACTTCGTCGTCGGCTCGGGCTGACCGGTACACGATGTCACCGCCACCCAACGCGTCGACGAGTCGCTTCAGGGCCCCGAGATCTTCATTCGAGGATTTGGCGGATGCGATGGCCTTCACCGGGCCGGCGCCGTCAGCCTTTGCGAGCAGGGCGCGAAGCGCGTCACCCCAGGCCATCGCCTGCGAGGCACCGGCAGAGCGCATCACCGGAGCCTCGAGGCGGTCGCCCCGGTTCATCCATTCGTATCCGTGACGCCCGTAATCACATATCCACCAGGCATTTACATCCAGGTTCTCACGTGGCTTCACACGCTGGACGAGGTTGTCTCTCGTGTGCAGGTCGATGTTGCACCCCTGGGCGCAACCCGTGCAAACGGACGGCGTGTGGGTGAGATCCCAGGCCCGTGCCTTGTGGAGGAACTCCTTCGAGACGAGGGCTCCGACCGGACAGATGTCGACGATGTTACCGTGCCAATATGTCCCGTCGAGCCCCTCTTCGTAGAAGGTATCAATCACGGAGCGGTTGCCACGCTCGACGACCGTCAGGCGATGGTCCTGTTCCACCTCACTCATGAAGCGCACGCAGCGCGTGCACATCACGCAACGATCGCCGTAGAAGAGGACGTCACCACCGAAATCGTCGCGCCCGAAGATCCGTTTCGGCTCGCGCCCCCGTCCATGCTCACGTCCCTCGGCGTGCACATAATCCTGCAGGTTGCACTCACCGGACATGTCGCAGATCGGGCAATCCAGGGGGTGGTTCACCAGGTAGAACTCGAGGACGCCGCGCCGGTTCTTCAACGCCTGTTCGGACTGAGTGTGAACCACCTGCCCATCCATGACGGTGGTCACGCATCCCGGCATCGGCTTCGGCGCACCCTCGACCTCCACGAGGCAGAGGCGACACATCGCGGGAGACGACATGCCCGGGTGATAACAATAGTGAGGGACCTCGGTGCCGATCGACTTGGCGGCTTCGAGGATCGTCGTCCCTTTGGGGACGGAGACCTCATGGCCATCGATCGTGAGGGTGACCATCTCCGGCATCAGGCAGCTCCTACGCGTTCGCCGCGGCGGATCAGCGCCAAGTATTCGTCTCTGAATTTCTCGATCGACGACTGGACCGGAGCCGCCACTGAATCGGAGAGCACACAGATCGTGGTGCCCACCATCTGCTGCGTCATCTCCATCAGGGTGTCGAGGTCCTCCTCGGTCCCTCTGCCGTCCTCGATCCGCTTCAGGATCTGCGCGGTCCACGCCGAGCCTTCACGGCAAGGGGTACATTGACCGCATGATTCGTGGGCGTAGAAATCGACCATGCGGCGGACTTGCTTCACAATGTCCGCCGTCTCGTCCATGACGATGACAGAGGCACATCCGAGCATCGTGCCGACGTCGACACACCCCTCGTAATCGAGGGTGCACCGCCCGGCCTCCTCCGCGTTGATGATCGGCACGGAAGACCCGCCCGGAATGACCGCCTTGAGCGCATTCCCCTCGCGCATCCCGCCACAGACGTCTTCAATCAGCTGCATGAGGGGAAAGCCTAGTGGCAGCTCATAGTTACCGGGCTTGTTCACGTGGCCACTCACGCAGAAAAGCTTGGTGCCGGGACTCTTCTCCGTGCCGAACTGGCGATACCACTCTCCCCCGTGTTCTACGATGTGCGTCACCGCGGCCAGGGTCTCGACGTTGTTGATCGTCGAAGGCATACCGAACGCACCTACGGCCGCGGGGAATGGCGGCTTCACTCTTGGCTGACCGCGACGGCCCTCCAGTGAGTTCATCAACCCGGTCTCCTCACCGCAGATATAGGCCCCTGCGCCTTGGTGCACGGTAAGGTCGAGGTCGATGCCCGAGCCCATGATGTCGTTCCCGATATATCCCTTCTCGTAGGCGTCCTCGACCGCTCGGGCGAGGATCGAGTTGGCCTCGAAGAATTCTCCCCGGCAGTAGATGTAGACATGCTTGGCACCGATTGCGTAGGCGCCGATCAGGCATCCCTCGATCAACTGGTGGGGGTCCCAGCGAATCAGCTCACGGTCCTTGAAGGTCCCTGGCTCGGACTCGTCCGCGTTGCAGAGCAAGTAATGCGGCTTGGAAGAGTCCTTCGGCATGAACGACCATTTCACTCCGGTCGGGAAGCCGGCGCCACCGCGGCCACGGAGCCCGGACGCCTTCACCTCGTCGATGACCTTCTCGGGCCCTAGTTCGAAGGCCTTCTTCAGGGCGCTGTAGCCGCCCCGTTCGACATACGTGTCGACGCGACGCTGCGCAGGGTCACCGAAATACCTGCTGAGAACCCGGACCTCATGGTCCGAAACGTACGGATACGCCATGGGCTATTCCCCCTCCGCCTTGAGATGCTCACAAATCTTCGGCACCTCGGTGGGGGTCACATTCTCGAAATAACGGGAATTGATCTGCACACAGGTCGGAAACCCACATGCGGCGAGGCATTCCGCCTCGATCACCGTGAAGTTGCCGTCCTCGGAGGTCTCGCCGAGCTCGGTGTCCGTGTACTTGAGGAAGGCATCGACCACTTCGTCGGCACCGGCCAGGTTGCACGAGATGTTCGTGCAGACCTGGACCAGGTGTCGCCCGACAGGTCGCTTGTTGTACATCGTGTAGAACGTCGCGACCCCGCGGACGTACGCGGAAGACAACTCGAGGGCGTCGGCAACCTCGTCCATCGACGCGGGGCTCACGTGCCCGCGGATCTCCTGCGCCAGACCCAGCGCCGGCAGCAGTGCCGCCTGCTTGGTCGGGTAGCGGGACAGAATCTTTTCGAGCCGATCCTTGTAGGCGCCGTCGAAAAGTGGGGCTTCCGGCTCCTTGTGGGCGAGCATGTACGGCATGGTGCCCGCGCCTGAGGCATGTCCACCGTCCGCTGGCCGATCACCGACGAAGTCGGCCCCCCGAACCTCTTCCTCCGAAAGCTCGAATTCGCCCGTGTTACCCGCCCAACCGGGATTCTTGAAGGGGATATCGCTCATCGATCGATCTCCCCGAGCACGATGTCCAGGCTGGCGTTGATCATGATCAGATCGGAGACCAGATGCCCTTCGGCGAGTTTCGGAATCACCGAAAGATTGACGAACGACGGTGGGCGGACACGCCAGCGAACGGGCTTGGTTCCACCTTCCTCAGCCACCACGTACATGCCGAGTTCACCTTTTGAAGCCTCGATCGCCATGTAGCAATCACCTTCGGGCGCGGGAATCCCGTCAGTAATCAGTTTGAAGTGGTGAATCATGCTCTCCATGTCCGACATCGCGTCGGTCTTGGAGGGCAGTGAGATATTCGGGTCATCGACATTGATGGGACCGTCGGGGAGACGAGCCATCGCCTGTCGAATAATCGAGACGGACTGCTCCATTTCCTCCATCCGACACAGATAGCGGTCGTAGCAGTCGCCGTGCTCGCCGACCGGGACGTCGAAGTCGTACGTCTCGTAGTCGTAATAGGGGCGATCCTTACGGACGTCGTAGGGCACCCCAGCGGCCCGAAGATTCGGGCCGGTGAAGCCGTAGTTGATGGCTTCCTCAGCCGTGATCGCACCAACCCCCTGCGTGCGGCCGATGTGGATTTGATTTCCGGTGAGGAGGTGGTGCACCTCCGCAAGCGTCTTCGGAAAGTTGTCCAGGAAGACGCCTAATTCGTCGACCCAGCCCTCGGGCAGATCCGCCATCATGCCACCGACCCGCGTCGCAGACGTCGTGATGCGAGCCCCCGTCAGTGCCTCGTGCAACGAGTAGATCTTTTCCCGCTGCTGAAAGCTGTAGAGGAATGGCGTGAACGCACCGACGTCGATCGCCGTCGTGCCCAGCCAGAGCAGATGCCCGAAGATCCTGTCCAGCTCCATGAGAATGACGCGAACTACCTTACAACGTTCGGTCACCTCGATGCCCATGAGCTTTTCGACCGACATGACGTATGCGCAGTTGTATATCAGCGGCGCGAGGTAGTCCATGCGGTCCGTGAGCGGAACGATCTGATTCCACGTCCGGTACTCGCCCAGTTTTTCGAAGGACGAGTGCAGATATCCAATGTGCGGCGTCACGCTCGTGACGGTTTCGCCGTCGAGCTCGCATACAAGGCGCAGCACACCGTGCGTCGCCGGGTGCTGTGGCCCGATGTTGATGAGCATCCGCTCGGTGCCGACGTCCGGCTCCGGAATATCGAACGGTGCGATAGGGCTCGGCGCACCTGCGCCCCCCAGGCCCATCTCGCGACCCTGCCCGACGTTGAACTCCACGGTCTTCGTGGCCATCAGTCGTCCTCTCCGGCTTCAGCCCGGGTCGGAAGCGAATCAGCTCCGGATTCGGCGATCGATCCGACCTCGATTGCCTCGACCTCTTGCGGCTCACCGGCCTCGAGTTCGTCCGCCAGGTAGAAGCGTTCCACGTTCTGAGCGAGCGCACGTCTCGTTTGTTCTGCCCGAGAGAAGCGGCCGCGCAAAGGAAAGTCCTTCCGCAGCGGGTGGCCTTCAGCGTAATCATCCGGCATCAGGATTCGCCGCAGGTCGGGATGACCTTTGAAGGTCACTCCGAACAGGTCGAAAACCTCCCGCTCGAGCCAGTTTACCGACTTCCACAGATCGTACACTGAATCGATCTCGAGATTGTCCAGCGGAAGTGGACAACGGATCCGCAGGGCCCGGCTGTGTCCTGTAGAATACATCTGATACACGACCTCGACGGGTCGGCCGTTCCCATAGTCGACACCCGTGACGTCAGACATCATGTCGTAGGAGTGAGCCGGGTCTTCCTTGAGCCACGTCATGATTTCGTGGCTTCTTTCCGGTCCGATCCAGACGACCCACTGGTCCCCGGCGGTGAGCTGGTGCCGCTGCACCTGGTCGGGATACCGCTCAAGGAGCGCTGCCACCGTAGCGTGTTCCGAAGGATCTCCGCTCGATGACGGCTCGGCCGTCTCCCCCGAGATGGGCGCCATGGGACCGTCGTCGACTGCGTCGAGACCGGTTTTCTGTTCGTCAGCCATGCGGTCAGAAGAGAGGGTCGTCGGTCGTGGACGGCACCACGAACTCGCCAGATGAAAGCTGGTCTTGCTGGGTCGAATTGCCGAACGGTCCCGTCAGGCCTACGACCTCGTCCGCGCTTGCCCGAGGCTTGGCTACGAGCAGCGGGTCCTCGGCGCGATGTTCAAAGTGCTTCGAGAGACTCTCCTGCCGGATCTTCTCCTGAATCATCATGAGACCGTAGATCAGTCCCTCCGGACGCGGCGGACAACCGGGGATGTACACATCCACAGGAATGATCGTGTCGATCCCCTGCACCATCGAGTACACGTCGAAGACGCCACCGGAAGAGGCGCACGCCCCCATCGAGATCGACCACTTCGGCTGCGGCATCTGGTCCCAAATGCGACGCAAAACCGGGGCGAGCTTGTAGGGCACGCGTCCGGCACAGATCAACACGTCGGCCTGACGGGGGCTGAACGACATGCGTTCCATGCCGAAGCGCGCCAGGTCGTAGTTCGATGCCGCCGAAGCCATCATCTCGATCGCGCAGCAGGCGGTTCCGAAGGGCATAGGCCACAGGGAGTTCAGCCGGCCCCAGTTGATGAGAGCGTCGACCTTGCTCGTCAAGAACGTCGGACTCCCCGGCCCGAACATGCCCCCTTCGGTGCGGGCCGAACCGCCACCGGGGAGCTTATCGCCTAGTCCCACTCGAGGCCTCCTTTCTTCCACTCGTAGACGAGCCCGATCGCGAGGACGGAAACGAACATGCTCATCGCGAGGAAAGCACTCCAACCGAGGTCACGCATCTGAACGGCCCAGGGGATCAGGAAAATCGTCTCCAGGTCAAAGACGATGAAGCTGATCGCCACCATATAGAACTTGACCGAGAAGCGGGCCTTCGTGCTGCCGAGCGGGATCATGCCCGACTCGTAGGGCATCAGTTTCTGCGGAGTGTCACGTCGCGGGTTGAGGATGTGCGAGGTGACGACCATGCCGAGGGCATTGATCACCGAGACGCCGAACAGAAGAAGGATGGGGAGATAGGCTCCCGACATGAGCGTCCGTGGGGTTTGTGAAATTGTTCACGAGCGTGTCTGACCGGCGAAAAGGTACCCGAGGCTGCGTTCGAGTGTCAACCGACGCTCAGGTCGCGTTTCCTCGCGAAATTGCACGATTTTTACCTGTTTGACCGGCACTCGCGAAGGTGTCTATCTTCGGCCTCCTTCACGGACCACTCGCGGAGGCCGAAAAGCCTCCCTCAAGCCCTGTTCATCGACACGGAGTTCCGAGCCCGCATGCCCATCAAGAGTGACAAGTGGATTCGCCGGATGTGCGAAGAGCACAACATGATCGAGCCCTTCGAATCCGGTCAGGTGCGCGACGGCAAGATCTCCTATGGGATCTCGTCGTACGGCTACGACATCCGGGTGTCGCCAGAGTTCAAGGTGTTCACCAACGTCCACAACTCGATCGTCGACCCGAAGAACTTCGACGACCGGTCCTTCGTCGATATTGTCGGGCCCGAGTGTATCATCCCACCAAACTCCTTCGCCCTGGCGCGAACGGAAGAGTATTTCCGCATCCCTCGTGACGTCCTCGTCGTCTGCGTCGGCAAGTCCACGTATGCGCGCTGTGGCCTGATCGTGAACGTCACGCCGCTCGAGCCCACATGGGAGGGCTTCCTCACCCTCGAGATCTCGAACACGACACCGTTGCCGGCCAAGGTCTACGGAGGCGAAGGCATTGCCCAGCTTCTTTTCTTCGAAGGAGACGAAGAGCCCGAGGTGGCCTACGCGGATCGCAAGGGGAAGTACATGAAGCAGGTCGGGGTCACGCTTCCACGGATGTAGCTAGCCGTAACCTGGGGCCTTCGCGCCCCGTATGTTGGCGTGATTCATTCCCGCCCTGGATGCCACGCAAAATCATGAAGCCACGGAGGCTCGCCTTGCCCACCACTTCGCTGCCTTGCCGTCGTTGCGGCCTCGGCATGGTGCTACTGATGGTGCTGACGGGTGCAGGCGACCTTGCAGGCCAGGTATCGTCCTCGACCGGCGAGCGCCGGCTTCAAGAGCTCTTCTCGGGCATGCACCCGTCTCAGAATGTCCAACTGATCACCCCCGAGATCCTCGTGGATGATGCAGCATTCGTCTCGGTTACTCCGATGACGGTCGAATTGAGACAGGTTGGAACAGGGGTGCCGATTACGGTCGACCTCTCCGCAATACGGGGTGTCTCCATCCAAAAACGCCATTGGCTCCAGGGGACCCTGTGGGGATTGGGTGGAGGAGTTCTCGCCGGATCGGTTTTCGGCCTGATGATCGGATCCTTCAAGTGCCGCACCGTCGACGGATGCGGCGTCGCCGAGCGAAGAGGTGCCCGTGTTTGGGGGGCTACGCTGGGTGCCGTAGGGGGGAGCATCGGCTTCGTCCTCGGGAGACGGGACGTGTACTGGCATCCCGTATTCCCATAGGCTGGTCGGCGCTCGCGCGTCAGCAGCCGGGACAGAACCCGCGCATGTAAGCGGATCTCCCCCACCCACTCAGGGAACATGGACGCCGCTACTACATCCCTCCGAGCTCTTCGGCCATCAAATCCATCGCGAGGTTGCTGAGTCGCACGAGGTATGGGTGGGCGCGGTTGCCGTTCGTCAGGAGGACCACGCCGTGACCACGGCCACGATTACCCATGACGAACGCGGTGTAGCCAGGAACGCTGCCCGAGTGGGCAAAATACGACTCGTCACGGCGCGTGCTCGTCCACCACGTGAGCCCGTATCCCGGGTCTTCGTACCCCCACCCACCACCCATCGGCTCGCCGGCCATCTCCTCGAATTGAAGAGTCTGCATTTCGTCCAGCGTCGAAGTGTTGAGCACCTGTGTATCCCCCGCCGTGCCGTCCCCCAGATTGAAGCTGACCCAACGCGCCTGGTCGTGGATCGTCCCGTAGACGATTCCCGCGGGCCACACGTTTGCCTTGAGTCGAACGGTGGCGACGTTGCGTCCCGTGCCCTCCTGCGGCATGTAGGGGATAGCGAGGCGCTCATCCATGTCCGGCCTCAGGTCGAACTCGGTGTCCTCCATGCCGAGTGGCCCCCAGACAGCGGCCCGGATGTAGTCCTTGTACCTGATTCCGCTGAACTTCTCGACGAGATGGGCCACGAGGGAGTATGCCATGTTCGAGTACACTACGCCCTCGAGCGGCGCCGTATCCACACGCAGTGAATCCTGGAGGTATTCGTCGAGCTGGAGCGGTGCCGTCTCACCCCACACGAGGTGTGGCCCGAAGTCCACTGGCATCCCGCTGGTATGCGTCACCAGGTGCCGAAACAGCACCGGATTATTCGGGTCCTCACCGCGGATCTCGAGCCCGTCCAGGTAATCACTGACGCGGTCGTCCAGCTCGAACTTCCCCTGTTCCATCTGTTGAAGGAGCGCAACCGTCGACTGTGCCTTGAACGTCGACCCGATCAGATAGACGGTCCGGGTCGATGCCGGGGTTCCTGCCCAAAGGTTCGACTCACCCCAGGCACCGCTCCACAGTTCGCCGCTCCGATCGGCCAACGCGAGCGTGATCGAGGGAATGTTCCCGTCGAGCATCGCCCTGCGCACCTCGGGTTCGAGCTGGGCGACGACGCGCGCCACCCCTTGCGACCGCTCCGCCGTGGACTGCCCCGCGAGGCCATCGATTCCTGCGGTGCCCGCCAGAGGGGCGAGGACGACAATCGCGGCGATTCCGCGACGAGCGTGTCGTATGTGTCGTGGTGATGCGTGGATCATCTCGTTCTCCTCAAGGGTCGTTCTGCCGGCCCGGCCCGTACAGCACGTGCCCAGGCCGAGCACCGGTGTGTGCTCCTCCGTCCTCGATCACGACAACGCCGTTCACGAGCACGTATTCGATGCCTTCCGGAAAGAGCACGGGTTCTTCGTACGTGGCGCGGTCATCGATGTGCTCGAGGTCGAAAATCGTGATATCAGCCCAGGCGCCCTCACGGATAACCCCTCGTCGTTCAAGCCCCATTCGAGTCGCAGGCCACGACGTCATCTTCCGGATCGCTTCCTCCAGAGAGAGCGTTCCGGTCTCCTTCACGTAGCGGGCGAGAATACGCGGAAAGGTCCCGTAGCTGCGGGGGTGCGGTAGCCCAAGGCCGTCGACAACGCCCGGGGTCAGTGCTGCACCAGCATCCGACCCGATACTCGTCCACGGACGCTGCAGCGCCCACTGCACATCGTCCTCGCTCATCATGTGATAGATGGCCATGACGCGACCCTCACCTGCAGCGACGAGATCCCACGCGGCATCCGCCGGGTGTTTCCCAGTCGCCTCCGCGATCTCGGCGATCGTCAAACCCTCCAGGTGCGCGTTCTCTTCGTTGCGGGCGTTCACGAGCACGATTCCGTCCCATCCGCCCGAGGACTCGACGATGTTCCACCAGCCTTCCGAGCCGGTCTCGACCTCTCGTTTGAGTCGTTCACGCACCTCGGGGCGGCCGATGCGGGCCAGGAGCGAGTCCGCGCCCCCATGTGCGGCCCAGCTCGGGATCGTTGCTTCGAGCCCGGTACCCCCGGCCGTGTAGGGATACATGTCCGCAGCGACATCCACCCCGCGTCCGCGAGCTGCTTCGATCTCCACCGCAGCTTCCTGGACGATCCGGCCCCAGCCGGGCTCGAATGCGCCCTTGTAATGGAAAATCTCGACCGGCATCCCGGCGCGCTCTCCCACCTCGATCGCCTCGCGCACCGCCGTGACAAGCCCCTCGCCCTCATCACGAATGTGGCTGGCGTACATCCCGCCGAACTCGGCCGCCGCGCTTCCGACCGCGACGAGTTCGTCCGTGGACGCGAACGACGAGGGCGGATAGATCAGCGCCGTCGTCATTCCCATGGCGCCCTGGCGCATCGCGGAGCGCATCATCTCCTTCATGCGTTCGAGTTCGTCGGCATCCGGCGCGCGAGCCGACATGCCGAGCACCGCCATGCGGGTCTGGGTCTGAGAGAAGTAGCTCCCGAAGTTGATCGATATCCCCGACTCCTCGAGCCCCCGGAAGTATGCGTCGATCTGGTCGACCGGCACCGGGGTCCCACCCTCACCACCGATCGCCGTAGTCACACCCATGCGGAGCTTGTTCTCAGCCAGTCCGTTCTGCGGGAGGACTCCCCCCGACTGGTCCATCATGTCGATAAACCCCGGAGAGACGTACAGTCCGGTTGCGTCGATCTCACGCCGCCCCGCCCCCTGGATCCGGCCGATCCGAACGATTCTGCCTGAGCGGACGGCGACGTCTGCGCGCACCCACGGGTTACCGGCTCCGTCCAGAACCCGACCTCCTCGGATCACGATATCGTACGCCGGAGCTTGCTGAGCCTCGGCATGCAGGAGCCCGGTCAACACCAGGAACGCGGTGACGCCGAGGTGTCTGAGGAGGCCGACGGGTCGGCGTCGTGGCGAGACAGTCATGGAGCGTCGGGGTTTGGGCCAGGCGGGTGTCGGGGGAAACTGGAGCGAGGATCGATGGTCGGGCGCTGCGGGTCAAGTCGCGTGTGGACGGGTGTTTGCCGCCACCTCAGCAGTCACCTATTCTCGGCGCCATGACCCAATCCAAGCTCTTCCGCCGATATCTGCTACCCGGTCTTCTCTTCCAGTCCGTCGTCATCGCCGGCGGGTACGGCACCGGTCGCGAACTCGTTGAGTTCTTTCTGACCCAGGGCCCGATGGGCGGCCTCCTGGCCCTCTTCGCATCGATGGTGGTATTCAGCGCCGTCTCGATGGCCACGTACGAGCTGGCCCGTATCTGGGGTGCCTTTGACTACCGGCACTTCTTCAAGGAGCTGCTCGGCGGCGGTTGGTGGCTGTTCGAGGCGTGCTACATCATGCTGATGCTCATCGTCCTCGCGGTGGTGGCATCGGCGTCGGGCGAGATCATGAGCGACACTTTCGGCCTCAACTACTGGGTCGGCGTGATCGCGGTCATGGCCGCGGTGGGTGGGCTGGTGCTCGGAGGGAATGAGACGATCGAACGCTTTTTTTCGGCTTGGTCGTTCGTGCTATACGGCCTCTATCTCATCTTCTTCATCTGGTGCTTCCGAGAGCTGGGTGGAGCGATCTCCGCAAACATCCGTGCAGAGCCAGTCGGGGATGGATGGGCATGGGCAGGCGTGCGGTACGCCGGGTACAACCTGGCCGTGATTCCTCCCGTACTTGCCGCCCTGCGTCTCCATGAGACCCGTAAGGAAACATTGATCGCTGGAGCGCTGACCGGCCCGATTGCGATGATCCCGGGTCTGCTCTTTTTCCTACCCATGATCGGGTTGTATCCGGAGATCGTGGACGCGGCGGTGCCCTCGACGGTCCTCCTTGAGCGTCTGGGCTCCAGGGGATTCCAGATCGCCTTCCAGCTTGTCCTTTTCGGAACCCTCATCGAGACCGGAGCCGGTCTCATCCATGCCTTCAACGAGCGCATTGCTGGCCTGCAGGCGGATCGTGAGGGCGAGATGCCGTCATGGGTCAGGCCCGCCGTTGCTGTCGGCCTGCTGGGCCTCGGTACCTTCGTGAGCAGCTTCGGCCTGATCGGCCTCATCGCCCGCGGCTACGGTACCATGACGATCGGCTTCATCCTCATCTACGTCATCCCTGTACTCACGCTCGGCGTCTGGAAGATCCTACAGACGCCCGCCACCGCGGGGTCGACGCGGAGTCAGGCCTGAGGCTGACCCGGGGCGTCTCGGGAAGCGTCGACTGCTGTGCCGGGGTCCTCCCCACCTACCCAAGTGTCCACCACGACCGCTGTCGTCATCTGACCCATCAGGTTCACCGACGTCCGGAACATGTCGGGGATCCGGTCGATGCCGAGGAGGATGGAGAGACCGGCGAGGGGAACACCCAATGTGTCCAGCGCGGGCGCGAGCGTTACGACGCCGGAGGACGGCACAGGCGCGACCGTGAGGGACACGAGGAACGTCGCAAGGACCGCTCCGCCGAGCGCGGCGGCCGGGATCGGAGTGTCGTAGAGGTGAGCGAGGAAGATGATTGCGGCCCCCTGGAAGAGTGCCGAGCCAGCGCGATACATCGACGCCCCCAGGGGCACGACCAGGTCGGTGACGGTCTCCGACACGCCCAGGTTCCGGTGTACCTCGTCGAGCGTGACCGGTAACGCGGCAGCGGTGCTGGTCGTCGAGAATGCGACGGACGTCGCGCCGAAGGTGCCACCGAGGAACTTCATGGGCCCGACTCCGCCGACGAATTTCAGGATCGGGAGGTACACCACACCCACGTAGATGCCGAGCGCCAGCACCACGGACACCACGAACACGGCCAGGCTCTGGATCAGACCCCATCCCAATTGTGCCGTCACCGGCGCGGCGAGCCCGAAAATTCCGATCGGGGCCGTCCAGAGGATCCACCAGACCAATTTGATCAGTGCCTCACTCGCCGCCTCCGCGAATCCGATGAGGCGCTGACGCGGCTCTTCTTCCAGACTACCGGCTGCAGCAGCGAAGAGCGCGGTGAACACGATCAATGGGAGAAGCGCGCCTGCGGACGCCGCGGCGAACGGGTTACTCGGGATCAAGTCGACCAGAAAGTCGACGAGGCTTGGCAGCACCGGTGCCTCGCGTGCAGCCGCGGCTGGAGCGGACACATCCGGAGCGAACCGGAGCCCGACGAACATCGTGCCCATCCCGATGACGATGGCCGGGGGAATGGTCGCCCAGAAGAAGCCGAGCGTCGTGCCACCGAGTCGCCCAAGCCTCCGTAGATCACCGAGGTTGGCCACACCTGAGAAGATGACCGCCATGACAAGGGGGATGACCACCATGCGGATTGCATTCATGAACGCGGTCCCGAGGGGAGCCGAACCCAGTGCAATCACCATGAAGAGGTCGGAGCCCGCTGCGGCCAGCAGCCCGGTGATCAGACCCAGGACTAGACCGGCGGCGATGGAGATGTGAAGCATGGGGCAGTGAATTCAAGGGGTGTCAGGCGCGGCCGAAGGTAGGGTGTGAAGTCGGACGAGGCGACGGATGCTCGCGATTCCTGCCGCGGGCCCCAGGGCCAGGAACGCAAACCCCCACGTCCACCCGATGGACTGCACCGCGAGGGGTAGCACCTGAATGGTCACCATGGTCAGAAGAAAGCCCATCGACGTCTGGAGCATCAACGCCGTCCCCACTGAATCCGCTGGTGCTACCTCGGTGACCATCGCGCTGAACTGCGCGGAGTCGGCGACTACGAAGAAACCCCATATGCTCGTGACGAGTGCCAGTACCCAGAAGGGAGCCGATACCAGAAGCCCGACCAGAAGACAGCATACACCACTCGCGGCCATCGCAAGGTTCACCACTCTGCCTCGACCGATCCGATCGGCCGCGAGCCCCCCCCAGACGCACCCGAGACCACCCGCCGCGATCGTCGCGAAAGCGGCTCCGTCCACCCACGCGGCACCGACACCCTCGGCTGCCGCGAAAGCCAGGAACGTCGGCACCCACGTCCACATCGCGTAGAGCTCCCACATGTGCCCGAGGTAGCCTCCGGTCGCGAGCATCGTTTCCCGGTGCCGCAAGATCCGGCCGACGCGTGCCCACTCGAATGGACGGCGCGCGAAGGGGAAGGGTCCGTCACGGTACCACGCCAGGACGATTACGGCAGCGAGGACACCGGCGCCTGACGCACCCACGACCACTGTGAGCAGCGACGCTCCACCGAGTGCCTTGAGGAGGTACGGAAGCGCCTTGCCTACGGTGAGCGCGCCAACCACGGTCCCAATAGCGAGGCCTCGAGCGGACCGGAACCAGGTGGAGACCATCTTCATTCCCGGCGGATATACACCGGCCAGAAATACCCCCGTAACGAACCGCACGACCAGCGCACTCCGGTAGCCCGGCACGACGAGGAGAGCCGCGTTCACGGCCGCCGTGGCGGCAGCCGACACTGCGAACAGGACCCGCGACGGGAGAACGTCCGCCAGGTTCAGGAGCGCCGCGAGCGCGGTGCCTGCCACGAACCCGAGCTGCACGGTGGTGGTCAGGAGACCCACCTGCCCCGCGCCCAGCGCCCAACGCGCCTGCAGCTCTCCCGATACCGCGGTTGCCGTCATCCATGCCGACAAGCTGAGCAGCATGGCCACTGAAACGAGGAGAAGGGCCCTCCACCGGCTCGGGTCGGAGTCGGCCTCACCCGGGCCGACTGTCTGCGGCGGCGCTATCCCACGAGCTGTTTGGCAACGAACCAGAGGTTGGCAGGGCGCTCGGCGAGGCGTCGCATATACCACGGAAACCAGGCAGAACCGTAACTGATCAGCACACGGATCTGGTGGCCCTCCTGCGCCAGCCGCTCTTGCTCGTCTCGCTGGATGCCGAAGAGCATGGCGAACTCATAATGGTCCTTATCAAGACCGAGTTCGAAGGCGATCCGGGTCGCCTCTTCGATCATGCGCGGGTCGTGGGTTCCCAGGACCACTCGTCCCTGGGCTCCGTTCTTCCGTGCACGTAGTAGCGTCCGCGTCAGCTCCACGAAGCTCCGGTCAACATCGTCCTTGCTGGGGAACGCGATCGAGTCGGGTTCGTTGTAGGCCCCCTTCACGATCCGGATGGCAGGGTCCAGGGGCATGAGCGCTTCGAGGTCCTTCTCGACCCGCCGCAGATACGACTGGATACACAGCCCAACGTTGCCCTTCTCTTCCTTCACGCTCCGGAACATCTCGAGCGTTCGATCGACGTACTCCGAGGCTTCCATGTCGACCCAGACCAGAGCATCCGTGGAATCCGCGAGCTGCGCGAGGCGATCTCGGGCCTCGTCAACGCCGAAGTCCATTCCGATCTGCGTCGGTTTGACCGAGATCTCCATGTCGAGGCCCAGTTCCCCGATCCGGCGAAGATCTTCCTGATAGTGAGCGACGACATCGTCGGCTTCGTGGAGCCCATTGAGGTGCTCACCCAGAAGCGTCGTCGTGGTCGTGATCCCTTTCTCTTGAAGGACGAGGGCCTCACCGATTGCGGCGTCGAACGTCTCTCCGGGCATGAAGCGCTTCGTCGCCTTCCGAACGAAGCGGTACCGGGGGAGGCGCTCGGCCAGGAACGGGTTCTCGGATGCCCAGAGGAGTGAGGTGCGGAGCATGCGGTCGCGGGATGTGGGTCAGACAGAGATGAATCGGTACATCATGCGGATGAGACGGTATGCCTCGTCCGCATTCCGGGCGGTATACGCGACGGTATAGCCATCGACCTTCGACATTCCCGGAATGGACATCAAGATGTCAACATGCGTCGTGGAGGCGAATCGCATCCTGATGCGAACGGGAGACCCGAGGTCATACGCGTCGAAACCACCTGCGCCGAGTCGATCCAGAGCGCGATCGACGCCATCCGCGAGCATCTCCTGAACACGCTCGGGATGGACGAGCCGAGCGGACGACGGCGTCTCGGCCGTCTTGGTGGTTACCGTCTCGCTGCCCAGGAGATCTCCGAGCTCGGCGGTCGCTGCCGAATCACCCGCTGCAAGGATCACCGGGACACCGTGAAAGCCGGCCAGGACGGCGTTCATTCCGCCCTCACCCACCTCGACATCATTCAACCACAGCCCCTTCACTGAGCCGCTACCCGTATGCGCGAGGAAGCCGTCGGGGTCACCGGCTTTGGCGTGGTACCCGATGAAGATTGCTCCGTCGAAGGTGCCATCGAGCCCCTGCACCATCCCGAGCGGCTTGATGGAGCCCTGGATGTACACAACCCGGGGATCGAAGCGCGTATGGAGGGCGTTCTGATGGTCCCCGTGGGAATCGTTGACGAGGATCTCCGCCTCCGGGTTCCGGGCGTAGATCGCCTCGACCACTGCGTTCACCTCCGCAGTGAGCAGCTCGCGCCCCGTAGCGTAATCCTTACCGCTCGAGGAGGTCATGCTCGGACTACCGATCCCCCCGATCCCCTCCATGTCTACGGAAATGAAGAGCTTGAGCGGGTCCTGTGCCGATGCAGGAGACGCCAGCAGTCCGGCCAGCGCGAGGACGGCGCACGCCGCGCGCGTCCGATGTACGAATCGGTCGTTCATCCTTAGCCTCCAAAAGGGGTGTATCCGGCCGCCCGCAACGCCGTGCGGAATGCCGCGACATCCGCGTCCATCACCGCGCGGATATCGTCCAGGATCGTCTCTGCCGCCTGCCGACCCTGATCCATCATGATTCGGGTATTCGGGGAGGGCGCACCGTCTTCGCCGGCGATCCGCGCCATCGGTGCACCCACCCACTGACTGAGCAGGATCCCCCGACAGTTCCCCTGGCATTCGGGGCCCGTGAAGTGCCGTTGGAGCACCTCGACCAACAAGGCGCGGACGACCTCGCCCTGCTCGCGCAGGCCCGAATCGGGCTCGCCGAGCGTCTCGAGGACCATGCTCACTCCGTCGAGCGCTTCTTCCAGCCCCTCCCGCGCCTCATTCACACTTGCGGTGATCCCTTGCATCTCTTGAAGAGCGGCCACCTTCGCGGCGTGCTGGGCCGCGCTGATCGGGTTCCGAGGGTCCGGGTGGACCTCGAGTGCAGCCACCGCTCGCTCTGCGTCTCGCTCCACACTGAAGGTGTACGATCCGGGAGCGACCATGATCTGTCGCGGCATCGAATCGGCCGCGTCCCCGCCGGGACGGAGATTCCAGGCGGTCCGGTTCATCCCGGCCACCGCGTCGATCTCGTCGGACCAGACTACGGCACCAGACCGATCCGAGACCTCGAGGCGTGTCCGGCCCTCCTCATGGGCCCAGAAGCTCAGGAGCGCGCCATGAGGCCTGGTCTCGCCCTGCTGCATCGCGTGCCCGGTGGAGCGGTAACCGATCGCCTCGGCGATGTTCACGCCCATGGCGGGAGGTGGCGTGAACGCGTGCACGACTGCATCGCGGATGCCGGATGTCGTCGACAGCTCGCGTAGAGGCCTGATGTCGTCGACCACCAGGATCGCGCGACCATGCGTACCAAGCACCAGATCACCATCGCGCGGGTGCACCAGGAGGTCGCGAATCGGGACCGCCGGCACGCCGGCTGTGAACGCCGACCACGAGCCGCCACGGTCCAGGCTCATCCGCAGACCGTGCTCGGTTCCCAGGAAAAGGAGCTCCGGGACGTCCGGATCTTCCTCGATGGCGTGCACGAAACTGTCGATCCCGTCACCTGCAATGGATCGCCAGCTCTCGCCGTAGTCCTCCGTGACCCACACGAACGGCGTCCAGTCGCCCCGGCGGTGGTCCTCCGCGACCAGATACGCGCGCCCGGCTACGTGCCTGGAAGGCTGGACATCCGGAATCCATATGCCGTCCGGAAGCCCGGGCACGTTGTCTCGAACGTTCGCCCAGGAGCCGCCGCCGTCCCGCGTGATCTGCACGTTGCCGTCGTCCGTCCCAACCCAGATGACCCCGCGCTCGAGCGGGCTCGGCTGAATCGAGATGATGGTGGTGTGCATCTCGGCGCCCGATGCGTCGTACGTCAGGCCGCCACTGACGTAAACCCCCTGCTTCGACTCGTCATTGGTGGTCAAATCCGGCGAGATGATCTCCCACGTCCGGCCCTGATCGGAGCTCCGGTGCACGAACTGGCTTCCGGAGTAGATCGTCCCGACATCGTGGGGATCGTGCATCAGCGCCGCGTTCCAGTTGAAGCGGAGCTGCACGCCGTCAGGGTGCACCGGTCGGATACTGCGCCGGAACCCGGTGAGCTTGTCGAAATGCTGCAGGTTTCCACCCTGCGACTGGGAGTAGCCGTAGCGATCGGGGTTCGACCGGTCGGGCATCACGGAGAAGCCGTCACCACCGCCCACGCGAAACCAGTGGGCATTGAGAATCCCCTTGTTCTCCCACACGGTCGACGGGCCGAACCACGACCCGTTGTCCTGCAGGCCACCGTAGATGTTGAACGGAACCGCGTCGTCGAGCGCGATATGGTAGAACTGCGCCAGCGGCAGATTCTCCACGAAGCGCCAGCGGTCGCCGCGATCGTAGGTGAACGCGATGCCGCCGTCTTCTCCGAGGATCATCCGATCCGGATCATCCGGATCGATCCACAGCTCGTGAATGTCTCCGTGGATGATCGCGCTCGGCACCACAGTCTCCCACGTCCGACCCTGATCTTCACTCACCTGGATCGCGGAATGGAGGCGATACAGCCGGTTCTCGTTGTGCGGATCCACGCGCAGGTCCGCGTAGTAGAACGGGCGCGGATTGATGCCGGGTTCATTGCTGATCGTTTCCCAGGTGAGGCCACCATCCTCGGAGCGCAGAAGCTCCGAGCGCTCCGCTTCCACCAGGGCGTACACCACGTCGGTGTCCGAGGACGCGACCGCAACACCGATACGACCCAGCTCGCCTGCCGGCATGCCATGCTCTTCCGTGAGCCGAGTCCAGCTTTCGCCGCCGTCGTGCGTGACGAAGAGACCCGACCCCGGACCGCCGGACGTGAGGAACCAGGGCTCACGCCGGAAATCCCACATCGCCGCGAAGATCTTGTCGGGATTGGACGGGTCCATGACCATGTCGGCCACCCCTGTCCGCTCGTTCTGCCAGAGTACCTGCTCCCACGTATCACCGCCGTCCGTCGTCCGGTACACCCCGCGCTCGGCCCCGTCGGACCACGCCGGCCCCAGCACGCCGACGTAGACGACGTCAGGATCCGTGGGGTGGGTCAGGACGCGGTGAATCCGCTCCGAGTCGCCGAAACCCATAAAACTCCAGCTCTCGCCCCCGTCGATCGACTTGAACAGGCCGCCCCCGACCCCCGCACTGTTCCGGGGGTTCCCCTCCCCAGTCCCTACCCAGACGATGTCGGGGTTCGGCTGGAAGACGGCGATGTGCCCGATGCCGATGGCGGGCTGATCGTCGAAAATCGGGTCCCACGTGATCCCGCCGTCATCAGAGCGAAAAACGCCGCCGGTGGCAGCGCCGACGTAGATGACGCTGCGATCCGACAAGACCACCTCGACGTCAGAGACACGTCCGCTCATGCCCGCCGGCCCGATGGCCCGAGCTTGCATCGCCTCGAACCGCGCATCGTGTTGTGCCCTGACCGACGCAGGGGCCACGGAGAGCAGCGACATGACTGCGATCAACAGGGCGAGCGGCTTCATTCGTACTCCCGCGACGGGTAGCTGATATCGATGATCAGGTGATGGTCCGGTAACGCAGAGCCAATGTATCACGACCCGCCCGCATTGGGTGGGCCCGAGATCCCGAGGCGCACGACCGCAGAGAGTCGGCCCACCCGGCGCACCTCGCGAGACCCGCAGTGAACACCGAATCGATGCTGGGTGGGTGCGGGTCGAGTCACGTCGGCGCGTTGTCCACGAACGAATGGAATGGGCTTGCCCACAGTGGTTCCGCGAATCCTACCCTGCGGTGCAGCATGCGCCAACCGGTGCGCGCCCGCTTCGACCCGTTGCCAGGCACACCGGATCTGGGCATGATCTCGCGCCCTCCAGATCCCTTGAGCTGCCTGGTAACGATCCATGACGACCGGCCTTCACCGTACCGCGCGCCGAACCCATTCCTTCACCGAGTCCGTGATCCGAGAGATGACCCGGGTTGCCCGCGAGCACAATGCCGTCAATCTGGCCCAGGGCTTCCCAGATTTTCCGGCTCCGGAGTTGCTCAAGGAGGCAGCCGCAGCGGCGATCCGTGCCGACGTGAACCAGTATGCGATCACGTGGGGGGCTCCGAACCTTCGACACGCGCTGGCTCGCAAGTATGCCGAGCACTACGGCATGGATGTGAACACCGAGACGGAGATCACGATCACGTGCGGTGGCACCGAGGCAATGGCTTCCGTGATGCTCGCCGTGGTCGACCCGGGCGAGGAAGTGATCGTCATGGAGCCCTTCTATGAGAACTACGGTCCGGATGCCGTGCTTTGCGAAGCGAAGCCCGTCTTCGTGACCCTGGAAGCACCGGAATACCGTCTGGAAAAGGCGATGCTCGAGGCCGCGGTGTCGCCAAGGACCCGAGCGATCGTGATCAATACACCGAACAATCCGACGGGTCGTGTCTTTGATCGCGAAGAGATGCAGGCGATCGCCGATATCTGTATCGAGCATGACATTCTCGCGATCACCGACGAGATCTACGAGCACATCTACTACGAGGGTGAACACGTCCCCCTGGCCACGTTCGAAGGGATGCGCGACCGGACCATAACCATCTCCGGCCTGTCCAAGACGTTCAGTGTGACCGGTTGGCGTATTGGCACAATCATCGCGCCACCGCAGCTCAGTGTCGCGATCCGGAAGGTCCACGACTTCCTGACCGTGGGGGCGCCCGCCCCGCTCCAGGAAGCATGCGCCGTAGGGCTGAACGAACTCGGGCCGGAGTACTACAGCGACATGGTGGCCGGGTACAAGGCACGTGGTGAAGTCCTTGTGTCCGGGCTACAGGCCGCCGGATTCAAGTGTCACTATCCGCAAGGCGCATACTACGTCCTGGCGGACTTCAGTGACCTGAGCAGCGAGGATTCGATGACCTTCGGTCGCCGGTTGACCGCCGAGGCAGGTGTAGCTCCCGTGCCCGGCGGCAGCTTCTTCTCCGATCCCTCGCGCGGGCACTCCCTGGCCCGATTCGTCTTTTGCAAACAGATGGAGACGTTGCATGAGGCCAGTGATCGCTTGAAGGCGTTCGCGGCCCGGGGATAGCCGAGGGGTCAACAGGATGAGCCAGGGGAGCGTCTCATTCGAGGCGACGGGAGAAGCCGCACTCTTCGGATTCGATGCCACGTCAGCTGCCGTCCGGATTCAGCCCAGGAGTTCAGCATGGCGACTCGGTGGTGCGCTCGCGACATTCGTGGGGGTCGTAGCCGTTGCGTCTCCCCTCGTTGTCTTTCCGCCGCATGCGGTGTGGCTCCTCGGCGGCCTCGGCACCGGGGCATTCCTTGGGCATCGGCGCTATATCGAGCGGTTCACGCTACTGGCGGCGACAGGGACGTGCCCGAAGTGTGGGCAGACCTTCGCGCTCAAGAAAATGAGGCTGCGGGTCCCCCACCCTCTTCCGTGCGACGCCTGTCACCACGAAAGCACACTGCGGCTTCCTGAGGGCCTCCTGGAACAACACGCCCTGGACTGAAGCCCTACTCCGGAGCTTCCCGCAGGATGGGTAACGGCGGGCGCCGAAGCAGTTCGCGAGAACTGAGCAGTCCCGTCAGAACCGTCAGACAGACGACGATCCCCCAGATCGCAATGATCGGGGTTGCCCGAACCGAATACTCGATCTCGAACACGTTGGGTACGAGGAGCCAGGCGGCTACCACGGCAAGGATCAGACCGCTTGCCGTCGCGATCGTTCCCAAGGCGAGATATTCGGCGAAGAGCACCGTCATCACCTGGCGACGCCGGGCCCCGAGCGTCCTGAGCAAGGCGCCCTCGCGAAGGCGCTGCATTCGCGAGGTAGCGAGGGCGCCAACGAGCACAAGCACACCAGCCAGGGCGCTGAACCCGCCCAGAAACGCTACGGCCTGGCGAACCCGTGACAGGACCGAGTCGATCGTTTCCTGCACGCGCGAGAAGTCGAGCGCCGAGACATTCGGGAAGGCGCCCACTAGATCTCGCTGAACGCGGGCCCTGACGTTCGGGTCCACGATTCTCGCGATCATCACGATGGTCTGCGGAGCTTCATCGAGCACCCCCGGCTCGAGGATGGCAAAGAAATTAGGCTCGAGCTGACCCCAATCCACCCGCCGCAGGCTGGTCACCACAGTCGGCACGCGGATCCCACTCACATCCCAGGTGATCGTATCCCCGAGTCCGACGCGGAGGCTCTCGGCGATATCGAGTTCCAGCGAGACGCGTGGCAAGTCACCCGCATCCACACGCGTGCCGTCATCGGACCCGGGCGTCCCGTCCCACCACCGCCCTGACACCACCTCTTCCGCGCGCCCGACGCTCGCTCGATACGTATTGCGGTATTCCCGCCGGAGAGCCCACGCCTCAGGCCGGGCATCCCGGTTCGGGTTGCTCCGAAGGCTGTCTGCGTCGATCCCGTTGATGGCCGCGATCCGCGATGTCACGATCGGAGACGCCTCCGACTCGGCACGAACCTCATTCGGGAGCAGCGCCCGGATCCCGGCGAGCTGATCGGTCTGTATGTCGAAGAGAAGCAGATTTGGACGCCCCGACCCGAACGAGATCGTCAGGTCATCACGCAAGGCGCGCTCGACCTGCACGATGGTGCCGATCACGAACGCTCCGAAGCCCAGAGCCAGCGTTACTGAGATCGTCTGGTTCTGAGGTCGAAAGAGGTTGGAAACGCCCTGTCGGACAGGGTATGACGCCTTCGAGGGGAAGTAGCGACGGGTCGCCCACATCAGCCCCATTCCGACGGAAGCGATGGCGCCGCCGGCGATCGCCAGCGACACGGCGAACCCGAGACCCAGCTCGATATTCGGCGCCTCGTATGCGCACAGAGCCAACACACTCAGAGCGAGGAGCGTCCACGCGGCGAATCGGACTGGATCAACCTGCCTCTTCGGCGGATCGAAGTCCTGACGAAGCGCCGCCAGGGGTGGAACGTCCCTGACCTGCAGCAGAGGGATCAACGCGAAGACCACGGCGACCCAAATCCCGATCCCGAGTCCGGCAGCCACCGACGTGAGTGAAAGCTGCGTCGTGACATCGACGGGAAGCACACCCCGGAGCAGAATCGGCATGACCTCCTGAAGTCCGATTCCAAGGACAACACCCGCCCCTGCTCCCATGAGACCGAGAAGTGCGGCCTGCGTGAGATATGCGAGAAAAGCCGTACCCTGACCCGCCCCAAGGCATCGCAAGACGGCGATACTGGAACGCTTCTCCCTTATGTACACGTGAATTGCGCTCGCGACCCCCACACCACCCAGCAGAAGTGCAGCAAGTCCGACGAGGGCCAGGAATCGACCCATAAAGCGGACACCGTTCGAGAGCCCACGCGCTTGTTCTTCGGCGGTCCGGTAGCTCACGTCCGCGTCACGGAACAGACCTCCGTACCGTTCCCGGATCGCCTCGCGATCTTCCTCGGACGCGACCCGCATGAACACCTCGTAGCGGGCCAGACTCCCGAAGCCGATGAGCCCGGCGGCCTCCAGCGTCTCCTGCGACATGTGCACTCGCGGACCGATCGCGGTCTGGAAGGCCACGTCCGTCGGCAGGTCGTCGACGGTCCCTGCGACCTGAACCGAAAGAGTCCCCACGGTCAAGCTGTCGCCGATCGCCACACCGAGCTGGGACAGGGCCGCAGGATCGACCAGAACCTGTCCCGGTTCAAGATGAAGGCCCCACGCATCTTCAGGTTCGGTCGCCACTGCACCGTAGTACGGGTAACCGGGGTCGATCCCGCGCACCTGCAGAAGGCGCACCGTTTGCGTCGAGGGCGCCAGGACCATCGATGAGGCTGTCGTGACCCGCGCGACCTCCACCCCGGCACCCTGTAGCGAATCCAGGACAGCGTCCACCGCGCCCCCCATGGGAGCGTCTCCGGACAGACGGGCATTCGCGCCCATGAGGACGTCGGCTTCCTCCTGCACCGATCGGGCGAAATCGTCTCGGAACGAATGGATCGAGACGAGGGCACCCACGCCCAACGTGATCGAGGCCATGTACACACCGATACGGCGCAGCCCCTGGCGGCTCTCCCGTATCGCCAGTCGCAATGCGAACCACGGCCTCAGGGGTGCCCCTCTTCTCCGCGATGCAGGACCTCTACCCGACGCCACCGTCACAAGGCACCACGCCCCGGCCGGTCCTCAGCCACCCGACCACCCCCGAGCGTGAGTACCCGGTCGGCCCGCTCTGCGAGCGACAGGTCATGAGTCACCAGCACGAGTGTCGTGCCCCCTTCGTGATTCAACTCCTCCATCATCTCGACGATCGATGCGCCGGTCTCCTGATCGAGGTTCCCCGTGGGTTCATCGGCGAAGAGAATCTTTGGGCGGTTGGAAAAGGCGCGAGCCAGGGCGACCCGCTGCTGTTCCCCCCCTGAGAGCTGAGCCGGGAAATGGTCGAGACGTCCCCCCAGGCCCACACGCTCGAGGAGTGCCGCCGCCACTTCCTGCGCACCGGCAACCTCCCCGCGCAGTTCCAATGGCACCAGCACATTCTCCAGCGCGGACAACGTCGGGAGAAGGTGGAACGTCTGGAAGACGAAACCGACGCGTTCCGCACGGAACGCTGCCCGTCCATCTTCGGAGAGGTCGAAGATGTCTTCTCCATCGAGCAGGACCCTGCCGGAAGACGGCTCATCGAGCCCGGCAAGCAATCCAAGGAGTGTTGTCTTGCCGCTTCCGGACGGCCCGACGATTGAAACGAACGACTCGGCCTCGATCGACAGATCGAGTGAGCGGAGCACGGGTAGAGGTCTACCCCCGCTCTTGTAGCTTTTCTCGAGACCCTCGGCCACGATCATCATGACGTTTCGCGTCCTCTCCACCCTGGCTGTCGCCCTTACCGCTGCGTGCTCGCAGGCGGACACACCCGCGCGCGCCGAAGCTCCTGCCTCACCGGATTCTCTCATGGTGGTCGGTTCGGAGTCCCAGGTTCCCTCTGACGATCGCCCCGTCGTGGTATTCCTGGGCACAAGCCTGACCGCCGGCCTTGGCCTGGATCGAGAAGACGACACCTATGTGGCGAGGCTCGAAGCCATGGGAAGCGCTGCGGGCCTGCCCTTTCGAGCGGTGAACGCGGGGGTGTCCGGTGAGACGAGCGCCGGTGGTTTGCGCCGCGTCGACTGGATCCTGAGAGAGCCTGCGGATGTGCTCGTCGTGGAGCTGGGTGCGAATGACGGACTAAGGGGTCAAGATCCCGAGGCCATGCGCATCAATTTGACCACGGTGATCCAACGCGCACGCAGTCGCTACCCCGGGCTTCACGTGCTTCTCGCCGGTATGGAGGCACCGCCGAACCTCGGTGCGCGCTACACCACTTCCTTTCGAGCCGTATTTCCCGAGCTTTCGCGCCGTATTTCCCGAGGTTGCCAGGAGCGAGGACGCAGTTCTGATCCCCTTCCTTCTCGACGGAGTTGCCGGCGTGCCCGAACTCAACCAGAGCGACCGAATCCATCCGACACCGGCAGGACATGAGCGCGTCGCCGAGAACGTGTGGCCCTGGCTCGAAGCTGTCCTCCGGGAGATCCACCGATGAGTCGCAACCTCTTCGGCCCCGGGACGATCGTCCTCGGTGGTGGCGCAGTGCTTTTGACCGCGGTCCTTCTGGTCGGGTTCTTCCTGCCCACCCAGTGGAGCGTGACCGTAGAGCTCCGAGTCGATGCGACCGCCGAAGCCGTCATGCCGTTCCTGGATTCTCCGGAAGGATGGGCGGAGTGGACGGTGTGGCCGGACTCGGGACTGACGCGGACCGGACCAGAACGCGGCGCCGGAGCGAAAATCGCGTGGGACGACCCGGAGCTGGGCGCTGGCTCGTTCTCCATATCGGCGGCGTCCGCCCACACCGTCCGCTACGCAGTGGTCGTCGACGGCGCCGCGAACACACTCATGACCACCAACGGTACCCTCGAGCTCGAACCCCTCGGATCAGCGACGATGATTCATTGGACTGAGTCCGGCGATCTGGGGCGAAATCCACTCATGGGCTTCTGGGGCCTCACGATGGAAGCCGCGCAGACCCGAGAGCTGCAGAAGAGCCTCGAGCAGCTGGGCGAACTTCTCAGCTCCGGTTCCGCACCCAGTCGATGAGATCCCGGTTCGAACTCGTCTTCCGCATCGCCCCGAGCAGTTCGAGCATCCCGTCCGAGGGCCCCACGCCGTGGAGCTGACGACGCATCGCGTGTGACACGCGGAGCTCGTCGTCCCCGAGGAGGAGTTCCTCCTTTCGGGTTGCCGACGCCGTGAGATCGATCGCCGGGTAGATCCGCTTGTCTGCCAGTTCGCGCGAAAGAACAAGTTCACTGTTTCCAGTGCCCTTGAACTCCTCGAAGATCACCTGGTCCATTCGTGAACCGGTGTCGACGAGGGCGGTACCGATGATCGTCAGCGAACCGCCACCCTGATTCGGCGCGATCTTGCGGGCACTGCCCAGGAACCGCTTCGGCTTTTCGAGCGCGTTCGTGTCGAGCCCCCCACTCATGGTACGGCCGCTACCGCCCTTCAAGGAATTGTAGGCCCGAGCGAGTCGAGTGATGGAGTCCAGGATGATGACCACATCCTCCCCATGCTCCACGCGTCGACGCGCCCGCTCCAGCGTCATTTCGGCGACCTGGACGTGCCGTTCGGGTGGGCGGTCGAAGGTTGACGCGATGACTTCACCGAACCCGCACTGCTCCATCTCCGTGACTTCTTCCGGTCGTTCGTCGACGAGGAGAATCATCAAGTGACACTCCGGATGATTCTTCACGATTCCTTCGGCGATCGCCTGCATCACGGTCGTCTTACCGGCCTTGGCCGGGGCCACGATCATCGCACGCTGCCCCTTTCCGATCGGACAGAAAATGTCGATGACGCGGTTTGTGAGTTCGGGCTCACCGCGCCATTCCCGACCGCATTCGAGGACGAGCTGCTGATCGGGATGCATCGCACTGAGTTTGTTGAACTCGGGCCGGCGCTGAGCAACCTCCGGAGGTTGGTCGTTGACGCGCGCCAGATACGCAAGCGGCGGACTCTTACCCGCTCGTGCACCTTCCGCCACGATGCCCATGAGCTCGTCGCCCGACCGGAGGCCGAATTTCTGAATAACCCGGGAAGGCACGTAGATGTCGTCGTCTCCGGGCGCGTATCCGGAATCACGCCTCCGTACGAACCCGGATCCACTCGATAGCACCTCGAGGAGACCGAGCGGTCGGGAGAGTTCGAGCAGCTCCTCCGGATCCTCAGGGAGGCCGGCCATGAGCTCTTCCTCGCTGGGGACATTGCGTTCCCGCTGCGGACCACGACCGCCACGCCGACGCCCTCGGCGTCGACGTCGCTTACGACCCCGGCCGCGGTCTCCGCCGTTCTGCCCCTTGTTCTGGTCACGGGACCCGGACTGTCCGGCGGAGTCACTGCCCGCGCTGGATGAGGAGGTCTCGGACGATCGACTTTCAGGCTCTGGGCCTTTGTTCTGTTCTGCTTCTGGCGATTCGGGCACGTCTTTACCCAAGTTCACGGACGGCGCAGGAGAGCGACGATGGCTCACCCGAGACCGTCGAGAGGTGATTCCAGGAATCGGCTTGCGCCGTTCTCATGGATGTCCTCTCAGCAGGCCGAACGGCCACGCTGGCGCCGACGACACATGCGCGTCAGCAGGGACACAGAGAATCTTGGACGAAACACCTGGCGGATCAAGTCCGCCATCGCATGCGTTGCCCCACTCGCGTTTCAGGCAAGCATCTGCATGGCGGAGAAGGCGCCGGCGCATCGAGTCCCTCCGGACGCGTATCTACGCTCGGACGATGGAGGACACTCGGATGAAACGGCGCTCCGCCCTCGACCGGGAATGAGCTCGGTGATCGTGGCAGTCCGGGTGCACCGACACGGCGTGCCCGACGTCATCCTGCGGGACCACGCCCGGGGACGGGTTTCGCGACCTGGACACCCGACAGGCCAGTTGCGGGCCGGTCGTGAGACGCATGGCGTAGTCCTCATTGAAACGTGACGAGTGTCCCCTTCGCACAACGAATGTCCCCCGCACAGGACAGAGAAGCACTTGAGACGGAAAGCGATATTCCGGTCGTTAAGCCAAGGCACCACAGCTCTTTAGCCACGTGGCCTCCTTCCGGCACAAGTCATGCACATGTAGGGTTCAGATCCACACGAAGGAGGACATCGTGCGCAGCACAGCCAGTTCGGCACTGACTCTCGCGACCCTGCTCTCACTCGGAGCGTCCGGTGCCCAGGCTCAGGCGTCGCTTTCGGTATCCTTGGCCACAGGTCCCCTGTTCACCGGTGTTTCGTTCGGTGTGGGCGGGCCAATTCACGATCACGCCTCCGTCTACTACGGGGCATCCTTCGGGTACGCGAATCCTCACTACTCTGGATACGGGACCTATGCCGCCCATGGCGGCTATGCCTCATCCGCGCACTATGAGGCGAGTTGCTACGACACCTACTGGTATTCCTACGACCACTGCGTCGTGACCGCGTCGTACTACCCGATATACACGTGGGGTTACCGTTTCCGGGGATCCCGTTGGGGCAGCTACTACGGCTGGACGTATCCACGTTATGCATACGTCGCGGATCCCTTCTATGACCCGTGGGGCCCGTATTGGGCCTACGATCCCTGGGGCGCATACTGGGACGGGTATTGGGACGGCTACGTCAGCGGTTCGTACTGGAACAGCTACTGGGCCCCCAGCTACTATCCCACCCGCCGCCGCACTGCACGTGGCTATTATGCCTCACGTCCGTACTCCGGCCGCATCTCCACGACCTTCTACGCCGGTAACGCGCGCTACAAGGAGAACCCTCGCGGTCGGCGCACCGTGGCGACCGGACGACGAGCTCAGCCCCGCCCAGCTGGCCAGCCTGCGGTCGCGGCTCCCCGCGCATCTGCCACAACGGCTGCCGGGCGTCGTGGCGCGGCTGCCGCCAGAACCGGCGGGGTGACGTCCGTGAATCGACGAGCCCCGCGCACCGGAACCGCGACTCCGGCCGCTCGTGAGGCACGTCCGGATGCTCGTTCACGTCGTGCGGGGTCCGGGGCCATTGCGCCCGGTCGGACGAGCTCAGGCCGGGCCGGACGCGTACCGACGGTCGGCCGCAGGCCGGTCGCAGCCGAACGAACGACACGCGGCAGCCCGATCAGTCGGCCCAGAGCGCGTCCCACCCGGCCCTCTGGGGCCACGGGCGCCCCCGTCACCGGCAGTCGACGTGGCAGCACTGCGAACGGATCCGATGCGCGCCAGGCGCGTCCTTCGACGACGGGCAGGGCCGCACCGACCCGCTCCAGCCCCCCTCGGACCCGGTCGACCCCGTCTCGCACGCCGAACCGCGCATCTGCCCCGAGCCGGCCATCGACTCGCTCCCCCGTTAGGGGAGGATCGGCCCGTTCAGGTTCCACAGCGCGTCCTAATGAGCGCACCCGGCCCTCCCGACCGACACCATCCCTGAATCGTAGACCGACCACACGCAGCGCCCCGGCACGCTCGGCTCCGCGCGCATCCACACGAGGCCCCGCTACCCGCCCGACGCCGTCCCGCGCGCGCGGGAGCCAAGGGTCCTCAGCCAGGAATGGCGCGGCGGCCCGTTCCGCTCCGAGCCGCGGCTCCGCGATCCGCACGGCCCCGCGTCGACCGTCCCAGACCCGTGGGACTTCGAACCGAAGTCCGCAGACCCGTTCCGCACCGGCTCGAGGCCCTCAGGCTCGCTCAGCCCCCGGCCGAGCGCCCCGGGCGAGCTCAGCACCGTCACGGTCCGGACGCTCCGCTCCTTCACGAGGTCGGACGGTCACGCGACGCCGGAACTGATCCACCGATTCGACAGCATACGACATCCCTTCGAGCCGAAGGTTCCAGCGGATTTGGTCGCATCTACCGCAGTCTTCGACCATCGGCGATGACCGCCATCGCCGGCGTGCCACCCATCCAGTAACTCAACTCGGCAGGACTTCCAACCGCCCAGCAAGCCAGGTCGGCTCTCCGGCCGGCCTCGATGACGCCGCGGTCGTCCAGACCGAGGACGGGCCCCGCAAGGCGGGTCATTCCCGCCAGTGCCTCGGCCGGCGTCAACCCGAAGAGAACACACGCCTGATTCATTGCGACCAGCGGGTGCGTGGTCGGAGAGGACCCCGGGTTCGAGTCTGTCGCCACCACCAGCGGCACCCCGTACTCGCGGAACGCCTCGATGGGCGGCTTACGAGTCTCTTGCAGGAAGTAGAACGCACCTGGCAACAGAACGGCTGCGCACCCGGCTGCCGCCATCGCCTCCGCACCCGCCTCGTTGGTGTACTCGAGGTGGTCGGCCGAGCGGGCACCCATCCGGGCAGCCAGAGCTGCACCCTCCAGGTCGGAAAGCTGATCGGCATGAAGCCGGCCAGCGAGCCCGTGCGCCGCACCAGCCTCGAGCACCCGCGTGCACTCCTCCGGTGTAAACCCGATCCCCTCGCAGAACGCATCAACTGCATCCGCCAATCCATCGGCCGCGCGGGGGATCATTTCGTCACAAACGAGGTCGATATAGCCGGCTCGATCCCCTTGAAACTCGGGAGGCAGTGCATGCGCCCCGAGAAGCGTCGTCGACACCGAGACACCGGTGTTGCCCAGGGTCCGCGCCGCCTCGAGCATCCTCAACTCGGCCTCCGGTTCCAGACCGTATCCGGACTTGATCTCGACTGTGGTCGTCCCGAAGTCGATCATCGTCTCCAGTCGCGACCGCGCCCCGAGCACCAGATCATCCAGCGACGCGCTCCGCGTGGCACGTACCGTCGATAGGATCCCTCCCCCGGCCCGTGCGATGTCTTCATAGGAGGCTCCCCCCAGGCGTCGTTCCCACTCCCCGGCCCTTGTTCCGCCGAACACCAGATGTGTGTGTGCATCGATCAGACCGGGTGTCACCCATCCGCCACCGAGGTCGATGTCCTCACGCGCCGACGCAATGACCCCCTCCGGTGCGTCAGACGCTGCGCCGACCCAGTCGATCAGGCCATCGCGCACGAGCACAACAGCGTTTCGGACGGTCCCGTACGGGTCCTCCGTGGAGTCCGACATCGTCGCTGCATGACCGTTGTGCAGTGCCAGATCGACCGTGCTCAGGGTCCCCCCTCGTTTGACGTTGGATTTGTGGGCAATCTACACTCGATGACGATGTCTGACCTCTTCTTCGATTCCGCGCTACTTCCTACCGGGTGGGCCCACGATGTTCGCATCGGGGTCGACGCGGGTGGGTGGATCTCGTCCGTGGACCGCGAAACGACTCCTCGGGGCGCACGGCACATCCCCGGACTTGCGGTGCCGGGCGTCCCTAACGTTCATTCTCACGCCTTTCAGAGGGCCATGGCCGGGCTCACAGAGCGCGGCTCCCCGATGGGCGACTCGTTCTGGTCGTGGCGACAGCGCATGTACGCCTTTCTTCGGACGCTGGATCCGCCGGCCGTCGAAGCGATCGCTGCCCAGCTTTTCGTCGAGCTCCTGCGACGAGGGTTCACGTCCGTTGCCGAGTTTCACTACCTGAGGAACGATCGTGACGGGGCCCCATATGCGGACCCGGTCGAGATGGCTCGACGCGTCCTGCAGGCAGCGACGGAGACGCGCATGGGCCTCACCATCCTCCCGACGCTCTACATGTCCTCGGATTTCGGGGGAGCCGCCCCGACCCGCGAACAACGGCGCTTCCTGTCTACGGTCGAAGGTCTCATAGGCGACATCGCGGTCCTGGGCGCAGGTGCCTCCGCGGGAACGGTTCGCGTCGGTCTCGCTCTTCACTCACTTCGAGCCGTGTCACCCGAGTCGCTCGCGATAGCCATCGAGGCGGCCCGCGCCATGGATCCCACACTGCCGATCCACATCCACGTCGCAGAACAGGAGCGCGAAGTCGAGCGCTGCCTGGAGTGGAGCGGCGCGCGGCCTGTCGCATGGCTCCTGGATCACGCCCCCGTCGACGAGCACTGGTGTCTGGTCCACGCCACACACGTCGATACGTCCGAGGTGCAAGGCCTGGCCACCTCAGGAGCCGTGGTCGGGCTCTGCCCGACCACGGAAGCAAACCTGGGTGACGGGGTCTTCCCTCTGGATCTCCTGCAGGAACATCGCGGACGCTGGGCCATCGGGACTGACTCCCACGTGGGCAGGGGCCCGGCCGGTGAACTTCGGATGCTCGAATATGGTCAGCGCCTCATGAGCCGAACCCGAAACGTGGCAGCCGGGCCCCATCATCGCTCGACCGCCCGAACCCTTCTGAACGCCGCCTGGAGCGGCGGTGCGGCGGCGTGTGGACGCCGCATCGGCTCATTGGTGCCGGGCGCGCGGGCCGACATCGTCGTGCTCGACCCGGATCACGAAACGCTCGCTGGCCGAGATGGCGATGATGCGCTCGACGCGTGGGTCTTTTCCGGAGACGACACGCCGGTTCGCCACGTCTTCACCGGCGGCCACCAGGTCGTGGTGGACGGTCGGCATCCCGCCGAGGACCGGATTCGGCAGCGGTACACTGCGGTCGTCCGCGAACTCTCGGACGAAGCTCCCCAGCTGGCGATTGATTTCGAATAGCCCTCGGCGCTACAGCATCGGGATCTTCAGTCCCTCTCGCATCGCTGTCTCTCGTGCGATCGGATAGCCCGCGTCGGCGTGCCGCGCCACCCCGATCCCCGGGTCATTCGTCAGAACACGTTCGAGGCGCTCAGCCATTTCCGGCGTGCCATCCGCCACGATGACCTGACCCGCGTGCAGTGAGTTACCGATCCCGACCCCACCACCGTGGTGGAACGAAACCCAGCTCGAGCCTGACGCCGTGTTGAGGAGCGCATTGAGGATCGGCCAGTCAGCGACCGCATCGGTCCCGTCCAGCATGGCTTCAGTTTCCCGGTTCGGTGACGCGACGGAGCCGGTGTCTAGATGATCCCGCCCGATGACGATCGGGGCGCTGACTTCTCCGGAGGCGACGAGCTCGTTCATGGCGAGCCCGAACCGCGCACGCGCCCCCTGGCCCAGCCAGCATATGCGGGACGGGAGTCCCTGGAAGGCCACCTTCTCGTTCGCCATGCGGATCCACCGGCACAGATGCTCATCCTCGGGGAACATCTCGAGCACGAGTTCGTCGGTGCGATGGATGTCCGCTGGGTCTCCGGAAAGCGCCGCCCAGCGGAAGGGGCCCTTCCCTTCGCAAAATAGGTCGCGGATGTACGCGGGAACGAAGCCGGGATAGGCGAACGCGTCCTTGAAGCCGGCATCCTCGGCGTAGCCGCGGAGGTTGTTTCCGTAATCGACCGCCACGGCGCCCGCGTTCTGAAGCGCGACGATGGCCTCGCAATGAATCCGCATGGACGCCATGGAGCGCCGCACGTACTCCTCGGGGTCCCCTGCGCGAAGATCCCCCGCAGCATCGAGGCCGAGGCCCGCCGGGACATACCCCTGAAGGGGGTCGTGCGCAGACGTCTGGTCGGTCACGATGTCCGGCACCACGCCCCGTCGCACCAACTCCGGCAGGACTTCGGCACAGTTTCCAATCAACCCGACAGAGACGGCCCGTTCACGTGCAGTAGCCTCGCCGATCATGGTCAGCGCTTCGTCCAGATCGTCGGTCATGCGATCGCAGTACCGGGTCTCGAGCCGCCGCTGGATGCGCGTCGGGTCGACTTCTACGCATAGCATCGAGGCACCGTTCATGGTCGCGGCGAGGGGCTGCGCACCGCCCATACCACCCATGCCGCCCGTCAGGATCCACCGACCCTTCAGCGTCCCGCCGAAGTGCTTTGTGGCCATGGCCCCGAACGTCTCGTAGGTCCCCTGCAAAATTCCCTGAGTACCGATGTAGATCCAGGAGCCAGCCGTCATCTGGCCGTACATCATCAAGCCCTTCCGCTCGAGATCCCGGAAGTGCTCCCACGTCGCCCACCGACCGACGAGGTTCGAGTTGGCGATAAGGACCCGCGGGGCGTTCTCATGCGTCCTAAAGACACCGACCGGCTTGCCGGACTGCACCAGGAGGGTTTCGTCATTCTCCAGGCTCCGGAGACATGCGACGATCGCATCAAACGCCTCCCAGGTGCGCGCCGCACGACCGGTGCCACCATAGACCACGAGCCGGTCCGGGTGCTCTGCGACCTCGGGGTCCAGGTTGTTCATGAGCATTCGCAGGGCCGCTTCCTGCGTCCACCCTTTGCACGACATCTGCGCACCCCGGGGCGCGCGAACATCCCGCGCTCCTGGCATCACCGCACTCTCGGTTTCGATCATCGCCATGTCGTCGTTCTCACCCCAGTTTCTGGTCTTGTTCGTATCGGGTCACGATGTCAGAAATGGCACCGGAAGAGACAAGTTCCGTGACCGCATCGAGGTCGGGTCCCAACATACGGTCTCCCGTGAGTCGAGCGACGCGCGCACGCACGACCTCCCAAACCTCTTCCACGCCTCTTCCGGCCGTCAGAGGCCTCCTGTACTCGATTCCCTCGGCAGCGCACATCAACTCGGTAGCAAGCACCCGCTCAACGCACACGACCGAACGGTAGGCTTTTCGTGCTGCCGCGAGCCCCATGGACACATGGTCTTCCTGGTTTGCACTCGTCGTCACGGAGTCGATCGATACCGGCCCGGCCAGAAGTCGCAGCTCGGCCAGAAGATCGACCGCGGTCACCTGAGCGATCATGAATCCGCTTTCCAGACCCGCGCGCGCGGTCAGGAAGGCCGGCAACCCCATCGACAAGTCCGGATTCAGCAGTCGCTCGATGCGACGTTCCGAAATCGCCGCCAGGTCGGCCAGTGCGATCGCCAGCAGGTCCAGCCCCTGTGATACGATCTGCGCGTGAAAATTCCCCCCGCTTACCACCATCCCTGGATCAGCGAAAACGAGCGGATTGTCCGTAGCGCTATTCGCCTCGGTTTGCAGAATACCGCTCAGGTAGGCGAGGGCATGACGCGCCGCTCCGTGAACCTGAGGTACGCAACGGAGCGAATATGCGTCCTGGACCCGCGGGTCATCTTCTCGGTGAGACTCACGAATCTCTGAATCGTTCAGGAGTGCCCGGAGGAGACGAGCGGAGCGGATTTGTCCCTCATGCGGTCGCGCAGCATGGATCTCGTCTCGGTAGGCGACGGGCGTCCCGAGAAGCGCTTCCAACGACATCGCGGAAGCGGCCTCCGCAGTCTCGATAGCCCGCTCCGCCCTCCGAAGCGACAGGATTCCAAGACCCGTTGTGGCCTGTGTTCCGTTGATGAGTGCCAAACCCTCCTTGGAATCGAGACGTAGAGGCTGGAGAGAAGCCTCCCGGAGGAAGTCGGCAGCCGGCCCCACCCTGCCCCCGCATTCCGCTTCTCCTTCCCCAAGGAGGCCGAGCGCGACGTGCGCGAGCGGTGCCAAGTCGCCACTCGCCCCGACCGATCCGAACTCCGGGACCCGGGGATGAATGCCTGCGTTCAGGAGTCCGAGCAATGCATCGATGACATCTACCCGACAACCTGATACGCCGCGGGCCAAGGCGTTGGCCCGCAACAACATGATCGCCCTAACCACTTCGGCCGGAAACGGATCTCCCATCCCGGACGCGTGGGAGCGAACGAGGTTGTGTTGAAGGGCCGCTCGCTCATCCGGGGCGATGGCGACATCCGCGAGTCGACCGAACCCCGTTGTGACCCCATAGACCCGTTCACCCGCCCTGACCTTGGCTTCGATGAAGTCTCGTGATGAGGAGACACGTTGACGCGCTTCAGCCGCCATTTCGACATGGATCGACGGGTCCAGGGCGACCGCCTCGATGTCTCCAAGGCCGAGTGAGTATCCGTCGATGACCACGCGCTGCGTCACGACCGCCTCGCTTCGAATTCGTCTCGAGAGATGACCATATCGTCTGGAACCCAGAAATCCTCCAGCTCCACACCGAGTCCATCGGCGAGCCGGTTCACGTAGTTGTAGTACGACACGACCTGACAGATATCCAGGACCGCGCGATCATCAAAGCCGACCGAGTGCAGACGACGAACATCCTCACGGACAATCGACGACGGCTCCAGCGTGAGAGCTCGGGCATAACGGAGCATTTCGGTGTCGGGCTCGGAAAGATCGACCGGGTCGATACCCCGAGCCAAAGAATACCCCGGTTCCTTGCTCCCAGTAAGCGTACGAAGGCCCGCTCCGTGGTGGACAATTCAGTAGAAGCAATCATTCGCGACCGATACAGCCACGGCAATCATCTCCCGCTGGACCCGGGAAAGAGGCGAGGGTCCGCGCATGAGATGACTGTACAGCTCCATGTGATCCCGCATGGAGCGCGGGTTGAGTGAGTGGATCTTCAGAATGTGATCGAGCACTCCATTGGAATCGGAGTACGATTCGTACAGTCGCGAGAGAAGGCCGGATGCATCTTCATCCGGCACGTAGGGGATCCAGGCCATGGTGCCACTCCAGGGGGACGATACCGGGCAAACTGGGCCCGGAAACGAAGCGACGGCAAGACTTTGCGCGCTTGCGCCCGGAAAGGCCCGCTCGCCACATTCGAGACGCGCCTGCCTGCGACACCCCCATCCTGTTCCGTCGAGCCTTGGACTACTTCGAGCCGTCAGCCCACCAGTGGGAGAGCGAGATGCTCAACCTTCGACGGCGCATGCTCGGAGCGCTCGCGTTCATTCTGCTTGTGACGCTCGTCGGTATCGTCGGCTTCTCTATCGTCGATCCAGATGCCGGCTTCATTCGCGCGTTCTTCATGACGGCGATCACCCTGACCACCGTGGGTTACGGCGAGGAGATCGCCGTGGACACCGATGGAGCACGGGTGTTCACCGCCATCCTGATCCTGGTTGGCATGGGGGCCACCCTGTACTTCGTGTCGACCGGGACCGCGTTCCTGCTGGAGGGCGAACTCGGCAAAGTGTTTCGGAGAAGGAAGATGGAGCGTCAGCTCGCCAGCCTTGAAGGCCATATGATCGTGTGCGGCGCCGGTTCTACCGCCATGTACGCAACGAGGGAACTACACGAGGTGCAGCGACCCGTCGTGATGATCTGCCCCACGAAAGAGGAGGCAGAGGCCGCGACAGCCCGAATGCCGAATGTCCCGATCATCCTTGGAGACCCGACAGACGACGACATTCTCAGGGCAGCGGGAATCGAACGGGCATTCGGGCTCATCGCATGCTCGGAACATGACAACGAAAACGTCGTCATTACGTTGACGGGACGACAATTGAACCCACGTATCCGGATCGTCTCCCGGCTCTCGGACGTCGACACGGAAACCAAGGTACGAAAGGTGGGAGCCAACGCCGTGGTCTCCCCACAGCACATCGGTGGCCTTCGGCTGGCCTCGGAACTCATCCGTCCGACCGTCGTGACCTTTCTCGACAAGATGCTGCTCGACAAGGACCGGAGCCTTCGCATAGACGAGATCACCATAGCTGAAGGCTCGGCGAGCGTCGGAAAAGCGATCAACAACCTGGGTCTCGAGCATGTACCCGGTATGCTTCTGCTCGCGATACGAAGCACCGACGGTGACTGGGAGTACAATCCGCGGCGAAGCACCAGGGTGCGAGCCGGCTCGGTGCTCGTCTTCCTCGGAACACCGGAAGATTCCAGATCCCTGCGAGACCGATTGGATCCCGACACGAACGAAAGGGCCGTCCAGTAGGGATCACACTGTGGTCAACGAGCCGTCGCGGCGGGCACGGAAAGTGAGGTCCCGACCGGGACGACGGGTTTCGGTGAGCACCTCATCCAGAAAACCCGGATCGCCGCTGTCGTGCACGATTCACTGGACGGCCAAGGGACCGGGTCACACATTGAGGATTGAATCCACATCACAGCCCCCAGCGAGGTCCTCACAGTGATCGTAGAGCGGACCAGCAACCGTCGTAGCGGAGACGACCGCCGCGAGAGCACGGAACGACGGGTCGGGTCGCGCCGCTCAGGACAGCGGCGCAGTGATACCGCAACCGCCGTCGTCGACGAACGACGCACCAGCGACCGTAGAACCGGTGGGGATCAGCGCAGTGGCAGCGATCGGCGTGTGGGCGATCGCCGCGTGATGGCTGACCGCCGCATGATGATGGCGTTTGCTTAGAAGAACGCTCTGAATAGGCGCGCTGCGATCTCAGAAAGGGACCATACGACCACGGCACCGAGCGCCGTCGCAGCAGCGATCATCGTAACCGGCTGAGACTCGAAGATCGTACGCACGAGTGTGCGATCGTCCGAAAACAATCGCCGGAAGTGGTCGATGACGAAATATCCCACGAATGGCGCCGGCACGAGAATCCAGAGGATCGACACGACGGTCAGGTGATGGCCTGTACGTCGAACGCGCCACCAAAAAACCGGGACGCCGGCGTGACGGCGGTGGCGGGCACCACTCGGACAAACGAAGGGGCGAGGACCGGCTGGTCCCCGCCCCGACTCATGTCACGCATGCTCATCCGATGGCCCCTGCAGGCAGCGCAGTTCCTATTGGCAGGTCAGGCAATTGTTGCTGTTCGCCGACCCTAGGCTCTCGAGCAGTGCCACGGTTTCGGGAATCGGCGAAACGCGGGAGACAGGACCGTTCGCCATGTCGGCCGTCGTCTGCCCTCTTCGGCTGATTGCCGTCACATCCCCGCCCTGCTCGACGAGGTACAGGATCAACTCGTTGTCACCCCGCGCCGCAGCATGGTGGATCGCATTGTATCCATTGTGGTCGCGCATGTTCACGTCCATGCCGACTTCCTCGATCAGGAACCGAACGGACGGAAGCCACCCGTTCTCGGCATGGCGATGCGCATTTCCGGCGAAGCCCTCTCCGTATCCGACGCCGGAGGCGGCATGCATGGCAAAGACGGCCGGACCGCCCTCCGGGATCGGCGCCAGTCCAGAGGGATCCGGCTTCTCGGCATTGACCGAGTCCTGCCGCATGGCGTGCTCGAGAACGACCTGCCGAAACTCAGCAGGTTGTGAGCGGATTTCTGTCTCAGCCAGGTCCGCCTTCACCGAGTCCGGAAGGTCATCCCAGATGGTGACCACGGCGGTAGCCTGCGCAGAGTCACTCAACTCCTCAAACTCCTCGACATTGTCGAGGGCCTCGACCTGGAACTGACGGATCCGTTCCTGCGTGGTTCTACGGTTCCGGCGAGCCGGAGCCTTGGTCGCGATGTACGGATCGGCACCCCAAGTACTCAGCAGGCGCATGGCGTCCACGTCGGTCGCATAGGCCGCCCGCAGGAAGGCCGTGGCCCCCTTCATGTCGATCAGGCCGCACTGAGAGTTCCCGCATCCCGTGTATTCCATATACCATGGATGAAGGGTCATCCGGGCATCGGGATCCGCTCCAGCCTCCAGAAGAGCCTGCATGAAGTCGAGGTACCCGTACTGCTGCCCTTCACGTTCCTGCGGCTGAGGATAGCGCGTGCGAGGCTGCCACTCGGAGTTCACGGCGGCGTAGAGGGGCGTCGCGCCATTCAGCGTCGACGGTATGTTGGGATCTGCCCCACGCTCGAGAAGCATCATGCCTGCATCGAATTGACCATTGATGCTGGCAATCAGGAGCGGAGACGTACCGTCGCCGCCTCCGACCTGGTCGATGTCGGCCCCATGCTCGAGAAGGACCTCGATCGTCGAAATATGCCCCTGCCGCGCGGCATGCAGCAGCGGAGTCAGTCCACCCTTCGAGGTGATCCGTACTTCGCGCTGAAAGCGATTGGACTCGCGCCGCTCCGCGACCTCTGCCCCTGGCTCGTACGCACCTCGGCCGGCGAGAACCGCAGCCTGGACCTGCGCGGACGTCGGGTCCCACTCACCGTCGTTGGTGAACGCCTTCAAGACTTCCTGCTGCCGGCGCTGCGCCTCCGCGTCGAGTCGGCCCATCTGCTGGAGGTCCATGGATTCCGATGCCAGGTTCGGATCAGCACCTTCTTCAAGCAAAGCCACGGCAGCCGCTACGCGGTTCCACGACGCCGCAAAGATCAGCGGAGTCTGGCCCCACTCCCCCTCGCGGGCATCGATGTCTGCGCCCGCGTCGACAAGGGCGTGAACGAGATCTGCGCTACCCGACAGGGCCGCCATGTGCAGCGCGGTGGAGCCACTCGGGCGCGTGACGGCGGCAACATCGGCACCGGCCTCGATGAGACGCGCCACCGCCCCCAGGTGCGCGTTCCGCGCCGCGATGTGAAGCGGGCGGTAGTGACCGATCCGTGTCGAGGCCTCCACCTCTGCGCCCGCGTAAAGGAGCACGTCGATCAGCTCCACATCACCACGCTCGGCAGCCCAGTGAAGGGCGCTCATACCGTCGCCCTGACCGGCGTTGACGTCGGCCCCCTCTCGCAGAAGGGAACGAACCGTCTCAATGTCTCCGTTTTGCGCGGCATCGGCTACCGGAGACTCAGCCGGCCCGGCCGCAACCAGAATGGCCGCAAAGAGCGCGCCGAGCCCAGTCCAATGCGCTCGCTTCATCGTGCTATTCGACCTCCTGGGCCGTCGTCCGGCCCGCCGAGCGCAGCATGAAGCTACCCGTGCTGTCTCCGAAGTTCTCCATGTCCGTGTGCCCGAGTTCCTGCATCATGGTGAGCATCACGTTTGCCATCGGCGTACCGTCGGCCGCCTTGAGGTGGAGGTTACCCTCCAGGATCCCGTTCCCTTTACCGAGGAAGACCAGCGGGCAACGACGGTGGTTATGAATGTTCGCGTCGGCCATCGGCGAGCCGAACATCACGACCGACTTGTCCAGCAAATTCGTGTCACCGTCCACCGTGTTCTGAAGCTTGTCCAGCAGATACGGGAGCATGCCCACTCGGTACTGACAGATCTTGTTGAACTCCAGGATCGCCTCTTCCCGCCCACCGTGGTGGGACGCGGGGTGGAACGGGCGGTCCGACCCGGACTCGGGGAAGACCCTGTTCTCGGAATCACGCCCCGTCTTGAACGTGATGATACGCGTCATGTCGGTCTGGATTGCGAGCACCTGAAGATCGAACATGATCTCCATATGCTCGCGATATGAATCCGGAACGCCCGCGGGTGCCTCCGGGATGGCTCGCTCCTCACCCGTGAGGTTGTGCGCCTCGACCATCTGAATCCGGCGCTCGATCTCGCGAACGTTGTTGAGGTACTGCTCCATGCGATGACGATCTTCCCGGCCGAGCTGACGATTCATGGCCGTCACCTCGCCCGTGATCCAGTCGAGAATGCTCGACCGCATCGCGCGACGCTCCGCTCGCTCTTCCGGCGTTCCACCAGCCCCGAAGAGCATGTCGAAGGCCACTCGCGGATCACGGATCATCGGGAGAGGCTCGCTCGGCGAAGCCCAGCTGATCGAGTCCGTATAGGCGCAGGAATAGTTGTACGTACAACCACCCGCCTGGTCGATGTTGGGGATCGTGAACTGCATGGAGGGGAGCGGCGTGTCCTGTCCGAACCGTTTGGCGTGGATCTGATCGAGGGACGTACCGACGAAGAGGTCCGAGCCCTGGGTCTGCTTCGGATGGGACTGCGTCAGGAACACCGCGCTTGAGCGGAAGTGGTCACCCCCGATCTCCGGGGCGGTAAACGCTTCGGCCATCCGGACGTCGGTGTTGGAAACGATGGTGAGGTAGTCCTGGTACGGCTCCAGTGAGATGAGTGCACTGTTCGGCACCATCTCGAAGTCCTTACCGATGATCTGCGGTGCATACAGGTGCTGGGTCGCAGCCCAGTCGTTGCAGCCCGCAAGGCCATGGACCTCCTCGATCGCGATCAGCGGGGTCTTCGCCGCCTCGGCGCGGGACACTGCACCGCTCATGCGTCCTGCGGGCACCATCGCGTCGAGGTACGGAAGCGCGACCGCCGCGCCCATGCCGCGAAGGAACGTGCGACGGTCCAGATGCTTGCCCGTGATGAACTCCATCGTCCCGGTCTCCTGAATGTGGGATCCTGCTAAAAAAGCGTGGTATGTCCTGCCAACTACCGATCGTTGTCGACTTGCTCCGTGGCCACATCGGCCGCCCGCTTCATTCTGAACGCATCGCTGGTCACGACACCGACGATGAGTGACTGCATGCGATACTGACCATCATCCTCGGCATCGGCAACGATCTGTCGGACAGTCGGCATGTCATAAAACTCGACACGACGGGCCATCGCATATGCCATCAAATTCTCCGTCAGGTTCCGCATGAGCGGAACCGGCCGCCGTAGAATCGCGTCCGCGACCTCCTTGGGCGATGTGATCGGCGTCCCATCGTAGAACTCACCTCGGGTGTCGAGGCCCATGCCGTTCTCACGGAGCCTCCACTGCCCTGTCACATCGAAGTTGTCGAGCGCGAGCCCGATCGGATCCATGAACCGGTGGCACGCATTGCATGTCGGGTTCTGGCGGTGCATCTCCATGCGCTCGCGTGTCGTCAAACGCTTTCCGTCCTGGGTCCCCTCGGTGTCATCCAGATCCGGAACACCCGGCGGCGGCGGCGGCGGCGGCGTCCCCATAAGCACTTCCATCACCCATTTGCCGCGCAACACTGGTGAGGTGCGGTTGGCAAGCGAGGTGAGCACGAGGACACTCCCGTGTCCGAGCAGTCCGGCCCGGGCGCCGTCCGAGTACTCGACGCGGCGGAAGTGATTTCCTGCGACGCCCTGCATGCCGTAGTGCGTGGCCAGACGTTCGTTGACAAACGTGTAGTTCGCCTCGAAGAGCTCGAGCGCGTCGAGATCCTCCTGAACGAGATGATTGAAGAAGAGTGAGGTCTCCTCCGTCATCGCGTTGGCGAGCGTCTCGTCGAAGTTCGGGAAGAAGTTCGGATCGGGCCGCACCTTGTAGATATCCTGGAGACGCAGCCACTGATAGGCGAACCTGTCGCCAAGAGCCTCCGCCCGTGGATCAGCCAGCATGCGACGGGTCTGACGCTCGAGTTCCTTCTCGTCGTTCAGGTCACCCGATTCGGCCACACGGAGCAATTCGGCGTCCGGCGGTGTGCCCCAGAGGAAAAACGAGAGCCGTGACGCGAGTTCCGGACCGTCGAGGCGGTACGCTTCGCCCGGATCGACGCCTTCGGGCTCACGCTCGAGCCTCAGTACGAAGAACGGGCTGGCAAGCACAGCTTCCAGCGCGTCACGAATGCCTCGTTCGAAGCCAGCCTTCTCGTGGCCCATCTGATAGAACGACATGAGGCCTTCGACTTCTTCGTCCGTCACGGAACGTCGGTACGCGCGGCTCGCCAGATTCCGGATGATCTCGCGGGCACAGACCTCTTCCTCGCTCGACGCCGTAGGACGGCAGACGAAGATGGCATTTCGGCTCGGAGTATCAGAAACACCGGTCACGTCATCCGGTCCACCTACGATCAATTCCTGCAGGTGCGGGAGCGTCGTGATCCCCGCCCCCCCTGAGCCACCCCCGGCCATCGACCAGTCGTGCGGCCGGATAAGGTCCTCGTACGGGCCGTCCATCCGCTTGATGAACGCGGCGGAAACCGAGCGCTGCCCCGCACGCACGAAAACGGGCTCTGACCAGAGCGCCCCGCCGCCACGACCGTCTGCGGCTTCTCCGGACCGGGTGTACGCCATCAGAGCAACCCGTTCGCCATCGATCGAAATGTCGATGTCCTCGAAGCGTTCGTTACGACCACTCGCAAACGTCATTCCGAACTGGTACATCCCGTCCGCGGGAAAGACGTGATCTACGGCCATCCCACCCCGCGTCCCGTACGGAGCACCCTGAACCTGATCCCATGGGTGCTGCGACTGGTACTGGGAGTTGCGATACGTGGCATTGATCGACCGGGCGTTACGATCACCCACGGCCATGCGGCTGATGTCGGCCGCCGCGTTGAGATACGCCTCGAGAAGTGTCGGCGACAATGCCTGAACATCCGCGATGTTGTCGAAGTTCGCGCTCATCTGGTCAAGCGGAAGCCAGTCGTCAGCCCTCACTTCAAGACCGAGCAGATTCTTGATGGCCTGCTCGAACTCCGGCCGGTTCAGACGCTGGAACGTCCGGCGGCCAGGATTCGGATTCCGCTCGGCGTTGTCGTCCATGATCTCTTCGAGGGTCGCCGCGAGCTGTGCAAGCGTATCACCCGCGGGTGCACGCGTGCCCGGAGGCGGCATCATGCCGGCACGGACCTTCCGGATCATGCGCTCGATCGTCTCGGCATTCGCGGAGGCCTGGCCGATGTCGAAGTCCTCGAGCGAGAGATTCCCGCGGAGTCTCGAGTCGGAGTGGCAACGCACGCACGTCCTGGAAACAATGGCGTTGGGATCCACGTCAGTCGCAGCTACCGAATGGTCCACCAGATCGAATGACGTCTGCGCGGTATCGGGGACCGTACGCTCCCCGACCAGCATGAGCGACATGCCGACGACGACGGAGGATATGACGAAGGGCTTCATCCGGGCCGACTCCCAGAGGGATCTAACGGTTCATAGTATGGCGTCACGAGCGGTTGCAGCAAGGACAACTCCCCTCGAAAAAGCGCTGAACAGCACCAGATTCCGCCTCGAAGTTCACGGTGCACGGCGTGCATTTTCACGCCGGGTCCAGAACGCGATAACCCCACACTCGTTGAACGACCCGAATTCAATCGGGATCGCCGAGACTCCGCGATGGATCTCGATCGCGTAGATCGTCTCCAGCGGCACGATCTCATCGAGACCCAACGCCAGCCGCCCCCACTCGGTTCGCACACCGTCGACGAACAGCGTCGGGACGCAATACCCGCTCGCGCCCCGCAGACGCACGCGTTCCAACCCGTTCGAATCCACGACCATTCGAACACCGGCAAGGCCCTGGATCATTTCGGCGGCCCGTAACGCTGTCGTCGTCTCAATATCGGCCGGACGAATGAAGGTCCCCACACCCCGCTGCATCCGCCGATAGAAGCCATTCTGAACCAGTTCCGGCTCCTGGACGAGACTTTCGACCATGATTCCCTCCAACTCCAGGGGCTGGGGCCATAGGCGAAATTCGACCGAGATTTCCCCATCCTGTCCGAGCTCGAACAGTCCGACCCGCGACTCCCTGTACCCGAGCGCGGCCGCGAGCAACAGATAGTTTCCCTCCACCGGCGCGCTCAATTCGAAGAATCCGTTGCTGGCGCTCAGCGTCGAGGCAATGGAATCCCCATACTCGGAGATCATGATGATCAATCCGAGATCGATTGGGTCATCAGACCCGAACTCCATGAGATGGCCCCGAATTGTCTGGCCGGACGCGGCGTGCGCGCCCACGAGCATCAGGAGCAGCGCGAGTCGCTTCATGCCGTGATCTACGCCGCTCCGTAACGTTTGGTCCAGAAAAGCACGACACCGCAGTCACCCCAGCCCTGGTACTCGTGCGGTACGTAGAACGGCCATTGGTACATCTCGACAGCCAGCAGTTCGTCCATGGGGACTGCATCCGCGATCGACTCTCCGGGATTGAGCTCCTGGACCCAGATGCCGTCGATGTAGATCGCCGGAGCACACCAAACGCTCTCCCCATCCAGGTCACGGAGCAGGATCTCGTCGTTCCACGGACCCGGACGGTCGTACTGGGTCTGTCGCACCGCCGCGATGCGGTTTCCGTAAAAGAGCGTTTGGACGTATCTCGCGTCGCTCGCGAACACCTGACCGGGCCAGATGACTTCCCCCTTCCCCTCGGCCGCCCGTTCGTAGAAGCCCGTGCCCGCCAACCCCGGACGCTCGGGCTCCTGGTATTCCGCTTCAATCTGGAATCCAGGCAGCGGGATGGGCCGCACCGGCATGCTCAGCTCGACGATCTTCACCGTCTCCTGCTCAACATCCAGAGCCTCGGACTGCACCGCACGATATCCCACCGCCGCCGCGATCAAGTAGTACGTCCCCGCCCCCGGGGTCTCGAACTGAAAGAACCCGCTCTCATCCGTCAGAGTCTGGGCGAGCGTATCCCCGAATTCACCCGTGAGTGTCAGCGTCCCCAGAGGGATCGGCGTGTAGGTGTCTCGCTCCGACAGTATTCCACGCAAGACTTGGGCAGACGCGGGTGCAGGGCTCGTGAGACCCACGATGATCGCCACGATGAAGGGGCCCACCGTGGTCGACGGGATCCGCCCTGACGTCATCGGGGACCCATGCAGGCCATCATCCACGGGAAACCGATGGTCGATGCCCCTCTACGAGCCACCATATCGATCACGCAGGGCATGAATGGCCTCAGGCCGCCCGATCACGGTTACACGATCCCCCACCTGGAGGAGGGTGTCCCCCCTCGGGATGACAAGTTCGTCGCCTCTGCCGATCATGGCGACCAGTGTTCCATCGGGGAGATCGACGGCTTTGAGTTCCGCCCCGACGAGTTGCCTGTACGGGCCGCGGTCATCGAGGGTGAGCACGAGGAGTCTCTCATTACGGAACAACGCTTCCTTGAGCTGGGCCGACCCGCGCGCCCCAAGCCACTCGGGCATGAAGACGTCCTGATCGATACGGCGGGCCAGCGCCGCCAGAATTCGCAGGTGCCGCCCGGGGTCGTGTTCCGGACCCGCCAGGAAGAACACGGCGCGTACGGGGTCTTCGGATGCTTGCGCGTGCGCATCGGTCCCGTCTTCGAAGCGGACGCCCCCAGGAACCCTCGCAAGGACGAGGTGTGGCTCGTGAATCCCGTCAAGTCGGACATGCGGCAACGCTGCGCCGTGCGCTACAGGTGTTCCCCCGATGCGCGTCCCGGTCATGAACCCACCCCACAGGGCCTGTGAAGAGACCGACAAGTCGATCGCCAATAGCTCACTTGCGCGTTGGGCCAGATCCTGAAAATCCACCCCACCTTCGATGTCGATCACGTGCGCTCTCGTGAAAAGCTCATCGAAGGGGTCCGCATCCCGGGGCCCCCGTTCCTTCATGATTTCGCGGAGCTCAAGATCGAGTCGATCGTCACGCTGGCGACCGAGCCGCTCGAAGACGTGAAAGATCGCTCCCTCACGGTCGACCCGCTCCTTCGCGTAGTAGGTGAACCACATCGCGCCGCCGAGGATCAGCGCACCGGTGAAGATCGTGGGCAGGACACCCATTTCGAAGATCAGCCATGCAGGGGCGAGCACACCGATGATCTGCATGCCCGGGTAAAGCGGAGACCGGTAACCCGGATCGTATGACGCGATCCCGCTCTCCCGCATCACAACCACGGCGATACAACCCAGGCCAAACATGACCAGCTTGAACGCACTGGCCAGCTTCGCGATCCCGGTCGGGTCGAAGGCCGTGACGCAAAACACGATGACAGCGACCGTGGCCGCGATGCCGATCGTCGGAGTCCCGCGTGCCCCTACCCGGCCGAAGACATCGGGAAGAATGCGGTCGCGACCCATCGCCAGGGGATACCGCGACGCGCTCAGGATCCCTGCGTTCGCTCCGGAAGAAACTGCGAGCAACGCGGCGATGGTCATCACGACAGCACCCACGGGACCGGCCATGTCTCGTGCGACGGTAGCGACGGGGGCCAAATCACCGTGGCCGTTGTCGGCCGCCGCGAGCACGTCGGCACCCGTAACACCGATCATGACCATGGTGCCCACCACATAAACCAAGACGGCGGTCCCAAAGGCCAGGAAGGTCCCGAGCGGCAGGTTCCGCTCCGGGTTTTTCACCTCTTCGGCGACACTCGCCACCTTGGTGAGTCCCATGTAGCTCACGATCACAAGCCCTGCCGTGCTCACCAGGCCAGCAGATTCGGGGCGAAACACACCACCCAGACGACCGATCTCCACCTGAAACAGCCCGAAACCACAGAACCAGAGCAACATGAAGAAGAGACCGAAAAGCAGGGCCACCTGGGCCGAGCCGGTCTTTTTTGCCCCCAGCCAATTCACCACACCGAGGATCACTGCGAGCGCTGCAGCGATCGGGCCGAACGCGAGCTGAGGAAAGAAAAGCTGCAGGTAGGCCCCGACTCCGATCAGAGCGAACGATGCTTTCAGTACCAGGGCGATCCACGATCCGAAGCCGCCGATGGTACCGACGAGAGGCCCCATGCTCCGGTCCAGGAAGTAATAGATCCCGCCCGCCTTCGGCATGGCGGTCGTCAATTCGACGCTGCTCAAGAGCCCGGGCAGCACGATCAAGGCAGCCAGCACATACGAGAGAGGCATGCTTCCACCAGCTCCCGCTGCAGCGAGCCCCGGCAGGAGAAAGAATCCGGAGCTGAGGGTTGCGCCCGTGGCGAGCGCATAGACGTCCCACAACCCGAGCTCCCGTTCAAGCCCTTTCGGCTTGAGTGCATTGGATGTGGGCTTCACGTCGGTCTGCATGCGAATCGGGGAAAGAGTCCTGGATCCCCGTACGCTGCCAAGGCGGCACACGGGCGTCGAATCAGTGATCTTGAAACGAAGCGTAGGAGTACACCGGTCCCTGGGGTCGCGGCGCGGCGGTCCCGCAGAGTGGGACACGGGCCGCCGACCTGCAAGGAGCCCGGATGTTCAATCTTCGCCGATCCGGGTCCACGTTCCCGTGTGACGCATGCTGTGTGCGGGGCGAGGAGGCCCTCGTTCTTGGTCGGCAGACCGAAACTCCAGCGCCCCCCGACAGGGCTACGAGGTGGACACCATGGAGGATACGGGAGTAAGCCGGAATGGAGTCCATCCCATCAACGGCGCGCCCACCGACCCGCCTGAAATGCCAAAGGGCTTCAGGGGACACTCCCCCGAAACCCTTCGTGTTCCGAGAGGCGCCGCCCGGATTCGAACCGGGGATAAAGGATTTGCAGTCCTCTGCCTTACCACTTGGCCACGGCGCCAAAAACGGGACGGGGGCGGACAGCTGCGGCTGCCGCCCCCAAATCACGAGAGCGGGAAACCGGACTCGAACCGGCGACCCCAACCTTGGCAAGGTTGTGCTCTACCAACTGAGCTATTCCCGCACGCGATGCGGCTCCCAAGCTAGAAACATCCGCGGGGGCGGTCAATGGCTTTTTGACGCATGGAACCGTGTTCCTCGGACTCCCGTAACCTCTTATGTTGTGCGGCCGAACGCCCTGTCGAGCATCGGTCCAGGAGCACCTGTTCCACTCCGGTCTTCACCTCTCTCTACATGCGCCCGAGCCTCTCGAACACGCTCCTCGTGTCCCTGCTCGTGTTTGGGCTGTGTACCCCGGGGATCCGGGGTCAGGCGATGGATCAGACGATGGTCCCGAGAGGGCAGCTACGGCTTCAGGCCCACCCGATCTTCACATCTTGGGACCGACGTTTTGGTCTGGCCCCGGACGGAACCGAGCGGATCGAGGAGGTCGGCGACGACCTGACATCGGTCAACGGGATCAGCCTCTTCCCGCGGCTCCCGGACCTCCGTTCGGCGATACGAGATCTCGGCGGGCTGCCGAGCTCCAACCCAACCCTTGGCGCACGG
>JAPPOV010000013.1:0-9314 GCA_028873595.1 Gemmatimonadota bacterium | reverse complement strand
ACAACCGAAACCTTGGCCACACGGCCGGGCGCGTCACGCAGGAGATGACCTCTATCGAGTTCGGTGGCGAGGTCGGCGTGTTCGATTGGCTCACCGTCGGCGCCGTCGTCCCCTGGAACCAGACCCGCACGGTCATCGACGTACTGCACTCACCGGACACGATCGGGGGCGACATGGGGCTCAACCCGATCATCAGCGACGCAGCGGCCGTTGAGTCCTTCCTCTCGTCGGCCACCACTGCCCGGAATGCATCGCAGGCCGACGCGGATGCCATCTGCGCTACCGGACCGAGCCTCTCCTGCACGAACGCACTGGACCTCGCAGCGCGGGCGGCGGCGTTCGCATCCGGGATCTCCGCCGCCTATGAAGCGACCCCGTTCTTCCCGCTTCTTGGTACGGCGGCCGGCGAGGGACTGATCCAGACGCTCACCAACCTCAACGCGGATCTCCAGGCGGCGAACCTGAGTACCCTGCTGCCTCTTGTACTCTCGAGTGAAACGATCGCAGGGGAAGCCTTCGCCCTGCTGCCAACCGTGCCAGGCACAGGGATCGATGCGACCCAGGCCCTCGAAACCCGGCAAGGCCTCTGGGCGGTCGGAGATGTCGAAGTCGCCGCCCGCATGCGCCTACTGGACAATCTCGTAACGGCCCAGAAGACACATGAGCCCGGGGTCGGATATCGCGTGACGGGCACCTTCGTGGTCCGCCTGCCGACCGGGACCCCGGAAGACCCCGACGTGCTGCTCGATACAGGCACCGGGGATGCACAACTCGACATCGAAGGAGGATTGGCAGCCGACCTGCGACTGGGACGGTGGTTCGGCGTCTCCGCGACCGGATTCTACGCGCAACAGCGTAAGACGACGCTGACGCGTCGTGTTGCAGCACCGGGACAGGTGATGGCGCCTGTGACGACACGCCGTGAGGTCCGCTGGACCCCTGGAGTGCTCATGGGCTTCGACGTGGCGCCGCACATGCGCATCTCGTCAGTGCTTTCGGTACACGCAGAGTACCGGTACCTGCACAAGTTCAGAGACGAGGTCACGCTGCTCGTCTCCGACCCGGCCATCGATCCAGTCGTCCTCGAGCTCGAGAGCGGGTTGAAACTCCATCAGGTCGGCGGTGGCCTTCGCTACGACACGGTGGAGCCCTGGCTCCGTGGGGACGGACCTCGCCCGATGGAGGTCCACCTCCGCTTTCTCCACGCCATCTCTGGAAGTGGAGGCCACGCGCCCAAATGGACGCGCGTTGAAGCTGGAATCAGGCTCTATCGCCGATTCTGGGGGCCGACCCGATAGAAAGAAGTTCGCGGGCATGTTCTCGGGAAGCGGCCGACTCCGGGTCTCCGCCCAACATGCGCGCGATCTCGTGGACTCGATCGTCGTCCGACAACCGACGCACCAGAGTCGTCGTGATTTCTGCGACCCCGCCCTTCTCGACGAGTAAATGAGCGTCCGCTCTTGAGGCCACCTGCGGGAGGTGAGTCACCACGAACACCTGATGGCGGAGGGCGACGTCGGAGAGCTTCGCCGCGACCGAGGTCGCCACTACACCGCCCACTCCTGAATCGATTTCGTCAAACACGAGCACGGGGACGCGATCCACGGAAGCAAGGATCGATTTCAGGGCGAGCATGATCCTGCTCAGCTCACCGCCGCTCGCGATACGCGCCAGAGGCATCGGCGCGAACCCGCTGTTCGGAGCGACCACGAACTCGACGCTCTCGGCCCCCGAAACAGACACCGTTTCGCTGGGCGCAAGACGTACTTCGAACACACCGCCTGCGAGGCCCAGGTCCGGTAACGCCGCGGACACCGCCTCACTGAGCTCGACCGCGGCAGCATCTCGGGCCTCACTCAGCGCACCCGCCTGCTGACTCAGGGTCAACTCAGCCGCTTCGATCTCGGTACGGATGCGGCCCAGGTCGTGATCGGCCTCCTCGTGGTCATCCAGCTCCGCGCGCACTCGCTGAGCGGTCTGGAGCACATCCTCAAGGGCAGGCCCGTACTTCCGTTTCAGCCGAAAAATCCTGTCGAGCCGAGACCTGACATCCTCCAGTCGAGCCGGATCGAAGTCCACAGTGCTCGCATAGTCCCCGAGCGCACGCCCCGCGTCGGACGCGAGGTGAAATGCCTCGTCCACCCGACTGACCTCTGATCGCAGAGATGCGTCAAAGTCCGCTAAACGGGATAGAAGCCGGCGAGCTTCGGCGAGACGGTCGGTGATCGAACCCTCGCCTTCGTACAGACGTTGATGAAGCGACTCCGCACCCTGCGCCAGCTCCTCGGCGTGCTCGTGACGCCCGGTCTCGGCCTCCAGGAGCTCGTCCTCCCCGGGTTCGAGTCGCGCGTCGTCGATCTCGCTCAGCTGAAAGCGGAGGAAGTCCGCTCGGCTCTCCACTTCCCTCCGACGTTCTTCCCGAACCTCCAGTTCCTCCCGAAGACCCTGGAGGTGCCTGTAGCTCCGAGCGACGTCTTCAGCCAACTCCAGCGAGCCCCCGTACGCATCGAGAATCCCACGCTGGTCCCGAGCTCTGAGCAATGTCTGATGCTCGTGTTGGCCGTGAAGGTCGACGAGAGCAGAGCCGAGTTGACCCACGACCGCGGCCGTCGCCGGAGAGCCACCCACCCAGGCCCGATTCCGTCCCGCTGCCGCTACCTCTCGGCGCAGAATCAAGAGTCCGTCGTCCAGACGAAATCCGAGTTCCTCGACCTGCTCACGCAGGGCGGGCGTCCCGTCCAGGTCGAACACGGCCTCGACCGACGCCCGGCTTGCCCCCGTGCGAACCACATCGGACGACGCGCGCTCTCCCAGCAGGAGGGAGAGAGCGCCAACGATGATCGACTTACCCGCGCCGGTTTCTCCGGTAAGGACGTTCAAGCCCGACCCGAGATAGAGGGTCAGGTCGTCAACGACGGCGTAGTCGCGGATGCGGAGTTCGACGAGCATGGCGCGGAAGGTAGAGTCCCGGCCCGGGACCCTTCAATGGCCCGTCAGGCCCGGTCGGGTGAACGGACGGCCCAGTTCAGCTTGCGACGCAGGGTGTTGAAAAAGGTCTGTCCGGGAAGGCGCACGAGTGCGAGCGGATCTGACTCGCGATCGACGATGACGCGATCACCCGGGCCGAGGTGGTGTACCACCTGTCCATCCACGGTGACCTGGTGCTCACCGGCCGGCTCGAGTGAGCCTACGCTGATCGTCTCCGTGGACGGCAGGACGAGAGGACGTACCGCCAGCGAATGTGGGCAGATCGGGGTTACCACAATCGCCTCGACCGAAGGGACAATGATGGGTCCCCCGGCGGACATCGAATACGCGGTGGAGCCGGTGGGAGTCGAAACAATGACACCATCCGCCCCGAAGCTTCCGACTTCCTCCAGATCGTCCGCACCACCGACCTGAAGCGTAAGTGGAGTCACACGAGCAGCACCGCTCGTGTGCACGACGATATCGTTGAGTGCAAAGAAGTCGTCCGAGATGGCGCCGCCGTGGGACTGGATGACCGCTCGAAGGCGGAACCGGTGCTCGATGACCGCTCGCCCCGCGACCACCTCGGCAAGCCCCACTTCGAGATCACTCTCCGGGATCGCGGTGAGGAAGCCGAGCCTCCCGAGGTTCACGCCAAGCACAGGTGTCGTCGTCCCCACCACCAGTCGGCTGGCTCGAAGAAACGTCCCATCACCACCAAGCGCGATGACCAGATCTGCGGGCTCGGACACGACATCGAGCTGACCATGAGGATCGCGCCCGGCGTTTTCCTCTACGGCAACCTCGATCCCTTCGGCATCACACCAAACCCGGAGCCGGTCGACGATGGCCAGCACCTCAGGGGTGTGATCACGATACACGACCCCGAACCGGCGGAACGGCCCCTGGAGGCGAGGTCGGGTCGCCACGTTACGCGAGTTCCAGCTCGGCTCCGCGACCCGCCAGCGCCCGAACGTGTCGAGCAATGCCAGCCGGATCGAGTCCAATCTCCGAGAGCAGTCCGTCACGCTCACCGTGCTCGATGAAGTCGTCCGGAATCCCGAGGGCAGAGACGCGGGGCTGATTCGGCAGCCCCAGCTCCGCGATCTCCCGGGCCATGAACGCTCCGAACCCGTTCGACACCTGCCCCTCTTCGACAGTGACAACCAGCGGATGCCCACGGACCATTTCTTCGAAGGTCGTGCGATCGTACGGCTTCAGGAATCGGCAGTTCACGACCGACACCCGTACTCCCTCATCGTCGAGCGCCTCCGCAGCATCGAGTGCGCGCAAGACCATCGTTCCCGTCGCCAGTAACACGGCGTCATCGCCATGGCGCAGCACTTCCCACGAGTGGCGCTCGACCGAAGGGATCTCGCTCAGGTGGGGGACCTGCTGGGGAACCGCCGCACGGGGCCACCGGACGCTCCACGGGCCCTCGGACTGCTCCGTGGCCAGACGAAGAAGCGCAAGCATCTCGGCACCATCCTTCGGTGCCGTGACTGTCATCCCTGGAACCGAAAGCATGTACGAGATGTCGAGCGCCCCGTGGTGGGTGGGGCCGTCCTCACCGGCAATGCCGGCTCGATCCATCCCGAACACGACGGGAAGTCCCTGAAGCGCCACATCGTGCACGATGTTGTCGTAGGCCCGCTGGAGGAAGGTCGAGTAAATCGCCACCACGGGCTTGATCCCTTGAGTGGCCAGCCCGGCCGCAAACGTCACACCGTGTCCTTCTGCGATCCCCACATCGAAGTACCGCGTGGGATGGGCCTCGGCGAACATGTCCGTCGAGGTGCCGTCTGGCATCGCAGCCGTGATGGTCACCACCTTCGGGTCTGCATCCGCTAACTCGATCAGACCTTTCCCGAAGACTTTCTGATAGCGCGGAAGACCGGAAGCCTTCTTCGAGACCTCGCCCGTCACCTTGTCGAAGGTCCCGGGCGCGTGCCCCCACCAGGGATCATCCTCGGCGCGGCTGAAGCCCTTGCCCTTCCGGGTCAGCGCGTGGACGAGGACCGGACCCTTCATCTTCCGAACCCGGCGGAACGTATCGACGAGCTTCTCGACATCGTGGCCATCGATCGGACCGACATACTTGAAACCAAGTTCTTCGAAGATCAGACCGGGCGTAATGAGGTGCTTGAAGGACTCCTCCATCCGCCCGGCCACTTCCTCCATGACATCGCCCACAGCGCCGGGGGTGCGATGCAGGACCTCCTTCACGACTTCGCGGACCTTGTTGTACGCGGGATTCGTGATCATGCCGGTGAGATACTTGTTCATCGCACCCACGGCAGGTGCGATCGACATGTCGTTGTCATTGAGCACGACGACGAAATCGCGACCTGTATGACCCGCATTGTTGAGCGCTTCGTATGCCAGCCCGCAGCCCATGGCGCCGTCCCCGATAATCGCGAGTACGTCGAAGTCCTCACCATTCAGATCACGACCGACCGCCATCCCCCAGGCGGCTGAAATCGACGTCGATGCGTGGCCTGCGCCGAACGCGTCATACTCCGACTCGTCACGCCTGCAGAACGGAGCCAGGCCGTGACGCCGGCGGATCGTGGGGAGTTCAGCGTTGCGACCCGTCAGGATCTTGTGAATGTACGCCTGGTGCCCCGTGTCCCAGATGAGCTGGGCCCGCGGCGTGTCGTACACGTAGTGCATGGCGACCGTGAGCTCCGCCACGCCGAGACTGGCTCCGAAATGGCCACCCTTCTCGGAAACTACGTCGATATGCCGTTCGCGAACCGCGTCGACGACCTCGGGCAGCTGCTCTTTTTCAAGCGTCCGCAGGTCGGCGGGATATTTGATCTGATCCAGAAGGGACACCCGGATCGCTCCTTGGGTCGAATCTGTTGCAACGAAGAAAGATATCGGCATGGACCGTGCCGGACAGGCCGGACCGCGACTACCTACCCCGCTCCACCACAAAACGTGCGAGGGCGTTCAGTTCAGGAGAGTCCATATGGGCCGACTCGAGGGCCCGAACGGCTCGATCGACTTCGACTTGCGCCCGCTGGCGAGCCTCCGCAAGCCCGTACAACGCCACGTACGTCGACTTCTCGAGCACAACATCACTTGGATTCTTTCCAAGCACCTCGGCCGTAGCCGTCGCATCGAGAATATCGTCAGTGATCTGGAACGCGAGTCCGATCGCCCGTCCGTACTCCAGCAGACCTTGGCGCACCGCTTGGGATGCACCCGCCGCCACCGCGCCCATCTCGAGCGCGACCGCGAGGAGTGCCCCCGTCTTCATGTGATGGAGCGTGTCCAGCTCGCCTCCCCCGAGAGCCTGCCCCTCACCGAGGAGGTCGACCCACTGGCCGCCGACCATCCCTCCAGCACCCGCCGCCCTCATGAGCAGTCTCGCCACGGCTCTTGCCCGGCCCTCGTCGCATCCCAGTGCACGGGTCGCCGAAAGTGCCTGGATCGCCGCCAGGGGGATCAGGATCGCTCCGGCCCGGGTCGTGATCGCTTCGCCGTGGGTGATGTGTGTCGTCGGGCGTCCTCGACGAAGTTCCGCGTCGTCCATGCACGGAAGGTCGTCGTGCATCAGGGAATACGCGTGGATCATCTCAACCGAACTCGCGAGATCGTACGCCTCCGCGGAACGCTGGCCGCCGCATGCAGCATAGGCCGTCACGCACAGGATCGGGCGGAGTCGTTTCCCCCCGGTCGTGACGCCGTGTCGGATCGCATCAGCCTCGGCTGCTGGTACGTCCGTTCGAGCCTCGATCCGGCTCACCGCGCGCTCAAGCGCCGCCTCGATCGCGCGGAGCTCGCCCCTCAAATACCCGCCTACATCAACGGGCAATTCCCTCGTCACGCCTCGCCGTCCTCGATCTCCTGCGTCTCACCGCTCGCGAGGAGTTCCTCGACGCGCAGCTCGGTCTCGGAGAGCACGCGTTCCGCCTCGCGCACATGCGCGACCCCCTCTTCGAAAAGCTGAAGCGCCTCATCGAGGTCGACCTCCTCTGATTCCATGCGAGCCAGGATCGACTCGAGCCGAGTCAGCCGGGCTTCCAGCGTGAAATCCTCGTTTTCACGATCGGTCATTCGTCGGTTCCTTCCGGGTCGACCGGCCCGACCGCTTCCGCTGCGATCGTTCCATCGTCGAGTCTCAAGTGAAAACGCATACCGGCGCCAAACTCATGCACGCGTCGAAGCACGCGCCCCTCCGGTGTCCGAGCCACTGTATACCCCCGCGAAAGTGTGGCAAGCGGCGACAACGCCTCGAGTCGGCCCCCCAGGCCCTTGAGCCTGGCCCGCTGCCGCTCCACACGCTGGTTCATCCCCCGTTCCAGGGCCAGGGAGCCCATGTCGAGCGACTGTCGGACCGGTGTCAGCCGTCGCTCGATCCCCCTGGCCAACCGTGCCAGACGATCTACCACGGCGACCCTGCGCCGCTGCACTGCGCGACGGAGTCCACGACCCAGTCTCTCGGGTGACCGCTGCACCTGGGCCAGGAGCGCGACACCGTCCGGCACCACAGTCTCGGCCGCAGCCGAGGGCGTCGGAGCCCTCACGTCGGCCACGAGATCCGAGATCGTTACATCGACCTCATGACCAACCGCGGACACAACCGGAATCGGACACGAAGCGATCGCTCTCGCCAGGGGCTCCTCGTTGAACGCCCAAAGATCCTCGAGCGATCCCCCGCCACGACCGACGATGATCACGTCCGGCAGTTCCGAGGCAACCAGACGCTCGAGCGCGGCCGCAACTTCACTGGACGCACCCTGCCCCTGTACACGAGCTCCGCAGAGAATCACGCGAGTCCACGGTGCCCGCCTCGCGAGCACGGACACAATATCCCGGAATGCCGCACCGGTCGGTGACGTGACAACACCGATCGTCCGGGGATAGGCTGGGAGCGGGCGCTTGCGCTCGTGCGCGAGTAGACCATCCGCTTCCAGCCGGACTTTCAACTCCTCGAAGGCTTTTCGCCACAGGCCTTCAGCACCGTCTGCCTCCACTCGACGCGCCACCATCTGGTAGTCTCCTCGCGTCTCGTAGAGCGTGAGACCACCGAAGCAGCGCACCTTCATCCCTTCGGCGGGATCCGTTGGCAGCAGAGCGGCATCACGGGCGAACATCACTGATTTGAGCTGAGCCTGGTCGTCCTTGAGGGTGAAGTAGCAGTGCCCCGCCCGAGAACGTGTCCACTGGCCGATCTCACCCCCGACCCAGAGGGGCTCGACATTGTCTTCCAGGAGACCCTTCACAGCCCGATTCACTTGTGAGACCGACCAGACCTTTGGTTCGGGCGCAGGGGGTGGGGCAGGCTCTACGGAGACGTCGTCGTTTCCCTCGAAGAGGTCGAGCCTCAGGTCATCTGACAACGGTCAGACCGACGCGCCAGCACTCATCGCCGCCGACTTCACCGTATTGGACAGGAGCATGGTGATCGTCATGGGGCCGACCCCTCCCGGAACGGGCGAGATCGCTGCGGCCTTTTCTTTCACCTCGTCGAAAAGGACGTCACCACACACGCGGTATCCCTTTTCGCGCGAATCGTCATCGACCCGGTTCGTCCCTACATCGATGACCACCGTCCCCTCCGATACCATCTCACCCGTGATCATCTCGGGACGCCCCATCGCAACCACCAGAATGTCGGCCGAGCGCGTGACCGCACCGAGATTCGCCGTGCGGGAGTGGGCCACCGTGACCGTCGCATTCCCGCCGGGCGCCTTGCGCATCAAGAGCGCTGCGGCCGGCTTCCCGACGATGTTCGAGCGACCCACGATCACGACATGCTTCCCGGACGGATCATGGCCGGAACGCACCAGCATCTCGACCACCCCGGCCGGGGTGCACGGTGCGAAGAAATCACCAGACCCGGTGGCCAGTCGGCCGACGCTCATGGGGTGGAACCCATCCACGTCCTTGAGAGGATCGATCGCCTCGATCACGCGAGACTCATTGATGTGATCCGGAAGCGGAAGCTGGACCAGGATCCCATGAATCCTGGGGTTCGAGTTGAGGCCCTCGACCACGCCAAGCAACTCGTCCTCGGGCGTGTCCGCCTCGAGCGTGATCTGCTCGGAATGAATCCCCATGGCGTGAGCCGCCTTGTTCTTCATCCCCACGTACATCTGCGAGGCCGGATCAGCGCCGACGAGCACCGTCGCGAGTCCGGGCGTTATGCCGTGCTCATCCTTGAGCGCGGAGACCTTGTCTTTGAGTTCTCGGCGGATTTCCTCGGAGATATCGCGACCAGAGATGATCTGGGTCATGGAGTGCACAGGCCAAAGGCGTCAGGGTCTCGGCCAGCGACTCCTGGTCGCAGCCGTTCGACATGGAACAGGAAAACTAACAGCTGCCTTGTCTGGGCC
>JAPPOV010000031.1 GCA_028873595.1 Gemmatimonadota bacterium | reverse complement strand
TTCGGGCACCGCGGGCGGGATCTTCAGAGGTGGGGTGGGGGTTGTCTTCGCAAGAATCGGTGACGATTCCCCGAGAATTGATGTGCTTGGCCGATGAGATGAGGGAGACGCGCGTGTCACGACGAGTGGAGAAGAGCGAACAGGAATGGCGTGATCAGCTATCCGACATCGAGTACAAGGTGCTCCGAAAGAAGGGCACCGAGCGGGCGTTCACCGGGAAGTACCACGACGAGAAGCGTGATGGTACGTATGCGTGTCGAGGGTGTGGAACACCCCTCTTCGCCTCCGAGACCAAGTACGAGTCCGGGACCGGTTGGCCGTCCTTTTTCGACGTGGTCGACGGTGAAAACGTGAGCACCCGGACGGACCGCAAGTTTTTCATGACCAGGACGGAGGTTCTCTGCTCGGTCTGCGACGGGCATCTGGGGCACGTCTTCCCGGATGGGCCTGAACCGACAGGTCTTCGCTACTGTATCAATTCGGCTGCTCTTGAGCTGGTCGAGGCTCAGGGCCACGAGTCTGACGAAGCGTAGGGCTGTGGCGGGCCGGGACCCATACGAATTCACCGAACGATACGTCCGACCCTGACGGCCCGCCCGAGCGCCACCACATCAAAGCGAAAGAACGAACCCCATGGCTCGAACCATCACCGTGATCCCCGGAGACGGCATTGGACCGGAAGTCATGAGCGCGACGCTCGAGGTCCTCGAGGCCGCCGGCGCGGATCTCGAATATGACATGCAGCTCGGTGGCGTCACCGCACTCGAGCAGGTACATCATCCGCTTCCCCAGGAGACCATCGATTCTGCGGAGCGTACGCGTGTTCTTCTCAAAGGACCCCTGACCACACCGTCCGGGTCGGGGTTCCGCTCGATCAACGTCGAGCTTCGAAAGATCTTCGATCTGTATGCGAACGTGCGGCCGGTACGCACGATCGTACCGGGTGGACGATACGAGGACATCGACCTCGTGCTGATCCGCGAAAATACCGAAGGGCTGTACGTCGGGGTCGAGCATTACATCGGCATGCAAGGTGACGCGAAGGCGGCGGCCGAGTCTGTGATGATCATCACGCGTTTCGGGGCCGAGCGGATTTCGCGCTACGCCTTCGAGTACGCCCGAAAGCACGGCAGGAAGAAAGTTACCCTTGCTCACAAGGCGAATATCCTGAAGTACACCCAGGGCCTCTTCCTCGACGTCGCTCGCGAGGTCGCGAAGGACTATCCGGAGATCGAGTGGGAAGACCGCATCATCGACGCGACGGCGATGCAGCTCGTACTCGACCCGTATCGCTTCGACGTCCTCGTCATGGAGAACATGTTTGGTGACATCCTCTCCGATTTGATGGCCGGACTCGTAGGAGGCCTCGGGTTTGCCCCGGCCGGCAACATCGGCGAGGATGCGGCCATGTTCGAGGCTGTGCACGGCTCCGCGCCTGATATCGCCGGGAAGGGTGTCGCCAACCCGACGTCATTGCTGACCTCGGCGTGCCTGATGCTCGACCATCTCGACCAGAATGAGTGCGCTACGCGGATCCGCAGTGCGATCGACACCGTCGTTCAGAAGGGCGAGGCACGTACCGCTGACATGGGCGGCAACGCGACCACGAAAGAGTTCACGGCGGCGCTGGTGAAGGCACTCGCGTGAACAGGAGCGCCGACTCGTGAGCGATCGTCCGAAGGTCTCCTGGCGGGACCGGTATCCGGAAGAAGTGACGTGCGTCCGATGCCTCGAGGTGTACGACCAGGCGAAGCTCGACCGGATGCTCTGGTGCGAAGGGTGTCGGTTCCGCGCGAGGGAACGGGCAGCACTGTACGGATGGCTCGGCGGACTCGCGTTCGGTGCTGGTTGTGCCGTCTACGTATGGGTCGCGATCCGGCCGACCGACCTGATCGTGAGCGCGTGGACCGCGACGCTTGTGACGGCGGTGTGGATCGGGCAGAAGGTGGCGCGTGAGTTCATCTATGGAGCGATGCGTTGGAAGAACGCGCGGGCCGTCGAGGCCGTGCCGCCCGCTCTAGACCCCGAGGTGGAATGAGTGCCTCCTCACAGGGTCCGTAACTCCCCCACTGCCCAAGCGTCGGGGCTCGAATAGATTTCATCGCCGGCTTGGCGACACCCCAACACGGACAGCACGATGGCCCGCTTCGAAGGCATCGATTTTTATAACCTCGACACGCTCCTTTCTGAAGAGGAGCGGATGATTCGCGACACCGTTCGCGAGTGGGTCGAGAACACCGTCATGCCGATCATCGGCGACGCCTACATCAACCGGGAGTTCCCGAAGCAACTCATCCCCGAGCTCGGAGAGTTGGGTGTTCTGGGTGCCAACCTGCCGGAAGAGTATGGCTGTGCAGGTCTGAACAACGTGTCCTACGGCATCATCATGCAGGAGCTCGAGCGTGGTGACTCGGGCATCCGCTCGTTCGTCAGCGTTCAGGGCGCATTGGTCATGTACCCGATCTTCGCGTTCGGCAGTGAGGAGCAGAAGCGTGAGTGGCTGCCGAAGCTTGCGACGGGGGAAGCGATCGGTTGCTTCGGGCTGACGGAGCCGGACTACGGCTCCAACCCAGCCGGGATGATCACGCGGGCCGAAAAGACCGAACATGGCTGGCGGCTCAATGGCGCCAAGATGTGGATCACGAACGGCTCGATGTCCGACGTGGCCATCATCTGGGCGCAGACGGGTGAGGCCGGAGACGTGAAGGGCATTCGCGGCTTCGTCGTTCCGACGGATACGCCTGGCTTCAGCGCCAAGGATCAAAAGGGCAAGCTGTCCCTGCTCGCGTCCGATACGAGTGAACTCGTACTCGAAGACGTCGATCTGCCGGAAAGTGCGATGCTGCCTGGGAGCACGGGAGGGCTCAAGCATCCGCTCATGTGCCTTACTCAGGCGCGATACGGGATCGCGTGGGGTGCCGTCGGTGCCGCGATGGCCTGCTTCCACGAAGCGCTCTCGTATTCGAAGGAGCGCGTGATGTTCGACGCGCCGATTGGTGGAAAGCAGATCCAACAGGTCCGCCTGGCCGACATGCTGACGAAGATCACGCATGGTCAGCTTGTCACGTACCACCTGGGCCGGATGAAGGACGAGGGCACCATGACACCTCAGCAGGTGTCATTCGCCAAGCGAGCGAACTGTGACATGGCGACGGACATCGCGCGCGAGGCGCGACGCCTCTTGGGTGGGAATGGAATTCTGGTCGAGTACCACTCCATGCGGCACATGGCCAACCTGGAGTCGGTGTACACATACGAAGGGACGCATGACATCCATTCGCTGATCCTTGGCCAGACACTGACGGGCCTCAACGCGTTCTAGATGGAATCTCGGCCTGTAGAGTGAGACAGCCGATCACCCGGCGCGGCCCGGCCGCGATCAAGGTTCGGCACGTGGCCCTCTGGCCATCTTCCGAAGGTCTGCGGAAGTCGGGGTCAGAGGGGCGAGCTCCGCCAGGAGCCGGTTGACCCGTCCGGCGTCATCGGTGAGCTTTCCCGGCTCGGCATGCCTCGCTAGCTCAACTGGCAGAGCAACTGACTCTTAATCAGTAGGTTCGGGGTTCGAGTCCCTGGCGGGGCACTGGCGAAAGTCCTTGTTTTGCAAGGGCTTTCGCCTTTGTCGTTGCGGGGTCCAGTTACCAGCAGTAACGTAACAGTAACAGGATTCCGGAGCTGCCGATGCCGAAGTTGTATACCCGAAACCAGGGCGGAGAAGACCGCTTCTACGCCGATTTGCGGGACGTCGGCGGCGGTCAGGTGGCGCTGAAGCCCGAAGGAAGTACCCGGGCGACAACGGACAAAGTCGTCGCGGCGCAGCTCCTCGCTGAGCAGATCTTGGCGCTCGCCGCGCCCGCGGATCCACGAGGTAGGGCGACGCTCTCGGAGTTCTCAGACCGCTTCGTCTCCGACAATCCAGGAGCGGTCACGGAACGGTGGCTCAAGGAAGTGGCGCTACGACTCAGACGAGCCTGCGACTTCTTCGGAAAGGAGCGTGACCTCACGTCGATCCGTCCGCGAGATGTACGCCGGTGGCTGAACGAGTACCTGCATCTCTCCGCGAGCAACCAGCGCCACCATCTGCATGCGTTGTCCGGACTGTATCGGTATGCCCAGGAGTTGGAGGTCGTGCCGGTCGGGTACAACCCCGTAGCTGGTCTGTACAGAAAGCCGTCGGCGGTGCGCCGGAAGCAACGTACCGACGAATTCTTCGAGATCGACGAGGCAGCCAGGTTTCTGGCCGCCGCCCGGGAAACTGGCCAGCACCCTGAGTTGATCGCGACCTTCCTTCTGACGGGAGGGCGTCGAAGTGAGGTCCTGGGGCTTCTCGTGAGCGACGTGGACTTCGACAACGGACTGGTACGGATTCAGCCCAATCGTTTCCGCGGCCTCAAGCGGGCGTGGAGCGAGAGGGCGGTTCCGTTGTGGCCTCAGCTTCGGGAGGTGTTGGAGCCGTACTGCGCGCCTCTGTTGGCGAACAGTGAGAACCTCCTGTTCCCTGGCAGTCGGGGTAGCCCTATCGCCGACATGCGGAAGGCGCTCACCGCGGTGGCTGACAAACTCGAGATACCTGCGCCTCGACTCACGAAGTTCCGCCACACCTACGCGACCGCACGTCTACAGACCACGGACAACGGGAAGCAGATCTCTCTTTGGACCGTTGCTAAGGAGCTCGGGCACAAGACGGTTGCCAGGGTCGAAGACACGTACGGTCACCCCAGTCACTACCGCCCGAGAGGTGACGTCGTAGAGTACCGGGTGGAGTCGAGCCGGTCCGAGTAGGGTGCGGGCAGCACCGCACGGCATACTACGGGTCCCGCTGGTCCCGCCCTGCTCCTTTCGGTCGCAGGAGCCCGATTTCGCAATGGAACCGAAGAACGATACTCGACAGCTTTCGGGCTACGCTCTTCGACCCACCTAGGTGAACACTGCCGTACCGATGCTCGGCCTCCCCTCGGACGCTCTAAGCCAGGTTGACTCGCTCCTCCCCCAGCAGGCAGAGGATCGGGCCCGATGGGCCTTGTGGACGTACGAGCGTCGAGATCCGCTCGTCTCAGGGGTCGCCGCTTCGTGGATGGGACAGCCGTGGGTCGAGCGCGTTCGGTTCAGCAGCCTGTTGCCACTGATCGACATTTGGTATGCGCTCGACCGGGCAGCGCGCCGCGCTGGTGTGCGCGTGCTGTCGTTCTCCCCTTCCTCGGCAACAGCGACGGTCCTGACGGAGTCGAAGGATGATCCCGGACCGGAGCCCACTGTTCGGACGAGCGTTGGTATCGGTTCCGGCGCCTCAGAGGAGTTCGTGGAGTGGAAACCGAGGGCGATTCCGATTCCGACTCGATTGCGCGTGCGGATCGCGGCCGCAATCGCCGCTACCATGCACCCGACTCCACCCATCCAGTCAGCGGATATCCGACTCCCGACGCGCTGGACGTGGGGGAGGATGCCTCTCGACGACAAGGACCGGTCGGACCTCGCCAGCGCAGCACTCGTTGCCTTGACCCGCCTCTCCATGTCAGACGTGAGTGAGGGCGAACCCTCTGCTTCGATCTTCTGGCGGCTCATAGAGAACGAAGCTCGGGCGAGTCGTGGCGACTCGAAGCGCGCCGAATACCAGACGAAGCGGCGTAGTCTGGAGACCGAGTTCGTCCGAACGATGGGCCTGACCGCATTGAGGCCGGGCGGACGCAGCCAGATTCTCACCGAGGCGAATTTGCAGCGGCTCATAGGGGAGGCTGCGGAGATCGTGGAGGCGGTACAGACATGGGAGCCTCCCGGTCCTTTGTTTCGGTGGACTCGCGCTGCCTTGGAGGAAGACGAGGAGGTTCTCGAGCAGATCTCCGACCCCCTTGAGTACGGGCGAGTGCGCCGGGTGCTTAGGGGCGCCTCGTCCGAAGAGCGGGCACTGTCACTGGCGCGAGCCGTACGATTCGCGTTTCTCACGGGCGAGGAGATTCGGCTATCACTTGAGCGGCGACCCACCAACGAGGTCGGCCTCGCGCTCGTCAGATCCCGCCTGGCGGCGAACGTCTCCACGAAGGCCCTGCAAGAGCTGGCTTGACAGGGCTTAGGAGCCCAGGAACCCCTGCCAGCGCGCGGCTGAACTCAAGTCTTGAGTGGGCTCCGTAGTATCCCAAACGAGCGAGCCCTTCGCTCGTGTACTGGCTACTACGGATCGTTGTGGATGACTGGATACCAGATCAGGACCACTCAGTCGCCGGCCACACTCGATAGCAGACTTCGCCGCCTGATCGACGGGGTTCCGGACGGAGGCATGGTCTCGCTCCCGGTCGAGCGTGTTCGTGAGTGGCTCGCCGAGCCTTCAGCGGAGGTCGAACGGGACCTGATGGTCGCCGAGGTAGCCTCCTTCTTCTCCCGGTCTCCGGTCACGATCCGAACCTGGATTCGAGACGGTCGCCTACGCGCTTACCGGTTCAGGGGTCGGGAGTATCGGATCACTGCCGCCGCGTTGGAGGCGTTCATCAGGGCCGAGAGGCCGCGAACCGTGGAGGCCGACTAGAGGATCTTCCGCAAGCACCAGCGACTGGCTGCGGATGAGAAATCAGCGCGCGCCGAAGACCGGTCTTCGGCGAGACGCGTTGGAGACATCGGACGGTGATTTCGCCATCCGAGTTGTGATCGACTGCACGACCTGGAATCCAGGTCTTAATAGGAGAGTTGTATGAGGTCTACACCTAACGAGCGGATGCAACCGGAGCGGCTCCGGCAGGCGTGGGCTGACCTCCTTCGGGGCATCGCATGGTCGTATTTCGTGACGCTAACCTTCCAGCGAAGCCCGGGTCGCTACGGTGCATTGAGCGCGGCGAGGGAGTGGGTGCGCATCGTGGCTGCTGGTGGCGCAACAGCGGTGTTCCTGGCCGTCGAGCGAGGCGGTCACGGGCTTTGGCACGCCCATCTACTCGTTGCGACGCCCGCGACTCTGGGTCGGAAGCAGGTTGAGCGTCAGTGGAGGCGTGGCATCGCCGAAGTCGACCCCTACGATCCCTTGAGGGGCGCCGCCTACTACGTCGCTAAGTTCACGTTCGATGAGGATGCCGAGTACGATCTCGAGATCTTCGGTGAACCCAACCGACTCGACGAATGAGTCGACCGAAGAGGCGGTTGTCGCTAGACGATCGCGCCCGTGGGGCCGCACTGGCCGACCGAAGGGAGATCGGTCGCGAGCTTTGCACGACCTTCGCCCGGACGGTAGGGGATGTCGCACCTCAAGGGCTGGGGCTCTGGGACCCAATCTGGGCGAGGGTGGCGGAGCCGGACCGACTGTTCGGGCGGGCGCTCACTGTATGGGTATTGAATGGGACCGAGGCGCGCTGGGTGGAGGTCCGAGCGGCGCATCGGCGCCTGTTAGACTCTTGGCTTCACGGGATCCGCGAGTTCGAGTTGGAGCGAAGGAGTGAGCAGGGCAGCCCCGCGTACGTACTGCCTGCCGACGCGGTACCGAGATCGGATGCGGCCTGGGCGGTCGTCCCGACTGACGAGCTGCTAGACTGGGACCGTGTCGCCCTCCTCGAGCAGGAGTCGGAAGAGGTAACCCGCCTGCTCGCGTCAATCCTTGGGCAGGACGAGAGGCCGCGCTCCACCCCCCGGGAGGAGGCGACCTCGGGCGCTGTCTACGGCGCACTCGACGATGCTCACCACGCCCTTCTCCAACAGTTGCGCTCTCGAGCTGAGTGGGACAGGCCGACGTTCGACCGATTCGCACGGGAGGTCGGGGTCCTAGCCTCGGCCGCGATCGAGACGATCAACGCGGTGTCGTTCGACGCGACAGGAGAACTGGTTCTTGTGGGGAATGATCCGCTTGAGGTGAACCGTGACGCGCTGGAGCGCATGGAGTTGACATGAGCACGAACGGCGAGATTCGTCCCCGAGACCGTAGCGCCATCCTGAGGTCCCTCCAATCGGGGGTCGTACCGCGTCGCGGGCTCCAGTTCATTCAGGTGGGCCGACGCCGAGAGGTTGAGGCCCTGCGTCGCGACCTCGAGGCGCTGGCGGACGGTGGGTCGTTCGTGCGGTTTGTCATCGGCCCTTACGGGGCCGGGAAGAGCTACATGCTCGAGCTCCTCCGGTCGATCGCACTCGAACTCGGCTTCGTGACACTGGGAGCTGACCTGACCCCCGATAGGCGACTCTACTCGACACGGGGGCACGGCAGGGCGCTCTACGCCGAGTTGATGAGGAACTTGTCGACCCGCTCTCACCCAGAAGGAGGGGGCCTCGCGGCCGTCGTTGAGATGTTTGTGGCGCACGCGATTCACGAGTCGCAAGACCAAGGGTGCTCCGTGGAATCCGTGATCGACGAGCGGCTTGCTCACCTGAGTGAGTTCGTCGGCGGATACGAGCTGGCCGACGTCCTCAAGGTCTACTGGTGTGGACATGAGCATGAGGACGACTTCCAGAAGAGGTCGGCGCTGCGATGGCTAAGAGCGGAGTACTCCGCGAAGACCGACGCCCGCGCCGAACTCGGCGTTCGCCGGATCATCGACGACTCGAACTTCTACGACTCCCTCAAGCTCTTCTCTCAGTTCGTGCGATGCGCGGGCTATGAGGGTCTTGTGGTATGCCTCGACGAAGCGGTCAACCTGTTCCGGCTCCGTCACAGCCAGGCGAGGCAGAGCAACTACGAGCGCATCTTGGCCATCGTCAACGACGCTCTACAGGGTACCAGCGAGCACCTCGGCATCCTGCTGGCTGGTACTCCGGAGTTCTTGACCGACCCGGAAAGGGGGCTGTACAGCTATGACGCCCTAAAGACCCGGCTGGTCGAGAACCCGTTTGCCAAGCCAGGGAGGGAGGATCTGGCAGGCACGGTGATGCGTCTTACCAGCTTAGGACGCGATGAGTTTCTCGTGCTGCTCAAGCGGATTCGCCATGTACAGGCGGCGGGGGACCCGGAACAGTACCTCGTGCCTGACGCTGCCCTCACCGCGTTCATGGACGACGCTTCTCGGCGGTTCGGAGCCGACTTCTTCTGTGCTCCGAGATCTCCCATTAAGTCCTTCGTTCAGTTCCTATCGCTCCTTGAACAGCACCCTGGGGAATCCTGGGAGTCTGTACTCCGAGAAAAAGAGTCGCGGCACTAGTCAAGAAGTGAAGGCCACTGCTTGCAGCGAAGACAGAGCTGCCGCCACGTTCATCGGATGTCTGACATCCGCTTCTCAAGTTTCCCTCGCACAGAACCGGCGCCAGAGTTCGTGGAAGCGCTGGTCGCGGTGTTTCGCGTCCATGAGGCGACCATCAACACCAGGACGAACGAAAAAGGGCTGAGCAGCGACCAAGTGCTGGGGGTGCTTCGCAACGATCTGGAAGGCCTCGGGTTCGAAGTGGAGCGTGGGAAGAAGAGGGGCGACAAGATTGAGCGTCCGGTCCTTTTCGGTGAAAATGGCGTCCCCGCCGTGCGGTATGAGATCGATGCATATCACCCTGGGTGGAGGTGCGGGCTTGAGGTTGAGGCGGGTCGCGGATGGATGGGGAACGCCATCTACCGGGATCTTGTCCTCGCGATGGTGATGGTCGACGTCGACTGCTTCGTGGTGGCTGTGGCGAACACGTACAAGTACCGAACAGGTGGACGGGTCACGGCCAACCCCGACTACGAGAACGCGATCGCACTCGCGGACACGTTGTACTCACACACTCGGGTGTCTCTTCCCTACCGCCTCACGGTCATAGGGTACTGAGAGCCCCATGCCGCACGACGCAGAGTTCAACCGAAACCTCTCGGATGCCTTCCGCGTTGGCGAACGGAACCAAGAGGTCATCCGGCTCGCCGAGAACTGGTGTCGCAATATCGAGATCGAGCGGTCTCGGTTCTCCGGGGTGGGGATTCCCGAACAGATGACGGGGCTCCCGATCTCACCTCGAGAGTTTAGCTGCCGCTATGCGAAAGCGAGCCGGGGTGGGATGATGAACGCTGAAGCTGCCGCGCTTTCGTTCTACGATGAGAACTGCGTCGGCTGCGAGCATCGCGTGCCTGGGGATCTCCCCAACTTGCTAACGCTCGTGCAGGCGCGTGACGACGCAGTCGCGGCGAAGAACGCCGCTGACGCCGCCGCTGCCAAGGCAGCGGAGGACGCTTTTCGCGCCCGCGAGCTCCGACGCGCGAATGTTGCGTCGGACTCCGACGAGGTCCAGCGCGGGCTCATCGATATCATGGGCGAGCTAGATGCTGACTCGAACTCAGAGAATGCCAGGCGATTGACCGAGGCCGCGAAGGCAGCACCGACCTGCTTCTCGGACGAGATGAGGACTCTACTCTACGACCTGGTGGAATCCGGCTCGATGTCAAAGGCGGAAGGAGCCCTAGGAGCACTTGAGGCAACGGAATCCGACGCTGATCGACTCGCGGCGGCGATCGCGTCATCGGTCCGTCGTGGAGTCGTGGGCCGGTTCGGAGTCGAGATGCTTGAGGAGCGGATGGGACTACTATCCCCAGAGCAACTCCAGGGGACGATATCGACCCTGATGTGGGCAGCTGCACCGGTCTCCTATTCGTTTCCTGTCTCACCGTCGGCTCCCGGCCCCAATCCGAAGCCCTTGGTCGCCGCGTACCAGGCACATCCGGATACCATCGTCGATGAAGTGGTCCGCTCCTTAAGGGGTGGATCAAGTTCCCGCCGCCGGATCGCCTCGAGCGCCGCGGACATCTTGATGAGCGTCGACGACTCCCTCGTAGGGAAGTTCACGCCAGATCTAATCCGGGCCGTACTCCTCCCTGACGATGACATCAATGCGAGCGCTCGCGCCGCAGCGGAGGACGCGTTGGTCACAGCCCTCACGCTCAAGCCGGAGGAGTGGGACCAGCAACTGCGGCGAGTTCTTGAAAACTCGACGAAGCATGATCGTGCGCTTCTCTTCGGAATCGTAGAACGCCCGCTTCGGCTCGCTCGTCGTGGAGACATCGCTTCCGAGGCCGTGCAGGTCTGTGTACAGCACGCGGTGGAAGCGCTCACCGTCCCGGAAGAGGTCGAGCGGTTGCGCGAAGCGGCGAACGTCATCGACTACGCGGCAGCGAGCCATCCTGAGGTCGTCGCATCGTGCGTAGAGCAGTTGATCGGCGCGGCTGCTCTGCTAGCGGAACGGATCGAATCCGAACCGCTGGACACGAAGCTTGAGGACCCGACGCCACCCGAACTGCGACACACGGAGGCGATTTCCCGCCGCCAGGGTCAGTACAACGCGCTTCGGAAGATCGTGGAAACCACGGCGAATCTTGCGCCGCAGTTCCCCAACGAAGTCGGCACTGTATTCATCTCGCTTTTCGAGCAGCTGGGCGACGAGCACGAACGGTTGATTGAGGCCCTGATGAAGGGGGTCGGCCAAATGGGACGGCAATCGGAAGGACTCGCCATGGCGCTGCCGAAGCTCTACGTCGGCCTGATGCACCAGTCGACCCTTGTCCGCGCCGCCGCGGCGGAGGCCTACGGCAAGATCGTGAAGGGATCCGGGGACGATCTCCCTGACCTCGTTCACGACGCCTTCCTCCTGCTGCTTCAGGACCCATACGTGATTGTGCACACCAGCGCGGTGAGAGCCCTCCGAAGTGCGAAACCGCCGGCTCGGTTCAACACCAGGATCAGAACAGCTGTCGCCTCGATCGTATTCATCTACGAGCAGTCACACAGCGACGACACGTTCCTGTCGGATGCTTTGGAGGTGCTGTACTACCAGACCGACCAAGAGAGTCGGACTCCCCAGTTCCTAGCCGCACTGGTCCGGGTCTTACGCGACATGAACCCGAACGACGCGTGGGACGCGTTCAGATGGCTCCGGCACGCGCTTATAGACGCGCCAGAGGTGGGTGAGCTCGTCCTGGATCTCATCACAAACGACGAGACTTACCCGTTCACACTGGACTCGATCGCCGAGTCAGTCCACGACCTGCCGGCTCTTGAGATCTCGAGGGTCGCTGAGAAGATCCCGAATGCAGCCCGCGTCGCCCGTTCGTTCTCGGAAGGCGACCCTTCGATGGACCTTCTCGGAGCGCTTACCGGGGTCGGAGAGTGGACGTATGCGTTGGAGGTAGTCGATGACTGGCTGGCGGATGCGGAGGTGAGCCCTTGGCCGGAACAGGCTGATCGCGTGAGGGTCCTTCGCGCCGCGGTCAACGTCGAGGCCGCCCTGGCAACCGGAGACTCCCATCTGTTGAAGGAAGCACTGGACTCATGGTCCGAGTCGGGGGGATGAGCCGTTGAGACGGCGCCCTACGAATCTCGGGGGAGCCTTCCAGCGACGCGTCGAGGCCATCGAGGCCCTTCGGCAGGCGCTGGCTGATCCAGTTCACCGTCAGCTCGCAGCGCCAGCGGAAGCCCTCGCCGAACTCGGTGCGAAGCTGGACGGACCAACGGGTCCCGCGTACCGGGGCTTCGCCCAGCTGATGCAGGTTCTTGAGCTCATGCTCGAGTGGGTTGACGCGGTTCGCCAGGCAGAGTCGGAGGCAGATCGTTTCTTGCGCGCAGCCAAGCTGCGACTCACGGAGATGGGCGAGCAGGGCGTGCCGCCGCCGCTCGGGGATGTCGCGGTCAGTCTAGCCGCCGTCTCCGATGTGACTGAGGTGGCCCCGCTTCTGGAGGAGCTGCTCAGCATCACGCTGCCGTTGCCGCTATTCGCCGCCACATACACTTCGCGACCCTCGAAGAAGGCAGAGGGTGACGACGTTCCACCTCCGCCCCCGCCGGTCGCTGTGATCGCCTTCACAATTGACGGCGAACCTCTCGCCGACTCGACGATAGTACTGCCGAACGTCGCTCACGACCTCGGTGTGTCGGTTCGACTCTCGGAGTGGCCCCCATGGGCCACCTCGATGACTCTGTCGCCGTTAACCGTTGAGGAGCCAGAAGTATTCAAGCTCCCCAGCTTCGATTTCGAGGTCGCCACCCTCGAGAACCCGACCGATTTCTCGGGCACGGGGCGCATGCTCCTCGCTGTGCCGCAGTCGATTCGCTCACGCCCGTTGCAGTTCGCCTACCAAGCTCGTTTTCGGCCCACGAGTCCGAGTGAACGAGTTCTCCTTGAAGGACAGCGCCGGTTCGAGATTCGGAGCCACGACGCACGGTCTCAGCCGACTACCGGGTACGTAGAGGTCGACGTCCGGCTCCTTGAGCTCAACAACCAGCTGCGGTCGTTCCCCGGCGTTAGCGACAAGGACCGTGAGGATTTCCTGACCCTATACGCTGCGGTCGGGGCGATCGCTGGCCGTTCACTTCAGGACAACCTGTTCAAGAAAGGACGGTGGACCGAAGACAAGTGGCAGGATTGGTTGATTGCGCAGCTGCGCGCCCGTCCGGAGATCGGCTCGGCGCTTGAGGTACATCCGGAAGCAGCTGGTGGAATCACGGACCTTTCTTTCCATCGCGTCCGCCTCGAACTGAAAGCTGAACCGGATCACTTCGTCTCTCAGGAGGACGCGAGGGGGTTCGTTCCACAAACCGCCCAGTACGTCGTAGGTAGCGACAAGAGGCTCGGGGTTCTGGCGATCCTGGACTCCTCACCTAAGACGGATGCTCCCGGAAACGTCGGCAACGACCTCTTTCTTGAGGCATTGTCCGATCCGGGGGGGGGATCCATCCCGACTCTGGTTGGGGTCGCCATCGTGCGGGGGAACCTTGCTCGTCCCAGCGATCTCTCACGCTAGGCATCAACGATCCGAGCGCCGCGAGCGGCCCACGGAGCCCCGAGCTCATCGAGGGAGTCGGCGAACTCCCGCGCGGATGTGCTCAAGCACACTTGACCCACGTGCATCGTTATTCGATCAGGACGGGGTGACCGTAGAAGCATATTCATGCATCTCCGTGCTTCTCTCCACGATTTGGCTGACGACCCCTTTGAGTAAGGCGATATGTGACTTCCCTATAAGATCGATTATGTTGACCTAGGGCCCGAAACAAAACCGAACACGCGGATCATTATGCAGGGCATGTGCCGAGGCCAAAAAGCAGACGGAAGCACATGTGCTGCACTGCCCCATCTGCTCGATGACGACGGCTTTTGCCCGGCTCATCGACCCGGCGGTCGAAAGACGATGGCCGAGCGAGGTCGCAAGGGCGGGCTGGCCACAAAGCAGCGTCTGAGTAGCCCGGGGTTGGATCCGGCCGAGCTGCCCGAGCTCAGGACACACGAGGACGCCCAGGGTTGGCTCGAGACGATCGGACGTGCCGTGGCGACGGGTCGTCTTTCGGACCGACAGGCTCAGGCCGCGATCCGTGCTGTAGCCGAATGGGTCCGCGCTGAGGGCGACCGGCAGACGGCCGAGGTCGTCAACGAGCTGAAGGCCGACATCGTTCGGCTGAAGGCGGGGATGGAGTCGCGCACGATCCGGTCCGTCGGGTGACGCTGCGCGATCTACACCGCTTGGCCGCCGGCCTACGTAGGGAGGTTGAGGCCATCCAGCCGGCTCGGGGGCCTGCCAGTGTCTTCGACGGGATAGAGCACCTCAGCGCCCTGCGTCATTTTCCTCGGTTCGCACGCGAACAGCTGCGCATCATCGATCGGAGGTCCGGTCGCCTGGTCCCTCTCGAGCTCAACTGGATCCAACGGCAGGTCCTCGTCGCGGAGCTTCGTGCGAAGCGGGCCGGCCGTCCGCCCCGCTTCCTGATCCTCAAGTACAGACGAGGGGGTGTGACGACGCTCCAGCAGGCGTTGGGGTACTGGACGACGTGGGCCGAGCCGGATTCGTTCGTGGCCACGCTTGCGCATCGTACGGAAGACACCAGGACCATCTTCATGATGGTGAGCCGCTTCTACGATCGCCAGGCGCCCGATCGACGACACCGCAAGACCACGGCCGGCGTGCATCACCTGGAGTTTCCCGGCTGGGGCAGCGTCTACAAGGCTGAGACGGCCGGCGCGAGTGGGGCGTTTCGGGGATCTCGGTTAACGCGACTGCACATCTCGGAAGCGGCCCACTGCACGGATCTACGGGCCGTCCATACGTCGGTCAGCGATGCAATCGAAGACCGCCCCTACGTCATGGAGTCGACTCCGAACGGTAGGGCAGGGAGAGGCGAGGCGTTCTACGAGTTCTGGCAGACGGCCAAGCGTGGTGAGTCTGACTTCATTCCGCTGTTCTTTCCCTGGCACTCAGACCCACGAAACGTCGTGCCCCTCCTCGAGCCCGATGAACTCGGCACTCTCTCGGACGCAGAAGCCAGGCTCAAGGCCCGGTTTGGGCTGAGTCTTGAGCAGGTGAAGTGGTGGCGACACAAGCGGCGCGCCCTGGTTGCCGACGGGCGCAGTGCCAGTGTGATCTATCAGGAACATCCGAACGATGACGAGAGCTGCTTTCTAACGAGCGGGGAGAGCTACTATGCGGGCGAGCTTATCGATCGAGCATACGAAGGATGCCGTCAGCCGATCCCGCCCTCGGAGCTCACTAGTGAGTACGGTGCCCTGTGGAGCTCCATCGAGAGCGGTCGGCTTCGGATCTGGGAGGAGCCTAGGGCTCGGGCCCGGTACGTGATCGGAGTCGATCCCGCTGAGGGGGTAGGTCGAGATGACACCGCAATCTGCGGCGTGAACTTCGACACAGGTGAGCAGGCGTTCGCTTTCCACAGAAACGATATCGCCCCCGACCTCATTGGGTCAGAGTTCCTCGGCCACCCGGATCACGGCCTCGGATGGTTGTGGCGAAGCTCCGGTTCAGGTGCGCCCGCGTATGTGGTCGTCGAGCGAGAGAATCACGGCCACGCAGTGCTCACGGGACTCCTGCGTGTCTCTCGATACCCTTACGACATGGTGCATCACGATGTCGATGCGAGGGTGAGGGACGCGAATCCGTCCAATCGAGCAGGCTGGCGTCATAATCACGTGCAGCTGACCAACGAGGTGGGACGGACGCTACGTGAGAGCTTTCCCGTGGTCCGAGATGTGGAAACCGTGGCCTCGATCCAGAACGTGTCGAACGAACAGGGAACAGCCAAGTTCGGCGGACGCGACCTGGCGGTGGCCTTCGGCCTCTGCGCGATCGGAATGACCCAGGCGACCTGGCCCGGGCGATTCGCCCTCGTGGGTGGACAGGTGATCGACCTTGAAGAGCTTCGCGTGGTCGGCTAGGTACCGGATCTACGTCCCGAAGCACGCGAGACGTTGCAGTGCCGTCTCCGCACCCGCGATAGACCATCCGTATGTGTGCGAGACGCTACGGTAATCCCAGGCTCGAAGCACCAGGCCTGTGCCTTGGGCGATCTCACTCACCAGTGCGGCCAGGATGTCTTCAGACTGACCGACGTTCCATATCCAAGCGCCGGTGCCCTCAGCGTTGGTTCTGAACATGGTCTCCAGCGGTCGGTTGCGGTCCACGCGGACCACAGCCTCGATGTCGCTGGTGCAGGAAGGTGCCGTGGGTCTCGAATGCCAGGGAGCCAAGGCCGCCATCGGCACAGTTTTGAATGTCATCCGGCCGCAGGACCGCTTGGACCTGCTGTCCCCGGTGAACGATACACACCACTGACCCCTATGGGCTTGACCCTGTACCGATATGTAGGGTTATCTCTCCTGCATGGGAACCAAGCCGTTGAACATTGGAGCACTGGCGGAGGCTGTCGGCGTGGGGCGGGAGACGATCCGCTTCTATGAACGACGTGGCCTCATCCCAGACCCTCCTCGCTCGACCGCCGGATACAGGGAGTACTCGTACGAGACCGTCCAGCGGGTCCGGTTCATAAAGAGGGCACAGGAACTGGGGTTCACCCTGGCGGAGATATCGGAGCTGCTGGAGCTCCGGATCAGGGATCCGTCGGTCTGCGGTGTCGTGGAGCGGAACGCTCGGACCAAGCTCGCCCAGGTAGAGGCCAAGATCGAAGACCTGGATCGCATCGGAGCAGCGCTCAGACGGCTAGTGGAGCAATGCGGGGCGCAGGAAGCGACTGGGGACTGTCCGATCCTGGAGCAACTCGATGCCGAGTGAGGGCGACTCCGGGTCGTGCGGCCTTGACCCGGTACCATAGTACCGGCGCTACCGTATGGTCGGTGATCCGTATGAAGGGAGTTCCGAGCCGGTGAAGGAGTCCGTAAAGACCGTTCTTCCCAGCGTCGGCGGTGTCGTGGCGGCTGCGGGTTCTGCGCTTTGCTGTGCGGGGCCTGTCGTCGCGGTGAGCCTCGGCATCTCAGGAGCGGGGCTGTCCGCGTACGAACCGTGGCGACCCTACCTGTTGGGGGCCACAGCCCTCTTTCTCGTCGGTGGCTTCGTTCTTCTTGACCGCGAAGAGAGAGCCGCGTGCGTGCCGGGTAAGCCGTGCGCGGACGAGAGTGTGAGAAAGCGCATGAAGGTGACGCTATGGGTCGCGACGCTTCTGGCTGTTGCGCTCGCCACGTTCCCCAGTTGGCAAACCCTGATGTTCGAGTAGGAGGCTTAGATGGGTTGGAAACAATGGCTAGCCGTGGGCGTGGTGATCGGTGGGGGCATCTTGCTCCAGATCCCCGGTCACGATGCTGCTCCGATGGACCACGGGAGTGACGAGCACGCCCTGATGCCGAGCATGGCCGAGCCCCAGGGGCCGTTTGAGACGGTCGCACTCAACGTCACAGGCATGACCTGAGACGGATGTGCTGCAGCGGCCCGTGTGGCCGTGACACGAGTCGAAGGCGTTCAAGATGCGACGTTCTCATACGACCGGTCGGAGGGCTTCGTCACGTTCGACACGACGATGACCTCTGTCGCAGACATCGTCGCAGAGCTTGAACGCATGACCGATTTCTCCGCCACGCGGCGGGATGCGGAGGGCACAAGGTGAGATCAGCCCAGATCGACCTCGTCTACTTCGAAGGTTGTCCAAACGCGACCAAGGCGAGAGAGAACCTCAGAGCCGCGATTGAGCAGACGGGTACTCAGCTTGCTTGGTCAGAGTGGGACCTGACGGCTGACACGACTCCCGAGCGATTCCGGAAGCACGGCTCACCCACCGTACTTGTGGACGGTAGGGACGTTACGGGCGAGGGCGCGGAAGCGACCGCGATGGCCTGCCGGTCGGATGGAGCTCCCTCCGTGGCCTTGATCGCAGAGTCGCTCGCCTAACCGCATCGGCAGCAGGGAACTGGAAGGAAAGCGTCGGCCACCGGCTTGACATGCGTATTGATGTAATTGTATTACGTGTGTATCCAATACGTGGAGGATGGAGTGGGTAGTGATGCTGGAATCCAAGCAGGCCCAGTCGGACGAGTCCTCCGACTTCTGACCGGCGTCGCGTTGGTCATCGAAGGCGGGAGCCACCTCATTGGC
>JAPPOV010000015.1 GCA_028873595.1 Gemmatimonadota bacterium | reverse complement strand
GCGGCGTCGCTCACCTTCCTGAGCGGCGAGGTGCGGCGCGATACGGTGGCCGGCCGGCCGGTCGTGGGTGCGGTCGTGCGGAGCCTGCCCGAGGCGCTCGCCACGGCGCCCTTCGCGGCGGTGACCGACGAGGAGGGACGCTTCGTCGTCGCCATCGCCGACGAGTCGGCCAGCGGATCTTTGATCGAGGGCGCGGTAGTCGCGAGCCGCCTCGACGTCTCCGATCCGCTCTTCGCGCGGGTGATTCGCCGCGACGTGCGGGGCGTCGTAGGTCCGCCCGCACCGCCCGGCACCCGCATCGCTCAGCTTGAGGTGCCCTTTGTGCTGCCTTCGACGCTTCCCGCCGCGGTCATCGACGTACTCGGTGACGTGGTGCCGCCGACGGTAGAGATCCAGCTCGCCGGGTCATCGTTCGGCCAGGGGTATGCCGCCCTCGGCGATGCATTGACGATCACTGTCGTCACCGCCGACGACGACGAGGTGACGTTCGTCGGGCTCGAGATCGACGATGGCGCTGGCCTCGAGGCCGTGGCGCTCTCGCCGGACGGGTCCTACGCGCTGGTGCCGTTCGCGCCCGGCGTCATCGAGCTGCGCGCGCGGGCGCAGGATCGGACGGGGAACACGACCTTCGTCGAACGGACGCTGCAAGTGGTCCCGGCGGACGCGAATGGGCTGGCACTGCCCCCGACCTCGGCTCCGGGGAGGCCACCTTCGGTGCTGTTGCCGACGGAGTCCGCCGATCCGGCCCCGGGCGAGGAGCCGCCTACGCCGGTCATCCCCGATGCCAACGAGATCTCGTTCGATGGCGAGATCGTCGTGCTCTTCAGCGAGCCACTCGATCCCGCGACAGTGAATGAAGACACCGTCGAGGTGCTCGACCCCGAGCTGGTGCCGATCCCGATCAACGTGACCACGGAGTTCGGCGACTCGGCGATCCGCATCACGCCGAAAAGGAATATGCGGCTGGGGGCGCGCTACGAGGCGCGCCTCGGGTCCGCGATCCAGGACCTCGACGGGGAGAGCTTTGGCGGCACCACACTCGAGTGGGAGTGCCCGGGCCCGGAGCAGATCGCGACAGTCGATCTACCCAACGCCACCGACGTGGCGCTGCTCGACGCCATCGAGACGACCGACCCCAAGACAGGTGAGGAGCAGCTGCTCGAGGACGTCCTCGTCGCGGTGAATTTCCCGCTAGGCTCGGAGGAGCCCGGTGCGATCCACACGTACCAGGTGCGTGACGCGGAGGACCCCGATCTCCTGCTCGATAACCCGATCTTGCTTGGCTCGACGGCGACGAATGGCAATCCGTGGAGCGTTGCCGTGGACGGCGATCGCGCGTATGTCGGGAACGCGTGGAAGGGGCCGATCGTCCTTCGCGATGGCACGATCAGCTATGCGAAGGAGGTGGTCGGGTCCATCCTCGGTCAGTCGCAGGAGGTGCTTCGCGCGAACACTGGCTATCAGTGGAGCGATGGCCTCCCGAACCCGGCCTCGAATTTCGAGGTGATCGATCTGAGCGATCCGAGCAAGCCTACGCGCGTCGGAACCAAGCTCGCGAACTTCGGGCGGCTCTTTTCTCAGCTCACCGCCGAACCGCTCTGGGATCCGAACGTCCTGCCGACCCGCGTCGAGGTGACCGACCAGGGCATTGCCATGCTCAACCACCTCGAGAACATCGAGTTCTTCGAGCCCGCGGATCCCTTCGACTCCACCGGCGTCCTCGAGAACGTCTGGGGGCCCGGCACCCGGCCGGGCCGGTGCGAGGCCGGGCCCGAAGAGGGCCAGATGTGTCCAGCCAACTACAGCCCGCCGTTCTGGCCGTGTCTCGGCGGCAACGAGTGCGTTCCGACCGACGAGTTCTACGATGCGGCCTACTTCGACGCGACGGAGTCGCACGGAGCGTTTGCCGTCGTGCTGCAGCGGGATCAGCAGGGCGCGGGCGCGCGCCTCATCGCGACGGACAACCTCGGCGACCCGCTGACGTTCGACAACACGCTCTCGACGCTGCCGATCCCGACTGCGGCTCGCTCGCAGTTCGGGCGGGTCGGGGCCGTTCAGGAGTTCGAGTGGGAAGACGAGGATGGCGCGATCCGCGTAGCGGACCTCGCGTTCATCGCGACGCCCGGTGATCGAACGCTGCGAATCTTCGACGTCACGAGTCCCAGCGCCCCGGTCGAGCTGACAACGATGGCCACCAGGCTCACCGACACCTTTGGGAACATGTCCTTCGATGAGTGCGTTGGCGTTGCCTATCTGAAAGGGGTCGACGGTGAGTTCCATATCGTCGACTTCAATGATCCTCGCCAGCCCCTCGAGCTCAACGATCCCGGCGAGCGCGCTGCGCCTTTCCGGGTCCAAGGCGTGGGTGCAACGGTCAGCTTCAACGGCAACACGAACAACGCAAATGCCGTGTTCCTCGCGGAGGAGGCCGGAGTCGCTGTGGTGAACGCGCGTCTCTGCTCCTCCTACATCGAGAACGGCACCATGATTTCATCCCGGGCGATGGCTGCTGCCGTCCCTTCGACCCGCGTCGTCCGCGGCACACCTAGGCTCTGCGTGAACGAAGGCAAGAAGGCCTGCGTGAAGATCGATCTCGACATCCGAAGGTCCGATGGCAGGGTGCTCGCCGAAGCGCTGGACGACAAACAGGGTGGCTTCGTCGCCATCAACAACGACGATGACGACTACGATGGGTTGTCGGACCACGTCGACCACAACGGCGTCAAGGGCGAAAGCGATCTCGTGAAGCTCGAGCTGGCTCCGGTCAAGCCGCGCAAGCGTAGGGGCGAGTACACGCTTGAGTTCTCGAGCCAGAAGATCAACGTCTGGAAGCAGCGCAATCGTCGGGGTCCGGTTCCAAGTGGGACAAAATTCAATGCAAGTAAGGGTGCAACCCTCTTCGTCGAAGGCCTGGAGCTGAGCGACAAACTCGCGGATGAGGAGATCTTGCTGACCTGGAACGGCAAGTTGAAGGGGAAGCCCGTGGTGCACACCGATATGGTGAAGTTCACGGTCTACCAGATCGAGGGTCCCGATCTAGGCGTACCGAACTACTCGACACATAGATATGTCGCGACGTTGCCGCATTCCGGAGTTGCCAGTGATCCCACAACCGGTAGCTGGACTGCGATTCACGGCACGCTGAAGAGCGTGCAGCGTCTGCTGCTAGCGATACCGGGAGCCGGTCAGGAGACGCTCCTCGCCGAGATCCACTGGGACGCCCCCGAGGCAGTCGTTGGCAGCGCGAACTTCACACCGGTACCGGGCTTCACCAATCGGCGCGAGGTCAACGTCGTCAAGATCGAGCTGGGCTTTGGCGCGAAGAATTTCGTCCGCTTCCAGAATCCACCCTCCGCGAACTTTGGGCCCACGACGTTCGACTTGTTCTCGGTGACGCCACCCCTATTTGCGCTCTCGGCGGGAATCGGCATCAAGGAGATCACGGGGCCGGTCGTGGACGGAACGATGCGAGGAATTTCGTGGGTCGAGATGGGGTTCGTGCAGAATGCGACCTTCGTGCGCCGCATCCTCGGGTTCAGGGTCATGCCGCGTCCGGTGCAGTTGACGCTCGTCACACCGTCTGGATGCAATCTGACCGGCAAGAGTGTCCTCGACATTGCTGAGGGGCCGCGGCCCTGGTACCGCGCTCCCCTGTCCCCCGTCGGGCCGATGCGAGGGGTCCGGCAATGGATGCCGGACACACCGTTTGACAGAGACATACCACTGTTCTACCCCGGCACGTCAGAGGACGCGGACTACGTCGAGATCCTGAACCGCTTCGATCTCTACTATGCTGTTCGAACGCTCGACGATGGCGACGGCGTCAACGCAGACGAGGTGTACACGCAACGCGCCACCGTCGACTGGAGCTATGATGGGCAGGGGCGGATCCAAAGCGTCGGGGGTGCGTACAGCTTCTTCCCCTCTGGAAAGGGCAATACCAGCAGTCGAGGTAACTTCCGCGAGATCCGTGATGGCCGGGAGGTTCCCATCACGACCGGCCTCACCGCGAACGACTACGTGAATGGTGCCCTCCCATGTCCATGAAGCGCCCGCGAGGACGAAGTTCGATGTACGTGGTCCACCGCGGCGAGCCCGATGGGCTGCGTGCATCGCGCGAAGCGGCTTCATGTCTTCGGGTGGGGCGATCGGGGCGTGACCGCACGGCGAGGATGGTCTGGGCGTGCATGCTCGCGGCGCTGTTCGGTCTGGCTTCGCTTGCTCAGGCACAGCCCGTTGCCCAGGTGCAGTACAACCTCACCGGCCTCACCTTCGAGGTCTCCCCCGACACCCTCACCGTTCCCCGCGGCATCGCTACCCAGCTCGACACGAACCTCACCGGCGCCGACGCCCTCCCGCCGGGCGCCTCGGTCCGCGCCGTCGTGCGCGGCCCGAGCTTCCGCGAGCCACTCCAAATCCGCGCCA
>JAPPOV010000041.1 GCA_028873595.1 Gemmatimonadota bacterium | reverse complement strand
GCGGCGTCGCTCACCTTCCTGAGCGGCGAGGTGCGGCGCGATACGGTGGCCGGCCTGCCGGTCGCGGGCGCGGTCGTACAGAGCCTGCCCGAGGAGCTCGCCACGGCGCCCTTTGCCGCGGTGACCGACGAAGAGGGACGCTTCGTCGTGGCCGACGAGTCGGCCAGCGGATCCTGGAACGAGGGCGCGGTGGTCGCGAGCCGCCTCGACGTCTCCGATCCGCTCTTCGAGCGGGTGATTCGCCGCGACGTGCGCGGCGTCGTGGGCCCGCCCGCGCCGCCCGGCACTCGCATCGCTCAGCTCGAGGCGCCCTTCGTGCTGCCCTCGACGCTCCCTGTCGCGGTGGTCGACGTGCTCGGTGACCTCGTGCCGCCGACGGTGGAGATCCAGCTCGCCGGGTCTTCGTTCGGCCAGGGCTATGCCGCCCTCGGCGATGCCCTGACGATCACCGTCGTCGCCACCGACGACGACGAGGTGACGTTCGTCGGGCTCGAGGTGGACGAGGGCGCGGGCCTCGAGGCTGTGGCGCTCTCGCCGGACGGGTCGTACGCGCTGCTGCCGTTCGCGCCCGGGGTCATCGCGCTGCGCGCGCGGGCGCAAGACCGGACGGGGAACACGGCCTTCGTCGATCGGACGCTGCAAGTGGTCTCCGCGGACGCGACTGGGGGGGCACTGCCCCCGGCCTCGGCTCCGGGGCGTTCGCCCTCGGTGCTGGTGCCGACGGTGTATGCCGATCCGGCGCCGGGCGAGGACCCGCCGACACCGGTCATCCCCGACGCCAACGAGATCTCGTTCGATGGCGAGATCGTCGTGCTCATAAGCGAACCACTCGACCCGGAAACCGTGAACGACGAGACCGTCGAGGTGCTCGATCCCGAGCTGGTGCCGATTCCGATCGACGTGACCACGGAGTTCGGCGACTCGGCGATCCGCATCACGCCCAGGAGGAACATGCGGCTGGGGGCGCGCTACCAGGCGCGCCTCGGCTCGGCGATCCAGGACGTCGACGGGGAGAGCCTCGCCGGCACCACACTCGAGTGGGAGTGCCCCGGCCCGGAGCAGGTCGCGACGATCGATCTACCCAACGCCACCGACGTAGCGCTCCTCGACCTGGTCGAGACGACCGACCCCGCGACAGGTGAGGAGCGGCTGCTTGAGGACGTCCTCGTCGCGGTGAGCTTCCCGCTGGGCTCGGAGGATCCGGGGGCGATCCACACGTACCAGGTGCGTGACGCGGAGGACCCCGAGCTCCTGCTCGACAAGCCGATCTTGCTTGGCTCGGCGGCGACGAATGGTAATCCGTGGAGCCTCGCCGTCGACGGCGAGCGTGCGTACGTCGGGAACGCGTGGAAGGGGCCGATCGTCCTTCGCGATGGCACGATGAGCTATGCGAAGGAGGTGGTCGGGTCCATCCTCGGCCAGTCGCACGAGGTGCTTCGCGCGAACACTGGCTATCGGTGGAGCGATGGCCTCCCGAACCCGGCCTCCAACCTCGAGGTGATCGACCTGAGCGATCCGAGGAAGCCCACGCGTGTCGGCACCAAGCTCGCGAACTTCGGGCGACTCTTTCTCAATGCCGAGCCGCTCTGGGATCCGAACGTGCTGCCGACCCGCGTCGAGGTGACGGACCAGGGCGTTGCCATGCTCAACCATCTCGAGAACATCGAGTTCTTCGAGCCCGAGGATCCCTTCGACTCCACCGGTGTCCTCGAAAACATCTGGGGGCCCGGCACGCAGCCGGGCCGTTGCGACGCCGGGCCCGAAGCGGGCCAGATGTGTCCAGTCAATTACAGCCCACCGTTCTGGCCGTGTCTCGGTGACAACAAGTGCGTTCCGACCGACGAGTTCTACGATGCGGCCTACTTCGACGCGACGGAGTCGCACGGCGCGTTCGCCGTCGTGCTGCAACGGGATCAGCAGGGCGCGGGCGCGCGCCTCATCGCGACGGACAACCTCGGCGACGCGCTGACGTTCGACAACACGATCTCGACCCTGCCGATCCCGGCCGCGGCTCGCTCACACTTCGGGCGCGTCGGGGCGGTGCAGGAGTTCGAGTGGGAGGACGAGAATGGTGCTAGCCGCGTGACGGACCTCGCGTTCATCGCGACGCCCGCTGATCGCCTGCTCCGGATCTTCGACGTAACAGATCCAAGCCAGCCAATCGAACTCACGACGGAGGACACCCGACTCGGGGATACGTTCGGCAACATGTCGTTCGATGCTTGCACCGGACTGGCCTATCTGAAGGGTCCGGACGGCGAGTTCCATATCATCGACATCAATGATCCGAGAGATCCCGTGGAGCTGAACGACCCGGGTGCGGGGAGGGAACCTTTCCGGGTCGAAGGCACTGGATCGACGGTGAGCTTCAATGGCAACACGAACGACGACCATGTCGTGTACGTTGCCGAAGAAGCGGGCATCGGCATCGTGGAGGCGCGCTTCTGCACGAGTCCGGAAGCTCAACCCAGCGGGTCTCCGGCACCTGTGACGGGAGCGTTTCTTTTCAACGCTCGCTCCGCGAGCTCTGGGTCTGGAGGGAGCAGTGCGAGTTCAAGGAGATCTCGAGGGCGCTCAAAGAAAAGGAGATGCCTATACATCGCGCCGAAGTTCGAACCAAGTCGACGTCGGGTATGCAACCCCGTCGACATCGACATCGTCGGGTTCGAAGACACGGTGATCAATGGCCGAAGCATCGACAACAGAGACGAGGAGCGGAGCGGTGGACTGGTATTGCTGAACAATGATGACGATGATGGTGGCACGTCGATCTCTGCGCCTGACAACACGCAGGCCAACCTCGATCTCTCGAAGGAGAACGATTTGATTAAAGTCACTCTTGCCGTGTCGGAACGGCGCGCGCTGATTCGGAGAGATCCCAGTGCAAGACTCGAGCTGGAAGTTACGACGACAGGTGCAGGTCGTGTCCGCCTCTGGGATGGCGTTGGCGAGGTCGCGTCGGGCACTCGATGGAACCTTGAGAATTTTCCATCGTTCCTGCTCGTCTCCGGCAGGCAGGTGAGCGGTCAGCCGGGAGACGTTCAGATCACTCTGCGGCTCAAGACCCTGAGCCGAGGAAAGAGGCGGACGTTCGCCGATCGAATCCGACTGACGGTCACTGAGATAGTACTGGAGCCCATTACCACCGAACGGGCGGGAGACTCGCTCTACAACCCAAGCGGCGTCGTGAGTGGCCGGCCGGCCCAGTTCAAGGTCGACGTCGAGCCAGCGATACCGCCCAACGCCATCCGATGGACGTGGGCATCTGACGGCTCGGGGGCAGTTAGCTTCTCCGGTTCAGATCCGAATGAGGGGCGAGGCGCTGCGGTCACCGTAACAGGTGGCACGGAAGGCGAGGTGACGCTGACTGTCGATGTCATGAAGTTCAATCAGCAGCTTCGGGCGCCAGAGCAGTTTGCGCCAATCAAGGATCGCGTGCCGCAGATCAGCACCGAAGTCCTGAGGTCCGAAGCAGTGATCGACATCCCCGTGACCGTCGTTTGCGACAAGAAGGTCGGGCAGGTCTTCAGAGACTGCGCGATCGGTTGCGATGAGGGCGGCAACAACTGCACTGGGATCGGTAGTGCGGTCGACGACAGATTTGAGGAGGTCAATCGGATCTACAAACAAGTAGGGCTGCGGTTCGAGCCGAATCCGGTCGTCACGTGGGAGAAGCCGTGCATGAATAGCTTCGAGACGTTCAGAGGTTGTGGTAGCCGGCGCGGGGTGACCTATGTCAAGGAGATCGACAGAGGCATTGGGTGGACGAACGGTGTAGGCGGGGATGAGTCATATGTCGAAGGACGTGCGGAGGCCCGGACGACGGCCCATGAGCTCGGACACCAACTGGGCTGGGTAGATGTCTACGATGGGCTAACGAACAGCGCGGAGATAATCCCAGGTCCGATTTCGAGACAGCGCGCTCCGCGAGACTGGAACAACGGGCCCGAATCGCAGTTCTACGACACCGAAATTCCGTATGGGACGTATCTGAAGAGTCTCCTGATGTGCGGGTCGAAGCCCGATATATGCGATCGAGCCGACATCCCGAGCGGCGAAGTCTTCGGTTGGCAGGAGGGAGAAGAGGCGCTGAGGACGTTGGGGCCCGCGAAAGTCGGTCTCGATGAGATGAGGCTCAACGAGATGAACGGTTTGAGGACAGGCCGTTGAGCCTCGACACAGCAACTGGGTACCTAGAGGAAGGGTGAGAGGCAGCGCTGATGAGGATGCGGGGAGCCAGCAGCCGTAGTTGGCACAACGCCTGGACGCTGACCTGGGTGATTGGGGTGGTCTGCTTTGCGAGTGCTGGCAATGCCTCGGAAGTGCCTCCGGGCCGGAGCGGGCTACCGGTTTCTGAGTATCGGTTGACCGGCCTCACCTTCGAGGTCTCCCCCGACACCCTCACCGTCCCCCGCGGCATCGCCACCCAGCTCGGAACGAACCTCACCGGCGGCGACGCCCTTCCGCCGGGCGCGTCCGTCCGCGCCGTCGTGCGCGGCCCGAGCTTCCGCGAGCCACTCCAAATCCGCGCCA
>JAPPOV010000004.1 GCA_028873595.1 Gemmatimonadota bacterium | reverse complement strand
ACCTACGTGGTGCCCTTTGAAATCACAGGAATCCTCCTGCTGGTTGCGATCGTCGGCGCCCTCGTTCTCGCGAAGAGGGAGGTGTAATGATCACCGAGGCGCTCGTGCTCAGCGCGATTCTCTTCGTCATCGGCACCTTCGGCGTCCTCGTACGCCGGAACGCCATCATCATGTTCCTTTGTATCGAGCTTCAGCTCAACGCGGTCAATCTGAGTTTTGTCGCGTTCAGTCGGGTCTTCGGCATTGACGGGCAAATCTTCGTGTTCTTCGTGATGACCGTTGCCGCGGCCGAGGCGGCCGTAGGCCTGGCGATCATCATCTCGATCTTCCGTCACTATGAGACGGTGAACGTGGACTCCTTCAACCTTCTCAAGTGGTGACCGGCGTGATGGCGTCACTTGCGACCCTCGTACAGGGCGGGGGGCAGACAGCGGTCGAAGGCGGACATTTCGAGCCGTTCTTCCCCGGACTCGTCGTCCTCCTCCCGCTGCTTGGCTTCCTCGCCAACGGATTCCTGGCCCTTCAGCATGCGCGGGCGTCCGCTGACGCGGTCCGAGGTGGCGCGGAGCTCGACCTTGGCGACCCGTCGTCGAGACCGGCGACGCACACGCTCCCGACGTGGATCGGGCCCGGGGTCATGGCCGTCGCGTTCCTGATCACACTCGTGAACTTCACGCGGATGCTTGGGGCGCATCTCGATGAGCCCGTGATCCTCCACTACTGGACGTGGATCGCGACCGGCACATTCACCGTTGATGCCGCGCTCCAGCTCGATCAACTCTCGATGATCATGATGATGGTCATCACGGGGGTCGGCACGCTGATCCACGTGTTCAGTGTCGGCTACATGAAGGACGATCCCGGATATCCTCGTTACTTCGCGTATCTGAACCTGTTCGTCTTCTTCATGCTGGTCCTCGTCATGGGCTCGAGTTACGCCCTGATGTTTGTAGGATGGGAAGGCGTTGGTCTCTGCTCATATCTCTTGATCGGGTACTGGTTCAGTGACCGTGAGAAGGCGGACGCCGGGAAGAAGGCCTTCATCGTGAACCGGATCGGGGATGTTGGCTTCCTGATCGCGATGTTCCTTCTCTTCAAGAACTTCGGCAGCGTCGATTTCGTACCTGTGTTCCACGATGCCGAGACCCTCGTGTACGGCGGCGGGCTCGTCACGGCGATCACCCTCTTCTTCTTCGTGGGCGCCATCGGGAAGAGCGCGCAGATGCCGTTGTACGTCTGGCTGCCCGACGCCATGGCCGGCCCGACACCGGTCTCCGCACTGATCCATGCGGCTACGATGGTGACCGCGGGCGTGTATCTCGTGGCACGCTCGTCCGTGCTCTTCGCGCTGGCCCCGCTCTCAAGCGCCGTTGTCGCGGGAATCGGTGTCATCACGGCACTCTTTGCCGCGACGATCGCGTTGAAGCAGAACGACATCAAGAAGGTCCTGGCATATTCCACGGTCTCCCAACTGGGCTACATGTTCGTGGGTGTTGGTGTCGGCGCGTACGCGGCGGGCGTGTTCCACCTCATGACGCACGCGTTCTTCAAGGCGCTGCTCTTCATGGGGTCGGGTGCGGTCATTCACTCGATGCACGAGGCGTATCACGCGACACACAACCACGAAGACCCGCAGGACATGAGAAACATGGGTGGCCTCAAGGCCTTCATGCCCATCACATGGGTGACCATGTGGATCGCGACACTCGCGATCGCCGGAATCTGGCCGTTCGCTGGGTTCTTCTCGAAAGACGAGATCATCTGGTACGCCGGCGCCTGGGCTGGTGCCGAGAACGCACCGTACCCACAGCTCTACACGGTGTACTGGATTCTCGCGTTGGCCGCGGCCATGCTCACGGCCTTCTACATGACCCGCATGATGGTCATGACCTTCCATGGGGCCAACAGGACAGGAGATGAGGAGTCGAAGCACCTCCACGAAGCCCCTCCCGTCATGTGGGTTCCGCTCGCCGTGCTGGCGGTTCTCTCCGTTTTCGGCGGCTGGATCAATGTTCCAGAGGCTTTGAGCTCCGGGTGGGCCGGACTGGGCGGGATCCTCCCGATGGGCGAGTGGTTGCACCATTGGCTGGAGCCAATCACTGCACAGGCCCACCATATCCAGGAAGCGAACCTCGGGACGTACTCTTACTACGCTCCCTTTGGTGGCGGTGAAGCTTTGTGGGCCGCGATATCGACTGTTGCGGCCGGCCTCGTAGTGCTCGTCTCCATACGACTGGTGGGTGGCCGGACGGTTGTCCCGGTGAAGGACGATGCCGCCGAAATGTCGGGCTTCGCTAAGGTGCTCTACAACAAGTACTACGTCGATGAGTTCTACGACCGAGTCATTGTGCAACCCATCCTTCGCGCGTCCCGGTTCTGCTGGAAGGTCATCGACGCGGGCATCATCGACGGGGTCGTCAATGCCGTGGGTTGGGGCTCGAAGGGGATAGGCTGGGTGGTCAGTATGTTCCAGACCGGCACCGTGAATACGTATGCGTTCATTCTCACCGTCGGGGTGCTGTTCGTCCTCGGCGCCAGCCTGTTCTAGGAGGCGCTGAACATGACTTCACTGCTCGACTCGATCGGATACGCCGGCTGGGCGCTCCACGCCTTGATCTGGCTCCCGGTGCTCGGCATCGGCCTGGTCCTCTGGGCCGAGGAGGAGCGCGCAAAAAATCTCGCCTTCTGGTGGTCCATCGGCGTCTTTGTTCTGAGCCTCGGCCTCTGGTGGGCCTTCGACCCCACATCTGGCGCGATGCAGATGGAAACCACGGCTCCGTGGATTCCTGCCTGGGGGGTGAACTACTCTCTCGGTATCGACGGCATAAGCCTCTTCATGGTGCTGCTCACGACGTTCTCGACGTCAATCGCAATCCTTGGTTCGTTCAACTACATCCAGACGAAGCAAAGGGCGTTCTACGCGCTCATGCTCCTGCTGGAAGCGGCGGTCGTCGGTGTTTTCGTGGCCACGGACGTCTTCCTGTTCTACGTGTTCTTCGAGCTCACCCTGGTCCCGATGTATTTCATCGTGGGGATCTGGGGGGGTGAGCGTCGGATCTACGCAGCGATCAAGTTCTTCCTGTACACTGCGTTCGGCTCACTCCTCATGCTGGTCGGCATACTCTTCCTGTTCTGGAAGGCCAAGACGTTGATGGGGATGCCGACGTTCGCGTACGAGGACTTCCTGCTCGTGCCGCTGACCGGTACCGAACAGCTTTGGCTTTTCGGAGCGTTTGCGCTCGCGTTCAGCGTCAAGGTCCCCGTCTTCCCATTCCATACGTGGCTACCTGACGCTCACGTCGAGGCCCCCACGCCGGGCTCGGTTATCCTGGCCGCGGTGCTCCTCAAGATGGGGACGTACGGCTTCCTGCGGTTCCTGCTGCCGTTCTTCCCGCTGGCCTCGCAGCATCCCACCGTCGTGACCACGATGCTGGTTCTCGCAGTGATCGGGATTCTGTACACGGCCTGGGTCGCCGCCGTCCAGCCCGACGCGAAGAAACTGGTCGCCTACACCTCAGTAGCGCACATGGGTTTCGTCGTTCTGGGCATCTTCGCTCTCAACGTGAATGGCCTGCAGGGCGGTCTGGTGGTCATGATCTCTCACGGGATCAGTACCGGAGCACTCTTCCTCCTGCTCGGAATGCTGTACGAGCGGCGCCATACCCGAACAATCGCGGAGTTCGGTGGAATCGCCCGTGTCGCGCCCTGGTTCGCTACGGCCTTCCTGATCACGGCACTGGCCTCGATCGGGCTACCAGGCACGAGTGGATTCGTGGGTGAATTCCTTGCCCTGATGGGGGCATTCGAATCACATCCGACGCTGGCGTTCCTTGCAACGCTGGGCGTGATCTTCGCGGCCTACTACATGTTGCCGATGGTGCAGACCGTCTTCTTCAATAAGCTGGAGACTGACGAGAACCGCGCGATTGAGGATCTCAATACACGTGAGATGGTGATCCTGGCCCCCCTGTGTGCCTTGATGATCATCATCGGTTGGAACCCGACCCCGGTGCTCGACCGGATGGAGCCGAGTGTGCGCGTCGTGATCGAGCGAGTCGAGGAGGCCGGCGCTCGTGCTGCGGCTTCCGACGTGCTCGAGGCCATCCCACCGGTGGAGGTCACTCAGACACTCGATCCCGAAGACATGAACGACGGCAGCGCCCCGGCGATGACCGACGGCGACGAATAGGCGAAACGAACATGGAACTCGATTTCAGCCGTCAGCTTCACTACTTCTGGGCTCTCATGCCCGAGATGATCCTTTGCGTTTGGGGGATGGTCGTTCTGCTTGCCGGGGTCTCGGGCAAACACAAGGACCCCGAGACGGCCTCGTCCGGTGACCCGAGCTTCGGAGGTGGTGCCGACCTGGGCTGGCTTGCCCTGGTCGGGGTGCTCCTTGCGGGCATGGCCAACGGGTGGCTGTACGGCGTCGAAGAAGTTGGCCGTAGCTCGATGATCGCTCTGGATGGCTTCCGTCTCTTCGCCAACTGGGTGTTCCTCCTCGCAGCCGCACTCGCGATCATGATTTCCTTCGCGTATGTGTACCGACAGCGGCTCCAGGCCGGGGAATTCTACGGACTGATTCTCCTGTCCACCGCCGGCATGATGTTCATGGCGGGTGCCCGAGATCTGATCGTCATCTTCCTCGGGCTCGAAGTCATGTCGATCGCGGTGTACGCGCTCACGGCCTTCAATCGGCGTGATCGCAAGTCGGCCGAGGCGGGCCTCAAGTACTTCCTGCTGGGCGCATTTGCGACCGGGTTCTTCCTGTATGGAATCGCGCTGGTGTACGGTGCCACAGGAAGCACGAACATCTTCGAGATCGGCCAGACGGTGTCCTCGGGCGGGGCGTCCTCAACGCTGCTTACGATCGGGATCGCGTTCCTGACCATCGGATTCGGCTTCAAGGTGTCGGCCGTGCCGTTCCACATGTGGACGCCGGACGTTTACGAAGGCGCACCCGCACCCGTGACGGCGTTCATGTCCGCAGCGGTAAAGGCGGCCGCGTTCGTAGCGTTCCTGCGGGTCTTCATGGTGGGGTTCGATGGAGCGTATGACACCTGGTACCCCATCATGTGGTGGTTGGCGGCCCTCACGATGGTCGCCGCCAACCTCATGGCGCTCGTTCAGTCGAACGTAAAGCGCATGCTTGCATACTCGAGCGTCGCACACGCCGGCTACCTGCTCGTTGCGATCACCGCGTCGAACGAAGCTGGCGCGGCGGGCCTGCTCTTCTATCTGCTGATCTATACAGTCATGAACATGGGCGCCTTCGCGATCGTGATTGGCGTGGCACATCAGGCCGAAGAACGCCTGCAGGTCGAGGACTACGCGGGGTTTGGCTGGGCACAGCCCATGATGGGCGTGCTGCTTACGGTGTTCCTGCTTTCGCTCGCAGGCTTCCCGGGGACGGGAGGCTTCATGGGCAAGATCTACCTGCTGCAGGCTGCGGCCGACGCGCAACTGTGGTACCTGATGGTGGTACTCGTCCTGTCGACGATCGCCTCGTACTGGTATTACCTGCGGGTGGCGTGGTTCATGTGGATGAAGCGCCAGCTGGCCGACGATCAGCACGACATGGTCATCATTCCGGTTCCCATGCGGATCGCGCTGATCGCATCCGTGGCGATCGTGATCTACATGGGCTTCTTCCCCGGGGCGGCGCTCGACTTCGCCCGTGAAAGCGTAGAGGGCCTGGCGTCGTTAGGGGGCGCCATGCCGGGCCTCGGGGAGTAGGCGAGGGTCCGCGCTCCGGGTCAACGGCCCTCGACGCTCCCTCTGCATCCTTGACCTGTTCACCGACCTGACCACAGGGACCGGAGCAGCATGAAGGCGCATATCTTTCGACAGTATGACATACGTGGAATCGTTGGCGAAGACCTCGACCCCGGTGTAACAGAGGCTGTCGGGCGGGCTTTCGCCTCCCACGTGCGGGGCGCCACCGGTATCGACCGGCCACGGATTGCGGTGGGAGGAGACAACCGCGAATCGTCCCTCGAGCTCGCTGCCGGCTTGATCAGGGGTATCACAGCGGCAGGCGCCGATGTTCTCGACATCGGGACCGTGCCGACTCCGGTTCTGTATTGGGCCGAATGCGCCTATGAGACGGATGCGGCCGTGCAGGTCACCGGCTCGCACAATCCGCCCGAATGGAACGGCATCAAGATGACCTGCGGCCGTGCGGCCCTGTACGGTGCCGACATCCAGAGTCTCCTGTCGCGGATTCAAGACGACGATGTCGATTCAGGAGAGGGCGAGGTCGAGCGTATCGAAGTGCTCGATGCGTATGTGGAGGATGTCGCAGGGCGGTTCGAACTCGAGCGCCCCATGAAGGTGGCTGTCGACTGCGGAAATGGGAGTGGCGCGCTTGTTGCCGAAAAGCTCTTCGCAGCGATGGGTGTCGAAGTCACGCCGCTCTTCTGTGAGTCGGATGGTACGTTTCCGAATCACCACCCTGATCCGACCGTTGACGAAAACCTCGAGGATCTCATCGGTGCGGTGCGGGCTGAGCCCCACGACCTGGGTGTCGCCTTCGACGGAGACGCGGATCGTATCGGTGCAGTGGACGCGAACGGAAACATCGTTCGAGGGGACATCCTCCTCCTCCTGTTCGGCCTGGATCTGCTCGACCGTAAGGGCCCGGGTCAAAAGCTTGTCTTCGACGTGAAGTGCAGCCAGGCACTGCCGGAAGTGTTCCGGGCGGCGGGTGGCGAGCCGATCATGTGGAAGACCGGGCACTCACTCCAAAAGGTGAAGATGAAGGAGACGGGTGCGCTGCTCGCTGGAGAACTGTCCGGTCATATCATGGTGGCCGACGACTACTTCGGCTTCGACGATGCGCTGTACGACGCCTGTCGCCTGATCTGGATCCTGAGTCGATCCGATCGCACACTCGCCGATCGTGTGGCCGATTTCCCCGTGTACGTCTCGACTGCGGAGATCCGCATCGACGTAAGCGAGGAGGAAAAGTGGGAAATCGTTGAGAAGGCTGTCGCTCACTTCCGGGCGCACCACGACGTGATTGACGTCGATGGCGTGCGCGTGCTGTTCGGTGACGGTTGGGCGTTGCTCCGAACGTCTAACACTCAGCCTGTAATCGTGGCGCGATTCGAGGCCCGGACGCAGGAGAGCCTCGACGAAATCCGCTCGACCATCGCGGCGTGGCTTGCGGAGCAAGGCGTGTCGTTGCCCCGAAGATGAAGCGCAGCAGGAACGCGGACGCACTGGAGGGGTCGAAGCGTTCATGAACACACCGCGGCAGGACCTCGTCAACGCGCTTCGCGGCAGCCGGCTCGTGATCGCGCTCGTGCTCCTGGTGGCGCTCGTCGCCATGCTGGGGCGTGCTCTGACCTCGTTCTACGTGGAAGTCCTGTGGCAGGCGCAGACGGGCTATCTGAACGTGTTCTGGAGGCGGGTCATCTGGGAGACTGGTGCTCGGGCTCTCGGGGGCCTGCTCGTGGCCGTCCTGGTCTACTACAACCTCAAGGTTGCTTCGACGACGCTCGGAGGAATTCAGATCCGACGACGCTTCGGCAACCTCGAGATCTCGGAGCAGCTGCCCAAACGCTATGTCACGCTCGCCATGCTGGCGGCGGCTGGACTCCTGGGACTCTGGTTCGGTGGGTCTCTCCCTGCCGGACTGGGTCGTCAGGCGCTGCATGCGATCTCGTCGTCGAGCTGGGGTCTCACCGACCCCATCCTCGAGCGTGACGTCGGCTTCTATGTGTTCTGGCTCCCGGTACTCGACGCGGCGGTGAGCTACGCCCTCATCTCCGCCTTTCTCATTCTCACCCTCACCGTTGCGGGGTACGCCGCGACAGGAGCAATGAACTGGCGCGGTGGCCGACTTCACACGCACCAGCTCGCTCGCCGGCATCTCGGTGCGATCATCGCCATTTTCTTCGTACTCCTCGCGGTTCGGATGTACCTCAGTCGCTTCGGACTCCTGATCAGCGGGAATTCTGCGGTGCAGGGGATCTTCGGTTTTGCGGACGCTGAAGCCAGGCTTCCGGCGCTTCAGACGCTCACCATCATCACGCTGGGCGCGGCCGGCGCGGCGTTCTGGGGAACATGGCGGAATCGGCCAGCGACGCTGGTCGGAGCGTTCGTGGCCGTGGTCGGTGGGATGGTGCTGATCGGAAACATCTACCCGTCGGTGATCCAGAGCTTCCGGGTAGAGCCCAACGAACTTGAGCGTGAGTCTCCGTTCATTGAGCAGAATCTCCAATACACCCGCCTCGCCTATGGGCTGGACGAGGCCTCGCTCGAACGGAGGCCATTCGACTTCGATCCGAATGCGCCCGTCGACTGGGACCAGGCGGCACAGCAGTTCGCCGGCCTTCCCGTGTGGGGCTCCGGTGCATCGGCGCCACTTCTGACCACATACCGCGAGGTAGAAGCTCGCTTCCAGTACTACGACTTCGAGCGAGTAGCTGTTGATCGATACCCGACGGAGGAGGGCCTCGCACCGGTTACCATCTCGGTTCGAGAGGTCGATCCCGCAGGGATTCCCGATCCGAACTGGCAAAACCTGCACCTCCGCGAGCGGTACATGACGGGCGTAGGGGTCGTGGCGAGCGTCGCGAACAGTCGCACAGCGGAAGGACGCCCCGAAATGCTCGTGAGGGGCCTTCCTCCTGAAACGGTCGTCTCCTCCATGGGGGACGTTCCACTCGACCTCGAGAGGCCCGACGTCTTCTTTGGTACGAGTCCTGATCGGGGCCGTGAGTACGTGGTTGTCACGCCGGGGGCGGACCAATTCCGTGCACCCGACGGCGCGGTGGGGACGGCCGGCATCGATTTCCCGGAGGGGATCGAGGTTTCGTCCACGATTCGAACCCTTCTTCTCGCCTGGCGTTTCAGAGCTGCGAACCTCCTCTTCTCCTCCGAACTCACGAACGAAAGCCGACTCGTGCATCGCCGTCGGGTCCTGGACCGTGTGCAGGCAGTCGCACCCTTTCTTCGCTTCGCCGAAGCACCCTACCCGGTGGTGTCCGAAGGACGAGTCGTCTGGGTTCTGGAGGGCTTCACGGGCACGCTGGCGTTTCCGCTTTCCGCAGTCTACGACTTCGGAACGGTACGCCAGTTCGTGCGTTACGTACGCAACAGCGTGAAGGTCACGGTAGATGCCGTGACTGGGGAGATCGACTTCTACCGGGTCCCGATCGAGGATCCGATCGCGGACGCCTTCGACAGCGCCTACCCTGGGCTTTTCAGGAGCATCGAGGACATGCCTTCGGGCCTGCGAGCCCACCTTCGCTATCCGCGATCACTCCTTGAGCTCCAAAGCAGTGTCTTGCTGCAGTACCATCAGGAGACTGCCGCCGAGTTTCACGGGCAGCAGGATGTGTGGGTCGAGGCCCAGGAACTTTCGAACACCTCGAATCCTGTGCCTTACGTTCCGGAGTATGGCATCTATCGGCTCCCCGCCGAACAGGATGCGCGCTTCCAGCTGACCAACGTCTTCGTGCCGGCCGGACGCGAGAACCTCACCGCCATGCTCGTGGCGCGTACGGACGATCTGGGAATTCCTGAAACGATCCTGATGAACGTACCGGTTGACGATGAGGTTCTCGGACCGCGGCTCATCGAGGCCCGTCTCGAGCAGGACCCCGTGATATCCCAGCAGTTCTCCTTGTGGCGCACAGGGGGGAGTGAGGTGTGGACCGGTCATCTGCATCTGGTCCCGGTTGGCAATCGCCTCCTGTACATGGAGCCTGTCTTCCTCGCCGCCGAAGAGGACGCAATCCCCGATCTTGCACGCTTTGTGGTGAGTGACGGCGTGCGCGTAGTCATGGCCGAGTCCCTGGCCGAGGCCATTGCTCAAATCGCCGGGCTACCGTTCACGCCCGAGGCGGCAAGCGGGGAGGCCCCAGCTGTCTCCGGCGATATGGTCGGAGCGGCCGGTCCGTGGCCGACCGCGGCCCTCGCTCTCCTGGAGCAGGCCGACGAGCGTGCACGTGCCGGAGATTGGGCTGGCTTCGGAATCGCGCTGGCCGAACTGCGGGCCCTTCTCGAGCAGCTCGGCGCAGGCGTGCGCTGACGCGCGTTGATCCCTCAATAGGGGCTTTATAGCTTTTCGTGCTGTCCCGGGCACGCTTCCCGTCCGACGTGTCTTCGGGGCCCCTATCATCCACACGAGAACGCATGGATATCCACGAATATCAGGCGAAGGAGCGCTTCGCCCTGGCCGGCATACCAGTCCCGCCCGGCAGGATCGCGACGACGGCTGACGAGGCTGAGGCGATCGCGAACGAGTACGGCTGTGCCGTCATGGTGAAAGCACAAGTGCACTCCGGCGGACGAGGGAAGGCGGGTGGTGTGAAATACTGCAACGACGCCTCTGAGGCTCGTGAGCATGCGTCCAACATTCTGGGGATGGATATCAACGGCCTCACGGTGGAAAAGGTCCTCGTGACGCCGGCCGAAGATATCGAGACCGAAGCGTACGTCGGCGTTCTCATCGACCGGAAGAACCAGGCTGCGACGTTCATGGTGTCGCCCGATGGCGGGATGGACATTGAGGAGGTGGCCGCGTCTACGCCGGATCGTATCCGGAAGCTCTCTGTGGACCCGCGCTATGGATTGCTCCCGCATCAGGCCTTGTGGCTGGCCAACTTTCTGTACGACGATCCGGCGCTCATCAAGCAAGCCAGCAAAGTCGTTGCCCAACTCTACGATTCCTTCGTGAACTCGGGCGCATCGATGACGGAGATCAACCCCCTGATCACGACGCCGGATGGAGAGGTCAAGGCGATCGACGCAAAGATGACGATCGACGGAAACGAGCTCTTCCGTCGTCCGGACGTAGCGGGCATGAGGGACCTTGCGGCCGAGCCCGCCTCCGAAACCAAGGCACGCGAAGCGGGGCTTTCGTACGTGAAGCTCGATGGCAACGTCGGATGCTGCGTGAATGGGGCCGGACTGGCGATGGCCACCATGGATCTGGTGAAGTACTACGGCGGCGAGCCGGCGAACTTCCTGGACATCGGAGGCTCGTCCAACCCCGACAAGGTCGTGTCCGCCCTCGAAATCATCACCTCCGACCCGAACGTCAAGGCGATCCTCTTCAACATCTTCGGTGGCATCACCCGCTGCGACGACGTCGCGAACGGCATTGTCGAGGCGACCAAGCGGATCGACATCGAGCCTCCGATCGTGATTCGCCTGACGGGTACAAACGAAGACCTCGGGCTCCAGATTCTCGAAGAAGCGGGCTTCTCGGCCTACACGTCGATGGACGACGTCGTAGAAAAGGCCGTCGAGCTGGCGAAGGGATAAAGCGACATGTCCATTTTCATCGACAACGATACCCGGCTCGTGGTCCAGGGAATCACCGGTCGGGACGGCTCGTTCCACACCGGTCAGATGATGGAGTACGGCACCCAGGTTGTCGCCGGCGTCACGCCGGGGAAGGGTGGCCAGATCTTCGAAGGCCCGAACGGGGAGACCGTCCCCATCTTCAATGCGATGGATGAGGCGGTAGCCCAAACCGGAGCCAACACGTCCGTCGTATATGTCCCACCCGCATTCGCTTCCGACGCGATTCTCGAAGCAGTCGATTCGGGTGTGTCGCTGGTCGTCGCCATCACGGAAGGCGTCCCGGTCCTGGACATGGCTCGCGCCCACGCCTTCGCAGGCGACAGAGGTGTTCGCATCCTGGGGCCGAACTGCCCCGGGCTACTCTCGCCCGGGAAGTCCAAGGTCGGCATCCTTCCTGCACAGATCGTGACCGAGGGTCCGATTGGTGTTGTATCGCGATCCGGGACGCTCACGTACGAAGCCGTCTTCCAGCTCACGAGTGTGGGGCTCGGCCAAACGACGTGCGTGGGGATCGGGGGTGATCCGCTCATCGGGACCAACTTCATCGACTGTCTCGAAGCGTTCGAGGCCGATCCGGAAACAGCCGCGGTCGTCATGATCGGGGAGATCGGAGGTACCGACGAGCAGGAAGCGGCAGCATACGTCCAGGCCAACATGTCCAAGCCGGTGGTCGGCTTCATAGCGGGCCAGACTGCGCCTCCAGGACGCCAGATGGGGCATGCTGGTGCCATCATCAGTGGCTCAGCCGGAACAGCTGAAGAAAAAATGAAGGCGTTTCAGGACAATGGTATCGCCGTCGCGCAGCGCCCTGCTGACATCGTCGGCCTGATCCAGGACACGCTCGCGTAGCGGGCAGGCCACCTCATCTCCGACGGGGTGTCGGATCGAGGGAGTAAGGCGATGGAAGCGAACCAGACCAGCGACCTGCGTGTCGAACACGCGTTCGAGGCAGTGCAGTATCGAGTGTACCCCGAAACCCCGTTGGCGGAGGTCGTTGACCTGATGGTCCGACGTGGCGCGGGCGCGATTCCCGTCGTCGGAGAGCAGTACGAAGTCCTCGGCATCATCACGACCGGCGACGCACTCACTCGAGTGCTCCGTGACGGACCAGGTGAGGAGGGCGACGCGGATGACGAACGGGCGGGGCTGACCGCCCGCGATATCATGACGCGCGCGGTCCTGTGCGTCTCCGAGACACAGCCGCTCCTCGATGCGGCACGCATGATGGTACATCGAGACGTAGAGCAGTTACTCGTCGTCAGAGACGGAGAACTTATTGGACTGATCACACGCGACGCGGTCCTCGCTGCACTGCACGGGAGCCGCCCCAATCAAGACGAACGAGAAGAAGACTGATGAGCCTCACACTTGCAATCATCAAGCCCGACGCGGTCGGCTCGGGGAAGGCCGGCAAGATCCTCGCTCACCTCGAGGGCGCCGGCTTCACGGTCCGGGCCATGCGCCTGGCGCGCCTGAACAAGGCGCAAGCCGGTGCATTCTATGCTGTGCACGAGGGGCGACCGTTCTACGACGAACTGGTCGATTTCATGATGTCCGGTCCGGTCATTCCGATGGTTCTGGAGGCCGACGATGCGGTGGCCAGTCTCCGGGAGACGATTGGCGCAACGGACCCGGCGGAAGCAGCCGACGGGACCGTGCGCAAGCTCTACGCAGAGTCCAAAGGGCGCAACGCGATCCATGCCTCGGATTCGGATGAGAACGCCGCGATCGAGATCGGTTTCTTCTTCTCGAATCACGAGCGACTGGGCCTTTGAGCCCGTGCGTTCGACCGAACACGGTCAGGCGCAAAATATCTAGACTTTCAGACGGTTGTGACTAGCTTTTACGACTATGCTCAGAGTTGATCTCGGGCAGCTTGGACGGGAGGGCTCCGTTGTCACAGAAGGCCTTCTGCCGGGAGACGACGAGCTCTGGAAGGATATAGGGTTCTCCTGGGTCGAAGGACTCGCCGTGCGCTTGCGCGCGACGTATGCGGGTACCGGAGAAGTCATCGTTCGTGGGGACGCCCGTGGAACGGTGCGCCAGGAGTGTCGGCGCTGTCTCGACGGTGTCGAAACGCCGTTTCACGGTGAGCTCACAATGGTGTTCGTCTCGGATGTGGCAGGGGATGAGGACGATGGTGGTGTGTACGCGTTCGAGCCTGAAGGATCCGAGCTCGACGCGAGTGAAGCAGTGCGCGAGGAGACGCTCCTCGCAGTGAATCCATACGTGGTGTGTAACCCGGAGTGTAAGGGGATCTGCCCAACGTGCGGCGCCAACCTCAATGAGGCTTCTTGCGGCTGCGTGGAGGAGGAGATCGACCCCCGCTGGTTGGCACTTCGGGACTTGAAGAGCGAGTGAAACAATGGCTGTACCTAAGAAGCGCACGTCGAAGCAGCGGAAGCGGAAGCGTCGGACCCATTACAAGGCCGAGGGCGTAACCACGCACTCGTGCCCGAAGTGCGGCGACACGAAGCAGCCGCATCGTGTCTGCCCCACCTGCGGGCACTACAAGGGCGAGCCTGTCCTCGACGTCGACGTAGACTGAGTGAGGCGTAACTCGTCGGGTCAGGATCTTGTCGATCCTCGTTCCGGGGTGAACGCGCACAGCACGGGAGGCTCTCGGTGCGCATAGCCCTGGATGCCATGGGGACCGACACCGCCCCGTCCGCCGAGGTGGCGGGTGCCATCGATGCGTTGCGAGACGTGACGAGTCAGGATGTCGAGATCATCCTGGTTGGAGACGAGGAGGTGGTTCGGGCCGAACTGGCCCGCCACGACGACGTGCCCCGAGGCATTCGTGTTCACCACGCGCCGGACCGGGTGTCGGCCGAGGATTCTCCCGCTTCGGTGATCCGGCGGAAGCCCGACTCTTCCATCGTCGTAGGGCTGAAGCTTCACAAGGACGGGGATGCGGACGGCTTCGTGAGTGCCGGCCCGACCGGTGCTGTCATGGCGTCCTCTCTGTTTACCCTCCGACCCCTTCCCGGAGTCGATCGGCCACCGGTCGGCACCCTCCTGCCCACGGCGGGTGACCTCAGCCTCCTTCTGGATGCGGGGGCCAACATCGGGTGCAAGCCCAGCAATCTGGTTCAATTCGCGCACCTGGGCAGCACATACATGCGTGACGCCATGGGCCGTGAGAACCCCCGAGTAGGGCTTCTCAACATCGGCGAGGAGCCGGGCAAGGGGGACGAAGTCACCATGGAGACCTTCGAACTTCTGAAGGTCGATGCCGGGTTGAATTTCATTGGCAACATCGAGGGACGGGATATTGTTCGCGGCGACTGTGATGTGATCGTGTGCGACGGCTTCGTCGGGAACATCCTTCTCAAGTTCTACGAGTCGGTCGCCGGCTATATCGTGGATCTCCTGAAAGCCGAACTGGACACGGTGGAAGATTCCAACGTCGACCTGGAGCACGTCTTTCGCGTCCTTGACTACGCCGAGTACGGTGGAGCACCGTTGCTGGGGCTTGGGGGCGTGTCGATCATCTGTCACGGAGGCTCGCCCCCGAAGGCGATCCGTAACGCTCTGATCGTGGCCGCACGCGCCATTCGCTCCGGCCTCGTGAAGCACAGCGCCGAGGAATTGCTGACATGAAGACGCCGACACCCATCGCAGAAATCGCTGGCACCGGACACTTCCTCCCGGACAACGTCGTCACAAACGACGACCTGGCGAAACGGTTGGATACATCCGACGAATGGATCCGTACGCGCACGGGGATTCGTGAACGTCGGATCGCGCCGGATGGTATGCACGCGGCCCACCTCGGTTCGGAAGCGGCGAAGCAGGCCATGGAAGAGGCGGGTGTCGAACCCGGTGAGGTCGACATCTTGATCGTCTCGACGGCAACGCCGGACCGATGGCTACCGTCCACCGCATGCGATATCCAGGCGATCCTCGGGTGCGACAATGCGGTCGCCTTTGATGTCATGGCCGCGTGCACGGGCCACATCTACGGGCTCAGTATGGCCGAGGGGTACATTGCGGCTGGACGTGCGGAGGTGGCGCTCGTTGTGGCCGCGGAGAAGATGAGCGCGATCGTGGACTGGACCGATCGAACGACGGCTGTCCTGTTCGGTGACGGTGGCGGGGCGGCTGTGCTGCGCCCCTCGAATGGTTCCGGGCGTGGAATCGTGTCTTCTCACCTGCAATCTGACGGGAACCTCGCCGAGTTGCTGTATCGCCCAGGTGGAGGGGCCATCGAACCGATCAGCCAGAGCATGCTGGACAACGGGCGGCACCTCCTCCACATGCACGGCCGCGAGATCTTCAAGAACGCCGTCCGGTCCATGGCGGAAGCATGTGACATTGCCATGAAAAAGGCAGGGTTCACGTCGAGCGATATCGACCTGCTGGTGCCGCATCAGGCCAACATCCGCATCATCGAAGCGACCGCAAAGTACGCGGGCCTGCCGATGGAGAAGGTGTTCGTGAACGTCGAAAAATACGGCAACATGAGCTCTGCCACTGTCCCGATCGCGTTCCATGAGGCCCGCATGGAGGGCCTCATCGGCGAGGGATCCAATGTGCTGACCGTCGCCTTCGGCGCCGGCCTCACGTGGGGCGCGATGACCATCCGCATGTAGCTTCAACTGTTCTCGACATGACGCTCGCACTTCTCTTTCCCGGCCAGGGTTCGCAGTACATCGGGATGGCCGGAGCTCTTGCCGACAAGCAATCTGCGGCTGCGGAGGTCTTGGCGAGGGCTGACGAAACGCTGGGGTTTTCTCTGTCCGGCCTCATGCGGGACGGGCCGGAAGATGCGCTCACCGTCACCAAGAACGCTCAGCCTGCGCTCCTGACGCACTCTGTTGCGGCCCTCCGCGTGCTCGGCGACCGCGCGGGAACACCGGCATTTGCCGCCGGTCATTCCCTCGGTGAGTTCAGCGCGCACGTGGCTGCCGGCACTCTTTCATTCGAAGATGCGCTCCGCGCTGTGCGACTGAGAGGGGAGTTGATGTTCGAGGCGGGCCAAGCGCGCCCAGGCTCGATGGCCGCCTTCCTCGGGCTCACCGACGACGACGTACGCAAGGTCTGCGCCCGGGTGACTGCCGGAATCTGCGTGCCCGCGAACTTCAACTCGCCGGGTCAGGTGGTCGTCAGCGGTGATATCTCCGGAGTCGAAGAGGCGATGTCGCTGGCGAAGGAAGCAGGCGCCAAGCGATCGGTGCAACTCAAGGTCTCGGGGGCGTTCCATTCGCCGTTGATGGAGCCGGCAGCGAGCGGCCTGCGCGTCTTTCTCGAAGGGATCGAGTTCGCGGACCCGAAGATCCCCGTGGTTTCAAACGCCGCGGCACGGCCCGTAACGACGGGTACCGAAGCACGGGAGCTTCTGGTGCGCCAGCTCACCTCGCCGGTTCGTTGGGCGGAGTCCATCGCCCTGATGACAAACGCGGGGGCCGATCGCTTTCTCGAGGTGGGCGCCGGCAAGGTGCTGTCCACCCTGAACCGACGAAACGCCCGTGGCGCGTCAAGCATCCCGCTCGGTGAACCCGATGATTTCAACGCCCTGGAGGGCTGACCATGAATGCGCTCGAACTCGAAGGGCAGGTAGCGATCGTGACCGGTGGGTCGCGGGGTATCGGTCGAGCAATCGCCGAAGCGCTCGCGGATGCCGGAGCAAAGGTCGCAGTGATTGGCCGGAACGCTGATGCCGCTGTGACTGCGGCAGCGGAGCTACCGCGAGGGGGACACGCGGGCTTCCCGTGCGATGTCGCCGACCCCGCGCAGGTGAACGCTACGGTCAAGGCGGTGGAAGAGCAGCTCGGACCCGTGGCGATCCTGGTCAACAACGCCGGAATCACGCGAGACAACATCCTGATCCGCATGAAAGATGAGGAGTTCGATGAGGTGATCGCTGCCAACCTCAAGGGGGCGTTCAACTTCAGCCGTTCCGTAAGTCGAGGAATGATGAAACGCCGTGCCGGCTCGATCCTGAACATCACGTCGGTGGTCGGGCTGATGGGCAATGCGGGGCAGGCGAATTACGCGGCTTCGAAGGCCGGACTCGTCGGGCTGACCAAGAGCGTCGCCAAGGAACTGGCCTCCCGAGGCGTCCGTTGCAATGCGATCGCGCCCGGCTTCATTCGAACCGACATGACTGACGATCTCACTGAAAGCCAGGTCGAGGGCCTCCTGCATCAGATCCCCCTCGGGACGCTGGGGGAAGTGGATCAAATTGCAGGGGTTGCACGGTTTCTCGTTGGGCCCGGTGCAGGCTACATTACCGGCCAGATTCTGGCGGTTGACGGTGGGATGGTGATGTGATGCCACCGACGCCGCCGTGTTCATGAGATTCACGTTTCCACAGCAGTCCAATCCCACGGAGGAACCATGAGCGAGGGCACCGACGCGCGGGTCCGCGAAATCATCATCAACGAGCTCGGCGTCGAAGCTGAGAAAGTCACGGACGAGGCGTCATTCGTAGAGGATCTCGGCGCGGATTCTCTCGACACCGTTGAGCTCGTCATGGCCTTCGAGGAAGAGTTCGGTATCGACATTCCCGATGAGGATGCAGAACAGATGCGCACCGTCGGGGACGCGATCGCCTACATCAACGAGAACGCGTCGAGCTGACCACACGGCTGGACCGTTTCGTCGTTAACGAACACCGCAAGCCGGAATGACGATGAGTCACGAAGCTCCGAAGCGCGTTGTCGTCACAGGGATGGGCCTCGTATCCCCGGTTGGGAACGATCTCCAGACAACGTGGGATCAGTTGCTTGCCGGTACGAGCGGCGGCGGTCCGATCACGCACTTCGACGCGACCGAGGACTTCGCGTGTCGTATCGGATGTGAGGTCAAGGGCTTCGACCCGCTCGATTACCTCGAGAAACGCGAAGTCAGGCGGCACGACCGCGTGTCCCAATTTGCGGTGGCTGCGGTGGCCCAAGCCCTCGAGCAGGCGGGGCTCCAGGGCGTGCCCGACGGCGGCGACCCCGAGCGGTTCGGCGTGATTTTCGGAAGTGGTATCGGAGGCATCGGCACGTTCGAAGAGCAGCATCGCAAGCTGATCGAAAAGGGCCCCAATCGAGTCAGCCCGTTCTTCATCCCGATGTTCATTCCCGACATCTCGGCGGGCCTCATCTCGATCCGCTGGGGCTTCCGGGGCCCCAATTACGCCACCGTGTCTGCGTGCGCTTCGTCCGCGCACGCCATCGGCGACGCCATGCGCCACATTCGCCACGGGGATGCGGACGTCATGGTGGCGGGTGGAGCGGAAGCGACGATCACTCCGATGACGTACGCCGGGTTCAGTTCGATGAAGGCGCTGTCGACACGGAACGACGACCCCAGTGGAGCCAGCCGCCCGTTTTCGGCGGACCGCGACGGCTTCGTGATGGGAGAAGGCGGCGGAGCCGTCATCCTCGAATCGCTCGAACACGCTGAAGCCCGCGGAGCAACCATTCTGGGTGAGATCGTGGGTTATGGCCTGAGCGCAGACGCCTTTCACATCACGGCGCCACCGCCTGGCGGAGCCGGCGCGCAGCATGCGATGCGCATGGCACTGAAGTATGCGAATGCGTCACCCGCGGATGTCGACTACGTGAACGCGCACGGTACGTCGACCATGGCCGACGCCATCGAGACGGAAGCGATCAAGCAGGTCCTGGGAGGCCGGGCCTACGAAATCGTCGTGGGATCGACCAAATCGATGACGGGTCACCTGCTCGGAGCAGCGGGCGCGCTCGAAGCGATCGTGTCGCTCATGGTTTGTCGGACCGGCAAGATTCCTCCAACGATCAACTTCTCGACCGCTGACCCTGAATGTGATCTGGAGTACGCACACGGCGGGATGGCCGAGCGCGAAGTGGGGCTGGCCCTTACCAACTCCTTCGGGTTTGGTGGGCATAACGCCTGTCTGGCAATGCGAGGCTGGGACTGAACGTCCCGTTTCGGGTTGGCGTGGGGTACGACTCCCATCGCTTCGATGCGAAGCGCCCGCTGATTCTCGGGGGTGTCCATGTCCCGGGTCATGCTGGCCTCACGGGCCATTCCGACGGTGACGCTGTCGCACACGCCGTGATCGATGCGATCCTGGGGGCAGCCGCGCTTGGGAACGTGGGGAGCCTCTTTCCTCCGAGCTCTGACACCTGGAAGGACGCGGACTCCATTGAGCTGCTGGAGGCTTCCACATTGGTTCTGCTCGAAGCCGGCAGAGACGTGGTCAATGTGGATATCACCGTCATCTGTGAGACACCCAAGATCGGCCCCCACGCCGACGCAATGCGGGGGAGGCTGGGCGCTGCCATGAAGATTCCGATCGAGAGAGTCTCGATCAAAGGCAAGACCAACGAAGGCATGGGCTGGATCGGGGCGGGGGAAGGCCTCGCGGTACACGCCGTCGCCCTGGTCGAATCACGATAGGATCCAAGGGCGCTCCGTCGCATGTGGCCGCGTCAGAATCCGTCACGGTGATCGATTGAGGTTGTCACGATGACCGAGTTCTTCATGTGGTTGGATCGCCTTCCGAATCTGGTGCTTTATCTGCTTCTGGGTGTGGGTGCCGGTATTGAGAACCTCGTCCCGGCTGTGCCCGCAGACACCTTCGTTGCGATCGGAGGTGTCCTCGCCGGGGCCGGGGATCTCAGCGCGACGTGGATCTTCGTGGGGACGTGGGCTTGTAACGTGGCGGGAGCATTGTTCGTCTATCGAATGAGTCACATCCGGGGTCCGGCCTTCTTCGAGCGGGGCGTCGGGCGGTATCTCCTCAAACCCCACCAGATGCGGCGAATGAAGCACTTTTACGAGCGGTGGGGGACGCCGGCGATCTTCCTCTCACGCTTCCTGCCTGGCGTTCGCGCTATTGTACCCGTGTTCGCCGGAGCGACTCACCAGCCGTGGCCGCGAGTTGTCGTACCGCTGACGATTGCGTCGGCGATATGGTACGGTGGCCTGATACGACTGGGACTGTTCGCTGGGCACAACCTCCCACAACTCGAAGAGACGCTTTCGGGGCTCAATCGTGGGCTGGCGTTCGGCGCAGGTGTGGTGGGTGTGCTGATCGCTCTATGGTGGTACCGGACGCGCCGCCCTGGAGACAGCGAGTGAGCTCTGCCATGCCCGAGGGCCCTGCGGCCTTCCGTTTCGAGCAGTTCCACGATTACCTGACGTTCGAGCGAGGCCTCTCCGAACGCACCGTCCTCGCATATGGGCGTGACCTCTCCGGCTGGATGGCGTTCCTCGATCAGGAGGGTGTGCATGATCCGGCAAGCGTCGACGTGCGGACCCTCCGAGAGTGGATATTCAATCTCAAAGAGCAAGGCTTGGCCCCGACGTCGATTCGGCGCGCGCAGTCGGCGATTCGAACGTACTTCGGCTTCCTCCTCGCCGAGGGGGCCCTGGAAACGGATCCGACGGATCGCCTTGGCTCACCCCGGGTGGACCGAACGCTGCCCGATTTCCTGTCTCGCGATGAGATCGCGCGGTTGCTTGACTCCCCGGACCCCGCACACCGGGCGTACTGGCGGGATCGTGCGATTCTGGAGTTCCTCTACGCCACCGGAGTTCGAGTGAGCGAACTTGTGGATCTCCGGATCGCGTCGGTGGATCTCGAAGAAGGGTTCGCCACCGTGTATGGAAAGGGTTCCAAGGAACGCCTCGTCCCGGTAGGGGGGCCAGCCCTTCGGTGCCTGGAACGGTATCTCCGAGAGGTCCGTCCCCAGTTCGATCGGGGGAAGGGCGACGGACGTGTCTTCTTGAATGCCAGGGGGATGCCGATTCGGCGAGAGTCGATCTGGAGCCTGGTAAAGACCGCAGCGAAACGAGCAGGCCTGAGTCGGAAGGTGTCCCCGCACACGTTACGACACACGTTCGCCACGCACCTCGTGGAGGGAGGCGCCGACCTGGCGGCCGTTCAGGAGCTCCTGGGTCACGCAGACATCTCGACCACCCAGAT
>JAPPOV010000014.1 GCA_028873595.1 Gemmatimonadota bacterium | reverse complement strand
GCAGTAGCCGCTACCGCTCCCCAGAACACATCGACCAAAGCCGCGACCGACGACAGGCCGGACGATCTCCACCCAAGCCGGAAGTCCAAATCCCCCATTGACATCGGGTCTCCACACCCATCGTTTGGCCGGTCCTGTCGCACCCAGTCGGAGCACCTATGAGCGCCTCTTTGGTCAACCATGTGAAGTGGGACGATATCACGCGCGAGAACGTCACGGATGACATTGCGCGCAAGCTGTTCACGGGAGAGCGCATGATGCTCGCCCAGGTCTTTCTCGAGAAGGGTGCGATTGTGCCCAAGCATTCACACGAGAACGAGCAACTCACCTGGATTCTCGAGGGTGCCCTTCGGTTCTGGATCGGAAACGAAGGTGAGCCCGGGTACGAGGAGCGCGTGGTTTCGGCGGGTGAGGTCATGTACATCCCATCGAACGTCCCGCATAAGGCCGAGGCACTCGAAGACACCTTCGATGTCGATGTCTTCAGCCCTCCGCGTCAGGACTGGCTGGACGGCACGGATTCGTACTTCCACGATCGCTGAGGCCGGAGATACATCATGGATCTGGGAATCCAGGGTCGTGTGGCCGTCGTCGCGGGGTCGAGTCAGGGACTGGGAAGAGCAATCGCCGACTCACTCGCGGCCGAAGGCGTCGATCTAGTCATCAATTCGCGGTCGCCCGAGAAGCTTCTCCAGGTGAAGGAGGAGATCATCGAAGCGACCGGTATCCGCGTCGAAGCGGTTCCGTGTGACCTGACGCAAGCTGACGGTGCCATCGATCTGATCGCGGCCGGCGAACAGGCATTCGGTAAGGTCGATATCCTGATCACCAACACCGGTGGTCCCCCGGCCGGCATGTTCGAGGACCACTCGGCTGAGACGTGGGACGAAGCGATCGCGCAGAATCTCACCAGCGTCGTGAACCTGGTCCGAGGCGCGCTTCCCGGCATGAAGGAGCGTCGTTGGGGGCGAATCGTGAATGTCACGTCAATCTCGGTGAAGCAGCCTGTGAAAGGCCTGATCCTCTCGAACTCGATTCGCGCTGGCGTCACCGGCTTCGCAAAAACGATTTCAAACGAGGTCGCCGAGTTCAACGTCACCGTGAACAACGTCCTGCCGGGCTACACCCGGACGGAACGCCTCATACATCTGGCCGAAGCCATCGCCGAACGAGACGACACCACGGTGGACAGTGCCTATGCGGGGTGGATGGAAGAAATTCCGATGGGCCGACTCGCTGAGCCGCGTGAACTCGGGGATGTCGCCGCGTTTCTGTGCTCCGAACAAGCCTCGTACGTAACTGGACAATCAATCGCCGTCGATGGCGGCTGGATCAAAGGACTCGTCTGATGGGTGCAGTAGGATTCCAGGAAGCAGACTGGATTTGGAAAGACGGTGAATACGTTGGCTGGCACGACTGCAACGTCCACCTCCTCGCCACCGCGGTTCAGTTCGGGACTTCTGTCTTCGAGGGCATCCGCGCGTACGAGACTTCGGAGGGACCTGCCGTCTTCCGCCTCCGTGAACACATCGACCGACTGATCGACTCGGCCACGGTCTACCGGATGCTACCTGACTACTCGGCTGATGAGCTCGTCGACACCTGCCTCGAGGTCATCCGCAAGAACGAGCTGAGGAACTGCTACATCCGGCCGATGATCATCCGGGGATACGGCACCCCCGGTCTCAACCCGATTCTGAGCCCGATCGATACGTACGTCGCCGCATGGGGCTGGGGTACTTATCTGGGTGCCGAAGCGCTGGAAGTCGGCGTGGACGTGTGCGTGTCCTCATGGCAACGGATGGCACCGAACACCTTCCCTGCGCGCGCGAAGGCAGGCGGTCACTACGTCAACGCTCAGCTGATGAAGATGGAGGCCGTGCAGAACGGCTACGTCGATGCAATCGCGTTGGGTCCAGGGGGCCTGGTCTCCGAGGGCAGCGGCATGAACCTCTTCCTGGTCGACGAGGGCAAGGTGATCTCCCCTGTTCTGGACGGGACCTCGCTGGTAGGCATCACACGGGGAGCCGTCATCCAGATGGCGAGGGATCTCGGCTACGAGGTCGAAGAGCGCCCAGTACCGCGAGAAGCGCTGTACACGGTCGATGAGATGTTCTTCACCGGAACCGCCGCTGAAGTGACGCCTGTACGGAGCGTCGATCGGATCGAGATCGGGGACGGCAAGGCTGGCCCAATCACGCTCGACATCCAGAAACGGTTCCTGGCGACGGTGAAGGGCGAGACCGACGACCCGCACGGGTATCTCACCTACGTCTAGCGCGACCAGGCTCGAGAAGACGGACCGAACATCTCCGCAGGGCGCACCGCTACGGCAATGACGCCCCGGAGTCCGGCCCGTTCTCGCTTCTGCGGTTCAACCCCATGGTTGGGCCGCAGGGTCAGCGATCCAGCCGCCGAGCGCAGAAGTAGCCGTCCACCTGCTCGTTGCCCGTCCCGCTTCGCCATTCGCCCGCGAACCGATCCCCTTCGACCACGAGGACCTGCAACGCCGCATAAGGGCCGTCGAAGGGTGTGTTATCCTGACGATTCGCGGTCGACCCGAACCGAACCACGATGCTCGGGCCGGCAGTCGTGGGGCCTTCCAGAACAAGGACGCCAGGTGCGGCGGGGTCGTCGCTGTCGAGGCCATCCATGGGCTGTGCACCAACCTCGGCCAGGTCAATATCCGCCGTCCCGGACAGCGTAGCCGTCGACGCACCCCAATTTCGGTAGTCCTCGGGTGCAGCCTCGAGATCGAGCAGCCCTCGAGTCTGCGCCCGACTCCGCTCGCGGTATAGCTCGACTTCGTATCGCCCTGCCATATACGCCATGGTTTCGCCCTCCGGCAAAGGAGAGGCAACCGGGGCGCATGCCGTGATGACATCCGCAGTCCGGATCTCTTCCGGGCGGGCGCCACCGCACGCCGAGAAAGCGAGTGCCAGGGCAACCACGGCCCTGCCCAGCCAGTGTCTCATCATCGGAGGATGTCCCGGACCCGTCCCACCTTGTCGACGACATAAATCGATCCTTCGCGGATGTCTCCCCGAAGGTCGATCAAGCCCGGAAGCCCCGGAACCATCCCGGGCGCGGAAATCTGCTCGGTGGCGAGCGGCACCGCGTAGTTGTCAAACGCGTTGGGATTCACCCCGTACCCGAGGTCCTTCATGGACATGACCGTGACTTCGCTCAGTGGGTTCGACCCGCTGCCCTCGATGAACGGCGTCATCAACTCCGACTCGAGAACACCCTCCCTCCAGTGGGAATCGGACTGACCACGAATCGAATCGTTCGCGACCGGGACCTTGGATCCCACATACGCGCCACCTCCGACGTTGTCGAACGCAGCGATCGCGCTCGGTCCGTCGAAGTGCGTGTCCGCACCCGGGTTCCCCGGGATGGACGGGTTCTGGAGCCAACCGTAGTTGTCCCAAAGCGTCCCGACACCCAGAACGTGTCCCATCTCGTGAAGGATGACGTCCTCGAGGAGGCCTGACGCTTCCAGTTCGACCAGATCCGCGACATCGAAGGTCATCGTCCCGACCGACGTGTGGCTGGTGATTCCCCGGATGAAGCATGGCCCTGCCTGGCCGAGCACATTCCCCTGACCGTCGATCGCGTCGACCACGACCAGAATCAGTACGTCATCAATTGGGGTCGTGCGGGTGTAACCCTGTTCGGTGCCGCAGAAGTTTCCAGGATCACTTCCCTCGAGAGGATTCGTCACCGAGTACTCGAGGTCACCCACGTCCGCCACGATGATCTCCTGCCAGCGAGCCGCAGCGTTCTCGAAAGCCGCCGTTTGGGCCTCGCTCGCCGAAGTCAGGAAGTCCAACTCGATGTTGTACGGTTCGAGGGCATCACCCATTGTGACTGTGAGAGTCCCTCCGGAGAAGCCGGAGCCCTGATCGTAGGCGTGAACCAGAATGTGATACGTACCCTCCGCGAACGGCACCTGGCAGCTCTCGTTGGAATCCGGTGACAAACTCACGCAGGCGATGTAGTCCTCGCGGGAAGCCGGCCTCGTCGCCTCCGCGACGTACAGATCGGCGTCGCCGTTGGGTGCGCTGAACGAAATCGTCATCGTTTCCGGGCCGGCCACGTCTACCTGGAAGAGCAGTTCCTCTTCTATCGCGGCGGAGAGGTTGGTCACCGGGACCCCAACGGTCACGACCGCCTGCTCAACCACGTTGATCGTGCGACTCACCTCGTTGTTCGATTCGAACAGTTCGACAACGGCGTCGTCTGCATCGGCAATGAAGTCGAGTGTGACGGATCCCGCGCCGAGTCCATCGATGTCGAACTGGACTTCGGTCGTGTCGTTCGGGTCAAGGCTCGGAAGATCCAATGTCCCCATTTCGACGTCGTTCGCTTTCAGAGCCACTCGGGTAGCTCCGGTCGCAAGGTCGCCAAGGTTCGTGATCGAGGCCGTAGCAGTGACCGTCTGCAACGTCGACGGTTGAATATGGCTCAGCAGCAATGGACCGAGGACCGCCAGATCCGGGGTGGGGAATTCGGCCCGCGCGATCGCGTCGACCGTGAGCGACTGACCGGGAATCGAGACTGAAAGCCTCTGTTCCCCGAAGGCCGAGCCCAACGTCCATTCCGTCGATGCCTCTCCGTTCTCGTCCGTGTCCACGGACGAGACGGTAACTGTTCCATTGTCTGCGGCAGGCCTGAACTCCACCGCCAGGCCGGGAATGCCGCTTCCGCCTTGGTCAACCGCCCGGACGATGATCGCGTCGGTCAGAGTGGAATCGCGAATCGCTTCCTGGTTGTTCCCCTGCGTCGCCGTGAACGAAGCAACCTCCTGGATCACGCCGACCTCGGCCGACGCCGTGAGGCCGAGTCCCGTCGCGGTCAGCGTAGTCTGACCCACCGCCAGCGAGGTGATGAGGCCGGACGCATCGATGCTCGCGACCGAAGGGTCGGCGATAGTCCAGTCGATCCCGGTCGCCATCACATTGCCCTTTTGATCTCTCACCCGCGCCGTGAGTTGCACTGAGTGATTGAGAAACGTGAGGCTCACCGGATCCGGCGTGATGGTTATGGTCGTGGGCACACGCTCCGTAGGCACGATCGGATCGGTACCACCGCCGCAACCCACGACTGCGAGAAGGGCAAGGACGTGAAACGGGAGGCGTGGCAGACTGTGGGTCATTAGCAGTCGGGCTTTGGATTTAGGAATTAATATCGACAGTACACCGAGACGGGTCGACGAGTGCCTGCTTTAGGCTACATAAAGGTGGACGACCGCCGCGAGGGCGTGATGTTCTTGTATGATCAAGTTCATGATGGCACACACGCTACACAAAGAGAAACGTCCCCATGATCATCTGGGTCGACGCCGACGCAACGCCCCGACCAGTAAGGGAAATCATCTTCCGGGCCGCCCTACGACTCAATCTTGAGACAGTTCTGGTAGCGAATCACCGGATCAGCCTACCAGCCAACAACGAGTACGTGCGTTTCGTGCTGGTCGAGCACGGCTTTGACGTCGCCGATCACCAAATCGCAGCCGCAGCTGAAGCCGACGACGTCGCCATCACCGCCGACATCCCGCTCGCAGCGGACCTCGTGGACAAAGGCGTCCATGTCATCAGCCCGCGCGGGGAGATCTACGACCGCGAAAACATTCGCGAGCGACTATCGGTCCGTGACTTCATGGACTCACTTAGGAGCACCGGCGTCGAAACCGGAGGCCCCAGTGCGTTCGGGAACCGGGAGAAACAGGCCTTCGCTTCCGCACTGGACCGGACTCTGACGAAGGCCCTTCGCAAGGCACGTCGCACATCCAGACCCTCGAACTCCGAATGACGATGAACCGACTTCGCGTCCTCCTCGCATGCCTCATCCTCACGGCGATCATGGCGTGTACCGACGACTCCGGCTCAGAAGGAACCACGCGAGCGGATACAGCTGAAGCCCTTCCCTTCCCCGACGACCCCGAGCTTTGGCCTTCGATCCGGGCTGAACGGATTCGTACACTGCTCGGACCCGCGATGGCCCGCGCCGGCATCGAAGCGTGGGTCGTCCTGGCGCGTGAAAATGCCAATGATCCGATCGCGGCCCATATCGGTGCCGAGAACGCTGGTGGACTCGCCGGCTTCCTATTCTTCGCCGACAGCGACGGCAACCTCGAGTCTCTCGCCGTGTCCCCTGAAACCGAGTCGACCGCACTCTCGGAGGTCAGCCCTCTGGACGAAGTCCGCTCCGTACCGCGTGGCACGAGCATGTACACTGCGGTCGCAGAGGAACTGAAGAGGCGGAACCCCGCCTCGATCGCGGTCAACAGCAGCAGCCGCAACATCGCCGATGGACTGTCCTACACGCAGCGCGTCGCGCTCGAGGCTGCTCTCGGCCCTTCGCTGTCGGACCGCCTCGTATCTTCCGAAGAGATCGTCATCGAATGGCTCTCCGTGAAGCTCCCGCGCGAAGTTGACATCATGCGTCGAGCCGCCGAGCTCACTGAGCAGCTGGAATTGGAGGCGTACGCACAGATCGTTCCCGGCGAGACGACGGACGCCGACGTCGCTCGATTCCTCAAGCAACGGATGGCCGAGCTCGGGGTCACGGATGGGTGGGCACCGGATCAGAATCCCAACGTCAACTCCGGGCCGGATCGCGGACACTCGCACTCGACAGAAAAAGTGATTATGCCGGGCGACGTCATCCAGACCGACTTCGGTATTGGTGTTCACGGGATGTGGGTTACCGATATCCAGCGCTTCGCCTACGTCCTGATGGCCGGTGAGTCCGAGGCCCCTCCTGAGATGCAGGACCGATGGGAGCACGCACGCGAAGGGAGTCGCGCGGCCAAGGCAGCGATGCGTCCGGGCGTCCGAGGATGGGACGTGGACGTCGCGCAGCGTGAGGTACTGGAGCGCCACGGCTCCATCTCGATCATCTGGAGCACCGGTCACCCGGTTGGTTACTGGGCCCACGATGTAGGGCCGAGGCTCGGCGGCGCTGCGGGCGGAGCCACTCCCTCCGGTGACGCGGCCCGCGAGCTGCGCCCGGGTCAGACCTTCGCCTTCGACGGCTTCTTTGGATGGACCCGTGATGACGGTACGACGAAGACGATCTCCGTCGAGGAAATGGTGGTCATCACGGAGAACGGTGCGGAGTGGCTGATCGACCCCCAGGAGGAGTGGGTCCTGATCCCGTCGGAGCGCTGACATCCGAACGAACCAACTCCGTTGGGAGCCCGGCGCCGGCGGCCGGCGTCGGACGACTAGAACTCGATGCTGAAGCCGAACGTCGGCAGGAAACCGGATCCGTCGATGGGGCGGATGCGATCGGCGAACGCGGGATCCTCTGTGTAGGCGAAGCCCACCGCGTTCTGTCGACCGAGCACGTTTTGCAGATCGAGGAAGAGGGCTGCGTTCCAGGATGAGAAGTCCAACCGCCGCTCCGCACGTACGTCGAGTCGCATGTAGCTCGGCGTTCGTACCTCCCCAATACGCGCCCAATCCGGCACGCCTCGCCCCGTGATCGCGTACGCCTGCTCGGATGCAGTCAGATCCCACGGGGTCGTCGCCAGTCCCGACAGCACGCGGAGCTTCGAACCGATTTCCCAACCCCCGGCCCTGTACCCGCCGGTCAGGTCCAAGGCGTGCCGACGGTCCCACGCGGACGGGCGCAGCTGTCCGTCAGCCCCGGCGAATTCACTCCACGAGAGAGTGTACGCGCCCAGGAAGTAGACACGCCCCAGGAGCTTCTGCTGCGCGAAGAGCTCGATGCCCCGAGCACGGCCGGTCCCATCGTCGGTCAGAGGCTCGGCACCGATGAAGCCGTAGTCCCCACCGAGATTGGAGACGGAGACCCGTGGGTCGCTGACGAGAAGGGGGACCCGGCTGTACTGCTTGAAGAATCCCTCGGCGGAGACACGGAGCCCCGAGTTCACCGTCCACGCCAGGCCAGTCGCAAGTTGCTGGTTGCGCTGCTGCCGGAGACTGAGATTGACCGGCGCTCCCTGGTCTTTCACCGACAGCGCGATGAGGCTGGGTGTCTGATGATATAGACCACCGCCGGCCTGTGCGGTGACGCCACGGCCCAGATCGAAGACGAGACTCGCCCGAGGAGACAGTTCGAAGCCCTGATCGAGCGCCGTGACCTCGTCCGCCCGCAGCCCAGCGGTGAATTTCGTCCGTCTCCCGACGTCGATCGTAGCTTGAGCGAAGGTGCTCAGCTTGTAGAGGGCGACGTCTTCGTCCCACGCGAGATCTCTCTCCAGAATCCCGCCTGGAACGGCACGCTGGAAAACCGTGGCTCCAACCGCTGACCGCACGGCCTCGATCCCGACAGCCATCATCACGCCCGAACCGGGTTCGAAGTCGCCCTGAACCGTGAACCGCGTGTCGAACTCTTCGCTGTCGTTCGTCAGAACCGGCGTGCCATCATCCCCGGGGTCCTCAAAAGAAAAGCGACTCCGCGACTGGCTCACCGTCGTCGTCACGAAGCCCCCTTCGACTAGCCTTCGCCAGCTCGCGCCGACGGTGAAGCTCTTCTGGTCGTTGTCGATCACGCGAGATGCGATCTCGAAGTTCTCGAAGTCGTCTCCCGGCGCAGGTGGCACGATGTCGAAGTTGTCGAGTGCGCCGATCCCCACGACGAGAAGACGGTCCCGGTCCGAGAGCTGGGACTCGAACCGAAACTGCGCATCCCAGTAGTCCGGACGGATCGGCAGCCCAAGCGCCTCGAAGAGGAACTGCAGATACGAGCGGCGGACACTGAACAGCCAGTTCGATTCGTCGCCGGCCGGACCGTCCAGGGTCAGTGCTGCTTCCGTTGCCCCGAGGGTGAAGTCACCTCGCACGCCTTCGGGAGACCCCGGACGATTGTCGATGCTGAGCACCGAGCTGAGCGCATCGCCGTATCGGACGGGAAACGCTCCTGCGAAGAACTCCGTCTCCCGGATGAAGTCGACGTTCACCAAGCCGAGCGCCCCGCCCGAGGCGCCTTGAGTCGCGAAGTGGTTGATCTGGGGAATGCGGATACCGTCCAGATAGTACGCGTTCTCGCCCGGGCCACCGCCTCGAACCAGCAGATCGTTTCGGTTGTCCACACCGCCGAGCACGCCCGGTAACGAGAGGAGTGTCCGGGATACATCCTGGAGGCCTCCCGGTGTCCGACGGAGTTCTGCGGCCGAGAGGAGCTGAGTGGAGACCGGTGAAGCCTCTCGGACCCGGAACGCCGGCGCGCCCACAACGATCCCCTCGAGTTCCAAGGCCCGTCGTTCGAGTCTGAACTCGACATACGTGGAGCGGCTGGTTCGCAGGCTCACCTCGGCTTCGAGCATGGACTCGTACCCGAGGACGTCGACGCGAACGGAAACAAGGCCGGGCTCCAGATCCGTGACGAGGAAGGCGCCTGTCTCGTCGGTGAGTGTCTGGGCACCGGATTCCAGGACAGTGAGTGTCGCCGCCTGGATCGGACGGAGGTCCGAGGCGTCGAGGACCCGCCCCCGCAGGATGGCGGTCTGCGCCGAAAGCGGCACAGCCGTGAAGAGCAGCACGAACACCAGGATAGCCCGAGTCATCATCTCACAGTGTGTTGTCGGACAGCTTTTCGAGTACGTCACCCGCGCGGGCCAGGATCCGAGCCTTGGCCTCGGGGTCGCGCTTCGCCCATCCCCGGGCGATCACGGCCATCCGATGATTCGCTACCCAACGCTCCCGATGCCGATCGATGAAGGACCAGTAGAGGCTGTTCATCGGGCAACTGTTGTCGCCATCCACGGACTTCACGTCATACGCGCACGACGCACAATAGTTGCTCATTCGATCGATGTACTTCCCACTCGCGGCATACGGTTTCGATGTGAACGAGCCGAGGTCCGCGAACTGACTCATGCCCATGACGTTGGGGGTGACCACCCAGTCGAGCGCGTCGACGAACGTCGCGAGAAACCAGTCGTTCAATTCGCGAGGGTCCACACCGGCGACAAGTGCGAAATTGCCTAGCACCATCAGCCGCTGAATGTGGTGGGCGTGCCCCGTCCGGGCGATCTGATCTACGCTTCGCTGCAAGCACGTCATCCGAGTCGAACCGGACCAGTAGAGATTCGGTAGCGGTCGAGTCGCATCGAGCCCATTGGCCTCGCGCAGATGCGGCATCCCAATTCGATAGATATGGCGCATGAACTCTCGCCACCCGAGGACCTGTCGGATGAAACCTTCGATCGAAGCCAACGGAACGCCGTTCAACGGGTCAGAAGCGTGCGCGAGCGCACGCTCACAGACTTCCCGAGGGTGCAGGAGCCCTAGGTTGAGAGGAACGCTGAGCAGGCTGTGGTAGAGGACGTCCTCACCCTCTACCATCGCATCCTCGTACGGCCCAAACGATGCGAGTCGATGCTCGACAAAGTCCTCGAGCGCCTGTACTGCCTGTTCGCGGGTGACCGGCCAGGCAAAAGCCCGCGTGTCCCCGAAGTGATCCGGCCAGGTCGCGTCTACCTGGGCTCGAGCCTCCACAGTGAGAGCGTCTGGCTCGAAACCGGCGACCGAGGGAAAGTCATGCCCGGGGCCAGGCACCTGCCGATTTTCGGCATCGTAATTCCACCTTCCTCCAACCGGCTTATCGCCGTCCATCAGCCAACCGCGCGCCTTGCGAACGGATCGATAGAAATACTCCAGCCGAAGGGATTTGCGACCCTCGGCCCAGGCGTCGAACTCCGCATCTGAAGTGAGCCAGAGTTCATTGTCCACCACGTTGACGTGGGCGCCGGCACCGACGGCTGCATCGATGATCTCCCTCTCGACTCCCCAATCAGTCGGCCGCATCACAACAAGTTCGGCACCGGGAAACTCGTCCAGGTATTCCCGAATACCGGTCGCAAAGTTCGCCGCCTGAAGGTAGCTGACGTCGAACCCTCGCTCTCTGAGCGTCTGAGCGAAGTGGCGCATGGCCGAGAAGACCAGCATGAGTTTCTGCTTGTGGTGCGGCAGCCCGGCGGCGAGCTCTCGCGATTCGATCATCAGCACTCGCGCCCGATCGGGCTCAGCACTGAACAAGGGGCCGACCCGTTCGGTCAGCTGGTCACCCAGGACGAGAATGTGCTCGGCCATCATGGAACTCCGGCCGAGGCTCGAGAGCCCCATCGCGGGCCCCGGCGAACGCGAACGGTCCCACGAGCCGTCGAGGGGTCGACGCGTTGCCCTCGCTGGACCCATTCTACCATTCCGGCCGCAGCCAGACGCCGCCCGGCACTGCGCGCCGCTTCCATCAACGTCTCCCACTCGCCGGGGCGCACTGCACGTGCGACCTCCGATGGGCACACGGACGACGACGCTCGAGTGTCCAACAGAGTGATAAAGGCCTCCTCGAGCGCCCGGTCGATCTTCGAGACTCGAGTCCGTCGGCAGCGAGCACTGCAGTATCTCACCTCGGCCCAGTTGGACGCCCAACGCTTCCGGTACTCCATTCGGCGCCCACATCGGGCACAATAGCGCTCACGGGACGACTCCATCTCAGGACGCTCAGTTGATGTTCAGGAGCGCAATCGCGATGGGGACTCGGGCGAGCCATGCAAACGTCCGTATCCAATTCGACCGGACGAGCCAGCGGTGGACTTCGTTGTCGAAGCCCAGGACCAGACGACCGTGCGCGGGCGCCTGAAAAACAGCAGTCGACGTCCAGATGAACGCAAGCAGGATGAGTCCCGACAGAGCGATGCCCTGGGCCTGATCACCTGCCGCTTCCACGAAGATCCATATGGCGGTCGCAAGCTCCACGATCATCGCCGGCATGACCACCCACCCGGTTCGCACGGTGTGCGCCTGCTCGTATCCAACCCAAGCCGTTTCGCCGACCTTCGCCATGAGCGGGTAGTGAACGACCTGAACGAAGACGATCAGGCCCGCCATGAAGACGGTGGCAACGAGGTGGATGTAGAGTGCGGTCACCCCTACCTGGCCACGACCACAAGGGTCGACATAGCCAGCATGAGAAGAGCGGGGACCGACTTGAGAATTGGATCCCCGACCTTCACGTGAGCAGCGACCGCACCCACCATCAGAATCATCATCCCGGCTGCAGCCGCGATGGCCAAGGGGGCGTACGCGACGCCAATCACGAGCAGCGCCGCCAGTGTCAGCTTGGTCGCACCCACCACACGCCGGAATGAATCCGAGAAGCCGTACTGGGCAAATTCATCGGCAATGTTCGAGGCTCCCTCGGGCCGATAACCGGTCTCCCGATCCCGTCGGATCACCCAAACATTCACGATTCCCAGCGCAATGATGATCTGCAGTACAATGGCCAGATTCGACATGTCTATTCTCCGTACATCGATTTGCGGACGATTTTGGTAGTTGAACACAACCTAAACAACTGACTGGACAAGCCGCAAGACAGGCGTAATATTGACACAAGTACCTATACGCCTACTGAACACCGAGACTGAACGTTGAATAGACCCCCGCTCCCCAAAGCTGCCGACGTGGTGATCGTCGGTGCCGGGATTTCCGGCCTCGCGTGCGCACGACGCCTGGTTGAAAAGGGGCGCGACACCCTGGTTGTCGATTCTGCGGATGCCGTTGGAGGGAGGATTCGGACCGATGAGGTCGATGGATTCCTTCTCGACCGAGGCTTCCAGGTCCTTCTCACCGCCTACGAAGAATTCCAGAAGCAGTTCGACCCGACGGACCTCGACCTCAAACGATTCACGCCCGGCAGCGTGGTGTGGACCGGCGGGAGTCTGGAGGTTCTCGGGGATCCGTTCCGCACTCCCGCTTCGGCCCTCGCCTCCGCACGCGCGCGAGTCGGAAGCATTGACGACAAGCTCCGCGTCGCACGGCTACGTCGTCAGCTCCTCTCCAGCCCCGCGGAGGCAGCATTCGAAGGCACGGATCGTTCGACGCTCGACGAGCTTCGCTCCGAGGGCTTTTCGGACGATTTCATCGACACGTTCTTCCGGCCGTTTATGGGAGGCGTTTTCCTGGAGCGTGCGTTAGAGACCAGCGCACGCCTTTTCCGGTACTACTTTCGATGCTTTGCCGAAGGCGATGCGGCCGTCCCGGCCAGAGGGATGCAACGACTTCCCGAGCAGTTGGCTCAACCTCTTCAGGACCGCGTACTACTCAACACGACCGTACGGGACGTGAAGAGTGGACGGGTAACGCTCGACGACGGATCGGAGATCCAGACGAACGACATCGTCCTCGCGACCGACGCACAATCGGCGGCGCACCTGCGCCGATCGATAGCCCCGGACTTCAAGGTTACCGTAACCTCCTACTTTGCTGCTCCAGAAGCACCGATCTCCGCGGCAATGCTCGTGCTCGACGGCGAGGGGTCCGGCCCAGCCAATCATGTCGCAGTGATGAGCAACGTCTCGGTGGCCTATGCGCCGGAAGGCCAGCACCTCATCGCGGTCTCGGGCGTCGATGCCGCTGCGGATGACCCTGATGGTTTTCCGGCCGACGCCCGAAGCCAACTCGAGCGATGGTTCGGACCTGCAGTCGACGGGTGGGAGCACCTCAAGACGTATCACATTCCACACGCCCTGCCGAAGCACCCTGTCGGGTTCGCGGCTTCCCGAGCGCCTCGTCGCGACGAGCCCGGCATTTGGGTCACAGGGGACTATACGGACTTCGGGGCGATCCAGGGTGCGCTCCGATCCGGCCGGACGACCGCGGACGCGATTCTCGAAGCGAAACAGCTCGAATCACCATGAGCAACGCCAAGACCATCGTTGTCTTCGGCGCGTACGGTCGCGTGGGATCGGCTCTGGCTCGCCGCCTGGCGCAGCAAGGAACCCGACTCGTTCTTTCCGGTCGCAATCCCGAGCGACTCCAAGCTCTCGCGGCGGACCTCGGTGCCGTGCGTTCCACGTGAGCAGCTGACGCCGTCGTACAGATCCGAACCCGCAGGGGCGTCTACCAGTCCGGACTCTCGTGCTCGTCGAGGGACTGCATCGCCGCACGGAGCTTGGCCTCCTGCTCGGCTGACAGCTGCTCGACCGGCACAAGTGTCTCGTGCGTCGCACGTCCGCGAGCGATCATGCCCACGAGCATGCCCGCGGACAGAATGGCAGCGGCCGGAAGAAAATATCCGAGCAGGTTGAAGCCCTCCGCCGGGGGCAACATCAGCACTTCCGTTCCGTAGTCGGCCACGAAGCTGGCCTGAACCGCCTCGACGGACTCTCCAGCTTCGAGCGCTTCCTTGATCCGCAGCGACCAGACAGGCGACGTCCCGCATTGCATCTGAAACTGGCACGAATGGACATCGAGACCACATCCGCAGTTGCACTTGAGCGCGCTCTCCAGTGCAAGCCACTTCTCGCCGAGCTCACCCTCGTGATAATGCCCGCCGACACTGACAGTCGGGTCGTACCCGGCGTGCGTAGGGCCAGTCGACTGAGCAGCCGCAGGCGTCGTGGTCACGGCGGCACCAAACAACGCCAACGAAAGTACCTGCAGAGCGAGTCGTCCTCGCATCATCGATCTACTCCGTAATCCGCCCAAGCGGGCGGGCGCGAATCGTTCATCTGTGCTACCCACGGGCAGGATCTGCGTTCATCCTGCCCCGGCGCCCCCTCCTGTCTACCGGCTTCCCTATCGTGCCCCGACGCCGACCGCACCCGCATCCGCACTCCGTGGATCCGGAGCACCCATGCGCTCACCGGTCCGCGGGTTCACACCGACTGCATTCGCTGAGCCCTGGCGGCCACCCATTTGTACCGTGTGCCCCAGCTCCTCGAGGGCCTCGACCACGTCCGGCGTCACCGCACCGGCTTCGAGCCGAATCCGGTCGGGGAGCCATTGGTGATGCATGCGGGACGCATCGACCGCTTCCTGAATGTCCATGTCGAAGTCGACCATGTTCAGGATTAGCTGAAGCGTCGTGTTGATGATGGTCCGACCGCCAGGTGATCCGATGACCGCGATGAGATCCCCGTCCTTCGCAAGAATACTTGGCGACATCGACGAGAGCATCCGCTGCTGGGGGCGTGCCAGGTTCGGCTCCGTCCCAATCAGCCCACTGGTATTCGTCAGGCCGGGTCCCGCGTTAAAGTCACCCATCTCATTGTTCAACAGGAACCCACCGCCGGGAACGACGATGCCCGATCCGTAACCGGACTCGAGCGTGTACGTGACGGACACGGCCATTCCGTCGCCGTCGACCACCGAATAGTGGGTCGTCTCGGGAGATTCGTACGGCTGCTCGACGTCCGACGGGTGTGAGATCGAGGCACGCTCCGAATCCAGATCACGACGGAGCCACCCCGCATACTCCTTACTGGTCAGTCGATGGATTGGGACGTCGGCGAAGTCGGCATCGGCAAGATACGTCGCGCGATCACGGAAGGCTCTGCGCATCGCTTCCGCCAGGTGATGCACATACTCCGCGCTGTTGTGCCCCATCGCGCTGAGATCGTACTCCTCGAGGATGTTCAGTGCAGTGACGATTGCGACCCCACCGGAACTCGGTGGCGGCATCGAAATAACGTCATAGCCACGGTACGTGCCTTTGACGGGCGTTCGCTCGCGAGCCTCGTACCGATCGAGATCCTCCTCGGTGATGAGGCCGCCGCCCCGTCGCATCTCCGCGGCGATCAGCCTGGCCGTCACACCTCGGTAAAAGCCATCCGAGCGATCATCGCGGATCCGCTCCAGCGTCCGACCGAGGTCGGGCTGTCTCCAGGTGTCCCCCGCGCTATACGGTGCGCCGTCGTTGGTGAACGCAGCAACCGTCGCCTCGTATCGACTGGCGCGCCCCGACGAGAACCGAGCAATGGATCCCGCGAGTGCCTCACTCAGCTCGAACCCGTCTTTGGCCAGGTCTACCGACGGATCGACCAGCTCACGCCACTCCGCGGCTCCGTAGAGGCGATGCGCCTTGTCGAAACCCGCAACGGTTCCGGGTACGCCGACTGCCCGGTGGCTCCGGTGGTGAACCTCGAAGGAGTACTCGCCGTCCTCATCGAGCCACATCTCGGGATGGGCCGCCAACGGTGCCTTCTCGCGAAAGTCGATTGTCGTGGACTGGCCGTTGGGGAAGCGAATCACCATGAAGCCACCGCCCCCGATATTCCCCGCGGTGGGGTGCGTCACGGCCAGCGCGAATCCTGTCGCGATCGCAGCGTCCACGGCATTCCCACCTGCTGCGAGAACGTCGGCTCCTACCTCACTCGCGATCCACTGCTGGGATGAGACCATTCCGCCGTTCGACGTCGCGGTTTCCTGGGCCTGCCCGGAGATGGGTGCCGTGACTACGGACGCGGTGAGCAGAGTCAGCAGAGGCACGGTGAACAGGCACATGGAGTGCGATACCAGACGACGCATCGGGGCCTCGGGACAGCGGTCGAAGAAGGACATGAGCTCGGCAAGTATTCGCCCCCGAGCCGGTCCGCGCCAGACAGCGATTGCCCAAGGCCGATGGGTGGGTTACTTCATTCGCCTTCGTGCGCCGGGCACCAGACCGGTGCGGCTGGATCAGGTGACCGAACGACAGACACAGGGCAGACATGACCATCAAGAGACGGGACTTCATCAAGAAGGCCGGAACGGGAGCCGCGGGCGTCGCGGCGCTTAGCGCGTGCGGAGGAGGAGAAACCGGCAGTGAGACCCAGGCCACGGGGGGAGCCGGCATCAGCGGGCCGCGCGTGAGCTGGCGTCTCGCGACGAGCTTCCCGGAGAGTCTCGACCTGCTCCACGGCGCCGGCGTCCGCGTCGCGCGCAGAGTCGAAGAGCTCACAGGGGGCAACTTCACGATCCGTGTGTATCAGGCGAACGAAATCGTGCCCGCTCTCCAGGTCATGGATGCGGTGATGCAGGGGACCGTCCAGTGCGGTGTCTCACCGGGCTACTACTACATCGGCAAGAACCCCGCGCTCGCCTTCGATACGGCGATCCCGTTCGGTCTCAGCACGCGCCAGCAATACGCATGGATGATGCACGGCGGCGGCCTCGAGCTACTGAACTCGATCTACGCCGACTTCGGTGTGATCTCGTTCCCGTGTAACTCGACGGGCGGGCAAATGGGCGGCTGGTTCCGCGAGCCCGTCGGAAGCCTCGCGGATATGGCTGGCCTGCGCTTCCGTATTCCCGGAATCGGCGGAGAGATCATGTCACGCCTCGGCGTCACCGTGCAGAACCTCGGCGCCCCGGAGATCTACCCGGCACTGGAGCGCGGTGCGATCGACGCGACCGAATGGGTGGGTCCGTATGACGACGAGAAGCTCGGCTTCTACCAGGTCGCCAAGAACTACTACTACCCTGGCTGGTGGGAACCGGGCGTGACGATGGGCCTCCTCATCAGCATGGACGCGTACAACGAGCTGCCACCCGCATACCAGGAGATCCTGCAATCCGTGTGCGGCGAGACCTTCGCCGATCGGCTGGCCGCCTATGACCACGCCAACCCGCTGGCCCTGCAGCGGCTGGTGAACGACCACGGCGTCGTCGTCCGCGAGTACCCGCAGGACATCATGGACGCGGCCTGGCGTGAGTCGAACGCGTACCTGGAAGAGCAGGCCGCCGCGGACGCGACGTTCCGCCAGGTCTTCGAATCGTACCGGACGTTCCGCGATGCCCAGTGGTCCTACGCGCAGGGCAACGAGCTCGCCTACCAGGTCTCGGCGTTCAATCGGGTGTAGACTGCGTCGCTTCAGCGGTGAACGCAGCGGCCCGCTCTCCGTTCGGAGGGCGGGCCGTGTTCGTCTGGTCCGATTTCGATCCGATCCGCCGCTTCCTTCCAAAGAGCGTCAGACCATCACAACTCGGGATCAGATCCAGGTTTACCTGGCAGCCGATCATCGAGTCATGTAGTGCCTGGACTCACGGGAGCTCCGTCTCGAGGATTCGCCAGCAGTAGAAGGCTGCGGCACTTCGCCACGGTCGATAGCCGTCCCCGAGCGTCTCGAGCTCTCTCGCCGTCGGTACCTGCTCGAGGTCGTGCGCCTTGGCATACCCGTTTCTGACACCGAGGTCACCGGTCGGCCATATGTCCGGTCGATGCATCCGGAACATGAGGTACATCTGAGCCGTCCAGACCCCGATGCCTCGAACTCGGGTCAGTCTTCGGATCACCTCTTCGTTGGATTGATCGGCGAGATCGTGCACCTCGACCTCACCGGAGAGAATCTTCGACGCGAGATCTCGGATGGCCGCGAGCTTGGCCCGTGATAGCCCAGCTCTTCGCAATGTGGTCTCCCGCACCCGAAGGATCTTGGCCGGCGTAACCTCCCCCTGCACCGCATCCACGAACCGGCCATGGATCGTCTGGGCGGCGCGACCGGCCAGCTGCTGGTAGCAGATGGTTCGAGCGAGGTAGGGGAACGGGTCGTCGTCCAGTACAGGAACGCGGATCGTTCCCACCTTCTTCACCCAGGGCCCGAGCACCGGGTCACGGCCGAGCTTCCGCCGACCACCGGTCCAGATGGTGGTCCGTTCGGGGTCAGCCGGGGTGTACGTCGCCATGGGGAGGCAACCTGTCGCGGCGGCCGCGACGAGTCCACCCCGTCCGCCGCCCCACAGACTCATGGGTGGCTTCGTGCTGTGCGATGCAGCGCGGGCGGGCCGGAAACACGTCCGACCCGCCCGCAGCGGTCACACTGGACGCGCAAGGCCATCCACGGCCCCACGCGACACCCGACTACCTCGGGACAGCCATCCAGATGACACCCGCGAGTACGATGAGCTGAATCACAATGAACGGGATGACCCCGCGATAGATCGACGTCGTCGGAATATCTCCCGGCGTGACACCGCGGAGATAGAACAGACTGAACCCGAACGGTGGTGTCAGAAACGACGTCTGGAGGTTCATGGCCAGCACGATACCGAGCCAGGTCAGATCGACCCCGAGGATCTCGGCCGCCGGTACGATCAACGGCACGATGATGAAGGCGATCTCGAAGAAGTCGATGAAGAAGCCGAGAATGAAGACGACGATGTTGACGACCAGCAGGAAGCCCAGCGCGCCGCCGGGGATCCCGGTCAGCATCGTCTCAATCCAGATATCACCGTCGAAGCCGCGGAAGACCAGCGCGAAGGCCGTCGACCCGATCAGGAGGAAGATCACCATGATCGTGAGCCGGCTCGTCTCCTCCATCGCTTTGTTCAAGGCGTCGAACGAGAACGACCGGTTCGCCAACGCCAGCAGAATCGCCCCGACCGAACCGAGCGCTCCCGCCTCTGTCGGCGTCGCAACTCCGGCGAAGATGCTTCCGAGCACCACCACGATCAGGACCAGCGGCGGCAGCAGGGACACCACGACGCGCTTGACGAGCTCGGCGCCCTCGATCCGCATGTCCTCCGGCAGCGCCGGAGCCACCTCGGGCTTGGCGAACGCGAGAAACGCGACGTACACGGCGTACGCTCCGGTGAGCACCAGGCCCGGAACCAGCGCGGCTCGAAAGAGTGAACCCACGGGCACACCCATCTGGTCGCCCAGAACGATCAACACAATGGAAGGCGGAATGATCTGCCCCAACGTCCCGGCCGCGGCGATCGTTCCGAGACTGATCTCGTCCTTGTAGCCGTTGCGCAGCATCACCGGCAGCGAGATGAGCCCCATCGCCGTCACGCTCGCGCCGACGACGCCCGTTGCGGCGGCGAGGAGTGCGCCGACGAAAATCACTCCGATCGCCAGTCCTCCCCGGAATCGACCGAACAGGAGCCCGATCGTCTCGAGCAACTGCTCGGCCAGCTTGGACTTCTCGAGTACGGTGCCCATGAAGATGAAGAAGGGTACCGCCAGGAGCGTGAAATTCGACATCGTGCCGAACGTCCGCTCCGGTAGCGCAAAGAGCAGCGGGATGTCGAAGACACCTGCCAACGACCCGATCAGCGCAAAGATCAGCGCGGTGCCACCGAGTGCGAACGCAACCGGATATCCGGTGAAGATCATCGCCAGCACGGCGAAGAACATCGCAGGTCCCCAAAGGCTCATCGATGGGCCTCCGGGTTGACTTCGTGTTGAACCCGCTCAGATACGTTCCCCAGAAGAACGTCGGCCTGCTTGACCAGCTGGCTGAACGCCTGGAGCAACAGGAGCGTGAAGGAGACCAGGATCAGCGCCTTGATGGGATATCTCGGTAACCCGCCGGGGTCCGGTGACATCTCCTTGATCTCCCAGGACACACGGACGGCCGGAAACGAGACGTACAGCATCAGGATCGAAAACGGGATCAGGAAGAGGATCGTCCCGACCATATCGATGAGCGCCCGAACCTTAGCGCTCATACGCTCGTACATGACGTCGACTCGGACGTGCACGTCGTGATTCAACCCGTAGGCCGCTCCCAACAGGAAGATGACGCTGAAGAAATACCACTGCGCCTCGGTCGCCGGCGTGAGGTTCAGCGTCCACTGCTGTGACCGTGCGAAGTAACGCACGACTGCGCTTACTGCACCGGTCAGCACCATCAGAAGTGCCAACCAGCGAATCACGACGCCGAGCTTGTCATTCAGGCCATCGATGAGGCCTGCGATCTGTCGAAGTGTTTGCATGCGCGGAGTTTGCGAAGCTCACCCTTCGAGCGCAAACGGTTGTTGGGAACGCCCGACACACGTGGCACGGAAAAACGACGGCCAAGTCATCGATTTCGCTGGCCCGGCTCGCTACAGCAGGTAGCCTGCGTCGACGGGAATCACCGCCCCGGTGATATGCCGAGCGGATTCGGAGCACAGGAAGAGAACCACACCGGCCACGTCCTGCGGGTCACCGAGACGGCCGAGCACCGCTCGTTCCCGGGCCCGATCGAGAATCTCGGAAGGAACTCCGTCCGTGAGCCGAGTCGTGCGGATATAGCCGGGAGCGACCGCATTTACGTTGATATTTCGTGAACCCAACTCTACCGCCGTGCTCTGAGTCAGTCCGATCAGTCCCGCCTTGGACGAAGCATAGTTGGAGATCCCGAACTCTGATCGGATTCCGTGCACGGAGGTAATGTTCACGATTTTCCCGTGCTCTTGCGCACGCATGAGCGGAGCGACGGCTCTGGTGAAGTAGAAAGCTCCATCGAGATTCGTTCGCAGCACGGCCTCCCACTCGTGGTCCTCCATGCGCCAAATGGCTCCGTCGGCCCCAATCCCGGCGTTGTTCACGAGGATTTGGACACCACCCAGCTCCTCCTGGACGTCATCCACGAAGGACTTCACCTCCTTGCTGTCTCGGACGTCGCACGAACGGAAGAAGACCTTCACCTCCATGTCACGGATTCGACGGGCCGCCTCCTGAGCGTCCAGTCTCGACTGCGCGCCAGTGTCGAGGAAGCAGAACGCGACATGAGTGCCACATCGAGCCAATTCGAGCGCAACTGCTCGACCGATACCGCTCGATCCCCCGGTTACGATCGCGACCTGGCCGCGCAGGTTGGCAGCGTCGAACAGCGCTTTCGGTTCAGTCTCCTGACCGACCTGATCGAGCAAGGCCTCGACCGCGCCGCTCATCTCTTCGTTCATACGGCTCCTTCGCTACCGTGCCTGGTTCCCACACGCGCTGATCCTTCGAAGGAAAGCAGTATAGTCGGACAGCGCGCAGATCGCTGCCCACGCCAGTCGCTCCCACGTCGGGTCTCGGGCCGCGCCTTGTTACTCCGCGCCTTCGGGAACCTTGAGGCGATATCCGAAGCCCCGAACGGTCTGAATCCATTCACCGACCTCACCGAGCTTCGAGCGCAAGCGCCGGACGTGCATGTCCACCGTGCGGGTCTGGATGCGATCCGATACACCAGATTCTACGGACCACGCCTTTTCGAGGAGCTGCGTGCGGCTTTGTGTCCGACCACGTCGCTCGATGAGAGCCTGCAGAAGGCGAAATTCGGTCGGAGTGAGCGCTAGCTCCTCACCAGAGATCGACGCTCGGTGCGACTCGGCATCGAGGCGGATCGGACCGGCTCGGAGAACGCGCCCTCCAGACACCGTCCCTGTTTCCTGAACGCGTCGCAGGATCGCCTGTGCGCGCAGCACGAGCTCTCTCGGAGAGAATGGCTTGGTGAGGTAGTCGTCAGCACCGAGTTCGAGACCCTCGATCCGATCCTCCTGCTCGCGTTTCGCTGTGAGCATGAGGATGGGGACATTCATCGTGGCCGGTTCGGACTTGAGCCGAACGAGCACATCGTCGCCACTCAGCCCAGGCAGCATACGATCGAGCACGATCAGATCCGGCACCTCCCGGCCCACGGCATCGAGAGCCTCCGGGCCGGTCCCGGTGGTTTCTACCCGGAATCCCTCCCGGGTCAGCTGATACGCGATCAACGCCGCAATGTCCGGCTCGTCTTCCACAACGAGGACGCGAGGGACCGAATTCGTGTTCGACGCTTCCATAATTTCCCGTGCCAGCATTCTTATCGACGCTTCACCGCCCACCGCGCGATCGGTGACCGCGCACGAATGCGGGCGATCAGACCGACTTGCAGAGGGCGTCCAGCTCTCCTTCGGTAAGTGTGCGATCCGTCTTCTTGGCGGCGCGGAAGATGCGCTCGCACAGCTCCTCGTCGCCCGGATCGTACCCGTTCGCACGGAGCCAAAACTTCACGTTCGACAGGCCGGACATCGGCCCGATTTCGATGACCTGCCGGCGTCCCACCATGGAGGCCGGGATCGACGAGTAAATCCGATCCGCCAACCAGTCGTCGCCCTTCGCGTGTGCCTTCACGATGGCCGCAGCGTGCACGCCCGTTCCAGTACGGAAGGCGTCCGCCCCGACCACCGGATACGAGTGCACCAGCGGAATCTGGCACGCTTCCGCCACCAGTTCGCAGTACTCCGGCAGCATCGTCAGATCGGCCTGGTGCACACCGAGCAGCGCCAGGTTCACCAGAAGAAGGTCCATCTCGGTGTTGCCGGAGCGCTCCCCGATTCCCAGCGCCGTGCCGTGCACCCGCGTCGCCCCGGCCTCGATCGCGGCAAGCGTATTCGCCAGCCCGAAACCCCGATCGCGATGCCCGTGCCAGTCCACTTCCACATTCTCTCCGGATGGCTCGACGATCTCCTCGATCACGAAACGAACGAGAGCCTTCGCTCCCGCCGGCGTCGCGTGTCCCACCGTGTCGGCGATACAGAGGCGCTTCGCACCCCATTCGATGGCCTTGCCATAGAGCTCTTTCAGAACGTCGGGCTGCGCCCGTGTCGTATCCTCGGTCACCATCATCACCGGAATACCTTCGCGTACAGCGAAGGTCACGGCCTCCTCGGTGACGCGGAGCATCTTCGACAGCGTCCAGTCCTCGGCGTACTGCCGAATGGGTGAGCTGCCGATGAAGGTGCAGGCCTCGATGGGGATCCCCACCTTCTGGCTGATGTCGACGATGGGCTGAACGTCCGCCACCACCGTGCGGGCGGCACAGTTCGCGTCGATCGAAAGCTTCGAGTCGACAATTTCCTGAGCGAGCGCGGTGACGGCCTCGACCACCCTCGGACCAGCCCCGGGAAGTCCGATGTTCGCCGTGTGGATCCCGAGCTGATCCATGAGGTGCAGAAGACGAACCTTCTCGTCGATCGGCGGATCCACCACCGACGGATTCTGGAGTCCGTCCCGCAACGTCTCGTCGTCCAGCTGGACCGAGTCGAGCGACCCCCAATCGAAGTAGGGTACCGCATCGTTCCAGTCGTAGATGAGCGAGCGTTCGTCCATTCCGTCCGTCCCCTGCCTCAGTGCTCGAAAATCGTCCCCGTAAGATAGGGACAACGCAAGGGAACGTCGGGGCACGAGGGCCGACCGCGGCAGGAATCGGAGTGCGCAAGCCTACAACTCGTCGTAGTTGAGAAGCTTCCACCGCCCGCCGTATTCCAGCAGGCCGTCAAAAGACGGCAGCCCACCCTCTTCCCCCGTATCCAGCCGACGCACGACCACGTTCACGCCGACGTGGAAGGTGAAATTCTCGTAGGACTCGAGCTCTTCTTCAGGCGGCATTTCGATCGAAACGATCTCGATCGGAATCCCTCCGTAGTTGTGTTCGAGCTGGCGCACGCCCTTCCGCGTGTTCATTGCCATCGTGCCCCAGAAGAACTCCAACTGCGTGTTGTTCCGATCGGGCAGGACCGGCCACACGTACTGCTCGAATTCCTCTTGCGAGACGAGAAGTGCGCGAAGCGCTTCCCCATCCTCGGCCTCGACCGCAACAAGAGCGGCTTCGATCAGGGCTTCCGGAGTCCGGTAGGTGTTGGAGAGCGGAAACGCATTCCCTCCGCAGCCAGCAATCGCGAGAGCCGCGGCAAGTAGCGCGACGAGTCCACTCAGGCTCGTTCCGATCCGATCGCTGGACGGCTTCTGATACATGGTTCTTCTCAGATAACGGGGATGAGGAGGTGCGGCGAGCCGCACCCCCTCGGCCATCAGTGGATCCCGTCTACTTCTCAGCTTCCGGCCTGGTTGGCGCGGGAGTCGGCACCGTCTTCGGTCCAAACGGTCCATCCGTAAAACCACGCCTGGTCGAGCGCCGTACCTGGCGCGACCGCACCCGGGTAGTCGGTGTCGACGAGCGTACGACCGTCCGCGGGAGCGAACAGATTCACGTCATCAAGCGTCACCGACGTAAGATCGAACGGCGTGTAACCGGCCGGGAGTTCACTCGCGACGATGTCCGGAGGCGACATCATGGTACCGATGTCGTCGTACCCCGTCCGGAGAAGCGGGTCGGCCACGACGTTGTTGAAGCCAGCCGTCTCGAAGAACGTCTTGTTCTCCTCGGTCGAGTAGCCGGAGCATCCCTCGAAGTTGTCATCACCGCCATCGGCCACAGCGTTGTTCCAGACCACCGAACCCTCGATGGAGAGCGTAGTCTGCGGATCCGTCGCCCCACCGAGGCGGGCGTTGGCTGCCGTTACCGTACCGGCGTTCTCGACGCAGAATCCCGCGTCACCGAAGCCCGTGAAGATCGAGTTATAGACTCGGTAGTGCGAACCTTCACGGAACTGGACGCCGCGGTCACCGTTGAACGTCGAGAGCGTGTTCTCGCCGGACCCGAAGCCAGCACCGACCATCGTCGCATTCGCGATCACGGCCGTGGACTTCGGCGAACGATCGGCATCCTCACCGTCGTTCGAGAGTTCCATGCCGTTGTCGGCCGCGTCTCCACGCTGCTGACCGACGATGAACTGCATAAAGCCGCGGTACCCGTCCGTGCCGTCGACGGAATCGTCGCCGATACCAGTAACCACCATGTGATCGACGGACACCGTTCCGCCGAAGGGCTCGATGCCGTCATCCACGTTGTAGTGGATCTGCAGGTATGAGATCGTCGTTCCCGAACCCACGCCCTGGAGGGCGAGGCCATTGAGCTGGTCAGTCGGGGTCACGTCGTCTCCGGCGAACTCGATCCGCACGCCACGCAGAACGCCCGAGTTGTCCGTGTCGAGGTTGCCGCCGAACAGTCCGGAGTCACCCTCACCCTCAGCCTCGGCGCCCGCATTCGTCTGGGCGCGGCCGTTGATGATGATACCGCCCCAGTCACCACGAGCGCGCTGTCCCTTCGGCTTGTCCGAAGTGAAGACAATCGTCTCGGCCTCAGTCGGTGCACGATCCGCCTGCGTGGCGTCGGCGATGATCTTCGACCCGCGGTTGACCACCAGGTAGGCACCACGGACACCCTGCGGCAGATCGGTGCTGCCGACGACCGTCGTGCCCGGCTCGACCGTCAACGTCGCTTCGACGCAGCCCGCCGCCGTACCATCGGTACCGCAGTCGACACCGACGAAGATCGGACGCGTGATCACCCAGACCTTGTCGGACGTCCACGTCACGTCGGTGAGGATGTTCGCAGTGACTTCGACGAAGGTCTCAACCGGATCGTCGATCGTGACCGTCACAGCCGGAGCGGCCGCCTCACCCGCGGAGTTCACCGCGAAAACGGTGGCCGCGTATGTGGTGCTGAGCGTGAGATCCGTGAACTGGACTGAGCTCTCAGTCGTCGTCGCGGTACGATCAGCCTCGCCGGTCGTCGAGAGAACTACCCGATGCGAAGCCGCATTGGCACCGGCCGTGAACGAGACCGTAACGTTCGTACCGTTCGCTACGGCCTGAACACCCGCTGGCGCACCCGGAACCAGAACCCCGGTACCGCCGTTGTTGCCCCCATCGTCCTCGCAGGCGACGAGCGCGAATGGGAGGAAGAGCGCTAACGCGACTCTACGAACACGAGAATGATTCATCTTTTCGATTTCTCCGAGGAGATTTGTTGTTGAGCGGGAATCAGTATTCCCAGGAAATCCCGACCGAGACGGTTCGGCCGGTATTGAAGAGGCGCTGGATGTGGGTGATGCCGTTCGCGGACTGGATGAACCGGTAGTCGGTGTCGAGCAGGTTCGTGGCACGCACCCGGGCCTTCGCCCCGCCGGTCAGCGGGAAGCCGATGGAGGCGTCGAGGGAGTTGCGGGGCTGTTCGAAGAGATCGGGTACGCCGCTTCCGCCTGCGGCCGTAAGACGCTCACCAAAGCGGTTGTAAAAGAGGCCCGCTTCGACGCCATTCATGTTGTTCCAGTTGAGGCCCGCATTGAGCACGTAGCTCGCCTGGCCTTCAAGGGGGCGCGTCATGTTGGTGGGCTCGAAAATCGAGCCGGCCCGGACCGTGACGTCCGAGTGAATCCAAGAGTAGTTCGCGGATGCCGAGAAGAACTCGAGGGCCCGGGTGAGTCGGCCGAGACCGAACTGGGCGTCCGCCTCGATTCCGAGGATCGTCGCCTCGTCGGCGTTCTGGAACGAGTACGCCGTCGACGCGGCCGCGATGAAGACCTGTTCGATCGGCTCGTCAAGCATCTTGTAGAAGCCCCCGAGAGAGAAGAGCTCACCGGGCGCCGGGAAGAAGTCGACCCGAAGGTCCGTGCTGACGATCTCGGCCGGGGTCAGATTCGGGTTACCGAAGAGCTGACGGAGCGAGGCGGCTTCGGTGAACTGGAACGGAGCCAGCTCACGGAACTCGGGGCGGTCCAGCGTGCGGCTAGCCGCGGCGCGGACCTTCACGCGGTCGCTCGCCGTGTAGATCAGGTTCAGAGACGGGGCAATGTCCGTCTGGTCGATGCTTTGCAGGTTGTCGCCGCGCGAATTCAGCGCGAGGTCGTACGTCTCGACTCGAGCGCCGAGAATCGCCTGCAGGCGGTCGGTCGGCTGGAGGTCGAGCATGGCGTACCCGGCCATCCGCTCATCCGAGGCGTCGTAGAGGTTGCCCGGCTCGACGATGTCACCGAGTGCGAACTGACCCGGGCGTCGCGCTGACGTCGTGACCGTACCATCCGCGAGCGATTCATCGAGATCGTCGATCGTGTTCTCGAGGAAGTCCCAGAGGAATCGGCGCGACGCGAAGTCACGCGCCCGTTGACGGTACATACCGCCGACCTTGATCGACGCGTCGTTCGAGAAGAGCTCGAACGGGAGCAGCCAGTCGACAGCCCCGCTGACGTCGTCGTCGTCGAGTTCACTCCAGAAGTAGGCGCCCGAGCCGGCATCCGGAAACAGCGTGTACTGCTCATCCGGGGTGTCCGCGATATAGAGAGTCTCACGGAGCATCGGCTCGTCCCGTGTCGCTCGAGCGGCGGTCGCCCGCCACTCCAGGCGAGAATCAGCGAAGAGTTGGTGCTCACCCGAGAGCTGGCTCCAGAGCATGACGCGAGAGACGAAGCGGCTACGCTCGGAGCGGACCAGCGCACCGATGTCCTCACGGTTGTCCCCAGTGTACGTGCGGCCTTCGTCGTCGGCGTTGACGTTCACCGTCGTCTTGAGACTGATCTTCTGCGTGGCCGTCGGCTTGATGGTGAAGTTGCCGATCGTGCCCCAGGAAACCGCCCGCGTGCCGCGCGTGAAGTTGTAGTCCACGTTCGGCTGACGATCCTCCGGCTCGACCGCCGGATCGAAGGCCGACACGCGCCACTTCCGCTCGAGCTCACTCGGCTGGAGTGTGTAATTGCTGCTGTACTGACCGGCGATGAAGTACCCCATCTCGCCGTCGTCGAAGAGGCCATTTCGCCCGCCGATGCCCAGGTTGAAACTCCGGTTCAGCGGCGTATCCTGAAGGTCCGGGCCAAATGACTGAGCCGAGGAACGAAGCTCCTCACCGATGCGGAGGCGCGTCGCGTCGTCCGCCGGAAGACGGTTCCCGGTCGTGACCGGACCCATCGTCTGAATAACGCTGGCCGGCTCGTCGCGGGAGCCGTCATTGAAGCCCAGGAAGTTCATCCCACCCGTCGGGTAGGCGATGAAGTTGTTCTGGAACTGGCTGTTCGAGTTGAAGCTCGTCCCTACACCGGCGGTTACCGTAAACTCGTTGGGGAAGTCCTTCGTCTGGATCTGGACCGAGCCACCGGAGAAGTCGGCCGGCAGGTCCGGCGTGTACGACTTCTGTGTCTGGAGGCTCTCCAGGAAGCCGGACGGGAAAAGGTCGAGCGGGACGACTTCGCGTTCCGGCTCGGGGCTCGGAAGCGAGGAGCCATTCAACGACGTCTGTGAGTACCGCTCACCGAGGCCGCGGACGAAGACGTACTTGCCCTCGGAAACCGTGACGCCCGTGAGGCGCTGTGCTACGTCCGCAGCATCCGAAGCCGGACGGGCCGCGATCTCGGCCGCGCCGATACCCTCGACCAGCGCCTCGGACGTCCTCCGTTCATCGAGAATAAAGGCTTGGCTTCCGCGCTCCCGGGTCGCGGTGATGACGATCTCCTCGAGCTCGACCGCCGACTCGGTCAGCGTGATGTCGAGTGTGATGACTTCACCCGGGTTCACCGTGATCTCGGTGACCGTCTTCGTGCCGTACCCGATCATCTGGGCCGTGACGGAGACGACCGCAGCGGGCACCCGTGCGATCACGAAGCGACCGTTCAAGTCCGAAAGGGCGCCAACGACACCGTTGTTGACGAAGACCTGGGCGCCCGACAGGCTCTCGGCCGTGGTGGCATCCTTGACGGTACCGACGATGGTGCCGGTCTCCTGCGCGACTACGCTCGTGGTACAGAGGGCGAGAAGAGCGAGGAGGCGTGGGAAGTAGCGTGTGACCCGATCCATGTTGTCCCTGTGTCGCTGAACTGCGATAGATCCGAAGCCCCGCAGCGAAGACGGAAGCGTTCGTTACAATTCTCATGGGCCGAGGATAGCCGGGCTTCGTAACGCCAATACGCATCGTTTGTAACGCGCTCGTAACTCAGTGTGCGTCGCCGTGACACCTGCTTCGAATTGACGATCCTGCTGTGAAAGACTTCCCCTCCTCCTCCGCACCAGACCCCCGCATTCAGCGGGCATTCGAGTACCTCGTGGAGACCGACGAGACGACGATCAAGACACAGATCGAGCTCTCCGAAATCCCCGCCCCGCCGTTTCAGGAGCGACAGCGAGGCCTCCGATTGGCGGAGCTCTTCACCTCGGCGGGGCTGCTCGACGTGCGTGCCGACGAAGTCGGGAACGTGCTGGGTGTCGGCCCGGGCGGATCGGAGGGGGGCGCGCTGGTCGTCTCCGCACATCTGGACACTGTCTTCCAGGAAGGGACCGACGTCTCGGTAACCCGGGAAGGCGACCTGCTGACGGGAGCAGGCATCTCAGACGATGCGCGCGGTCTGGCCTGCCTGATGGCGGTAGCACGTGCCCTGCAGGCCTCCGGCCTGCACACGATCCGCCCTCTGCTCTTCGTCGGGACCGTCGGCGAAGAAGGCATGGGTGACCTGCGTGGCGTGAAGCACCTCTTCCGAAGTGGCGGTGAGGGTTCCGGGGCCTCCGCCTTCATCTCACTGGACGGAGCCGGTCTCGACCGGATCGTCGTGAACGGCCTCGGCTCCCGGCGTTACCGGATCACCGTCCGGGGTCCCGGTGGTCATTCATGGGTCGACTGGGGAACGCCGAATCCTCTGCATACGCTGAACCGGATCGGCGCGCGACTCACAGCTCTCCCGCTCAGCACGCAGCCGCGCGCGACGCTGACCCTCGCACGCACCGGCGGCGGAAAGAGCATCAACGCGATACCACAGCAGTGTTGGCTGGAGATCGATACGCGCTCGTCGGTGGGTGAGCACCTCGACGATCTCCAGGCGCAGATCCGCGCCGCGGTCGAGGCAGAGGTCGCGCGAGAGCCAGGCCTCCACGCGACGATCGAGGTCGTGGGAGACCGCCCCGGCGGCGAGACCGACGAAGACGAGCCTCTGGTTCAGGCGGCACTCGAGGCGACGCGGCAACGCGGACGTATGCCCCAGCTCGCTCTATCGAGCACGGACGCCAACGTCCCGATGGCCATGGGGATTCCTGCGCTGACGCTCGGGTGCGGCGGAGATGCCGGGCTCGCTCACACGACGGACGAGTGGTACCGCAACGTGGACGGCCCGGACGGGACCATCCGGGCCCTGCACACCGTCCTCCTCTACGCAGGGGTGGCCCCGGGGAAGTAGAGCACCTGGAGTCGCCCATCCCTCCGATGAGGCAGACGACCCACAGGTGCCGCGGCTCCTAGCTCTCTCCGTGCACCACTGAGTGATCGGTGACCCGCATGCTTCCCGTGACGTCTCGCACGTCCGCGTTTCCACCGACCATCGAGTCGTGAAGCCTCACGCGCTCCAGACGCGCCTGGGGTCCGACCACGCAGTCCTTCAGCTCTGAGTCCTGAACGACCGTTTCGGCCTCGAGCGTGACGTTCGGGCCGATGCGCCCACCCCGGACCACAACGCCGGGCTCGATCCGCACGGGCTCGATGATCTCGGCGCCCTCCACGGTCGCGTCCGGGTCGACCCCGCCGCGCCCAGTCTCGAGCAGGTGGCCATTCGTCTCGAAGAGCGTCTCGGGCTTGCCCGCGTCCCACCAGCCGTCGACCGGCGCCGTGATCAGCTTGGCCCCCTGGTCGACCATGTACTGGAAGGCGTCGGTCAGGAAATACTCACCCGACGGCCCGGGACCGACGGAAAGGGTGTGCCGCACGCCCTCGAACAGGAGCTCGTGATCGCGGATATAGTAGAGGCCGATGTTCGCGAGTTTCGAGACCGGCTCGGACGGCTTCTCGACGATCTGCTTCATCGTTCCGTCCTCGTGCGTGACGATGACCCCGAAGCGCTGGTAGTCCTCGACCTCTTTGGCCCAGAGAACGGCGGCGTACTCGGAGCCCAGGGTCCTGGTAAGGCCGTAATCCACCTCCAGTACCGCGTCGGCGAAGATGATCAGCACGTCCTCGTCGACGTACGGCTCGGCCAGAGCGATTGCGCCGGCGGTTCCGTCCTGGACCTCCTGCAGTACGTAATGGCCCGTGATTTGCGGATATTCGGTCTCGATCCAGGTCTGCATCGTGTCCCGCAGGTGACCGACGATGAACACCACCTCGGTCACACCCAGCGCGACCAGATCGTCGAGGATGAAAGCCAGGACCGGCTTGCCAGCGACCTTCAGGAGCGGCTTGGGCGTATGATGGGTGTGGGGGCGAAGACGGGTACCTTTCCCGGCAAGTGGGATGACCGCTTTCATCGTCTCTCACGTTTGTGTGGCGGGGGTTGGTCGAGCGCGCCACACTATAACCCGATCCGCGGAACGTCCGTAACAGCTCCGTTCGCGATGTGGTTGGATCGCGTGACCGTCACTCCTTCATTCACCCGAGGCTCATGAACGGAATCAGCAAGCCGATCCTGCTCGGCGTCGTATTGAGTGCCTGCGCCGGGCCGAGTGCCGGTGGCCAGCCCGCACCACCCGCCGACGAATCGCTGACGCGTTTCCAGGCGCACGAGATCCCGTCGGAGCGTCTGCACCAGGAAACACCGGCCACAGCTCCGGGTTGGATTCAGGTGAGTGGCACGGGTAGCGTCCAGGTCGAGCCGGATCGGGCGTCCGTGACCTTCGCGGTCGAGGCTCGCGGGCGCACCGCGGGGGAAGCGTCCGAAGCGAACGCTGAGGTGATGGACGTGGTACTGAACGCGCTTCGGGACGTCGACTTCGACGGTCTCGAACTCGCGACCCACGGGTATTCTCTGAGACCCGAGCACTCGAACGTTCCGAACCAGAGGGTCCGCGAAGTCGTGGGGTATGTGTCGCTGAACAACGTTCGTGCGACCGTATCCGACGTGACCGCCGTGGGGCGCGTAGTCGATCGTGCGATCGCCTCCGGGGCGAACCGCGTCGCGGGCATCAACTTCTTCGCGTCAGAGACAGGTCCAGCCCGGGCCCAGGCAATGGCCCTGGCCGTGCGCACCGCACGCTCCGAAGCGCAGGTCATCGCAGAGTCCCTCGGCTACAGACTCGGCAAGCCTCTGGAGGTTTCCGGAGGGGCGTCCCGACCCGGACCGGTGCCGTATCAGGCCGAAGCCCTGAGCATGCGCGCAGCCGATACACCGATCGAGGCAGGCGACCAGACCGTCACAGCCACCGTGTCGATCCGTTTCGCCATCGGACCGGAGACATCTGGTTGAGCGGCCTGCTCGACAAGCTGTACGAGAAGCAGGCGAACACGGACGAGCGATCGGACGATCCCCGGCTTCGTGGCCGCACGTACACCATCCCCTTCGAAGCCGTGTGGCAGGCCGCCATGCGCGTCTCTGGAGGTGGCCTGATCGGCTGGAGTATCGGCCGAGCGGACGACCAGCGCGGGGTGATCGAGGCGCTCGCCAAGACGCCGCTCATCGGGTCGGAGACCGACGTGCACGTCCAGATCGGCCTGGACCAACTCGGTCAGACACGCGTCGATGTCGTGGCGGTGTCTCGGGGTGAAAAGGGCGACTGGGGCCGAAGCAAGCGATTGATCGGCCGCTTCGTGCACGCTCTCGATCGCGAGCTTTCCGCCCGACCCGGGCAGATCCTCGATCCGACACAGCACCCGGACTATCGGGAAACGGCATGATGCGTCGCCATGCCGGAGCCTGGCTCGTCAGCTTCATGACCCTGAACGCGACACTCGCGTGTATGGATGCGGAGCGGTCTGTCCCACAGAGCCCTGCCGAGGGACCCACCGTCACGGACAACGGAAACCTGGACCGGCGTTTCTACGAACGGAACTTCGTGTTCGCGTCCGTCGCTGCGGACAGCGTGTTCATCGTGCCATGGCTGATGCAGACCGTCGACCACCGCGACACCGTGATGCGGGAAGCTCAAGGCTGGCTGGCACGCGGTGGTGTTTGGGACGGCTTTTACGACGAACAGTGGACAACGGGCCCGACGCGTGCTCCGACGCGACTGGTGCCGCATCTGGGGCTTCAACTCTTCGTACGCAGTGACGACGTCATCGACGGGATTCTCTACGAAGAGGGCGCGCGCTCCCTCGAGCTGGTGCTGGGTGATGCGAATCCACCGTGGACGGGCGCACGTGGCGATACGTACCAGGTGCTCTCTGGCTCGGCTTATCTCCTCGATCAGCGGATCGACGGCATGATCCTGGATATGGCTCGTGCATCGGCCGGCCCCCTTCCTCCGAGCGGCGACTGGGCATTTCTCCTCTCCGGAGATTCCGCGCACTTCGTACTGGCAGGCGACTCCGAGTACGGCGGCGACATACCGCCGCTTTACCGCGCGTGGGGTGTCCACGAAGAGGACCGGATGCAATGGCCCGAAGTCCGTGTGGACTGGGAGCGGACCGAAGCATTTCCCCCCGCCCGCCGGGACGTGCCCGTCGAGTGGCATGTCTGGTCGCCCGACGGGTCGATCGAAGGCCGCCTCGAGGCTATTTCGGCCGAAATGCAGCCGGGCGAGGGTGCAGGACCGCTGCTCCCGGTCCGGGCGCTCTTCGAGGTGATCGGAGACGTTGCCGTCGGAGAGGACACGTACGGTGTCCGCGGCCTGCTCGTTCACGAGCGGCGGTGAGATCATGAACCAGGAACTCGTTCTCGCCCTCGTGAAAGTCTGTTTTGGTGCACTCGCCGGGGGGCTCACGAACACCATCGCGGTCTGGATGCTCTTCCATCCGTACCACCCGCCCAAACTGTTCGGTCGGTGGAAGATCAAGTTTCTACATGGCGCGGTCCCGAAGAACCAACCGAGGCTCGCGGCCGCAATCGGGCGCACGGTCGGCAATCGGCTCCTCACTTCCGAGGACCTGACCACCACGTTCGCCAACGTCGAATTTCGGGACGCGTTCGACCAGCGGCTCGCAGCCTTCCTGGACCAAGTGCTGCGCACGGAGCGCGGGTCTCTTCGACAGCTCATTCCAGATGCGGTGGCGCCGGATATCGATGCACTGATCGAGGACGCACTCAAGCGAGGACTCGACCAACTGTACGGCTTCGTCGAGTCGGAAGGGTTCGAGGACTCAATGCTCAGGCGGGCAGACGATCTGGTCAGCGCGATCGCCGACGAACCCATCGCCGGCATCCTTACGCCTGCGCGTGGCGACGCCGTGGGGAGCGCGGTCGAGGACTGGCTCCAGGGTGTCGTCGAAAGCGATGACTTCTCCGCCGCCGTCTCGGACTACATCGAACGGGCTTCCCGGACGCTCCTCGAACCAGGTCGCAACTTCGAGGAGATCCTGCCGTTGGGCCTGGTTGGCTCTCTCGAGAAAGCGATCGCGGACTACCTGCCGCTCGCAGCCGAGCGACTCGGTTTGCTGCTCGACGATCCCGCAACCCGAGAGAAATTCGAGGCGACCATCCAGGAACTGTTCCAGCGCTTCCTGAGCGACTTGAAGTTCCATCAGCGCGTGGTCGCTCGGGTCGTGATGACCGAGGACACGGTCGACAAGGTCCTCGATACCATCCAGGAAGAAGGCGCCGAACGTCTCTCGGAAATCCTGAGAGACCCGGCCGTTCAGGAGGCCATCGCACGGGGTGTAAACCAGGCGATCATCGACTTCCTTCGCCGTCCGGTGAACGACGTACTCGGCGACGCCGACGACCCGACCATGATGGAAGCGAGGGAGACGCTTACCGGATGGGTGGTCGGCATGGCCCGTGACCCCGCCACGCGCGAATTCCTGGTCGAGAAGCTTCACGAGGGGCTGGAGAAGGCCAGCGCCCGCACGTGGGGCGACGTCCTGGAACGTGTCCCCACCGAGAAGATCGCCGACTTCCTGGTGGTCGCGGCCCGAACGGACATCGCACGCCGCTCCGTCGAGACGGGCGCGCAGCGGATGGTCAACAGAATGCTGGAGCGCCCAATCGGCATTCCGGCACGCTGGTTCCCGGAAGACGGCCCCGAACGGATCGAAGCCGCGATGGGCGACCCGATCTGGGACTGGCTCCAGACCCAGGTCCCGGCCGTCGTCGAGCGCATCGATGTCGCCCGACGCGTGGAGGAGAAAGTCCTCCACTTCCCCACCGCCCGCATGGAAGAAATCGTGCGGAAGGTGACCGACCGCGAACTGCGGCTGATCGTGCGGCTCGGCTACCTGCTGGGTGCCATCATCGGGCTGATGATGGTTGCGGTGGATGCGGCGATGCGCTGACGCGACGGCTCAATCGAAGGACAACCGGAACGACCCGTTGGTGATCGTGACGGACGGGTAGGGTGGCCCGGTTCCCGTCGCGTCATACAGTGCGAACTCGAAATTGCCCTCCGCCACAAACTCGGTCATCGTCGTGACCAGCACCTGACCGGACCAGGGTTGCAGAGTCGGATCGGAATCATTGGTGCCAAACGATGTGGAGGTGTTCGCGTACGAGGGCCAGTATTGCGCCTCCGAACGAAGGCCTGTCGGCCCGAACGTTTCGACGGGGTATGTGCCCGGGGTGAGCGCGACGCCGAGTTCATGGAAGAGATCGATCGTCAGGAGCGCGCACGTCGCACAGGTCGGGTCGAGCCCTGCACCGTCGGGATCATGGTATCCGGCGATGCTGACGAAGCCGTCGGAGAGGCCGGAGCCGAGATTGGGCTCGAACAGGCCGCGCCAGCTCAAGTCGGTGAGCACCCCGTCGATCTCGGCGAACATGACCATGCTCATCCAGCCATAATCGGCACAGATCGGCAGGGAGGACGCACGGCCGTACGTGCCCTCAGATGCGGCCGGCGCCGAAATCGTGACGATGTTACCTGATCGCTCGTACACGACGGACTCCGGTGAACTCGAGACGAGTTGACCATTCCGCTCTGTGGCATTCAGGGTCAGCACGCTCCCGGTCACGCTCCAACTCCCGCTCTCGGTCGTGCACTGGCGGTCCACATAGTCGGCGTACACGGCGTTGAACGCCTGGCCGTCCTCGAATTCGAACGTTGTTTCCGAGACCCCGGGCACCGTGGATCGCCAGATCCCGATCAACTCCTCTGGTTCGGCCAGTACCGGAGCCGCAGTCGTCTCCGCACAGGCGGCCACACCCAGCACGGCCAGCAGCGTGATCAGGAGGCGTGGGGAGCGAGCAGGCATCGACATGGGTTTGGAGGTCACGTGTAAAGGGGCTCTGGGAGGCACGACTTGGACGGTACAGAGTGCTCCTTCAAGAGAGGAGCATCCCGATGAAACTACCTGGCCTACACGTCCCGCTCGTCCGGAGCATTCAACTGGAACCCACCGCGCCCACGCCCCTGACGCCGACCTCGCGATGCGGTGTCCTTTGCACTCGCCCGCCTCTGCATCCACGCAAGGGGGGTAAACGCCTTCTTCCGTCGGCCTCGCCGCCCTACTCCGGTCTGCATGATGTTCTCGATCTCGTCCGGACTCTGGGTATATCGGCCCGGCATACCGAACCAGAGACCGATTCCGAGGCCGATCAGACCCGTAAGAATCAGATAGAGAACGGTCATGGATCAGTCAGGAGCGTTGGAATCACACGAAAACAAAAAGGCGCCCCCGTACGCGGGGGCGCCCACTCGACGTCTACGCCGGGCCAGCCTACCGCTGCGTCAACGACTCGATGACCAGCAGGCCCAGTCCGATCGACAGAATGATGGCCACGGCGTTCGTGCCAACCGCCACCATCGCCACAACGCTCCAGAAGACCGCGTGGGTGAAGAGATAGCCGCCGGGGACGAGGTCGCGCATGGTCAGGTGTCGTTCGAGTGGGTCATACTTTCCCGGGAAATATGCGGCTCTCCGATCCCGGTGTCACCCCCGGGAAGAAGAGCCCCCCGCAACCGATCAGGCTTCATCTCTATAGCGCCGGCGGGCTTCCGCGAGGTAACCCGGTTCCAGACGGAGGAGGTTCGATATCTTCCGCATCAGGTAGTCCTCCTTGCTTGCCAGATCGCCGTCGGAGTACACCAGGCCCCACATGATCTCCGCGAGCACCATCTTCTGTCCGGTCGAGTAGTTCTCGGCGATCAGGTTGGTGAACTGCCAGAGGTCCACAGCCTCTTCCCGCTCCTGCTGCGCCAACGCCAGGAGCTGTTCCGCCTCCGAAGAATCGAGTCCGAACTGGCGCCGCACGGCAGACTCCAGGTGCTGACGCTCGTCATCCGTGTACTCGTCGTCCGCATACGCCAGCTCGAGGAGGAGCGCACACGCCGCGAGCCGGATGTCTCTTGCGCCCGCCGGTGCCACATCTTCCGCGGGCAGGGCCATCGAGGAGCTGAAGAAATTCTTGATGCCTTGGAGCATTCGGGCATTCTCCGGGTGAGGGAGGTGCGGTCAGAAGTCTACCGACTTGATCTTCCGAGTTCCGGCGCGAGCCGAGGCCAAGTGGGGAGGATTGGTATGATCGCCGCACCGCCAACCAGAAGGGAGCCGAAAATCATCAACTTTTTCGTAACGCTCTGGCCTACGCCCAGCACCAGATCTCGGGGCGAACAACTCATCGGCGAGAAATCTGGCTGAAGTGCTCGCATCACGGCCTCGACAGTCCGTTCAGCGAGCTTCCCGATACGGACTTGAATCACGATACCTGACAATCGCGAGCTCGACGGTACATGTCGGCGGCCTCAGGGAAACGATTCTGTCGGTCGTAGAGGTTACCGAGTGTATAGAACGGTCTCGGGTCATTCGGGAGCAGTTCTGCCGCGCGAAGCATCAGCTTAGCAGCCTCGGCGAAGTGGCCCGTTCGGTTCAGCGCCTCCGCCCGATAGTAGAACGCCTCCCCGAACTCCGGGTCGCGCTCACAGACCCAACGCAAGTCAGATTCGACCTGTGAATAGAGGCCCCGACGGAACGACAGGATGCCCTTGATCAGCCGTGCGTCCGGGTCGTCGGGAGACAGCCGAAGCGCCTGCAGTATCGAGGTATTAGCTGCATCGAAGCGACCAAGTTTCGTCAGGGCGCTTGCCAAATTCGTACGGACTTCGACGTTTTTTGGCTCCACTTCGAGCGCCGCCTCGAAATGTTCGACGGCGGTGTCATGTTGCCCGAGTTCGTCGAAAAGGATGCCCAAGTTGTTGTGAGCCCGGAGATTTTGAGGGTTCTCGACCAGAATCTCCAAATACCGCGCTATCGCCTCTTCGATACGACCGGACTGAACCAGGTCACGGGCGCGAGCGAGCTCGTTTCCCTGAGGACGAGGAACTGACGGAGCGTCCGGATCCTCGGGCGAAGACCGGATCTCGGGCTCGGATTCCGCACGCTGTGCAGTCCCAGCCTCGGCGCCTGGTTCACTGACCGGCCGGAGCTCGACCCCGGGATGCTCCGTCTTCCCGGATATCGGCTCAGGGCTGACGTCGAGCGCATTGAGCAGATCGTCTTCCACTTTTGCCGACGGCTCCACGTGCGAAGGCTGCTTTACCTCCTCGTCAGGTGCCTCCGGCATCTCCGGCAAAAGCTCGACCTGCAACGTGTCTCGAGCCTTCTTGGCAGTCCGCTTTTTACGTTTTGTCGGGCTACGGGTTTGGCGCTCCTGATCGATGTGGATACCGCAATATGACGATCCAGCGCGGGTGCTTCGCGCGCACCGTTCACCCTTCTTCGTCGTTCCCTCGCACTGTGCCACGGTCGTCCTCCTGCATCACGGCGCTGAAACCAAAAATCAGGCGGGCACTGGCAATACGACCCGGCGGTCGATTCGGTCCATGGAGCGCATATGGCGGCGCCGATCGTGCCCTCCTGCGCCCTAGCGCGCTACGTAGCTTCGCTACCATCCCACACATTGAACAGGTATCGAGCTGAAAAGCAAAAAGTCTTTTCAAGAAACTCTTCGACGAGACACTTCAGCGCTCCGGGCGTGTGTGCGCATCATCCACATCATGAATCAGAGCCCTCAGGTGATGGACACCTAGATGGGATTATGCGACACCACCGCGTTCGACTCCTCTCCGTTGACTCAATGGCAGCGCTAAATGCCGGCGGTCGTGACATAGACGGCGAATGACTGTACTGAACGGAGGCGCCTGCGTATGACCTCTGGCAATCAGCCTGCGACCTCGGATGCGACCCAGGCAAGGTACGGATGGTGTCCGCCCGTAACTGAGAGAACGAGAACCTCCGGCACGTCGTACGGGTGGAGTTCGTCGATGCGCACCTGAAGGGTCTCGGCCCGAGTCGATGTGGTCTTCATCACGAGGAGGACCTCCGTATCTCGTTTCAATTCACCCTCCCAACGGTAGATCGACGTGACGCCAGGCACGATGTTGGCGCACGCGATCTGGCGCTCCTCCACGAGATGTGCAGCTAGCTCACCGGCGGCATCCTCGTCCGGCATTGTCGTGAGTACGACCACCGTGGTCAGGTCATCCGGGGTCTGCATCGCGATCAGCGTGCGGTCAGGTCCGCCGCCTCCTCGTCGTAGAGCGCACTGATTACGTCAGCGAGGCGATCCCGAAGTTCGCGACGCTTCACCTTCAATGTCGGCGTCATGAGTCCGTTTTCGACGGTGAACTCCTCTGCAAGTAGCGCAAGCTTCTTCGGGCGTTCGAACGAAGCGAGGTCGCCGAGCATCGCGAAGAGCTCCTCCTCGACCCCCTTCAGGACTTCCGGGTACGCAACGAGGTCGGACACTGAGTCGGTCTGGATCCCGCGGTCCTCCGCCCACTGAAGCAGGGCATCAAACGCCGGCACCACAAGCAGCGAGCAGTACCGCCTGCGATCGCCGATCAGGACGGCCTGTTCCACGAGTGGGTGAGTCTTGAGCAGATTCTCGATCGGCTGCGGAGCGACGTTCTTCCCACCGGCCGTAACAATGATGTCCTTCTTTCGATCGGTGATCGTGAGGAATCCATCCTCATCGAGTTCACCGATGTCACCCGTCGCAAACCATCCGTCGTCCGACAGGACCTCGGCGGTCGCCTCAGGCTTGTTGTAGTAACCCTTCATGACCTGCGGGCCACGGACGAAGATCTCGCCATCCCTCGCAATCCGGATTTCCGTTCCCGGCACCGGATGCCCGACGGTACCGATGCGAAAGTACTCCCCGTTGTTGGCGTTCGTTACGGGACTGGTCTCGGTGAGCCCGTAGCCCTCGAGAATCGTAAGTCCGATCGAGTAGAAGAACCGGTTCAACGCGGGTGCGAGGGGGCCGCCGCCACTGATGAAGAAGCGGACTCGTCCCCCGACCGCCGTCTTCACCTTCGAGAAGACCAGCTTGTCCGCCAGTGCATACTTCACCGCGAGCAACCCGCTCGGCTCCGCACCGGCGAGCCGCACATCCGCAGCATGATCGGCCACGCGTACGGCCCAGTCGATCAACTTCTTCTTGGGGCCACGCGCCGACATCACGCCATTGTAGATCTTCTCGTAGATCCGGGGCACCGAGATCACGACCGTCGGCGCCACTCGCTTTAGATCGACGATCAGGGTCTCCATCGAACGTGGATAGGCAATCGTCACCCCGACCCAGAAGTTCAGGTAATCGCCCATACGCTGAAGGATGTGCGACAGAGGCAGGAAGCTGATCGTCGTGTCCGAGGCGAGGACACCAAGATGCATCTGAGTCGCGCGAACATTCGACGCCACGTTGTTGTGCGTCAGCATGACGCCTTTCGGAGGCCCCGTGGTGCCGGACGTATACAGCACCGTCGCCACGTCTTCCGGCTGAGCCCGGAGCGCCTCCTCACGGAAGCGCGCCCGATCATCCGGTGTGTCGACCGACCCACTCCGATCGAGGAAGACATCCCACGGGATGGCTCCCGCCGGCGCTCCCTCATCGAACGCGACGACCGTGATGTCCTGCTCGCATGCCGCTGCGGCTGCGAGTGCGTTCGCCGCCAGAGCCGGGGTCGATGCACACACGATGCTCGCGCCCGAATCCGTCAGAACGTACTCGATCTGCGCAGGAGTCAGCGTCGGGTAAATGGGAACGACCCACGCGCCCACACAAAGTGATCCATAATCGACAGTCACCCACTCCGGCCGGTTCTCCGAAAGGATGGCCACCCGGTCGCCACGGGCCACACCCGAGGCCTGAAGTGCCCCACCCAAGCGCATGACTTCGCCGAGTACTTCGTTGTAGCTGATGTCGACCAGGTGGTCGGCCGTTTCGAAGCGCTGCAGCGCGACGTCGTCGCTGAACCGATCGACCGCCTCGTAAAAGAGGCCCGTGAGCGTGGACGCTGGGATCGGCGCCTCTTTGGCGAAATAGTCGAGTGTGGTCCCCACGAAGCCCCTTAGATCCGTTCGCTACGGATAGACAGTGCGACGTTCGGGTCCAGAGTGTGGAGGACCGAACAGTACTTGTCTTTCGAAAGTTCGATCGCCCGATCGATCTTGGACTGATCCTCTTCGGCCGGCCCACGCAGTCGATAGATCAGCTCGAGCGACTCATACTTCTTCGGGTGATCGTCCGCTCGTACCCCGACCGTCTCGATCTCCAGTTCCTCGAGGGGCACGCGCCCCTTGTCCAGAATCATCAGTACGTCGATCGCCATGCACGCGCCCACCGACATCAGCAGGAGATGCATCGGAGCGGGGCCTTCCACTCCCTCACTGTCGATGCCGATCTCCGCACCTCCATCGGGGCCGCCCCGGAACGCCATCCCTTCACCGGTCCAGCGCAAGCGAGCTTGTCGAACGTTAGACGACATCGCGGTCATCCTTGTGTGTGAGACGTCGTGGGGTCGGTATCGCCTTCTTCGCCGCGCAGCTTAGCCAGTGTCCATCGTGCATGCTCCACGTGGGCGCCCGCGTCGTCGTCCCGAGGGGCGTTGGCCAGGAATGCCTCGAGATGCGGAATGGCGTCGTCCGGCGTTTCGCTTCGCAGCATGATGAACGCGAGCCCGTAATGCGCACCGGATGAAGCCGGGTCCTTTTGAAGCACGTGGCGATACGTCTTGGCGGCCTCATCGACCATCCCGATCCGTGTGTAGCAGATCGCGATCTGCTGGAGAACGACCGGGTCTCCGGGCGCTGCCTTGAGAGCGAGCCGAAACGAGGTGAGCGCCTCGTGGAACTTCCCGTCATCGAGGAGGCTGACGCCTTCGTCGTAGTAATCGACGCGCTGATCGTCGCCGCTCCCGAGGAGCTTCTTCCAGAACGCCATGCGCGGTGGGTCAGAGTACCGTGGCCGGCGTCGGAGTCCCCCTCCGAAGCCGCTTCCCCAAAGGTTGCTGAAGGTAGAAAGCCCGGAGGCAAGGGCGCAACGCTCAACCTCTTGCGGCTACGACGGTTTCGTCCTCAGCGGCGAGTACCGACAACCCCGCCTCCTCGATGATCCGGGTCGCATCCGTCGTCGCTCCGAGTACCACGACACGGCTCATCGGCGCGATGCACCTGCACGCTTCATAGAGCAACGCGGGACCGAGCGCGCCGTCGACGACAGCACCGCGCAACGTCCGATCGAAGAACGGCAGCCCGGGAAACGCGACCATCCGTGTCACAGCGTTGTGCATTGGCCACGCCTTCGTATCCGGATCGACGGCGACCACCATGAGATCCTCGACCGCTTCCGCGATCGGAGCAGCGAAGGCAGCCGCAACGCCGAGTGCGGCGACGGTCCCCGGTCCCCTGTGGATGCCCAGGAGGGCGACTACGCGCTCGACGTCGACATCCGCAGGCCGCTGCGGGTCCACGCCTGCGTGACCCTCGGGCAGGTCTCCGCGCGGCGGAGCCCTGAGGTCCGCGAACCCGTGATCGACCGGGAACGAGTCCCGGCAGTTCGGGCATCCGAGCACCCCGGAGTGCACGCGGCGATCAGCGAGTTGGTGGGCGAGCAGAATGAGGCCGAACGCCGGCCCGCACCGTGGGCAACTGAGGCGATCCGTCAGGAGGAAGTGCATGCGGCGGGTCAGCCGCGCTCCACCGCGAGATGAGGCACGGTGACGCCGTCGGGCCGCGTGGCGACGAAGACGACGGCCTCAGCTACCTGCTCGGGCGTCAGCATGTCCGACCGGTTCGGGAGGTTCGGGTCGGCATCGGGGTCGAGCTCGTCCCAGAGGGACGTGTCGGTCGCGGCAGGCTCGATCAAGCATGCCCGCACGCCAGTGCCGCGGACCTCCTCGAGAAGCACTTCGTGGAATCCTCTGAGCCCGAATTTCGATGCCGAGTACGCCCCGTTCCCGGGGAACGCCTTACGGCCTGCGACGGAGCCAATGTGGATCACCAGACCCGAGCCGCGCTGCAGCATGCCCGGCAGGAGGGCACGGGTCACGAGAAAGGGCGCCCGCAGATTGACGGCCAGGTGCGCATCGAACGATGCCACGGACTCGCTCTCGCACGCTTCAACGCCAAACACACCCGCCGCGTTCACAGCCACGTCAGGCACACCGCCGCTCGACTCTGCCACCTCGTCGAGCGCTGCCCAGACGGCATGATCGTCCATCAGATCGGCAATGATCGGTAACGCACCGCATTCACGCTGGAGTTCCTGGAGTGCGTCACCGCTGCGCGCCATAGCCCACACCTTGGCGCCCTGTTCAGCGAGGGCGATGGCGCTCGCGCGGCCGATTCCGCGACTCGCGCCAGTGACGAGGCAGGTGAGCCCGGCGAGCCGAGTGGTCTCCGTCATCCAACCGTCGGATGTGTGCTGGTCACCATCCGCATGAATTCGTCGCGCGTCCGGTGGTCCTCGAGGAAGAGGCCCCGCATGGCCGACGTCAGCGTCTTCGAGTTCTGCTTTTGCACGCCACGCATCATCATGCAGAGATGGTAAGCCTCGACCACGACGGCGACGCCCTGTGGATTGGTCGTTTCCCACACCGCCTGCGCGACCTGCTCAGTGAGTCGCTCCTGAACCTGAAAGCGTCTCGCGTAGACCTCGACCAGCCTCGCGACCTTCGAAAGGCCTATCACGTTGCCGTTCGGGATGTACGCAACATGCGCCTTTCCGAAAAACGGAAGCATGTGATGCTCACAAAGCGAGTAGAGCTCTACATCCTTGACGAGCACCATGCCCTGGTGGTTTTCGGAGAACATCGCATCGCCAACGACGGTCTCGGGGGCCTCCCCGTACCCCTTGGTGAGGAAAGCCATTGCCTTGGCCACGCGTTCAGGCGTCTTCATCATGCCATCGCGGTCCGGCGTGTCGCCGCACCGGCGGATCATCTCTGCAACGAGGTCCTCGAAAGCGACTCCGGACAAGTCGGACCCACTCTGATACGTCATATTGTCAGCCCCCTTCGGGCCCCAGGTACTCTACGGAATTGTTGGGTGTTTCCTGCAGGTAAACCCTGTGAAGCCGGACCCCCTCGGGGAGCACGTCCGCGAGACGATCCCAGATGGCCACGGCGAAGTTCTCCGTCGACGCCATCGTTCCCTCGAGCCACGGAACTTCGAGGTTCAGGTTACGGTGATCGACGTCGTCGATCACACGATCCTTCATCGCGTGCTTGATGGCCTTGAGATCCATGACGAACCCCGTCTCGGGGTTGACCGGGCCCTCGACGGTCACATCCAGGATGTAGTTGTGTCCGTGCCAGTTCACGTTGGAGCAGTCACCGAAGACCTCTCGGTTTCGCTCCTCCGACCAATCTTCGCGGAAGAGTCTGTGGGCCGAGCAGAAGTGCGCTCGGCGAGTCACGCGCACGGTAGGCATGGCTCCATCTCGTTCAGGGTTCTGTTCTGCAGTGGTGTCGGCTACCCGAACGCTCGTGGCGCGATCCACCGAAGGTGGCCGGACAATAAAAATGCGGGAGCCGGTGCCATGCCGCATCGCGACGCGCACCGACCCCCGCTGCAATCGAAGGGGGATTCATTGAAGCCCGGGAATCCACGAGTGGCGACCTCCCCGAACCTTACCGCTTTCCCCTCCACCGGGGCTTAGCGTCGTGTCCAGGAGTCAGTCCCGGCTTCGATGTGTTGGCTCAATAAAAAGCCCTTCGACTGCGGACGGTGAATATAGATGACCGCATGGGGCTTTGCGAAGGCTTTGTCGGGACAGGAGTCGGCTCAGCCCTCGATTCGCAACGTCCGCAACAACGTCAAGTTCCGAATGTCTGCGTGCTCCCCATCGTCACCCTTCGGCGTCTCGAGAATCTTGGGGACGCTCGTGAGTCGTTCATCCAGGACGATGCGCCTGAAGGGCTCGAGCCCGAGACTTCCCTCTCCGATGGCTTCATGCCGGTCTTTCCGAGAGTCGAACGCATGCTGCGAGTCGTTCATGTGAATCAGCCCCAGGCGATCGAGACCAATCACGTCGTCGAACGCCGCCCAGACACCTTCGTAGTCGTCAACGAGATCGTAGCCTGCGCTGAACGCGTGACATGTGTCGAAGCAGATGCCGACCCGATGACGCTGCTCTGAGGGGATCATCTCGATCATCGACTGCAGATTCTCAAACGTCGCTCCGACGCTCGTGCCGCTGCCGGCGGTGAGTTCGAGAAGCACCTTCGTCTGACCATCCACGGCCTCGAGGGACTCCGTGACGCCGCGGGCGTTTCGCTCCAGCCCCGCCTGAGTATCCCTGTCCGTCGCGTTGCCCGGATGCGTGACCAGAAAATCGAGATCCAAGAGCGCACAGCGGCCCAGCTCGGCCTCGAAAGAGCGCTGAGACATCCGCCACAGCCTGCGATCCGGGGATGACAGGTTGATCAGATACGAGTCATGGGCACCTGCGACGGTTATCCCGTGCTCTGCTCGGGCAGCCTTGAACGCATCAGCTGTCGCCTGATCGATCACCGATTCAGCCCAACGGCTCGGCTGTTTGGTAAAGAGCTGAAGAACGGTCGCGTCGATGTCGTGAGCGCGACCCGGCGCCCGGTCGACACCTCCGCTTGCGGAGACATGGGCTCCGAGTTCGTCGATGTGATGAGTCATACCGGAAGGTCGGAAATATTTGCCAAAGCCGGAAGCATTGTTGCCGATATCGCCGTGGTCGGTCTCTCGTCGAACCCGGACGCGCGATCCATCTGTGAAGCCAAGTCATTCATTGAACATGACTTACGGAGTCACTCCACACGAAAACAGGTATTCCCGCCATACGGCACAGGACTTGTCATCAAGTGAGCGCGACGGGGCACCCCGCCGGGGTTCCTGCTGACGAGAACTCGGAGAGAGAAATGCGAATCGCTGCCGACGGATATCTGGACTTGTCCGATTCCCGCCGAGTGCGGACACCGGGCTATTACGACCATGGCCTAGAGCCCGTTCCTGAAGGCGAGGCCATCGCGTTTCTGCTCTCGCACTCGTTCCGCGGCCATCGCCGGGTCATCCGTCCGCTCTCTATCGAGGAGCGCAAACGGATCCGCCTGGCCATGTGGGCAGAATCGGTTCAGGAGCGGATGTCACTCGTCGATCGGGTCTGGAGAGCGATCACACCTCGTCGACGGGCACGAGCGACCCTGAATTGATCCAGGTCGTACGGTACGGCAATTGGGTGTACCCTCTGTATCTCGATGGAGACGTCACCCGCGTCATCCCGCACGGAGGTCTTCCACTCGGCGAGGTCTCGGCCGACATGATCTTCGAACTGGACCTCGAGAGGACGACTGCATAATAATTCCGAGCCGTCTCGGTTCGACCTCGGTCGTCCGGTCGGCACAAAGTCCCACGCCAGGACGGGTGGGCAACACGCCCTGGGGGGGCGTGCCAAGAGTGGCGTCAGATGCTTGCACCTGGCGTCACTCGCTTTTTCAGGGTCGTCCGTCGATCATCCGTCCTGGCCCATGCGGACGTGCGAGGCACCACACCGGGTGGACGACGACTCCCCCGTGCTGACCGAGAGCCACCACGCTTGTCCCGGAAAATCCTCGCTGACAAGATGGTGTGCATGAAGCATCGTTACTTCGGCATCCTCGCCATGGCCTTCGCCGCCATGACCGCGATCGGCACAGAGGCTCAGGCTCAACCTGCGAGCACTGCATCCATCGTGATGGGTCACGTGGTCGATGAGGACACGGGTGCGCCACTCGTGGGTGCCTGGGTCGGGCTGACCGACACCGACTGGGGCTCGATTTCCAACCCACAGGGCCGCTTCAGAATCCCCGAGCACGGCGGAGGCCGACTCGACCTGACGGTCGAGATGCTCGGTTATCGAACGGTGAGCTGGTCGGGTGACGTATCACCCGGAGAGGCAGTCCGCATCGAAATGGCACCGGATCCGATACTGCTCGAGGGCATCGAGGTGATGACCGATCGGTTTGAGTCGCGTCGAAACGCCGTAGCTGCAAGCGTCTTCGCCTTCGACGCAAGCGACCTTACCCGCTCGACGACGATGAACGCCCGCGATTTCATTGGAGCCCAGGCAGGCATCTTCTTCACGGCGTGTAACGGCAGGCGAGGTTCGAGTTGCGTCTGGTACCGTGGCCGCCGCATCGAGCCCGTCGTCTACGTCGACGAGTTCCCGCACGCCGGCGGACTGGACTTCCTGACCTCGTTCTCACCGGGTGAGCTACACATGGTCGAGATCTACAACCGTGGCGCTCACATCCGAGTGTACACCCCGGCCTTCATGAAGCGAGCGGCCGAGCAGCGCATCGTGCCGATTCCTCTGGCAGGAATGAACCCGTTCGGACGCCGCTGACTAGGCGTCCGGCAGCCCCGGCTCGGTCATCGAACGTACGTCCAGTGCCTCGTCGATCTGGTCTTCCGGGAGCAACTCCCGCTCTCGCACGATCTGGCGGACGCTAACCCCTCGCTTCGCTGACTCCTTCGCAACGACCGCGGCCTCGTCGTACCCGATATAGGGGTTCAGAGCCGTAGCAATCGAAGGATTCCGCTCGAGGAGCTCGCGGGCTCGCTCCTCATTGGCTTCGATCCCGACAACACATCGGTCCGTGAAGGCACGCGCGATGTTGCTCAGGAGCGTCACCGACTCCAGGAGCGCATGCCCGAGCACCGGCATCATGACGTTCAACTCGAAGTTCCCGCGACTGCCCGCAACCGTCACCGTGGTGTGATTCCCCATCACACGGGCGGCCACCATCATCATCGCCTCCGACATCACCGGGTTCACCTTGCCGGGCATGATCGACGAACCCGGCTGAATCGCGGGCAGGCGAACTTCGTGCAGGCCTGACGTCGGGCCCGAGCCGAGCCACCGGATGTCATCCGCGATCTTCATGAAGCTCGTGGCGACCGTATTGAGGGCTCCTGCGGTGCTGACTGCCGCGTCCTTCGCACCCTGGGCTTCGAAATGATCGTCCGCCTCGCGAAAGCCGATGCCCGTCGCCTCGGCGATCCGTGCGATGGTGCGCGGTGAGAACTCCTCGTGCGTGTTGATCCCCGTCCCCGTGGCCGTTCCCCCGAGGGCAAGCTCCTCGAGCTCCGCGCCCGCGGCGCGAACCCGCTCCATCCCTTTCCGCAGCTGAGTTGCGTACCCCGCAAACTCCTGACCGAGACGCACGGGCGTCGCGTCCATCAGGTGCGTCCGGCCCGATTTCAGGACACCGTCGAACTCCACGGCTTTCGCGGCGAGTGCGTCGTGCATGTGCTGAAGTGACGGAATCAGTTCCTCCTCGATCGCAACCCGCGTGGAGATGTGGATCGCGGTCGGGATCGTATCGTTCGAAGACTGCCCGAAGTTGACGTGATCATTCGGGTGGACCGATCCGTCGCTCTCGAGCAACTGGGTGGCCCGGTGAGCAACCACCTCGTTCGTGTTCATGTTCGTCGACGTGCCCGACCCGGTTTGGTAGATGTCCAGCACGAACTCGTCGTCCCACGCCCCATCCACGACCTCACGCGCGGCCGAGGCAATCGCGTTCGCAATGTCCTCGTCCAGGTTCCCGAGCTCGGCGTTGGTTTCGGCGGCCGACTTCTTGATGAGCCCCATCGCCTGAATGAAGCGGCGACCGAATCGCTGCCCGCTGATGGGGAAGTTCTCGACGGCGCGCTGGGTCTGAGGACCGTACAGCGCATCGGCGGGAACCTTCATTTCTCCGAGGGAGTCCTTCTCGATGCGAAAAGTGTCAGCCATCTGACATCGGTCCTCTAGCAGGGAGCGGACGGGCAAGCGTCCTCATATCGAACGTCGACAATGTACCCCGAGGGACCGCGACATGAAGGGGTCGCACCCGATCGGCGCAGCCCCTTAGTCCATGCCGTGCAGCATCCGACTCATACGCTCTACCTCTTCGGCCTGCTCTGCTTCGATATGCATGACAAACCATCCGATGGAGGATCTGGTCGACGACGCCCCCGGAGATTCCAACAGGGCCTGGGCCATCACAATCGCGCCACGGTGGTGCTCCATCATCAATTCGAGGAACCGCCGATCAAACTCGGCCCCCGACAACCGTCGCAGGTGTTGAATGCGGTCAGCCGACAGCATCCCCGGCATTTCGGTCGGCATGCCTTCCGCTGCGCCCGGAGAAATTTCATTCTCCAGCCAGAATCGCATCAAGCGGATCTCCTCAGCCTGAGCGATCCGCATTCGCTCGGCCATGCGGCGGACGCTCCCGTTCCTCGTGCGCTCCGACACCAGAGCCGTAAGCTCCAGCGCCTGCACATGGTGCGCGATCATCCCCCGCAGGAAGGGTGCGGCAACCTCCGCATCCACGTCCAGCTTCGTGGGCGCACCAGCCTCGGCGGACGTTGCGAGGAAGGGCGACGCCGGCTCGCCGCGATAGCAGCCGACGGTATAGGGGTACTCGAGCGTCGCGTGGTAGTGATACCCGAGTGGGGCATGGTCGTGACCGTGACACTCGTCGAGGTCTGCGTTGGTCAATTCCACACCCCCTGCACCGTTGTAACCGTACAGCCCGAAGCCGTCACGGATATAGCCCACCAGGCCGGAATGGCCATCCGCCATCGATTCCGAATCGAGTCGCTCGGGCAGGAAGTGGTAGTGGTAGTCACTCATGGCGGGGTGTCCGCCGAACTCGTCGACGATTTCGTGGGCGACGGCGTCGTTCCCTCGCGCGTCCACCGCGTTGTACAGAACGACGCCGTTCAGCGTCACCCCAATCGCACCCAGAGACGTGCAGGTGGGCGTATCCCTCACCACCGGATTGATGGGAAGGTTGAACGTGATGCTCGTCGCTGCTGGAATCCCGGGGTTGCGGTCGATGGCCGACAACAACGGATACTGTGACATCGGCCAGTCGCCGATCCTTCCGTCCACCGGCAGATTGTTCACCTCGATGCTGCGAATGCCACCGGACTCCGACACGTTCGTGACGCCCGGCTGTGGCGAGAACGAGCCCGACGGCAGGAAGGGCTTGGCGAGCAGGTTCCACGTGCCAGCTGCCCAGTCGATCCAGGTGATGCGCGCGGGTTCGCTCCCCGGTGCGTTCGTGTTACCCGCGGTACAGGCGAACAACTTTCCTTGCGCCGGATTCGAGGTCGTCAGGTGGGCATCGCCGAGGCGCAGCGATGTGCAATCAGGCCCCTCCGAGTCCCCGCACAGTGTCGGTACGATGAAGTACGCCGACAGGTCGGGATCCCCCCCGGTCTCCCCACCAACATCCGGCTGGCTCACGCCTGCGTCGCACGCGAGCAGGAAGAGAACGAGACAACCACTCAACTTCTTCAGACACGAACCCATGTGTACTCCCTGCATCTGTACGCCCATCGAGACTCACGGATTCGATGACGTCCTCGCCTGATGCGTTACGTGCAGATCACTTGCCCGGCTGACTCGGCCGCATCTCGATCCGGCTCACATGGGCTTCCTTTGGAAATTCGAGCAGCTGCATAACGGCCAGTGCGCAATCGTCTGCCTCCAACTTCCAACTCCGCTCCGCCGATATCTCGTGGTTGTTGAAATGCGTGTTTACACTACCCGGCATCACAATCGAAACGCGGACACCGTCGTGCCGGACGTCGAGCATCATCGCTTCGGTCATGCCGAGCAGGCCGAACTTCGACGCATTGTAGCCCGTGCCCCTCGCAAACGTGTTCCGGCTCGCGAGCGACCCGATGTTGATGATGTACCCGTCCTCGGTCGCACTCAGGTGTGGAAGCGCAGCCTTGGAGAGGTAGAAGACGCCTCCCAGGTTCACATTGATCTGGGTCTGCCACTCCTCGATCGACATTTCGGAGATCGGCTTGAAGATCCCGAGGCCGGCGTTGTTCACCAGCACGTCGAGCCGCCCGAAGCGCTCTACCGTCTCCTCGACGAGGCGCGCACAGTCCGCGGGGTCAGCGACGTCGCACGCAATACCGATGGCCCTGTCGCCCAGGCCCTCGGCGATGGTGGCAACCTCCGCCGCCGTGCGAGAACTCACCACGACCGACATCCCGTCATTAATCATCCGTTCTGCGATCGCGAGCCCAATCCCCTTGGTACTGCCCGACACGATCGCGACCTTGCCCGTCTGGGTCGGCATCAACGTCCTTCCATCGTCGTTTGGATACGGCGCTCTCGTCGCACCGTGGAGTAGGAGTTTCGCAATGAGCAGCGATGACAGGCAACGCGTAGCACTCGTGACCGGTGGCGCGGTCCGCATCGGGCGAGCCATAAGCCTCGGGTTAGCTCGGGCCGGATACGATCTCGTCGTGGCGTATCGCTCGTCCTCACAGCCGGCCGAGAGCCTCCGCGAAGAGGTCGCCGCGATGGGCCGCACCATGGCGCACGTCCAGGTCGACCTCAGGGATGTCCACGCCGCCGACCGGGTGATCGACGCCGTGGGCACATCGTTCGGACGGCTCGATGTACTGGTGAACTCCGCAGCGTCGTTTCAGTCGACACCGCTACTCGACGTCGACGCGGACGAGTGGGACCGGGTCATGAATCTGAATCTGCGCGCACCCCACCTGCTCGTCCGGGCGGCGGCTGACATGCTGCGTTCATCACGCGGATGCGTGATCAACATCACGGACTTGTCCGCCTGGCAAGCATGGGCCGAGTACCCACACCACGCGGTCTCCAAAGCCGCACTCGCTCACCTGACACGCATTCAGGCCCGTGCGCTCGCTCCCGAAGTCCGCGTGAACGGGATCGCGCCGGGGGCAGTGCTCGCCCCCGACGACTGGCCGGACGAGCGGTGGACGGCACTCGCGAGGCGGGCCGCACTGGAACGAACGGGCAACCCGGACGATGTCGTCGGGGCGCTGCTCTACCTGATCGGAGCCGAGTTCGTCACAGGGCACATCCTGCCCGTGGACGGAGGGAGGCTCCTCGGGCCGTCAGGGCCGTCGAGGTAAAGACAAGCCCGCATCGCACTGCCCCGACCCACGACGGCCGGGATTCAGTCGCCCGAGGAAACCGCCTCGGTGACATGGGCGTGTTCAGCACCTCCGTGCGCCAGCCAGCGCTCGGCTTCAAGCGCCGCCATGCACCCGGTTCCAGCGGCAGTGACCGCTTGTCGGTAGTAGTCGTCCATAACGTCGCCAGCTGCGAAGATGCCCGGAACAGACGTCTGAGTGCGCCAGGGGATCGGTGTCTCCACGTACCCGTTGTCCTTGAGATCGACGACACCTTGCAGGAAGCCGGTATTCGGAGAGTGCCCGATCGCGACGAAAAGTCCACCGACCGGGAGTTCCCGCTCTTCCGCCGTGTTGACGTCCTTCAGGCGCAGACCGGTGATCACGTCGTCCCCCAGCACCTCGGTCACCACCGTGTTCCAGGCGAAGGTGATCTTCTCGTTCTCCAATGCACGCTCGGCCATGATCTTCGACGCGCGCAGTTCGTCACGACGGTGAACGACGACGACTTCCCTAGCGAACTTCGTCAGGTACAGCGCGTCCTCCATCGCCGTATCCCCACCACCGATGACCGCCAGTACCTGGTCCCGGAAGTGCGGAAGCGCGCCATCACACACGGCGCATGCACTCACGCCACCACCGCTCTGCGCCAGCCTCTCTTCATTGGGTAGACCGAGCCAGTTGGCGTTGGCGCCCGTAGCGAGGATGACCGCATCGGCCGTGACGACCTTTCCAGTCGTGGTCGTGAGCCGAAACGGATGCACGTTCTTGTCGATCTCGACGACGTCCTCCGTGAGGACACGCGTTTCGAACCGCAGCGCCTGCGCCTTCATCTCCATCATCAGGGCCTGACCGTCGACCCCTTCCTTGAAGCCGGGATAGTTCTCGACCTCGGTCGTGAACATGAGCTGGCCACCAGGGATCATCGTCCGGCTGATGTTCCCCTCGATCACGAACGGATTCATCTCGGCGCGAGCGGCGTAGATCGCCGCCGTCCAGCCGGCCGGGCCGGAACCGATGATGACGATCTTTTCGTGCTGAGGGGTGCCGTTCTCGGTCATGCTCGGTTCCTCACTCGTCCTTGAAGACTTTCATGTTCGTGGAGTGGCCGGGGTTTACCCGAGCCGTGGGATCGACGTAATGCACCGCATTGTTCACCGCGACTGCGGCCTCCGCGAAACCCGTCGCGATCAGATCCAGTTTCCCTTCATAGCGGACTACGTCTCCAGCCGCATAGACACCCGACACGTTCGTCGCCATCAGGGAGTCGACCAGGATGCGGTTCTTTTCGACCTCGAGACCCCAGGACTTGATCGGTCCCAGGTCAGGCTTGAATCCGAGGCAGGAGAGTACGGTGTCGCACTCCAGGGTCGTGTCATCGTCCGACCGATTGTCGAAAATCGTCACCGAACGGACCGCCGTGTCCCCCTGGATCTCACGGACCTCGTGGAAGGTGCGCAGGTCGACCTCACCGGCCGCCACGGCCTGTTCCATGAGCGCTACCGTAGCAGCATGAGCCCGCCAACCGTCACGACGGTGGACGAGGGTCAGGGACTCGACGATGTCTTTCAGCATGACCACGAAGTCGAGTGCAGTATCCCCACCGCCTACGATGACGACCTTCTTGTCCCTGAACGCCTCCGGATCGCGCACGGCGTACTCGACACCTCTGTGCATGAACTCGTCGTACCCGGTGCACTTCAACGGCATCGGCTCGAACGCGCCCTTGCCGCCCGCAATCACGACGGTGCGCGTTTCATATGTGCCGTTGGCACAATGAAGTACGAAGTGGTCATCTGTGTGCTCGAGCTCCCGAACCTGCTCGTCGAGCACGACGTCCGGCTCGAACTGGAGTGCCTGCTCCACTAGCCCTTGCACCAGATCCTTGGCGAGCACCTTGGGGAATCCACCCACATCGTGGATGTACTTCTCGGGGTAAAGCGCGGCGAGCTGGCCACCCAGTTCCGGCAACGAGTCGATGATGCGGCACGAGGTCCCGCGCATGCCCGCGTAAAAGGCGGCAAAGAGGCCGGTAGGCCCTCCACCGATGATCGTGATATCCCGGATATCGTCAGCCATCTGCTCCGGAAACCCGAGCGTGCGATCGGCTCATGATAGCGCGCACGCGATCGAGGTTTGTCCTGAAATGCGAACGGTCATCACGGGATGTGGTGACCGGGGTTGTGTATTGCCACTGTCGACCTGTGTCCGAAAAGTCCCGCATTTCCCACGTAGATCGGAATGGAAGGACGACGGAAACGAGGGGCGATGTTCGCGATCGCAAAAAGGACCGCCCCACCGCCTCTGGGAAGAATAAAGGAACGAACTGAGTTCGTCACCAAGGACCAACTGGACCGGTTGACCGTTGACATTCACGAACACCATCCGGCACCCGATTCTGACCTTGGGCCACCCTCTGGACTCGGTCGACGGCTCTTCCTGCGATCTGGAAAGACGGGAATTGTTCTTCGTCGAGCCCAGAGTCTTCCTTTCTCGTTTATCCACCCACAGTGAACACACCGGTGGTGAAGAAAGACCGGTCAGTCGGCTGCCCTCGACGGGCCCGTGGCCAGTGCGCGCTGCGCCACCCTCACGACCTCACTCGCGTTCTCATACGAAATCCGCTCGTGGGCGTGATCGAGCCGGACCCACTCACACGCGGTGATCCCCTCGTCATGCGCGGGAGTCGGGTCCCCGGACTCGGAATACATCAGGAAGAACGTCGTGTACTTGTGAATCCGACGCCCCTTGGCCCGAAAGAGCCAGTCGATCGTGACAAGTTCTTCACCGAGGTGAAGATCCGTGAGCCCAGTCTCCTCGAGCACTTCACGAAGGGCTGCCTCCTCCGTCGTCTCACCCTCCTCCGCATGCCCCTTGGGGAGTCCCCACTTCCGATAGGGATCCCGGATGATCAGCGCGTGGTGTACGCCTTCGATGACGCGCACGACCACCCCACCGGCGCTGATCTCGACGCGCACAGGAGCCGCAGTGGGGTCGTTGGAGGTCATGGGGGGATCCAGCGGGAACGAGAACCGTCGACCGTCGATCAGAAGATCGACAAGCGGACATAGCGTCTGGGGTTTTCTCGAACGTCCTGAAGCAGGAGGTCGAGCTGTAGAAGAACTTCTTCCGCTCTGACGGCGAGCGTCGAGTCGGCAAGGAGCCGGCCGAGGGATCCTTCACCGGACTCGATGCGCGCTGCGATCCGGTCCACACGCGTGAACGCTGAGTCCGCTCGCTCGAGCGTCGCAGCGAGACCCTCGTCTTCACCCGAAAGACCTTCGGTGATCAGCGCGAGATCGGCCGTCACAGCGGATATGTTCGCGACGATCGAATCGATCTCGGTGTCCTCGAACAGGCCGTCGACGCGCGTGAACGTGTTGCGGGCGGCTCGCGCCGCGCTCACGATCTCGATCAGGGTGCTGTCCGCATTGGCAATGATGGCCCCGGCAACCTCGCTCTGCGTCTGCACCAGCGCGCGAACCTCCTGCGTGATCGCTTCGAGATTCGTGATCGCGCTCGTGAGGTTGTCGGCGGTCTCCTGGTTGAACGCCACCTCGAAACGCTCGCTGAGCTCTGCCACATTGAGAGAGATCTCCTCGGCAGACGCCGTCAGGCGCGAGAGCTCAGGGAGCGCATATCCGGGGATCACGGGACCCACGGCATGAGGTCCTGTCGGGAGGGTGCCGGCGGGCAACTCGGGAAAGGGGTACCGCGGATAGTTCTGCCGACTGACGATCTCCGCCTGCCATGCACCGAACAGCGACTCCGGACCGAGCACGACGGCCGCATCGTCGGGGAGGCCGACATTCTCTTGAAGCAGCAGTGAGACGCGCACGCTCGCGCCCCCTGGCTCGACCTCGATGGCCTCGACCGTCCCGATGCGCACACCTCGGTACGTGACGGCGTTGCCTTGCGTGAGCTGGCCCACGGACGCGAGAAGCGTCTGCACCGTAGTCGTGGGACGCCCAAAATTAGATCCCTGAAGCCAAAGGGTACCGACGACTGCGGCGGTCACCGCCGCAATGATCACGAACCCGACAAGTAACTCACGGCCCTCCCTCACGTCTGCTGCCCCTCCATCAATTCGGGTCGCCCTTCGATGAACCCACGCACGATCGGATCATCGGATCCCTGAATCTGATCCGGAGTTCCTTCCTCTCGTATTACGCCATCGTAGAGCATTGCGACCCGATCTGAAATCCTGAAGACGCTCTTCATGTCATGCGAGATGACGACACCAGTCACCCCCAGTTCCTCTGACATGCGTACGATCAGTTCGTCGATCACCGCCGTCGTGACGGGATCGAGACCGGTCGTCGGTTCATCGTAGAGAATGTATTTGGGCTTCGTCGCGATCGCTCGAGCCAGTCCTGCCCGCTTCCTCTGGCCGCCGGAAAGCTGCGACGGGAGCCGCTCTCCGTAACCGTCGAGATCGACGAGATGGAGGCACTCTTCCACCCGGTCCGGAATCCCTTCACTCGGAAAGTCCGACATGCGTCGGAGCCCGAGGCCCACGTTCTCCGCGATCGTCATCGAGTCGAAGAGCGCCGCGAACTGAAAGACATAGCCGACACGCTGTCGCAGCCGGTACACCGACTCCTGGTCGAGCCTGGAGACATTGTCCTCATCGACCCAGATGTTCCCCTCATCTGGGCGCAGCAGCCCCACGATGTGCTTGAGAGCGACGGACTTCCCGGACCCCGAGCCACCGATGATCGTAGTGGTGGTCCCGTCCTGGATCTCGAGACTGAAGCCTTTGAGGACTTCCTTCTCCCCGAACGCCCTGTGCACGTTGACCATCTTGATGCTCATGACAGCAGCACCGCCGCCCAGAAGGCATCAAGGACGAGAATGATCATGCTGGAAATGACGACGGCTCGTGTGGTCGCCTGCCCGACGCCCTCGGCTCCCCCCCGTGTGTGGAATCCGAACGAGCACCCGACAGCCGTCACCGTCACCCCGAACGTGATCGATTTGATCGCCGCGAACTGAATATCCCACGGGTCGAAGAAGAGTCGGAGCCCCTTGATGAATTCGGTGGACGTGATGTCGAGCAGTGCCATCGACGTTCCCCATCCGGCCGCGATCCCGATCGCGATCGACAGAATCACGACCATGGGGAACATGATCGCACCGGCGAGGACCCGGGGTGTGACCAGGTACGCTACCGGGTCGTACGCGAGCGTTTCGAGCGCGTCGATCTGCTCGGTCACACGCATCGTCCCGATCTCGGCTGCAATGTTGGCGCCGACCCGACCCGAGAGTGCGAGTCCGGTCAGCACGGGTCCCAGCTCGAGGATCATCGTCTTTCCGACGAGGGCGCCCACGAAGTAGAGCGGCACCTGGCCGGTGAGCGTATACGAGGCCTGGAGCGCCAGGACGACACCGGTGAACATCGAGATGAACAGAGCGATGGGTACGGACTCGACACCGATCCGGCTCATCTGCGGGACCAGGTGCGGGCCCCAGAGGTCGACCTTTCGCAGCGCACGCACGGCGTCTGTGCCCAAGTACCCGGCTCGCCCAACAGCCGTGAGGGCCTGCAGGGCCCCACGGCCAACCATTCGTATGGGAGCGAGGAAGGAGGACATCCTCGAGTATACAGCAACAGGGGACGGACGGACCAACTAGCCGTCCGGGTGGTCCTCGCTCTCGAGCGTGAACTCCACCTCTTCGGTCCGGCCATTCCCGTTGGGACGCTCGTACGAGATCCGAACTCGCGTGATCGCGGCCTGCGGGTCCGTAAGGGCAATCTCGAACGCAAGCGACTGGTCATCGGACGCGATGCGTGTGCGAATGCGCTCCCCGGGCTTCGCCTCCGGGCCGGATGCGGGATTTCGAAAGAGCGTCTTGGTTGACTGGCGTCCAGATTCGAGCTGCCGTGTGACCTTCACACGCTTCAGCCAGTCCGGCTGATAACTGACGCCGTACTCGAATCCGCGCTGGTCCACGCCGCGCCCATCACGATTGTGTCGTGCCACGCCGAAGCCCTTTCGGTTTTTCGGAAAAAGCGAGACACACGAATGTTTGCTTCGCGATTCGGCGAGTCAAGAATTGTCGACCGCACATATCGCCGAAGTGCTTTGTATGATGGGCAATTACCCGATTCTCCCCTTCTGAGTCCTGGACTTCACAGGTTCAGGGGGACGGGTGCGAAGGTCAGCAAAAAGATGAGGATTACCCCCCAGCCGAGCATCCGTCGGGGGCGCCCCATGAGGGGTTCAGGGAGAATCACACTCGGATGGCTGACGCGCCCCCGATGCAGCACCAGGATCAGGACGGCCCAGGCCCACCACCCCCACCACACCAAGCCGAGCGGGACGAGCGAGAGAAGGAAGAGTCGGGCAATCAGACCATGTCGGTTCGGGAACAGCGCGTAGAGGATGTGCCCCCCGTCGAGCTGCCCGAGTGGAAGCAGGTTCAGCGCCGTCACGAAGAGCCCCAGCCAACCGGCAAGCGCCACAGGATGAAGCAGGATCAGTCCCTCCCCTGGAGTTCCAGGACCGAACATCTCCGCCATCAGCGTCGTCAGTACGCCAGTTCCCAGATAAACAGGTTGACCGTAGAAGCTGATCGCGAACGGGGTGAGTACGTCGGTCGTTTCCGCAAGGACTCGAGACCAGCTCAGCCCCACGGCGAAGACCGGTAGCGACACCAGGAAGGACGCGAACGGGCCCGACGCGCCGATATCGAAGAGACTCGAACGCCGCACCGTGGGACCACGCAGCCGTATGAACGCACCCAGGCTTCCGATCACCGAGAAGTACGGCGGGAGCGGAAGGAAGTACGGCAGACTCGCCCGCACCTGGTGCGCACGGGCCGCGTAGAAGTGGCCCATCTCGTGTGTCAGGAGCACACCGAGGAACGGCAATGCAAACGAGGCCCCCAACCAGAGCTCCGCACCGTCCAATGTCGAGGGGTACGGCAGCGCGACACCCAGGACTTCGAGGTATCGGGTAGCGAACGGATCAACACCACGCATCAACGCACCGGACCCGAGCGTGGTCACGAGCGTGGCGACGAGCAGGAAGACGTGTGTGACCAGGGAATCCCGCTCCGTCTCCTTGATTTGGTACACGAGAACGATGTCGACTCCGTCGCGGCCGTGCTCCAGGTGAACCGGTGCAGGCCAGGCCTCGATCGCGTCGCGTACATCCGGGTGATCGGGAGAGAGGTCTTTTCGGAGCACCCCACGAAGTACAGTGTCTCGGGGTAGCGTGGTGAGCCGATACTCGGCGAGGAGATCGAACCACGGCGCGGGATCAAGCTTGACCCTATTTTTCACGCTCATTACGTTCGCCTCGATCGAAGCTTCGACGGTTCGGTCTCCTGATCGCTGGCCCATTCCAAGTATTGGAATGAGTGCTTGCCGGCACCCCGCTCGTCACGGCTCGAGGGCCGTTTCTCCATTTCGCAGGCGCAACCCACCGGGGTCGCGCCAGCTCGCCTCCCGCACAGAAATCTCTGTGGATATCGCCGAGCTTCAGAGCAAAAATGTCGGAGAGCTCCATGATCTGGCCGAGGGATTGAACCTCAGCCAGTACCATGCTCTCCGCAAGCAGGATCTCGTCCTCAAGATCGAGCACGCGCTGCTCGAAAAGGGAGAGTCCCTCACGGGCGAAGGTGTGCTCGAAATTCTCCCCGAGGGATACGGCTTTCTGCGCTCCCAGGTGTGGAGCTACGTGAGCAGCCCCGACGATGTGTACGTCAGTCCTGCGCAGATCAAGAGGCTCAATCTGAGAACCGGCGACACGCTCACCGGTCAGGTGCGCCCACCCCGTAAGGGCGAGAAGTACATCGCACTCGAGAAGATCGACTCCCTCAACGGGCTCGACCCGGAGGACGCACAGGAGCGCGGCGAGTTCGACAAGCTCAAACCCCGCTATCCGGAGAAGCGACTCAGCCTCGAGGTGCCCGACGACGAGCAGGGAATCGCGATGCGCATCGTGGATCTCATCGCCCCGATCGGAGAAGGCCAACGAGGCCTGATCGTCTCTCCCCCGAAGGCCGGAAAGACCACGATCCTTCAGCAGATGGCGGACGCCATCGCGACCAACTGGCCCGACGTTCACCTCATCGTGCTCCTCGTCGACGAACGACCCGAAGAAGTCACGGACATGAAGCAGAAGGTCCGCGGAGAGGTCATCGCGTCGACGTTCGACGAATCACCCAAGCGTCACATCCAGGTCGCCGAAATGGTGCTGGAGAAGGCGAAACGGCTTGTCGAACACGGGAAGGACGTAGTCATCCTGCTCGACTCGATCACGCGGCTGGGTCGAGCCTACAACGCTGCGATCCGTCGCTCCGGTCGAATCATGTCCGGAGGTCTGGATACGAAAGCGCTCCAGAAACCCAAGCACTTCTTCGGGTCGGCCCGAAACATCATGGACGGTGGGTCACTCACGATCGTCGCCACGGCGCTGATCGAGACCGGGAGCCGGATGGACGAGGTGATCTTCGAGGAATTCAAGGGCACCGGGAACATGGAGCTCGTCCTCGCTCGCGAGATTGCAGAGCAACGCATCTACCCCGCGATCGACCTGAACCGATCGAGTACGCGAAAAGAGGAACTCCTGCTGTCCGACATCGAACTGAACCGCGTCTTCCTGCTCAGGAACTTCCTGTCGGACATGCCTCCCGAGGAAGCGATCGGCTTTCTGGTGGGTCGCATGAAGATGACGGGAACGAACGCCGAGTTCCTCGACGATATGACGCGAGGAGTCTGACCAGCCCCTCCGGAACTACTCGTCCAGAAAGCCCTCGTACCGCGGGTTCACGACGAAATCGTCACCGTCAAAGATCTTTCGATCCCAGGGGAAGACGACCTCCGCGTTCATCGTCAACGCGCAATAATCCGGCTGGTAGCCACCCTCTTTCGAGAAGCTGGTGGCCGTACGAACCTCGGCTGGCTGCACGTCACGCACGGCCGCCAGCGCGAGACGAAGCGTATCTCCCGACGTCGTGACCTCGTCGACGATCAGCACGCGCTTGCCCGCGACCTGACAGGGCGCGGCGGAGAGGATTTCCGGCCGCTCCCGAATCGTATCATCCCAACTCTTTCGAGAGATCTTCATCGAGTAGAAGTCCAGCCGGAGCATCGACGCGATGACCGCTCCGGGGATCACCCCGGCGCGCGCGATCCCTACCACGATCTCCGGGTCGTATTCCCGCGCGACCTTGAGGGCAAGCGCTCGACACAATTCACCGAACATCGCCCAGTCGACCTCGAGATACTGCTGAGGGGCCGGCTTCTGCATGGGCGAAAACGGGTTCGGTGTGCAACAAATGGGTGTGCTTACCCTGAAAGATACCCGAAGGCCGACATTGACGCGAAACAGTGGCGGAGAGATGCTCTCCTCATGACCGTTGATGTGAACGAGCAAGCCGACCGACTCCTCGCCGAAGCGCTCGAGGAAAGTGGAGCACGGGACCCACGTGACTTCTACCGGGAACAGCTGCGCGAGCTGCGTGAAGTGAATTCGACCGGGTACGAGGCGGCCATCACGTACTACCATGAGACCCTGATCCCGACCGTAGCGGCTGGAGACGTGAACCCATTGCACGCATGGACCGAGTACGGACGGCGCCTCGCTGTCGCGCTGGCCCCGGGAGAGACCGTCCGTATCGACGAGTCCGGCCGCTCCCACCCGTACGAGAGCCCCGAAGAAGGAGGGCTCCTGCTTCACATGCCGTCCGATTCGGGGACGAAGGCGCTCGTGGTCGGCTTGCCGCCGAAGCTCAGCTCAGCTCAGCGGGCGACCTACGACGTTCTGGTCGCGGGCAAGCAGAAGCCGACGTAGCCACTCGGGGCCACGTCGAGGGCTCAGTCTTCGACGAGCCAGGAAACACCCCACGCCCCGATACCGGTGTGCGTGGCGATGACGGGAGTCGCGGGAGCGGACAACACGTCGATGTGATCTCCGTACTCGGCCTTGAGAGCTGCGGTGATCTCCGGAACGATCTCGGGAACACCGACCTGAACGATCCCGAAACGGACCTTCTCCGTGCCCTTCGGCACCTGATTGCGCACCACCCGGAGCAACTCGGGCCGTGCACGCTTGTCTCCGAACGCCTTCCCGAACGGCGCGACCGCGCCATCAGGTGTCATGCCCAGGATGGGCTTCAGGCCCAGGAATCGTCCGAGGAGCGCTTTGCCACGCCCGACCCGTCCCGACGCAATCAGGCGTTCAAAGGTGCTGACGGTGAAGACGACACCCGACTGCTTGCGGATCCGGTCGAGCTCATCACAGATCTCGTCAGCAGCCCATCCCAGTTCACCGAGTTCGGCCGCCTTCAGTGTCATCAGCCCCTGCAGCAGGGTTGCTCCGAGAGAATCGACAACCCGGATCGAGGCGTCCTCGATGCGGTCAGCCGCGACCTCCGCGGCGCGCAACGTTCCGCTCAACGTGGAGCCGACGAACACGCCGATCACCGACTCTCCTTCTTCAGCGGCTGCCCGGAACGTCTGTAGAAATTCGGCCGGGGCCGGCTGGCTGGTCGTCGGCAGCGTCTTATCGGTTCGAAGCCGATCGTGGAACTCCGTCGCCGTCAGATCAACCCCGTCCCGCCATGTCTTCTCGCCTTCGACCAGCGACATCGGAATCACATGAATCCCGTGCGCCCGAATGACCTCCTCGGAGAGGTCACACGCTGAGTCCGTCACGATCGTAACCGGGCGACGGGCCAGCTGGATGTGTCCGCCGGACGCACCGATCGTATCGTGCTGCACCTGCATGTCCTCGGCCTTGTGCGTCACGAGGTCGCCGACCGAACGCATATAATCGAAGACGCGTTCCGGCTCATCCGTGTGTATGTGGACCTTCAATACATCGGAGGACCGGATGACGATCAGAGAATCTCCCATCTCACGCAGGACCTCGCGTGCCTCGAGCTGGGTGGGAAGTGTGTTTCCGCGCGCCAGGGCCTCCGTGCAGAACTGATACTGCTCCTCCGCCTCCGGATACTCGGTGAGCGCAACCGCAGAAACGTCTGTGGTCGAGGGTGCCTCGGTATCCACCGCTGCCGTGACGCCTTCGACGAACATCAGGACACCCTCGAGCATGCTGACGAAGCCCTTGGCTCCCGCATCGACGACGCCGGCCTTCTTGAGCACCGCGAGCTGCTCCGGGGTCCGCGCGAGGGATACCCGAGCTTCCTCGACGACCTCGGCGACCAGGGGCACGAAATCATCAGCGCTGGACTCACGCGCCACCGTGGCCGTGTCGCGCATTACGGTCAGAATGGTTCCCTCGACGGGATTCTCCAGCGATGTGTACAGTCGCTCGACTCCGGCCCCCAGCGCGGCACCGAAGTCCGCCGTGGAAATCCGGGTTCGCTCATGCACACTGTCCGCGAATCCCAACAGAAAATGGGAGAGCATCATGCCGACGTTGCCCCGAGCGCCAAGCACGGCCCCTTCGGCGGCTTCGTGCGCGACTTCGGACACAGACCTGCCACCGTTGCCCCGCAGGTGATCTCCGATCGCCCGAACCGTCAGGGCCAGGTTCGTCCCCGTGTCTCCGTCCGGGACCGGAAACACGTTGATCCGATTCAACTCGGCCCGCTGACCCTGCGCGTACTCACATGCAGCGATCAGGGAGCGCCGGAGACGCGGCCCGTCGAGATAGGCGATCTGGGTCGAGCTCAGACTGAACTCCTCGGTTACGAACCATTCGGCGACGCTGGAGGACTGTCGCCATGAGCTGAGAATCTACGAAAGGGGCGTGCCTGCGACACCCGAGCAACCTGTTACGGACGAAGAACGAACATATCTTTCGCGCCATCTTCGACCGCGTTGACCTCCCACTTCATCGCGGACTTCATGGTACCGCTCTTCGTCCTGCAGCTTCGGGCGCTCCTTCGATGTCGAACGTAATGTTGAGACGAAACACCTGCGCGGCGCTTTCAGGACTCGTACTACTCGCCACCCCACTGCACAGCAACGCTCAACAGCAGGCGGTAGCCGTCCCCATCGACACACCGCCGGTTATCGATGGGGTCCTCGATGAAGCCCTCTGGGATCTCATCGAGCCCGTGACCGGCTTCATTCAGCGCGAACCGGTCGACGGCGCAGCCGCCACGGAGCGAACCGAAGTCCGCATCGCGTACACGCCGACGGCGCTGTACTTCGGCATGTCGATGTTCGACTCGGAGCCGGAGGGCATCCTCGGAAACATCCTCCAACGGGGTGGTTGGATCGACAAGGACGACAACGTCCTCATCGCGATCGACACCTACGACGACGACCGTAACGCCTACATGTTCGAGGTCGGATCTCTCGGGGCACAGGACGATGCCCTGATTTCCGATGAGACGACCGTGGACTGGAACTGGGATGGCATCTATACGACCGAGGCCCGGGTTACCGAAGAGGGCTGGTTCCTCGAGATAGAGATCCCTTTTACCACCATTCGGTTCGACGAAACGGAAGCCCCCCGAATGGGGATCGCCTTCTTCCGCTCGATTCGTCGGAAGAACGAGCAGGTCTTCTGGCCCCATATCGGCCAGGAGTACCGGACCGGCATTCGGCAGGTCTCCCGCTACGCTCCGCTCGTCGGGCTGAGGAATCTTCGCAAGGGTCGGCACATCGAGGTGAAGCCGTATGCGATCGCCGGCGTCACGAGCTCCGAGACGAGTAGCACGGTTCGCCAAGCGGACGCGGGTCTCGATGTGAAGGCGTCGCTCACATCCAACTTCACGCTCGACCTTACGTACAACACCGACTTCGCTCAGGTCGAAGCCGACAACGTCCAGATCAACCTGACCCGCTTCAACCTCTTCTTTCCGGAGAAGCGCGAGTTCTTCCTCGAGCGCGCAGGTCTCTTCCAGTTCGGGGCATCACGGGAAACGGAGGTCTTCTTCACTCGAAGGGTGGGCCTCGACGCGGACATCGTCGGCGCGAGCCGCCTCACCGGCCAGAGCGGACCGTTTTCGATTGGAGCGATGAGTCTCTGGACCGACGAAGTCACCTCACCGGACCCCGCTCAGCCCGGGGTGGTGGTCCCGGCCGCGTGGAACAACGTGGCGCGCGTGAGGGGAGACCTGCAGGGCCGGACCACACTCGGGGGCATCTTTACCGCGAAGGAAACAGACATCGGCCACAACCGAGTCGCAGGTGCCGACCTGGTGAGTCGATTCTGGAGCAGCAGCTCGCTCTTCCTGTGGGGTGCGAATGTCTGGGATTCCGACATAACGGACGCCGACGGCAGCTCGTTCGCTGGTCAGGCCGAGCTCATTCTTCAGAACGACCTCTACATTTTCGAACTGACGCGGACCCATGTGGGCGAGGTCTTCACCCCGTCACTTGGCTTCGTTCGAAGACCGGACCAGAAGCGCTGGGGCGGCCAGCTCGGCGCCCGACCGCGGTTCGAGCAGAGCAGCTGGGCCCGCCAGCTCTTCGTCACGCTCGGGGCGAACTGGATCGACGGCATCGACGGGAACAAGCAGTCTCACCTGCTTCGGCTCTCCAACCGCCTCAACTTCCAGTCGGACGACAACGTCAGCATCAATCTGACCGAGCGTTTCGAGCGGCTCGACGAGGCCGCCTCCATCAACGGCCGCGAGCTGCCGGTCGGTGACTACACATTCCGGAGCCTGGATCTATCCTTCACTCCGAATCGAGCGAGAGGTTTCGGCGTGAACGCAGGCGCTTCCCTCGGCGACTTCTGGAGTGGTACCCGCACTCAGTTGAACGGCGGCTTCGTGTGGATCATGAACAAACACCTGACCATCGACGCAGACGCGAGCTGGAATAACGTCTCGCTGCCGGTAGAGGGTGGGGACTTCTCCACCACACTGCTCAGCACGCGGCTGGAGGCCGCACTGAGTCGAAAACTCTTCGCGTACGCTCTGGTGCAGTGGGACGACGTCTCGAACGAGTTCCAGGCCAACGTGCGGGTAGACTGGATCCACACGCCGGGTAGCGACCTCTTCCTGGTCCTGGACACCGGCTACCTCACGGGCCCACTCACCGACCCACGCGACGCCCGTTGGTTTCGCAGGACCGGAGTGGTCAAGCTGACGTACCTGAAGGCATTTTGAACGTAGCGTGACACGGCAACGGTTGTGAACTCGTACGGTATCTCATGAGGAGCTAACATTCACGATCGTCACGCGATCCAACCCTTACGATGAACGATCCCAAGCCCACGTCCGGATTCGGGCAGTTCCTGGCCGAGATGCGGCGGCGCCACGTCGGGCGGTTCGCATTTGCCTATGCGGCCGCGGCGTTTGTGGTGCTCCAGCTGGCCGAGATCGTTTTCCCCGCCTTCGGGGTGGGCGAAGCAGGGCTTCGCCTCCTGGTGGTCGCCACGGGACTCGCCTTCCCGCCGGCCCTGGTGCTGGCGTGGATGTACGATCTGACCAGTGAGGGGTTCCAGCGGACCGGCGGTGAGGTGTCGAACCCGATCCTGCCGCGCCTTGCATTGGGCGCCCTCCTGATCGCCACCATCGCCGTCATGGGTTCACTCGGGGTCTACCTGGATCGACAGGGTGTGTTCGAGTCTCCCACAGCTCGCTTGGACGAGGTCCTCCCTGCCGTCCAGTTGGCGTCCTACGACCCGGCAGAGCCGATTCGGTCCATCGCGGTCCTGCCGCTCGATGATTACTCCCAAGAGCAGAACCAGGCGTACTTCACTTCGAGCATGCACGAGGAGCTGATCGCCAAACTCAGTTCACTCGACGAGGTACGAGTCGTATCTCGCACGAGCGTAGCCCAGTTCTCCGGCACGACCATGACGATGCCCGAGATCAGTCGAACGCTGAACGTGGATGTCGTCATCGAAGGCTCGGTGACTCGGAGCGCGGAACGGACACGCGTCACCCTCCAGCTCATTCATGCCCCGAGCGACACGCACATCGAGACGCTCCAATGGGACCGGGAAGACGTCGGCGACATGCTGGCATTCCAGACCGAGATCGCTCGAGACGTCGTCGAGCAGGTGTCCAGCCAGTACGACGAGTCCCTCTTCGTGCAGACCGCCAGCAACGTGCAATCGGAGGCGCAGGACGCGTACATGCGTGGCCGCTACGAGTATGAGCAGGGCACGGAGGAGAGCCTCAGGATGGCTACCGAGTACTTCGAAAGCGCGCTGGAGATCGAGCCCGACTTTGCTCCGGCGATGGCAGGGATCGCCGGAGCCCGCTTCCTGATCCAACTCGAAGGAGACTCGGTCTCCACGGACGAAGTACTCAACGCACACGAGGTCGCACTCGAAGCACTTCGGATCGACTCGGTGTCCACCGAAGTTCGAGAGGTCCTGACCCTCATCGAGCATTCCATGCCCGAACTCGTCGGGGACACTCCGATGATCCCGGGACCCACGCCTGAGCAGAAGACTGTCCAAGTCCTCAGCACGAGTGACGAGGAGGACACGACCAGCTTGCACGCTCCGACACTCGACTCGGAGTGGGTCGCGACTCAGACCAGCTTCGGGGACCGGATCGCGGAACGTATGCGGAACCGAGCGCTTCCCAAGATCGGGAGTGAGTCCGACCGGATGTTCATGGAAGCACGCCAACTTTCGCTCACCGGCCAGTATCCAGAGGCGATCGAGCGCCTCGAGCAGGTCGTTGCAGACACCCCGGACCGCAGCGAAGCATGGGAGTTCCTCGCGCGGACCCAGGTCTCGATCGGTCAATTGCGCGCCGGCGTCGAAACACTCGACCGTTGGCGGGAGAGTGGCGAGTCGGGGGCGCCGTCACGAGACGACCTGGAAGACCTCGTGGAACTGCTGGGTGAACACAGGGAAGAGGGCTACTGGATGTGGTACCTCGACCGCCTGGACATGCGCAGGGACACCGGTGAGCATGTGCCTTTGATCGAGCTGGCGACCGCGCACGCCGGAATGGGCAACAACGACGAAGCGATCGACTTGCTGGTCACGGCGATTCGGGACGGGGAGCCGGGGGTATTCTCGATCCGTTCCGACCCCGTGTGGGATGAACTGCGCCGTGATCCCCGACTCCGTGAGCTGGGGCGTCAGTCTCAGCCGCTGCGATTCCGCCCGAGGAGACCCCGCGGCGGCTGACCCCGACGAGACACGTCACCCTGCTCGCATCGCAGCAGCAAGCGGCACTCATCCCCCTCGTTGATCAGTCGTTTCGGAGCTCTTCGAAGACGCCTGTCTCCCGATTCTTTCGCACGTTGTCCCAGGGGAAGATCCGGCCGTTCATCGTGATGTGTACCCCGGGTGGAAGTACCTGCACGGCAGTGATCGCACCTCCGAGATTGAAAAGCCCGTCGGACGACCCGAACGCAATCGGGATCATCGCACCGGTCAATACGACCGTCTTCCCCGTAACCTGTTCGGCCAGGACCCGCGCTGTGTCGACGATCGTGTCCGTACCGTGCGTAATGACGATGCAGGACTCCGACGCAGCCCGGCAGTGATTCGCGATCAGCGCGCGGTCGGCATCGGTCATCTCGAGCGAGTCGACCATCATGAGGGTCTGAATCCGTACGTCGACCCGGGACCGAGCCATCGCGAGCATCTCCGGAAGATGCGTATCCGCGAAATCGAGCGTTCCGTGGATCTCGTCGTACTCCTTGTCGAAGGTGCCCCCGGTCACGAAGAGGCGTACGGCCTCGTTCATCGCAGCCCCTGCGAACCGGTCAGAACCGACCCGCCGCTCGTTCTTTTCCAGGCAGGATTTCCAGGCACGTAGTCCACCATCCGGTCAGGATCGTCTCGACGAATTCCTCGGGAAGGTCTTCATCCCGCATCTCTCTGGCCAGAGCCTCGTGATCGTAGCCGACCGGAACGAACTCGACCGAGAGCGCTTCCCCGGTTGCATCGAGCATCGCATACCAGACGTCCGTACGTCCGTCGTTCGCAGGGCGACCAAGAGCCCCGACGTTCACGTATGCCCGACGCTCGCCCCACATACGCATCCAGTGAATGCCGGTGTGCGTACCGATGATGACATCCGCCCCGTAGTCGTCAGCGAGCTTGTCCAGGAAGTGGGTGGGGGTCGCCGACTCCCAGAGAAACTCATTCGTCTGTCGGGGACTCCCGTGACACGCGAGCACCTCGAGAGCACCCAATCGGAACCGTACCTCATCCGGGAACGTGTCCATCCACCGACGATTCTCCTCGGATGTGTTACGGAACGTGTACTGATACGAGAGTCGCGCATAGTGATTGTCGCGTGGATCGGTATACCCGCACTGACAATCATCCAGACCTCGGGCGATCGAATCGTCGTAGTTGCCCCGCACTACGGAGATCCCGTGTTCGCGGAGCAGTGGGAAGACCTTGTCGGGATGCGGCCCGAAGGCTCCAAGGTCCCCCAGGCAAATCGCTGCCTCTGCGCCCCGGCTGGCCGCGTCGGTGATCGCCGCACTGAGAGCCAGGTGATTCGAATAGACGCCCCCGAACGCAGCAACACGGGTGTACCGGCCCTCCGGTTCGACGCCGACCAACGACTCGAGCGTCTCGGACATCGTCAGGCAGGGTCGGCTGCGAAACCGGGCATGTTCGAGCATATCGCCCCATTCACCCAGCAGGTGTAGCACGCCTGCTCAGCCAGAACCGCCGGCATCTCTGCCGCCTCTTCGACGGTGTCGCCAAGCCGTCCAGAGTCGTAGTCGAGTAGAATCGGACACGCCCGCACCCCGCTCGCGGTGACGAGTCGCGCGCTCGAGCAGAGCAGTAGCTCGGCGGGATACTCCCTCATCATCTCGTGCGTGACCCGTTCGTGCTCATCGTATCCTCGGCCCCGCACGGCCTCTGCTCCGATGCGTAGTGGCGGCAGGATCTTCAGCCGTGACCGATCGTATCCGGCATCGCCAAGCAGGCGACGGAAATCCGCGAGAATCGCCTCGGTCTCATGATCCGGCCACGTCTGCATGGTCGTGATGATCGGGAGGAAGCCGGCAGCAGCCAGACGGCCCACGGCCTGAACAGCCCGTTCGAAGGATCCCCGGCCGCGGATGGCATCGTTCATTTCGGCGGTCACGCCATCGATGCTGACGCGCAATTCCAGGGTGTACGGCGAAGACGACGCCATCTCTGCCAGCGCATCGACAGTCCGCGAGGGCAGCAGCGTCGCATTCGTGAGAACCGTCGTAGGTCCCAGCGCGAGTGCATCGTCGAGAATCCCTAGGATGTCACGATTCATGAATGGCTCACCGCCCGTGAAGTAGTACTCCTTGACGCCGAGGCGCACGGACGCATCGAGCGCGCTCTTCACCTCGTCACGAGTCATGAACCAGAAGGAGTGGTTCTCGGGCGAGCACGAAATGAAGCAGTGACTGCACCGAAGATTGCATACCGTTCCCGCGACCTGGAACCACAGCTGATCGAGCGCCCGAAGCTGAACCGTGGGGGCGTCTGCCTCTTCGACCTGTACCTCTCGGAGGGGCGTGGTGGTCGGTTCCTGTGGGAGTTGGATGCCCATGATCTCCAGACGGGGTTACGGAACCGGATGGTAACGCTCTCGACGCGATCCCGGCGAACCGACTCGGGTTCTGCTACAATGGCGAATCATTTCCGAAACTTACGCGAGGAAGTCCGTCGCCATGTCGTTCGTTGCCGTCGATCCAGCCAGCGGAGTGCGGATCGCAGAAGTCCCGTTCGATTCCACTCCTTCTGTAGAGCAGAAAGTCGCGTCGGCGCACGCTGCGTATCGCGACTGGCGCCTCCGTCCCGTCGCTGAACGGGTCACCCCTCTCGTCGAAATGGGCCGCCTGCTTCGCGAGCGCAAAGAACAGTACGGTGCCATCATGACGCAGGAGATGGGCAAGCCCATCACCCAGGCGGTGGCGGAAGCCGAAAAGTGTGCCTGGGTCTGCGACTACTATGCGCAACAGGCTCCCGACCTGCTCGCACCGGTCGACGCCCCGACGGATGGCACCGCAAGCTACTGGACGTATCGACCACTCGGCATCGTACTCAGCATCATGCCGTGGAATTTCCCGTTCTGGCAGGTCATCCGGTTCGGCGCTCCCGCGCTCACCGCTGGCAACGCGGCACTTCTCAAGCATGCGCCCAGCGTCCCGGGGTGCGCGGCGGAACTCGATCAGCTCTTCCAGGACGCGGGCTATCCCGAAGGTCTCTTTGCGAACCTCTTCATCGATGTGGATACAGCGGGTGACCTGATCGACGACCCACGTATCCGGGCTGTGAGCCTGACCGGGAGCGTTCGCGCGGGGAAGGCCGTGGCGGCGCGCGCGGGTGCCGCCATCAAGCCGTGCGTGCTCGAGTTGGGGGGAAGCGATCCGTCGGTCGTGCTCGGTGACGCCGACCTGGACGCAGCCGCGAAGAGCTGCGCGATGGGCCGACTCATCAACACGGGTCAGAGCTGCGTCGCAGCCAAACGCTTCGTCGTCGTCGAATCAGTGCGCGATGCGTTCGAGCAGAAGCTCGTCGACGCGATGAACGCCTGGACTGTGGGTGAACCTTCCGATCCCGATACGAGCGTAGGGCCGATGGCGCGGGCAGACCTTCGGGACGCCCTCCACGATCAGGTCACGCGTTCGGTCGAGGCCGGCGCTCGCGTTGTGATGGGCGGTGAGCTCCCTGAGCGGCCGGGGGCCTGGTACCCGACAACGATCCTATCCGACGTCGAACCAGGAATGGCAGCGTATTCCGAGGAGCTCTTCGGTCCGGTAGCCACGATCATCTCGGCTCGAGACGATGACGATGCCATTCGAATCGCCAACGATACGGCCTTCGGCCTCGGTGCCT
>JAPPOV010000052.1 GCA_028873595.1 Gemmatimonadota bacterium | reverse complement strand
GTGGGGGCACGACTGACTGGAGCGGGGTTCGGGGGCTGTGTGGTTGCGCTGGCGGATCGCTGGACTGTGGGAGAGGTCATCGAGACGCTGGCAGCCGAGTACTACGAGGGGCACGATCAGGCCGAGAGGCTCAGCGAACGACTGTTCACCGCGGTGCCGTCGCGGGGCGCATCGGTCCACGAAGTCTGAGTTTCGCACCACATCGCGCAGGGTGTCCTTTCGCGCCGCCCGCCCACGCTTGACTCGACCGGCCGAACGGCAATCTTCACCCACCGAGCTGCGCACCCGCATCTGCCCCGAATGTTCAAGCCGTCTTCAAAGAAGATCATGTTGTCCGTCCTGGTCGCATGCTTCGTGATCCAGTCGGGTCTCGTGTATTCGGACGACGTAGACATCGTTCTTTCTGGTGAGGCAGTCGAGGGGCGAAAACTCTTTCACGACGGAGCGTGTCAGGTCTGTCACCAGCTTTGGGGGCAGGGAGGGTTCCTCGGTCCGGATCTGACGAACGCTGCGAGCCGGCTCGATCAGACTCGTCTCGCCTCCCTCCTCACGGTCGGAAGCGGACAAATGCCGGCCTTCGATTACAGCGAGGAGCAGATCCGGTACATGAGGGCGTTTCTCGAGGAGATCGATCGCCCTGATATCGGTCGCGGTCAGCTACGACTCGGTGATCCGAGTATGTCGGTGACACCTCAGGCGGCCTTCGATACAGCGGTACGGGGTGTGGCCTCAGCGAATGTGCTCGAAGGCTTCGAGGCCTTCGCCTCAGGAGTCTGCTCGGCCTGCCACTTCCCGTTCCAGACGTCGATTGTCGGCGCTCCCGACCTGTCGACCGCAATCGAACGGTTGGACGAAGTGGCCCTGCATGACGTGCTCATGAACGGCCGTCCCGAGCGGGGTATGCCTCCGCCGGCTCCTGCTCTGTCCGAGACGCAGCGGGACCGTCTCATCGAGTACTTCGCATGGCTGAACGAAAACCGCTCAGGTCTGATGGCCGAGTGGGAGGGCCTGCAGGAGGATCGCAACGTAAATTGGTCCCGACTCGACTGGTGGGAGTTCCGATGACACCGAGTGGAACGTCTACCCTGGAGCCTCACGTGGATCGCGCGGCGCATGCGGCACCCCAGGCCCCGAGCGGAGGTGTGTGGCTTCCATTCGAATCCGGTGATCCTGCTCGGCAGTTCGCGACGATCCTCTTCATCCGGGGTGGGCTGATTGCCATCGCCGTCACACTCGTCGGGGGGATGCTCGGCGCGTTGTACTCCATCCCGACCCTTGCACCGGCGTTTCAGTCTCTCGGTCTGGATCTTCGTCAGCTTCGCCCGATTCACACGACGTTTGCCTCTGCCTGGATCTTCCTGGGTGGTGTGGCCGTCGTTCATCGGTGGCTTCAGGATTACGGTGGTACCGCCACCAGAGGGGATCGGGTCCGTCTCCGAATTCAGGTGCTTTCGTGGGCTCTCGCTGGGGTCGGAATCCTCGCGACGCTCATCATCGGGGTCGGGTCGGGGAGAGAGTATGTGGGATTCCATCCGGTCTTCAGCGCGCTGATTCTGACGGGCTGGCTGTGCTTCGCGTGGAATTTTTTCCGTATCGCGGGGCCGGATTTCTTCGAGCGGCCACTCTACCTGACGATGTGGGGTGTGGGCATGCTGTTCTTCATCGTCACGTTCGTAGAACAGCACCTCTACCTCTTGCCGGGGGTGTTCTCGAACCCACTCCAAGATCTGCAGGTGCAGTGGAAGGCCACCGGTACGCTGGTCGGGTCGTTCAACCTCTTCGTGTACGGCTCGATCATCTACATCGGGGAGCGCATCAGCGGGAACCCCGAGTACGGGCACTCGAAGGTCGCGTATGGACTCTTCGGCGTCGGGCTGCTGAACTCGTTTACGAACTTCGCGCACCACACGTACCACCTGCCCCAGGATCACCTGGTGAAATGGATTTCGTTCGCGGTGAGCATGATGGAGATCACGATCCTCTGCCGCGCCACGTACGACCTGTGGAAGCTCGTGCGCACGACCGAGGACCGAGTTTTCTGCGCGGCTCGGGGCTCATTCGCCGCTTCCAAGTACTGGTCCGTATTCATCCTGCTCTCGGCGGTGCTCATCTCGATCCCACCGCTGAACGCGATCATTCACGGCACGTACGCTGTTACTGGTCACGCGATGGGCGCCACCATCGGGATCGACACGATGGTTCTGATTGGCGCCATCATCTGGATCCTCGGCGAACATTTGGTCGCGCGCGAAGGTGAAGAAGCCGCGAGTGTCCTGAACACGGCAGCCATGCGTCGGATCGTGGTAGGGCTGAACTTCGGGGTCGCGGCCCTGGTGGGCTGGCTTCACCTCTCGGGGACGATCACCGGCATCAGCCGTGCCGGATTCGCACCAGGTGAAGTCTATGTGCCGCCGACGTGGCTCCCCATGTGGAACGGGATTCTTTTCGCGGCGACCGGATTCGTTGCACTCGCCTTCTTCTTGGCCTTGCTCTGGACGTTGATCCCTCTGGCGTTCCGCTACTGGTGGGTCAGCGAGGTTCGCGCTTGACCCTCGAGTGATCGAACACGGTCAGGTCAGGCCTACCCGGGGCAGAGTCTTCAGAAGAGCGAACGCAGCGATGGCTGCCGCCGCGAGACAGGCCGCTGCCAGCACGGTCTGACCGTACAGCACGTATCCGGTACCCATCACCGCTCCGTACACCACTGTGACGCCAAGAAACCAGGCGAGGAATGCGGCTGCCGGGCTGTCCCCGCTCCGATCCTCCTCGGTCAACCCCAGCCCGGCGCCGGCCCATCCATTGCCCATGGGGCGGATGAGTTCATGGAAGGACGCGAGCGTTTCGTGGTCGGCCGGCGGCGTCAGGAAGGTCACGGTCATCCAGCCTGCAGTGGTGATGAGTACCCCCAACACGAGCTGGACGGACGGATCGACGTCTCCAAAGCCCAGGGCCCCGTGGACGAATTGAAAGTACACGGCCACGAGAAAGGAGATGATCATGGCCGAGAGCTCACTCCATGCATTGATGCGCCACCAGAACCACCGCAGCAGGAATACCAGACCAGTCCCCGCTCCGATCTGCAAGAGGATCTGGAACGCCTGTAGCGCGTTTTCCAGCCAGAGGGAGATCACGCCTGCACCGACGATCAGGGCTACCGTCGCGATCCGGCCGACGCGGACGTATTGCTTCTCGTCTTCGTCCGGGGCGATGAAACGCCTGTAGACGTCATCCACGACGTACGAGGCGCCCCAGTTGAGGTGGGTGCTGATGGTCGACATGTAGGCGGCCGCCAGTGAGGCCACGACGAGGCCGAGCAGCCCGGAGGGCAGAAAGATCAGCATCGCGGGGTAGGCCAGGTCGTTCCTTACGATCGACGGATCGACGTGAGGAAAGGCTGCCTGAATGGAGTCCAGGGTCGGATACACGATCAAAGACGCGAGACCTACGATGATCCAGGGCCAGGGTCGCAACGCGTAGTGTGCGATGTTGAACCACAGAGTGGCCTTCATCGCGTGGCTCTCATCTTTCGCCGCGAGCATTCGCTGTGCGATGTACCCTCCTCCACCGGGCTCGGCGCCTGGGTACCACGTGCTCCACCACTGCACCGCGATGGGTATGATGAAGACCGTCGAGGCGGTCTTCCAATCCGTGAAGTCAGGCAACATGGAGAGCTTCCCCGCGACGGCCGGATCGGTGAAAAGCCCGACCATGCCCCCGACTTCGGGCTGTGCGAGAGCGAACCACGCAGCCGCGATCGATCCGACCATGGCGACGGCGAACAGAATGAGGTCTGTCACCACCACCCCCCACAGGCCGGATGTGGCCGAGTAGAGCGCCGTTACGGTCCCTGCTACGAGGACGACCTCGTACTTCGATGCTCCCAGTAGGACACCGCCGATCTTGATCGCTGCCAGCGTGACTGTGGCCATGATCATGCAATTGAAGAACACGCCCAGGTACACGGCTCTGAATCCGCGCAAGAAGGCCGCTGGCTTGCCGGAGTAGCGGAGCTCGTAGAACCCGATGTCGGTGCTGATCCCCGATCGCCGCCAGAGCTTGGCGTAGAAGAAGACGGTGCACATTCCGGTGATCGCCATCGCCCACCAGATCCAGTTCTGGCTGACCCCGCCGGAGCGTACCAGGTCCGTTACGAGGTTCGGCGTGTCCGTCGAGAACGTAGTGGCGACCATCGAGGTGCCGAGGAGCCACCACGGCATCGAACGTCCGCCAAGAAAGAACTCGTCCGATTCGGATCCGGCTCGCTTCGCGAACCAGAGCCCGATCGTGACTGCGATGACGCCGTACACGGCGATGACTGCCCAGTCGAGAGTCGTCAGTTGCATCAGCTTATCCCATTCTGGCGAGCGCGTCGGCCAATCGGCTCGGGTACACACCCGAGGCGACACGCTCTCTAAGAATCGCTTCGGATCGTGCTCGATCCGCAGCGTGTGTGATCCCGAACCACGTATCCGGCGCCTTGAGCACGCGCACTCGCGTCGCCTCGAGTTCGACCTGGTCGTTCAGCGATGTCGACAGGAAGCACTCGGCGTGAGTATCCGAACCCCAGTACTCCAGGAACTGCCGGAACTGCCGACGAAGAAGATCGATGACCGGGGGCGTGAACCCCCAGAGATTCATCGAGACCACTTCTTCGCCAGAGAGCTCGACGGACGTACCATCGGTCAGGACGCCCGTAATCCAGCGATCCTCGCGCCGGATGTTCTGGACCTCCGTGACTCGCTCGAGAAGATCGTGCTTGCCGAGGACACAAACGCCTCGTGCCACTCCTCCCGCGCCGGACAGGGTCTTGTCGAGCCCGTACCCGATCAGAGCAGCTTCCGTGTCCGGCTCGGGACGGTGCATCTGATCGAAGATCAGCTGGAAGGCGCCAGCTCCGTACAGGTCGTCGGCGTTACATACGGCGAAGGCTCCGTCGATGTGGGCCGCAGCGCACAGGACCGCGTGCGCCGTGCCCCATGGTTTGACGCGGTCCGGTGGCGCCGGAAACCCGTCCGGCAGTTGGTCGAGTTCCTGACAGACGAAGTGCGTCTCGAAGGTGCCGCCGATCACGTCGTGTACGTGCGCCTTCACGTCGTCGAGGATCTCCTGGCGGACCACATAGGTGACGGATCGGAATCCGGCCCTGGCCGCGTCGAGGACGTTGAAGTCCATGATCGCCTCCCCGCCGGGGCCAAGGGGGTCGAGCTGTTTGAGGTGACCATATCGGGTCGAGAGGCCCGCGGCGAGAACGACGAGAGGGAGGCTCAAAGGAGGGGCTCGAAAGAGTGGGAGCAGACGCGCCGAATGTGCACCGAAGGGCCCGGTCGGCGCGACCCTTTCACTTTCTTCTGTGAAGAATGTGATGGTTGCCTATCCGAGCAAGATGATTGATTATTCACGCCCAATGAATATTTCATCACCCAAGACCGTTGTCCTCAAGTTTGGCAGCCGCCTTCTGACCAACGGTACGGCCGAGCTCGACACGGAGCGTATGGCGTCCGTCGCCCGCGCGGTTGCCGCGTGCGCCGACCGGAATGTCGTCATTGTATCGAGTGGTGCGGTTGCGGCTGGATTTCAGGCTCTGGGTCACGTCACTCCCCCGACTCGGATCGCTCGGCGACAGGCCGCGGCGGCGGTCGGGCAGGGCCGACTCATGAAGCTCTGGGGAGACGCGTTTCACGACGTGGGGTTGAGCGTTGGTCAGATTCTGCTGACCAATGACTGCCTGACGGACCGCAGGCGGTATGTCGCAGCCCGACGCGCACTGCGTGCGCTCCTTCAGGCCGGCGTCGTCCCGATCGTGAATGAAAACGACACGGTCAGCGTGGATGAGATCGTGGTGGGAGACAACGACAACCTTGCCGCGATGACCGCCGCGCTGGTCGACGCCGACCTGCTCGCGCTCCTGACCGATGTGCCCGGTGTGTACGATCGGGATCCCGATGTCGATCCGGACGCCCGTGTCATTTCGCGCGTCTCCAGCGCGAAGGAGCTACGGTCTTTGTGTTTCGGGAAGAAAGAGATCGTATCCACGGGAGGCATGGAGACGAAGCTCGAGGCCGCCGAGCGAGCTGGGCGGTACGGTGTACCGACTGTGATCGCTGCTGGAAACGAGCCCGCGGTCGTGACCGCGATACTCGCTGGCGAGGCAGCTGGCACGCGCATCGAAGCTCACGCCGAGCCGCTGCGGGCTCGTCGCCACTGGATGGCCGTTCAGAAAGGACTGACCGGCTGGTTGGTGGTTGACGATGGTGCCGTTCATGCACTGCGCAGGCGGGCGAGCCTGCTTCCGCGGGGTGTGGTCGGTGTCGGCGGGCGCTTCCGGCGAGGTGATCTGATCGCGGTCGTCGATGACCAGGGTGTCGAGCACGCTCGGGGCATTGTGCGGTTCGATGATCGGGACGTGGAGCGCATTCGAGGCATGCACACGGACGAAGTGAAGGTGGTCCTGGGCGTGGAGACGGGCACCGTGGTCATGCGACCCGATCGCATGGTGCTTTCGACCGAGGAGATCCCGGCATGACGACGGACAGGGAGATGCCCGTGGCACAGGTCATCGACGAGATGGCCGCCGCTGCGAGGCGGGCTGGGCTCAAGATGGCTCGATCGAGCGCGTCGGAGCGGACTGCCGCTCTCCACGCGATCGCCGATGCGATCGAGGACGCGGCGGACGACATCGTCTCTGCGAATGCCGTGGATCTCGAGAATGCAGATCTGAACGGGATTACGGGGGCCATGCGAAACCGGCTCGAGCTCGATTACCCCGGGGTCTCGAAGCTGGCTGCAGCCGTGCGCGAAGTGGCGGACCAGCCCGACCCTCTGGGAGGCCTTGAAGACGAGGTCGTGCGTCCGAACGGTCTTCGGGTCGCGCGCATGCGCATCCCGCTCGGCGTCATCTCCATGATCTACGAAAGTCGTCCGAACGTGACGGCCGATGCCGCCGCCCTCTGCCTCAAGGCCGGCAATGCGGTGATCTTGCGAGGTGGTTCCGAGGCGATCCAGACGAATCGGGCGATTGCCGAAGCGGTAGGAGTAGGCCTCGCCGCCAGTGCGCTACCGCCAGAGGCTGTACAGCTCGTGCCTGTGACCGATCGCGAGGCCGTTGATGTGCTCCTCACCAAGGAAGACGAGATCGACCTCGTGATTCCTCGGGGTGGAGAGGGGCTGATTCGTGCAGTCACGTCGAAAAGCCGGATCCCGGTGCTCCAACACTACAAGGGTGTGTGTCACGTTTATCTCGACGAGAGTGCTCCACTCGAGCGAGCCTCGGATATCGTCCATAACGCCAAGGTCCAGCGTCCGGGTGTGTGTAACGCAGCGGAGACGCTGCTCATCCATCAGGGTGCGATCGGGCTGCTACCGAAGATCGCCAGCCGTCTCGTGGCCGACGACGTTGAAGTGCGGGGGTGCCCCAGAGCCGTACGTGCGCTTGACGAGGCCAACGTTCCGGTCGCGCCGGCCACGGAGGCCGACTGGTCGGAGGAGTATTTGGATCTGATCCTGGCCGTGCGTGTGGTCGACGACCTCGAGCAGGCGATTGAACACGTCGCATCGTACGGATCCGGGCACACCGAGGCGATCGTCACGGATGATCCGGATGCGGCTGACGAGTTTGTCGGGGCAATCCAGTCGTCCACCGTCGTGGTGAACGCGAGCACGCGATTCGCGGATGGCGGGGAGCTCGGCCTCGGTGCCGAGATCGGCATTTCCACGTCGAAGCTGCACGCGTATGGCCCGATGGGTGCCAACGAGCTGACCACCAGGAAGTTCGTGGTGCTGGGCGAAGGTCAGATCAGAGTCTGACCCGGGTGGGCCCCGACGGCCATTCGCCGTGCTGGATCAGCCTGTGCCGAAGACACGGACGCCCGTCAGATCGGCGATCTTCTTCTGCCACGTTGCTAGGTCATGCAGCGTGAAACCGGGCACGTGATCGTGCTCGAACGCGTGCGCTACCGCATGAGCCGTGTCGTGGCGTTGACCGGCTGAGAGGACCGACGAGGAAGCGGGTGTCTTGGGACCCCGATAGACGACCGGGTACGGCATCGAGGTGTTCCCCAGGTTGGACCGAGACGGAGCACGAAACTTCCCTCGTGGTTTTCTCGAAGTGCTGGGTGAAGAGCAGAGGACGCTTCTGGTGAAATGGGAGGGGATGACGGTGAAGAGACGAATGAACGATCGAGAGGCCACGCCGTGGTGGTTGCCACTCTGCGCGTCGCTTCTCGGGATGCCGCTGCTCGTTGCGCTGCTCGCCCTGGTGAGCTGACGCACGGTCCGCTCGGACAGGAGTTCCGCACTGGACGGCGTGCCACGGAGCCCTTTTCCAGAGGCTCACGAGGCCGCAGCCTTTGGCTATGTGTCGGAGCCCCATCCCCCTTCGGACCTTAGTAGGCTGTCATGGATGAGATCAGGATCCCGAACGATGCCACGTATGCGCCGTTCTCGCTGACCGACGTCATCGCGGCCGCTCCCCTCGCGTCTCGTGTGCTCCTCGGCGCGACACTGCCGGGCCGTGTCGTGAGCGCCGCAGCACTCGGCATGTACGCGGGCAGCGCAGCGAAAGACTGGATCAGTCGGCGCGACATGCGCTGGATCGATTTTCAGCGAGAGTTCGGAGCCGACGTGAAGACGCTGCAGGAGATGCCGGACTCTGCTCGACGGGAGGATATCGAGAACGTTGCTCGCAGGCTGCAGGAAGGGTGGACCGCGGAAAAGATCCCTAGAGAGGCTCTGGCCGTCGCGGTAAACGAGCATCTGACCGAGTTCATTGCCGGGGTCACGGGTCAGCGTGTCCACACCAGTTCGGAGGTCCGAGACTTCACGCTCGCGAAACTGGTCTTTCCGTTCGCGATGGGCGTATGTGACGTCGTGTCCGGTGACGTAGCGCTCTTCCGCGACACGGGAATCTTCGAGCCTCACGTCATATGTCATGAGTTCGTGCACCGGAAGGGATACTGGAAGGAGCTCCATGCGCAGGCACTGTCGTATTTCGCGCTGATGTCCTCCGGAGATCCGGTCCTGATTCAGTCTGCTCTGGCCGAGCGACTCCACCGGCAGCTCAAGGTACTGGCTGCGGACGACCACCAGGCCTATCACGACCTTGTCGATCAGCTGGAGATGCGCACGGAGCTCACCGAACAGCTTCACGCGCTCCGACCCGACCCCGACGCCTACGAAAGCTCGGTTTCGGTCGTCATGAAGCGTGTGTACGACCAACGCCTCAAGCTGACCGGGCAGAACGGAATCTCTGACTACGACCTCGGGTTCACGAACTTTCTCTGGACCTTTTCTCGGAGTACCCGCGCGCGGCAGGAGAGTCGCCTCGCGGCCGTCTGACCCGAGGCGCCGCCCCACGCCTCGGGTCGACGTCTACGTGAAGAGATCCATCTGCGGCCCCCGTGCCGACGCCGGCACACGGAATGATGCAGTCGACAGGAGGGGAGGTGGGTTCAGGCCGAGGCGGTCCGTGGTAACGCGAAACAGGCGAGACATCTGCTCAGCCCACGGCCCCTGGCCGCGCCCTCGTACCTCGTACCTCGGGTTGTACAGGGATCCTCCGTGCATCTCGCGAAGCCGGTTGAGGACCTTGTCCTTCCGGTCCGGCGCGTGCCGCTCGAGCCAATCCTCGAAGATGTCCTTGACGCCCCACGGGAGCCGAAGGGTGATGCGACCGGCGAAGCTCGCGCCGGCGTCTGCTGCGGCCTCCAGGATGCTTGGCAACTCATGATCGGTGAGCCCCGGTACGATGGGGGCGACGTTCACCCCGACCGGGATGCCTGCGTCTGCGAGTACCCGGATGGCGCCGAGCCTCCTGGCCGGGGAAGCTGCTCGTGGCTCCATCGAGCGCTGCAGGTGGTTGCGTAGGGTCGTCACGGAGAGAGCCACGGCGACCGCCTCGTGCTTCGCCAACTCGTTGAGCAGGTCGATGTCCCTGGTCACGAGATAGCTCTTCGTGATGATCGTGACCGGATTCCTGAATTCGGCAAGCACTTCGAGGCACCGTCGGGTGATCCGAAGCCGCCGCTCAGCGGGCTGATACGCATCCGTATTCCCACTGAGCCCGATCACCTGCGGTGTCCAACGCTTCGACGTCAGTGCCTCGCGGAGGAGTTTCGGTGCTCTTCGTTTGACCGCGATCCGGGTCTCGAAATCGAGTCCGGCCGAGTACCCCAGGTACTCGTGCGTGGGTCGTGCGTAGCAGTACGAGCATCCGTGGCTGCACCCTCGATACGGATTGAGTCCGACGTCGAAACCCACGTCGGGAGCGTCGTTCTTCGAAAGAATCGACCGGGTCGTATCGTCCAGGAGAATCGTCTGCGGGGCGGGATCGTCCGGATCCTGCCAGCCTGAACGATCTACGTGTAGCCTCTCGAAGCGGTTGGGCGGATTCCAGTGCGTACCGCGACCACGAAGCGTGGGGAGGGAGATGGAGTGCATGGGTTCTGATTCCGAAACCGAACAAAGACCGAAACAGAGTCTAGTCGGCTGGTTCCAAACGCGCCAGCTACGACGTCCAGGCATGAAAAAGGCCCCGCCGGCGTGTGCCGGCGGGGCCTCTGACCTCTACCGCTTCGATCAGACCTTCTCGATGTCGTAGCAGACGCGCCAGTCGACCATGTTCTCGGGATCCTCTGTTCCCTCGTCGGTGGGCTGGTGGCGTCCGATCCACGTCGAGGCGTCGCCCGAGTACTCACGTCTGTAGTTCTCGAGACTATCATTGGCCGTGAAGTCATCGAGCTCCTCTCCGAACAGCTCGACGATGAGGTTATCACCGCAGCCACCCTCGTAGAGCACCTTGTCGATCTTGTCGACTTTGTTGCGCCGGGGATGATCGGAGATGGACCAGTAGCCCTGCTCCGGGAACGTCAGCTCGTGGGACTCCCCGTTGGTCGTGATCCGGGAACGGAAGCGGAATTCGCCCTCGTCGTCCCACATCGCTTCCTTGTTGTCCTTGATCTGGATCCAACGCAGGATGACCCGGATCTGGCCGCTATCCGACATTCTGGCTCCTATACTCGCTCTGATAAAGTGTGACGCGGACAAATAGAGCGAGGCCTGCACCGTGGTCAAGGGCAAGGATGCTGGTCTGGCGGTGGGGCGTCGCCGTAAGATGGCAGGCTCAAAGATCCCCGTCTCACGAGCGACCCATGAACGCACTGCTTCGTCGATCGATTCTTGCCATTGCGCTGGTGCTGTTTTCGGCCGTCCCCATGAGTGCGCAGGAAGCTCGAGCCCGTTGGGAGCGAATGTGTCAGATCCGCGCCGAGAAGTTCGATCTGGTGCTCCCAAAAGCGATGCAGGACAACGATCTGGACATGTGGATCGTCGTTATGCGAGAGGGTCTCCTGGATCCGCTATGGGAGGCGCTGGGCCGAGGCTATGTCGGCGATTGGGGCTACTGGGTCTTCACGAACCAGGGAGACCGAGTCGAGAGGGCTGTGCTCGGGGTCGGTGGATACCGGCTGGAGCAGTGCCACGTCTACGACTACTTCGGGGCCGCCGACGAACTCGCCGCGTACGTGGCCGAGCGTGATCCAGATCGGATCGGGGTGAACATCGCTGAATCGATCGGTGGGGCCGATGGACTTTCCTTTACGTCGTACCAGCATCTGCAGCGCGAGCTCGATGCCTACGGTGACCGGCTCGTTTCCGCGGAGCGATTTGTCTCGGACTTCCGGGCGACACGAACGGCGGTGGAGATCGCTGCGTTTGCCGAAGCTGGGGAAATCAGCCGGGAAATCGCAGAGCGCGCCTTTTCGAACGAAGTCATTACACCGGGGGTCACCACACTCGAGGACGTCGCGTGGTGGATGTCGGACCAGCAGCTGGCCCGCGGACTCGAGTCCTCATTCGACATGCCGTCGGTGTATATCACCGGACCCGAGGGGATCGTCGCGACCTCTTCGGACCGAATTATCCAGCGGGGCGATCTGCTGATGCTCGACTGGGGTGTCGGCTTCCTGGACTTCTACACGGATATGAAGAGGATCGCCTACGTGCTGCGGGACGGCGAGACAGAGCCCCCCGCGGGCGTGCGCCTAGCCTTCGAACGCGGACGACAGGTCCGGGACATCATGAAGGCGACGATCAAGCCTGCGCCAACCGCACGCGATGCAGTCGAGCGAACATGGGACGCGATCGAAGCGGCCGGGTTCAACCGAATCGAGTTCAATCAGCCCACGGACGACCCGGAGGTGACTGATGTCGTTCTCGGGCCTCATTCCGTCGGGAACTGGGGACATGGTATCGGCCCATCGCTTGCCTTCTTCAACCCGACGCGCATGACGTACGAGTTGCGCCCGAGCACGCTCATCTCGATCGAGCTTTTCGCGTACACGGCCAACCCCGAATGGGGCAATGCCAAGATCCGCATCCCCCTCGAGGACGATGCGGTCGTCACGGAGCGTGGGGTGGAATGGCTCTACCCGGTCAACGACCGGATCCTCGTCATCAAGTGAGTCGGATCGACTTCGACGCTGTCGAAGCATTGACCTTCGACTGTTACGGGACGTTGATCGACTGGGAATCCGGGATCCTGCATGCCCTGGAAGCTCTGCTCGATCGTGCGCCCGCCAAGCTGGAACGAGAGAGGTTACTCGAGCAGTACGGGCTGTTCGAGTCCGCGGCGGAGGAAGGCCGATTCCGGTCGTATCGAGACGTGCTGCGGGACGTCGCCCGGATGTTTGGCGAGGCGTACTCGATCGAGATCGACGGACCCGAGGCGACGGCCTTCGCCGAGTCCGTAGGGAGCTGGCCCGTCTTTCCTGATTCGAGCCATGCCCTGCAAGCGCTCGCTACGAAGTACCGTCTTGCGATCGTATCGAATGTCGATGACGATCTTTTCGCAGCCTCGGCGGCCCAACTGGGCGTCACGTTCGACGTGGTGGTCACGGCTCAGCAAGTGGGAAGCTACAAGCCCGCCCGCGGGCACTTCGACGAGGTGCTGGAGCGCCTTGGGCTGCCTCGGGAAAAGGTGCTCCACTGCGCCCAGAGCCTTTACCACGACATCGGCCCGGCCAGCGCATTGGGCTTCCAGTCCGTCTGGGTGAATCGCCGGGCAGGGAAGGCCGGTGGAGGGGCTACACCTCCTGCCGACGCGACTCCGGACCTCGAGGTGCCGGACCTCGCGTCTCTCGCTTCCGCCGCCGGGCTCTGATCCGGATCGGGCCTATTCGTGCCCAATTGTCCGACTCAGCGCCCCAGATTCGAACATGTCCATGTGCAGGGCTGTCACGTGCTCGGTGGCCGGTCGTTCGAACGACTCGTATTCTATTCGCCTAGTTTCTGGCGCTTGGGTTCTCCGAGGCGGAGATCCTTCCCGGGCGTTTCATCAAGATGGAGGTCTTTCGGCATGAGACCACGGCTTCTCCGGACGCTTCTCTCCGGGCTGGTCCTCACGTTCCTGGTCCCGCTGGGGGTCGATGCGCAACAGGCGACGCGCACCCAGCCTGTTGAAGGCATGCGTGATAACGGAACCGGCTACCATGCGCTGACCAACGCGCGGGTGGTAACGGCTCCGGGGCAGGTCCTCGACGATGCGACCATCGTGATCCGCGACGGCGTCATTCAGGACGTCTCGCGAGGTGGTGACCCGCCGGCCGGCGCCCGCGTTTGGGATCTGAGCGGCCACACGGTCTATCCCGGCTTCATCGACGCCCACGCCGATCTCGGTATGGATGCGGTGCCCGAGGGTGGTGACGTGGGCCCGACCCACTGGAATCCGCAGGTCCGAGCGTGGTTCAGCACGACGGCCAACCTTCAGGATGATGCCGATCGTCGCGCTGCGCTGCGCTCGCAGGGCTTCGGGACGGCGCTCGCGGTCCCAGGACAGGGTATCTTCCGCGGCACCGGTTCCGTCGTGAACCTCGGCGACTCGGGTGTCCGCGACCGGGTGCTCGTTCCGGACATGATCCAGGCGATCGGCTTCCAGCGCTCGTTCGAACTCGGCGGTTCGTACCCGAACTCGACGATGGGTACGACCGCGCTCATGAAGCAGACGCTCATGGACGCCGAGTGGTACATCCGTGCCTGGGAGGCGTATGAGGCGAGTGGGCGTGCCTCCTTGCCGCCGGAGACGAGTGAAGCTCTCGGCGCGCTCGAATCGGTGGTGCAGGGTGGACAGCCGGTCGTCTTCGAGACGAGCAGCGAGGAAGAGTATCTCCGGGCTCACGCCATTGCTTCCGAGTTTGGTGTGCAGGCGTGGTACCGGGGGAGTGGTCAGGAGTATCGCCTGATCGACGTGCTCAGCGGTCGCAACGACCCCCTCGTCGTGCCGCTCGACTTTCCGGATGCACCGGACGTCACTGATCCTGAAGCTGCGCTGAACGCGACACTCCAGGACCTGCGGCACTGGTACCTGGCTCCGACGAGCCCGGCGCAGCTTGCGGAGGCGAGCATTCCGTTCGCGATCACGACGGACGGCATGTCGTCTCTCAACGACTTCCTGCCGAACCTCCGTATCGCGGTCGCGCGTGGTCTCGCGGCCGACGATGCGCTTGCCGCGCTCACCACGACGCCGGCCTCGTGGCTGGGCCTGTCTCGCAGTCACGGCACGATCGAGGAGGGCAAGATCGCCAACCTCGTCGTCTCCGAGGGCGACCTGTTCACCGAGGAAGCCGAGGTTCGTGATGTGTGGGTTCAGGGTCGCGTCTACGGCATCACGCGTCCTGCACAGATCGACCCGCGCGGCACGTGGCGGATCGCGTCGAGTGACGAATGGGGCTTCGATGCCATCCTCACCATCGAGGGGGCACTGAACCGGCTCCGGGGTCAGATCGAGATCGCGGGTGGCCCGACGACGCGCTTCGACGGCGCAGTGATCCCGTTGTCGTCCGCGGAGGCCGTCGCTGAAACGGGCAGGCTCGAGGCACGCTTCGACGGTGAGGAGATCGGTTACCAGGGCACGGTGCTTCTGGCCGGGTCCATCCGCGGAGACGACTTCTTCGGCTGGACCTCGCTCCCGAATGGTTCGGACCCGACCTTCAGTGGTTCCCGTACCGAGGGGTACGATGGTCCGGAGCGCGGCGCGGTCGCGGCGAACGTGCCGGAGCTCGATCTCCCGTTCATCCGCCCGATGATGGAGTACGGGGTGAGCTCGATCCCGGATCAGCCCGAGGCGGTGATCGTTCGCAATGCGACGATCTGGACGCAGGGCCCGCTGGGCCGCATGGAGAACGCAGACCTCCTGATCCGAAATGGTCTCGTCGCCGAAGTCGGGATGAACCTTGACGCGCCCGGGGGCGCGGTCGAGATCGACGGGACAGGCAAGCACGTGACGCCAGGCCTGATCGATCCGCACATCCACTCGGGTGTGAGCTCGGTCAACGAGTCGGGCTTCGCGATCGTGCCCGAGGTCAGGATGGGTGACGTCGTCACGCACAACAACATCTGGATGTACCGGCAACTGGCCGGTGGCTTGACCACCGCCATGATCAAGCACGGCTCGGCGAACCCGATCGGTGGAGAGAACGTCATCGTGAAGATGCGCTGGGGCGCTCTGCCCGATGAGATCGAGATGGACACTGAGGCCCGCACGGTGAAGTTCGCACTCGGTGAGAACCCCAAGCGTCGTCAGAACCGGTATCCGGACACGCGCATGGGCACGCAGGAGATCATCCGGGATCACTTCCTGGCGGCTCGTGACTACGAGCGCGATTGGCAGCGTTGGGAGGAAAATCAGGAGGGGATTCCTCCGCGCCGTGATCTGCGGATGGAGGCGATCCTGGACATCCTGAATCAGGAACTCCTGATCTCCTCGCACGGCTATCGGGCCGACGAGTTCCTGGCCCTGGTACGGCTCGCCGAGGAGTTCGGTTTCCGCGTGCAGACGCTGCAGCACGGGGTCGAGGCGTACAAGATCGCTCCGGAGCTTGCACAATCCGGTGTGGCCGCAGTCGTCTGGAGCGACTGGGGCGCCTTCAAGATGGAGGCATACGATGCGACGGTGTACAATGCCCGTGTCCTCATGGAAGCGGGTGTCACGACGTCGCTGCACTCCGACAATTCGGAGATCGCGTCTCGCATGAACTGGGAAGCGGGTAAGCTGCTTCGCACGGGACTGACGGAAGAGCAGGCGCTCTCGACGGTCACGATCCAGTCGGCTCGTGCGATCGCGATCGATGATCGTGTGGGGTCCCTCGAGGAAGGTAAAGACGGGGATTTCGTGGTTTGGAACGGCAACCCGCTGTCTCAATTCACGCGTCCCGAGCAGACCTGGCTGGATGGCCGTCGTTACTTCTCGCTCGAGGAGGATGCGGTGCTGCGTCAACAAATCCAGGACGAGCGGAACCGTCTGATTCAGGCGGTTCTCGCTTCACAGAACGGAAACGGAAACGGCAACGGCCGCACCGGGGGCGAGTGATCATGATGACCATCAAGAAAGCCATGTCGGTGGCCGCTGCCGCCGTGATTCTCGCACCCGCCGCGCTCGACGCGCAGGTGCGGATGACGGTTCCCCCGCAGTCGGAGCCGATTGCCATCCAGGGTGCCACGATCCACACCGTGACGAACGGTGTGATCGAGAACGGCACAATCATCTTTAATGACGGGGTGATCACCGCGATCGGCGCGAATCTCGACATTCCCGCGGGCACGAGGGTCGTCGATGGCGCCGGGAAGCACATCTACCCGGGTCTCATCGATGCATACAGCACCGTCGGGATCAGCGAGATCGGTGCGGTCGGCGTGTCGAACGACGTCAACGAACTCGGAGACTTCAATCCGAACGTCCGCGCGGACGTCGCGGTGAACGCCGAAAGCCGCCACATCGGCACGTCCCGCTCGGCGGGCGTGCTCGTGGCATTCAGCACGCCGGGCGGAGGCCTGGTGTCCGGCATGTCGTCCGCGCTCAGCCTCGAAGGCTGGAGCTGGGAAGAGATGTCGATGGAGTCGGCGGCCGCGCTCAACGTGAACTGGCCGAACCCGAACCCTCGCGGCTTCCGTGGCTTCGGTCGGTTCGGTGGCCAGCAGGAGGATCCGCCGACGTACGAAGAGCAGGTGCAGTCGCTCAAGAGCTTCTTCGGTGAGGCGCGTGCCTACCGTGATGCGGTCGCCGCCGGCGAGGAGGTGCGGACGGACTCGCGGTACGCCGCGATGACGGCCGTCTTCGACCGGGAGATCCCGGTGGTCGTGGCAGCCGACGGGGCGGCACAGATCAACGACGCGGTGACCTGGGGGCTGGAAGAGGACATCAGGATCGTGATCAGAGGCGGTCAGGACGCGATCCACGTAGCCGACCGTCTCGTGGCGAACGACATCCCGGTCATCCTCACCTCGACGATGGCTGCACCGGGACGTCAGTACGAAGGGTACGATGGTGCCTACACAATGCCGGCTCGTCTTCATGAGGCAGGTGTTCGTTTCGCCATCTCAGGGGGCTCGGGATCGCTATACACCAACCGACTCCCGTGGGAGGCCGGTGTGGCGGTCGCCTTTGGACTTCCGGAGGAGGAGGCACTGAAGGCGGTGACGATCAACGCCGCTGAGTTCATGGGCGTGTCCGATCGTGTGGGCTCACTCGAACCCGGGAAGCAAGCCACATTTCTGATCACGACAGGAACGCCGCTGGATATGACGAACGATATTGAGCAGTCCTACATCCAGGGCCGTGAGATCGACATGATGGATATCCAGAAGTTCTTCTTCGAGAAGTACATGACGAAAGTCATGCAATACCTGCGAGTCGTGATGTAGAACGACCTTGACCCCGCGGTCGACGTGCGCCCCTTCGGACCTCCGGTTCGGAGGGGCGCTGTTCTCTACTCTCGCAGCCAGGCCGACGTCGATTTACACTTCTGCAGTCCAGTCTCTGGGCCTCCGCAGCCACGTGCTGAGCGAGCTTCAGGCGCTCGGAATCGAGTAGGTCACGTACGCAGGCACCGGCACGCCACGCCGCATCTCCGCCGGAGCGCATCCATCAGTGACTCGTGGCCTGGTCCTCGGTTCGACCCAACGGAAGTGGTTTACGCTGTGGGCCCCGAAGGTTCGCCTTACGGAAGCTGGCTTGGTGGCTCCGAGCCGACAGAGTCGGGGACTGGCGCCGGGGGACGCCCGGTACCGGTCAGCACAGCGCGGCGTGCTCCCAGATCGTACACATCACCGGTATCCAGCCACCTGAGTGGGATCAGCGATTCGGGATCGGTAATGTCGTAGATCGCAACGCGCCCATCGATCACGCGGGCGAGGTCTCCGGTCACCACCACGGCGGCCCCTTCATCGAGCCCGATACCGAGGAGCTGCGGTTCGCGCCGCAGAACTTCGAACATCTCATTCTCACGCCCACGCGTGAGCAGGTGCTGGTCGACTGCGACACCGCGCAGGAAGCCGAAGCCCACGGACCGCTCCCTCGAGATGATCTGTCCATTGTATTCACCCCCACGCAACAGGAACGAAGCCAGAGCCGACGCGCCCGCCGAATTACCCCCAATCACACCACCCCGCTGCAGGAGACGCTCCAGTTTCCGGTGTGTTTCCGTGCCGAGGTAAACATCGACGAGCCGCCACTGACGACCTCCGGAGAACCAGACTCCAGTCGCCCAGTTCAGTGCCGATGCGAAAGGGGCAAGATCTGCCACCTTTTCGGACCTCGTGTGAAGAACCTCGAGGTGCTCGGCTCCTGCTTTTCTGAGTTCGTCAATCGCCGTCCACCCGTCATGCGAGCCGTATTGAGCGCCCGCCGTCGGAATGAGAACGATCCTGGCGTCCGAACCGCCGGCCAGTTCTACGAACCGCTCGTAAATGGCTGGGTCGAGTCGGCCTCCGCCAGCCGCGATGAGAGCACCGCGCGGTGGTCCCACACAAGGTTGAACGCACGTCTGGGCACCGAGGTCTCCACTGCTGACCGCTGAACAGGCGGCGGTCAGGCCGAGGAAGAGCGTGCGGAGCCCGCGTGTGGTCACGGCATCAGAGGTAGGGGTTTTCTCCGGACGAGTGGTCTGTAACGTCGTGCACTGCCGTCAGCTGGGGCACCGCTTCGCGCAACATTCGCTCCACGCCCTGACGGAGTGTCATGCGGGACAGTGCGCAGCCTTGGCAGCCTCCACTCATTTCCACGTAGATGTCCGTTTCTTCGACGTCCACGAGCGAAATCATCCCACCGTGCGCGGCGATCGCCGGGTTGACCTGACTGTCGAGCACGGCACGTACGGCGTCGGCGATTTCGCCCGTCGGCTCGCCGGTGCTGGCTCGCTTCACTGCGGGGTCGGGTACCTTGCCCTTGGCCGGGCGGACTTCGAAGCCGCTTTCGTTGACCCGTTCCACGTAGTCGACCGTGGCGCCGTCGAGAAGCTCAAAGTCATCTTCTCGAACCAGGATTTCGAAGCCGTTCGCCGTAACGGCGCGTTCGTCCTCCGTCTGTTCGGACTGTTCGACCAGGGTCAGGTCGAAGCGGGGTGCGGTCTTCGTACCGCTGACGGAGATCCGGAGAGCCTGGCTGGGTTCGGGGTCACCGGCGAGGAATGTCTTCAGGACGTCGGCGGCGTGATCGGTGAACGAGATCATCTGCGGGGGAAATCGGGTCGACAAAGAGACAACAGAATGTACTACACGAGCTGCGTCCGTGGGTTCGGGGACGGACTCGGTCCGGTGCTGATCGGGCCGTTGATCGCCCTCTCCGGCCCGGATACCTTTCGCGGCCTTCGGGAGACCCGAAAACCCAGACGACTCAAGGCTTTTCATGTCCAACGCCGACCTGATGGACAAGCTCGTCTCGCTGTCCAAACGACGCGGATACATCTTTCAGTCCTCAGAGATCTACGGGGGAACCGGCTCCGTCTGGGACTATGGCCCTCTGGGTGTCGAGCTGAAGCGCAACATCAAGGAGCGCTGGTGGTCCTCGATGGTGCATCGGCGCGACGACATCGAGGGACTCGACGCGGCGATCCTGATGCATCCCCGGGTCTGGGAGGCCTCAGGCCACGTCGAAGGCTTCACCGACCCGCTCATCGAGTGCACGAACTGCCATCGGCGCTTCCGGGCCGACCTGCCGGAGGTCGAGGGAGGGCAGTGCCCGGCGTGTGGGACCAGGGATGTCTTCACCGAGCCGCGCCTCTTCAACCTCATGTTCAAGACGTTCATGGGGCCTGTGGAGGACTCGTCGGCCACCGTTTACATACGCCCGGAGACCGCCCAGGGCATCTTCGTGAACTTCCTGAACGTGCAGGGCGCTGCGCGCCAGAAAGTACCGTTTGGCATCGCGCAGATCGGGAAGGCATTTCGTAATGAGATCACGCCTGGGAACTTCATCTTCCGGACGCGGGAGTTCGAACAGGCGGAGATGCAGTTCTTCGTGAAACCCGGTGAGGACGACCAGTGGTTCGAGCAGTGGATGGACGTGCGTATGCAGTGGCACAAGGACCTCGGTATCCGTGAGGAGAAGCTCCGCTTCCACCAGCACGGACCCGACGAGCTCGCGCACTATGCCAAGGATGCTCACGACATCGAGTACGAATTCCCGTTCGGATGGAAGGAATTCGAGGGCATCCACAACCGGACAGACTTTGATCTGTCCCGGCATCAGGAGTACTCGGGCAAGCGCCTCGAGTACATCGATGCTCCGACGAACGAGCGCTTCGTACCGTACGTGATTGAGACGTCCATGGGCGTGGATCGGACGACACTTGTCGTGCTTGCCGACGCCTACCGTGAGGAGGAGATCGAAGGGGAAACGCGCGTACTTATGGCCATGAATCCGGAGATCGCACCAATCAAGGCGGCGGTCTTCCCGCTCGTGAAGAAGGACGGGATGCCGGAGATCGCACACAAGATCGAAGCGGACTTGCGCTCGAACGCGATCAATTGCTTCTACGATCAGTCGGGTGCCATCGGTCGTCGCTACCGCCGTCAAGACGAAGTCGGGACTCCGTGGTGTATTACCGTCGATGGTCAGACGGTCGAAGACGGAACCGTAACGATCCGCGACCGGGATTCGCTCGAGCAGGTGCGCGTAGCCTCGGACCAGGTCGTAGGGTGGATCACAGAGCGCCTCGGCTGACCGTCGGGCGATCCAGCAGAACACGAGGAACGACCATGGACGACATCGTGATCTACGCCGCAGGTGAGATCCACTCCGACTGGCGAAACGAGTTGCGGGGATACCTGGGGGACCTGGGCGTCGACGCCGAGATCGTCGGACCGCAGGAGGTGCACGATCGCTCGGACTCCGTCGGCGAGGACATCCTGGGCGAACAGCCCGGTGCCGTGTACCGTGACCTGATGGGCGCGAGGGTCAACACGCTTCGCACACGGGTCCTCATGCAGCGCGCGGATCTGTGCATCGCGTTCTTTGGGCCGAAGTACAAGCAATGGAACACCGCGTCCGATGCGGGTGCCGCCGTCGCACATGGAGTGCCGCTTGTCCTGGTCCGGCCGTCCGAGCACATCCATGCGCTCAAGGAACTGGATGCACTCGCGACGTTGACTGTGGAGACTCTGCAGCAAGCCGCTCAGGCGATCGCGTACATCTTCGAGTAGGAGGGCGAGCCCTTCTCAGGCCTTGGAGGCGCTCGCACAGTTCTGTATGCGGAGGCAGCGATACGCGGGATACCGATGCCGGTAGCTGCCCCTCACTCCCCCGTGTATACTCTCGCCCGTCCCGTCACGCTTCCGTGACGTTCACAGACGACCTACGGAGAGCCGTGCCCGTGTCCTCCCGATCTGAAGTCTTCAGTTCCCGTTGGGGCATGCTCCTCGCCATGCTCGGCATGGCCGTCGGAACCGGGAACATCTGGCGATTCCCGCGTATTGCGGCGAACAACGGTGGGGGCTCCTTCCTCGTTGCGTGGGTGGTGTTCCTGCTCGCGTGGTCGATCCCGCTCCTGATCCTCGAATTCGGGATGGGCAAGGCGACGCGAAGGGGTGCCATTGGGTCGTTCGTGAAGGTCCTCGGGCCCGGCTTCGCCTGGATGGGGGCGTGGATCGCCTTCGTCGCAACGGCGATCATGTTCTACTACTCGGTCGTCATGGGGTGGACGATTCGCTTCTTCGTTGGGACGGTGATGGGCGATGTGCCGACGCCGGGCGCCGCGCCGGACGCGTTCTGGGAGGCGTTTCACTCGACACCGGGAGCGCTTCTCACTCACGCCGTCGCGATGACTATGGCCCTCTTCGTCGTGTCGAAGGGCGTGAAGGGCATCGAGACCGCTGCGAAGATCCTCATTCCGAGCCTCATTGCCCTGGTGCTTGTGCTCGCGGTTCGGGCGCTCACCCTCCCGGGCGCGACGAACGGACTGGCGTTTCTCTTCACGCCCGAGCTGTCGGAGCTGACGAACTACAGCATCTGGATCGAGGCGCTCACGCAGAACGCCTGGGACACGGGAGCCGGATGGGGGCTCGTGCTCACGTACGCGATCTACATGAGAGCCAACGAAGACACCGCACTCAACGCCTTCGTCATCGGCTTCGGGAACAACTCGATGTCACTTCTCGCCGGGATCATGGTGCTGTGCACCGTCTTCTCAGTCCTGCCCGTAGCCGAGGCCGAGGCGATGCTGGCGACGTCCGGCAATGAAGGTCTGACGTTTATCTGGGTTCCACAGCTCTTTCAGCAGATCCCCGGCGGGATGTTCTTCCAGGCGCTCTTCTTCCTGGCGCTGGTCTTTGCGGCGTGGACGAGTCTCGTCGCGATGATCGAGATGGCGTCCCGCCTTCTTATGGACCTGGGCGTCGAGCGTGGCAAAGCGATCATGATGGTCGGTGGTGCCGGACTGCTTTTCGGGATTCCGAGCGCGCTGAAGCTCGAGTTCTTTCAGAATCAGGACTGGGTCTGGGGCGTAGCGCTCATGGTGTCGGGCTTCTTCTTCGCCTTCGCGGTCTTGAAGTACGGTGTGACGAAGTTCCGCGAGACCTTCATCAACCAGTCGGGCTCCGACATCCACATCGGTCCGTGGTGGGACTGGGCGATGCGTCTGGTCGCGTTCGAGGCCGTCTTCCTGGCGGTCTGGTTCCTGTGGAGCGCGCGCAGCGACGACTTCCGCGAGACGTGGACGCTGTTCAGTCCGTACAACGTCGGCTCGGTGGTCATCCAGTTCGTGATCGTGCTCGCCGTCTTGCTGCTCTTGAACAAACGGATCGCGGCTGCGGTGAAGGACGGGGGGACGCAACCGGCTGCGGACTGATCGCGCGTCGACATGACGTTCGAAGAGTTCGAGCGCCATGCGCGTATCGCGTGGAGGGAGATCCCTCGGGCGTACAAAGACGGTGTTGACGGACTGACGGTCCGTCGTGACGCACGGGTGCACCCTGACCACTCGAGCGTCTACACCCTTGGCGAGTGCCTGACCGAAGAGCACCTGTCCGACTTCGGAAGCGCGGATACGACCCGCTCGATCATTGCGTTGTACTGGGGCTCCTTCGACGCGCTCTCCCGCGAGGACCGTGACTTCGACTGGGAGGATGAGATCTGGGAGACGTTGACCCACGAACTTCGACATCACCTCGAGTCACTCGCCGGGGATGATGCGCTCGAAGATCTGGATCGAGCTTCGGAGGAGATGTTTCGGCGCTTCGACGGTCAGGACTTCGATCCGTGGTACTACCAGCATTCGGAGGTCGTGGCTCCCGGGTTGTTCCGGGTCGAAAAGGCATGGTATCTCGAGCAGATATGGGACCGTGGTGACGCCGATGCCTCATCGGCCGTCGAATTCGAGTGGGGTGGTGTGCGGTACCGCATACCCCGACCGGCGGAGTCCGGAGATGTGCACTTCATCCGTGTGGAAGGGATCGACGTCGACGGAACGTTCGAACTGGTTCTTCTTCGGCGCAGATCCTGGCTCCGAGCGGTCAAGCACATGATGGGGTTCGACGATGTTCTGGTGCTGGAGTCGGAGGCGAGCGCGGAACCGGTGCGGCCTGCGGGGTAGCGGAGCGCATGTCACTACACGACGCATATGCGCGCACGACGCCGTGGGAACTCACCTTCCAGTCGGCCGAAGTCGCTCGAGACTTCGCGGCTGCGGTCTCGGAGGAATCGGAAGGGCGGGGCGCCGACCCTGAAGTGCCGGAAGCGTTCCTCACCATGGGGGCGGTCGACCACTTCATCCGCGGTCTCGAGGGCGCGGATGACGCGGAAGGAGCGCTGGCCCGCTTCGGAGGTCTCGTGTATCACGCGCACCACTTCACGAACGCAGGCTGCCCCGTCTTCCTGCTCTCCGTGCATGCAGCCCGATACCTCGTCGGAGGGGCGCCGTCCGGAAGCCCGAAGCCTCCTGCGCCGTCGGGCTATCTGCAGTTTCCACAGCACCTGTTCTGGGTCGTTGGAGCGTCCCCCGGCGACACACCCGAATCGATCGATGGCCTCTTCTGGACCGTGACATCGGCGGGGGTGCTGCACAGCATGTTGGTGACCGGACTGAGGCCCGATCGCCCCGGGATTGGCGTCGTGCCGCTCCCCTCGGCTCCAATGGAAGACGCCGGGCTCTGGGTCGGAATCGAAGGCCGGGGCGAGGGTGCCGATTTTTCAGCGGCCCTGCCGGGTGGCGAACTCGACGGGCTGTACGGTATCGCTTCGGCCGGAGAAGTGTTCAAGCTGCTGGCTCGGTTTTTTGCATATGCCGAAGGCGTACCGGACGCGTTGGAAGCGATGAAGCCGGAGACGGAATCGGGGACACCGGAGGCATCGTCCCTTCCGTTCATGCGGGTTACACTGAGCGCCTGACACCCGAACCCGGTGCGAAGCGCACCCCGATAACCATGCCACGAGAGTCCAGGAAGGCTCGCACCCAGCGCGCCGCTGAGGTCTTCGATCTGCTCTACGGGGAGTATCCGGACGCGCACTGTGAGCTGGACTTCGAAAATCCGTTCCAGCTCTCGGTCGCGACAATCCTCTCTGCGCAGACGACCGATGTGCGCGTCAACATGGTTACGCCATTGCTCTTTGCCCGATATCCCGATGCGGAGTCGCTTGCCAATGCCCAGCAAGAAGACGTCGAAGAGATCGTTCGGACGACAGGCTTCTTTCGGAACAAGGCGAAGAACATCATCGGGTTCGCCCGAGGCCTGATGGCCGAGCACGAGGGGGTGGTCCCGCGCACGATTGCTGAGCTTCACGCGCTCCCCGGGGTGGGTAGAAAGACGGCGAACGTGGTGCTTGGTAATGCCTTCGACCTCAACGAGGGCGTGGTGGTCGATACTCACATCAAGCGGCTGTCGACCCTTCTTCGCTTCACGAAAGAGAAGACGCCGGAGAAGATCGAGCAGGACCTCATGAAGATCTTCCCCTCCGAGCGCTGGACGTTGCTGGCACACCTCCTCATCTGGCATGGGCGCCGAGTCTGCGACGCGCGGAAACCCAGGTGTGAGGCGTGTGTCCTCGCGCACCTGTGTCCCTCATCGAGGGTTTAGGGGGCACCCGGCTGCAACCTCGGCACCCCGAGCCGTTGACCGGCCTTCGGCACGCCCCCAGCTTCGCCACCGCACGGACACCACAATTGAGAGAATTCATGCCGGATCGCAGTGACGCAGTCGCACTCCTCGAAGATTGGGTGGAGAACGACGGGCTACGTAAGCACATGTACTCGGTCGAAGCCGCCGTTCGACACTATGCCCGCATGCGGGGCGAGGATGAAGATCTGTGGGGCCTGGCCGGCCTCCTGCACGACCTGGACTGGGAGAAGCATCCGGAGAATCACCCGCTCACGGCGGTCGATCACCTCCGCGAGCTTGGCTACCCGGAACCGATTCTCCAGGCGATCCTCGCACATCGATCCGACTTCACGGGCGTCGAGCCGACAAGTGACCTCGACAAGGTACTCGTGGCCTGTGACGAGCTGTCGGGCCTGGTCTTCGCAACGTGCCTTGTCCGGCCGACCGGGATCGACGATCTGAAGCCGAAATCGGTGACGAAGAAGCTCAAGGATAAGCAGTTCGCCGCAGGCGTCAGTCGTGACGAAGTACAGAAGGGGCTCGAGTTGATTGGACTCGAACGCGCTGAACACATTCAGAATGTGATCGACGGCATGCGTGCCGTCTCGGAGGAGCTCGGCCTGCGGGGACAGGACGTCGCGGGCTGAGGCCTCAGGACCGGGGCGACGAGCGCGCGGAACGCCACGGCATCGGCGGGAACTCACGTTTTCAGGGCTGTGTACCGGTTCAATGTCATCTCGTAGCTCGAGCAGAGTGCACCGAGCTACGGCAGGATTTTTCCTGACTTCGCCCGACGCGACCATGCGCCGCTTCTCCTCCCTCGTCCTCGCCGGTCTGTTGGGGTTGCCGGCCTTCGTGTCTGGGCAAGATGTGGAGATGCTGGGGGCCCGGTACGGGACGCCTGTTCCCGAGGGTTACCGTCGTTCGATGCTCAGCGGCGGGGGCGATGCGTTCCAATTCCGTCGCGGATGGTCCGCGCGGAGGAGGGAGGTTCTCGAGGTTGATCTCGACTTGGCCCAGGTTCAGGCGGCGCCGCAGCGTCTAGGCCCACGACCAGGCGGGGTGGAGGGGGTGCTGCAGATTCCAGTACTGCTCGGACTGTACGCGAACTCGGACTCTCTTCCCCCGTACGGCCGCGACACGATTCAGGGTGCGTATTTTGGTCCCGGTGCCGGGACGATCACGGACTACTACGACGAGATATCGCACGGGCGTGTTGTGGTTCAAGGTGAGGTCGTCGACTGGGTGACCGCCCCGCGGGCGGATACCAGTTACACCGTGGATGAGAGCGGACTCGTGCGCGGGGCACTCGGGGGCGGAGGCGCCGGGAACTTCGTCTGGGATCTACTCGAGCTGAACGACTCGCTGGATTGGGCGCCCTACGACAACGATGGACCCGACGGTGTGCCGAATTCGGGCGACGATGATGGATACGTCGACGTGCTGGCGGTCATGCATCCGACGCGGGGAGGGGAGTGTGGCGGCGCTGGCTCGAACGACCGAATCTGGTCGCATCGATGGTCGTTGTCGTCAGCCGTTTTTGCCGAGTTCGAGACAACGACGCCGTCAGCCAACGGAGGCTTCATCCGCGTCGACGATTATACGATTCAGCCCTCTGTATCGTGTAACGGTGGGGAACTGGCTCAGATCGGGGTGTTCACACACGAGCTTGGTCACGCATTCGGTCTGCCCGATCTCTACGACACGGAAGACTCCAACGGCACGCACTCAGGTGTCGGGACGTGGGACCTGATGGGATCAGGTTCGTGGGGGTGTGGGGGGCAAACCGCGGAACTACCCTGCCACATGGGTGCCTGGAGTAAGGCGGCGCTGGGGTGGGTGGACGTCGTAACGCTGGGGCCAGACACCGATCACGGCACAGTCGAGCTCGGCCCCGTCGAGCGTGATGGGCTCGTATACCGGGTCGACGCGACCGACGGATCCGGCGAGTACTTCCTCATCGAAAATCGGCAGGCCATCGGATACGACCAGACGGTGTGGGAAGAGGGTCTCCTCGTTTGGCAGATCGATGAGGACTGGGTGCTGCCACGCTGGGGACCGAATCGAGTCAATGCAGAAGCGCATCTCGGAGTGTGGCTTCGTCAGGCCGACGGGCAGAACGACCTCGGTCGGGGTCGCGGGCGCGGGGATGCGGGAGATCCCTTTCCCGGCGAAACGGCGAACACGACGTTCCACGCAGCCTCGGTGCCGACACCCAACTCGTACCTCGGTGGATTCGCCGGCCTCACGATATTCGATATCGAGCCGAGTGAAGACGACATCAGCTTCCGCCTCCTGACGCGGCAGACCACACTCACGCTTACCGCCCTGGGCACGGAGAGTCAGACCGGGCTCTTCCTCGTGAACGGACAAGAGGTCGACCCTCCGTCGACGACCTTCGTCTCGCCGCCGTTCGTCCCGCTGACGGTAGAGGCTGCGCAGGGCGAGAGCATTGCCCCGGGGGAACGCCGCCCCTTCCGGCTGTGGCAGGACGACCCGACCGAGGGGCGTACCCGCAGCATCGTGACCCCCGTGACGGATGCGACGTACGTCGCGGACTACGGAGCCGTCGAATACCTGCTCGATGTATCACTTGCCGGCGGTGTGAACGGGATCGCTCCCGCTGAGCTCGCCACGAATCCGCCGGACTCCGATTTCTGGTTCACGCCGGGCTCCACGGTAGCGTTGTCCGCCCAGGCCAAAACGGGGTTCCACTTCCTGCAATGGACCGGAGATCTGCTGGGCCAGTCCAATCCTGCGACATTTTCGATGCTCACGCCGGTGAGCGCGGGCGCCCACTTTGAACTCGTCTACACGATTGCCGCTGAGCCCATCGAGCTCCCAGCGGCGACACCGTTGGACCTTCACCTCATGGTCGAACATGGGACGGATCCCGTGGTCTGGTCGCTGGTATCGGGGTCGCTTCCCGACGGAGTGGCGTTCGATACCTCGGGCCGGTTCACCGGTGCGTCGCTTGAGAACGGATCATTCACGATCACAGTGTCGGCCACGGATGCCACCGGGCTTCCTGCGCAGGCGGACATTGTGCTCGACTTCGTACGGCCGAGCCTGTCGATCGATGAACTGACCTCCCAGTTCCTTCTCGTGGGACCTCGTCTGAGCGACGCGCAGCGGGAATACTTGAACCGTGAGGGGAACAACACGGGGCCCTATGACCTGGGTGACTTCCGTGCGTGGACTCTCTCTGATCCGACGCTTCCGCTCAGCGTGGGGGCGGGCGGCGTGGTGCGGCGGACCATACTCGTCGGTGACGTGCTACCTCGAAGCGAGGTGCCGCGATGAACGGGCGGCGGCTTCGAGCCGGTATGTCAGCGATCGTGGCTCTGCTGGCTCTCGCCGGTTGTGACGACGGTCCGAGAGGACCTGGCAAGCTGGAGGCGATCGTGGCCGGTGAAGCGCTCGGTGGTGTCCTGCTCCAGGTCGATGGACCGGGTATCCGGAGTTTCTCGGCGCATGGGGATGCGCGCGTGTACGCTTCGTCCGACGAGGTTCGCCCCGGGAGATTCAGGGTGATCGTCATATCACCCGCGAGCGGCGATCTGCGATTCTCCATCCATGTGGACGACCTCGACATGGAAGCTCCGAGCGTCATGGTTCTGCAGGCGACGCGAGCCGACAACCGACTCGTCACCCCTTCCGCGGCGACGGTGCGGATCGTCCGCTGATCTGTTGGTTCATGCGCGACCGAATGTCGGCCGGAACCCCGCTCAGTATCGCTGGTGAAGAGTGGAGGATCCGCTTGCCCGGTCATCCCCCTTCCGCCACCTTACGCGGGCCGTTTTTCGCTCCTCACGCAGGAGTGCAACGCGGCCAGCCGAACGCTCTAGCAATCGACCATCCGGCCGCCGCCTGGCGGAGGAGTCGCCCATGACGACCAGTACCTGGATCACGATGACTCTGGTGATGGGTTTCGTCTGGGGTGGGTTCGCCACCGTTCTGCTCACCGCGATCCGCAAGGAGTCCGGGAAGAGCAGTGACGCGTAAGACCTCCGCGGCGCCGCGGCCCTGGCCCCAAGGACGCTCGTGCCCCGACGCGACGATCTAGACACGATTCTCATCCTAGGCTCTGGGCCGATCATTATCGGCCAGGCCTGTGAGTTCGATTATTCCGGTACCCAGGCGGTACGAGCCCTGAAGGAAGAAGGCTACCGGGTCGTGCTCGTGAATTCGAATCCGGCCACGATCATGACGGATCCGGATATCGCGGATCAGACGTACATCGAGCCCATCACGGCTGAGTGGGTCGAAAAGGTCATCGAGAAGGAAAAGCCGGATGCGCTCCTCCCGACGATGGGTGGCCAGACTGCGCTCAACGTCGCGATGGACCTTCATCGTGCGGGGATCCTGGAAAAGCACGGGGTGGAGCTGATCGGTGCGAACGAGCGCTCGATCGAGATGGCCGAGGATCGCGAACAGTTCGCTGAGGCGATGGAACGCATCGGCCTCAAGGTCCCGACGGGCGGCTTCGCCAAGACCCTCGAAGAGGCGCTCGAGATCGTCGAGAGTACCGAGTACCCTGCGATCGTCCGGCCGTCGTATACGCTCGGGGGAACAGGGGGCGGCATCGCGTATAACCGGGAAGAGTTCGAAGTCCAGGTCCGAAAGGGCCTCGACGCGTCGCCCATCACGGAAGTGCTGATCGACCGTTCGATTCTCGGATGGAAGGAATACGAACTCGAGGTCGTTCGTGACGGCGTCGACAACGTCATCATCATCTGCGCGATCGAGAACATCGATCCGATGGGTGTGCACACGGGGGACTCGATTACGGTCGCCCCCGCGCAGACGCTGACGGACGTCGAGTATCAGGAAATGCGAGACGCGTCGATCGCGATCATTCGTGAGATTGGCGTTGAGGCCGGTGGCTGCAACGTCCAGTTCGCGGTGAATCCCGATGACGGCGAGATGGTCGTGATCGAGATGAATCCGCGTGTGTCGCGCTCGTCGGCCCTCGCTTCGAAGGCGACCGGCTTCCCGATTGCCCGTGTCGGGGCAAAGCTGGCCGTCGGATATCACCTCAACGAGTTGCCCAACGACATCACGAAGACGACACCCGCCTCGTTTGAGCCGGTGCTCGACTACACGGTGATCAAGATCCCTCGTTTCGCGTTTGAAAAATTCCCCGAGGTCGACGACACTCTCGGTGTTCAGATGAAGTCGGTTGGCGAGGTGATGGCGATCGGGCGCACCTTCCGAAGTGCCTGGCAGAAGGGCTTTCGGGGGCTCGAAACCGACCGCGACGGCTGGGTTGTCGGAGAGGAGCTCAAGGACGACGGTCTGGAGTCCGATGACAAAGCATCTCTGCTCGCCGCTCTGCGTCGCCCCACCGCGTACCGGCCGTTTCAGGTCAAGCGAGCGTTGCAGCAGGGTGTGACGGTCGACGAAATTTTCGAGGCTACCAAGATCGATCGATGGTTCCTCGATCAGTTCCTTCAGATCGTCGAGTGGGAGCGGAGCTACGCAGACGCAGACGACGTCACATCCGAGCTCACGCATGCGATGAAGCGTGAAGGCTTCAGCGACCTGCAGCTCGCAGAACTCCGGGGCGAGGAAGAGGTCACCGTGCGTGAGCGGCGGTGGGGTTGGGGGATCCATCCCACGTATAACGTCGTTGACACGTGTGCAGGAGAGTTTCCGGCTCAGACCCCGTACTTCTACTCTTCGTACGAGACCGAGTCGGAGTCTGCGCCCTCTGATCGGGAGAAGGTCGTCATCCTAGGCAGCGGCCCGAACCGGATCGGGCAGGGCATCGAATTCGATTACTGCTGCGTTCAGGCGGTGTTGGCGCTTCGGGAAGCGGGTTTCGAGACCATCATGGTCAATTCGAACCCCGAGACCGTGTCGACCGATTTCGACGTGAGTGACAAGCTCTACTTCGAGCCCCTGACCCTCGAGGACGTCCTCGAGATTCTTCATCTCGAGAAACCCAAGGGTGTGATCGTTCAGCTTGGGGGTCAGACGCCGCTCAAGCTGGCCGAAGGACTCGAAGCCTTCGGTGCGCCGGTCCTTGGTACCTCCGTCGATGCGATCGACAGGGCGGAAGACCGCGATCGGTTCGATGAGGTCTGTCGGATCATCGGCGCTCGGACGCCCGACAACGGCATCGCGACCTCTGAAGAGGAGGCGCTGGAGATCGCTCGAAAGATCGGCTTCCCCGTGCTCGTGCGACCGAGCTATGTGCTCGGCGGTCGCGCCATGAGGATCATTTATGACGAGCCCTCTCTTCAGAGGTACTTCGAGGAGGCGGTGAAGGCGTCGCCTGATCACCCGGTACTCATTGACTCCTTCCTCGAAGACGCCTTTGAAGCGGACGTAGACTGTCTCAGTGACGGGACCGATGTCGTGATCGGCGGCATCATGCAGCACATCGAAGACGCCGGAGTACACTCCGGTGATTCGGCGTGTGTCTTGCCACCCTATCTGCTCTCAGGTGACGCGCTTGACGAGATTCGCGATCTCACGCGAAAGTTCGCGCTCGAGCTGGGCGTGGTGGGACTGATGAATGTCCAGTACGCGATCCGGGACGGGATCGTCTACGTGCTCGAGGTGAATCCCAGGGCTTCCCGCACGATACCATTCGTCAGTAAGGCGACCGGGGTTCCGCTGGCGCGGCTCGCCTCGCGGGTGATGGCTGGTGAGCGCCTCGCGGATCTTGATGTGCCGGAAGAGCCACCGGTGCCGGGTGTAGCGGTCAAGGAAGCGGCCTTCCCGTTCAACCGTTTCGACGTAGACGTTCTGCTCGGTCCTGAGATGCGCTCGACCGGAGAAGTCATGGGCTTCGACGACTCGTACGGCATGGCGTTCGCCAAAGCTCAGGTTTCGGCCGGCAACGTACTTCCTGAATCGGGGAAAGTTGTCGTCACGGTGAACGAGCACGACCGAGAGGCAGTCACGCCGATGCTCCGTCGTCTCCGCGATCTGGGCTTTGAGCTCATGGCGACGCGGGGAATGTACGGATATCTGACGCGCCTCGGGGTGGCGTGTGAGATGGTATACAAGGTGAACGAAGGGCGTCCGAACATCGTCGATCACATCGTGACGGGTGACATCGCGCTACTGATCAATACGCCGCTGGGGAAGCAGTCCCACTACGATGACTACGCGATGAGACGGGCCGCGATCGCCTATGGTGTCCCCTACCTGACGACGATGTCCGCGACCTCGGCTGCAGTCGATGCCCTGATCGCGCTGCGGGCCCGTCAGCGAGAGGTCCGATCGCTTCAGGAGCGTATCGAGTCAGTCCAGACCGCCGGTGCACCGGCCTGAACGACACGCTGCGTTCGGTGACCAAAGAACTGCGCTACCACAGGCCGCCGCAGTACCGATGAGCTCGATGACGGGGTTCTATCTGCACCCGGCGTCTCCGCTGCACGACACCGGGTGGGGGCACCCTGAACACCAGGGTCGACTTCGTGCGCTGGCATCGACGGTGGGAAAAGATCTGCTGACGCTCCACGGACATGTGGAGCAGATGCCGTTCGGTGAGGCCAGTCGAGAGGATCTGGAACGGGTACACACGTCTGCACACGTCGATGCAGTGCGCCTTGTGTGCGAGCGGGCTGAGACGTCGGAACGTATCGAGTCCCTCGATCCCGACACGAAGGTGTCGTCTGCGTCCTGGGAAGCGGCCTTGGGCAGTGCCGGGACCGCGATCGAGGCGGTGAAGACCGTGGCGGACGGTGGCCTGGCTAACGCCTTTGTCGCGACCCGGCCTCCGGGGCACCACGCGACGCCAGGTCGCGCCATGGGCTTCTGCCTGTTCAACAACGTGGCCGTCGCCGCTCGTTGGCTCCAGGCGACTGGACGGGCTGAGCGGATCCTGATTATCGACTGGGACGTCCACCATGGGAACGGGACGCAGGACGCGTTTTACGACGACGGGAGCGTCTTCTTTCTTTCCTTGCATCAGGCACCGCACTACCCGGGCACCGGTGCGGCGACCGAGACAGGAACGGGTGGAGGGGAGGGGACGACATGCAATGTGCCGCTACCAGCGGGTGTGAGCGCCGCATCCTACAGGGGGGTCTTCAAGGAGGCGCTGGCCACTGTGACCGACGGGTTCGCTCCGGACTTCGTGCTCGTTTCGGCGGGCTTCGACTGTATGGCCGGCGATCCGCTAGGCGGATTTCTCCTGGAGCCGCCCGACCTGCATTGGATGACTCGGGAAGTCATGGAGACTGCTGCCTCGGCGTGTGACGGTCGAGTGGTGGCGCTCCTCGAGGGTGGGTACGAGCCCAAACGGCTCGGAGTTGGAACGGTGGCCGTGATCCGTGCGTTGGCCGGGCTCGGAGGGTCGGAGGGCTGACACGCGTTGCCCCCGGCATCGTGGTCCGTACCTTTCTTGCCCATGCTTTCGACCGAGACGGGGCACCCCCCGTATGCGCCGGCCGTTCCGTCCATGCTGGATCTGGTGCGGCTGAGCGCGAGGCGTCTCTTCCCGCCCGGGGGCGAGGAACTGTACCGGCAGATCGCCGTTCTCACGGAGATGGGGCCAGGGCTGGAGGTGCTCGATGTCGCGTCGGGCAAGGGTGTGCCGCTCGAATACTTCGTAACGGAGTTCGGTGTGACCGCTTCCGGGGTCGATATCGATCCCGCAATGGTCGAGGAGGCCGAGTCGTGGAGTCGTGAATTGGGCGTTGGCGATCGCCTCCAGTTCCAATCAGGGCGCTCCGACCGCCTCCCGTACCGAGACGAAATCTTCGACATCGCAATCGGGGAGATCGCGCTTGCGAATCACTGCGATCCGAACGATGCAGTCCAGGAACTCGTGCGCGTGACGAAGCCGGGCGGCTTTGTCGTGCTCGTCCAACTCGTCTGGAAGGCTCCCGTCGAGGAGGAGCGACGTGAGGTACTGTCCGACCATCTGGGTGCACGGCCGATGATGGTCGTGGAGTGGAGGCAGATTCTGCGAGATGCGGGCGTTCAGGATGTGCAGGTCGAGAACTGGTCGGATGAAGAGACGGCGTTTCGGTCCAAGGCCGTGAAACCGTTCGCGGATCTCGCCGAGATCTTCACGCTCTCCGAGCGCCTCGGGATCCTTCGCCGGGCGTGGCAGCGCTGGGGGCTGCGCGGGGTGAGCACCGCACTTTCGCGCGAGAGTGAAGTCCACAAACTCCTTACGAACGAACGGATCCTGGGCCTGGACTTGATCCGGGGGAGAAAGATCGGGGAGGTGCCTGATGTCACGGTCACCACGCATGGCGATGCCCATGCCCCTCGCCAGGCGGAAGCTTCGGAGGTAGAGAAGTCACACGATGAACCTGAAACGGCCGGGCTGCCGCTCTTCGGAGACGTGCGGCTCCGCGGGGAAGAGTAAACGACGTGAGCAACCCACTGCTGTGTACGCCCAAAGGGGTTGAACGAGTCCAGGCGGCGCTCCGTGAGCAGGGATTGGACGGTTGGCTGTTGTACGAGTTCCACCACATCAACCCCGTTCCGGTGGCACTGCTCGGGCTCGGGAAGACCACCCGCCGCGCCTTCGTTCTGATCCCGGCCGAGGGCGAACCTGTGGCGATGATCCATGCGATCGAGGCGTCCTCTTGGCGTCACTGGCCGTTCTCGCGGCTCAGCTACTCCGGCTGGAGGGACATGGAGGAGAAGCTCGGTGAGCTGGTCGGTGGACTCGATCGACTCGCGATGGAGGTGTCGCCCGGAGCGGCGGTACCGACACTCGACTACGTGCCCGCGGGCATCGCAGGGCTTCTGCTCGAGTTCGGTGTCGAAATCGCTTCGTCCGGGGATCTCGTCTCTGCGTTCCACTCCGTGCTGTCCGCCGCCCAGCTCGACGACCATCGGCGGTCGGCCGTGATTGTGAAGGACACCGCGCGGGCCGCGTTTGAGCGGGCTGCTGAGGCGATCAAATCCGGCTCTCCGATCACCGAGGGTGCGTTGTCGTCGTGGATCGTGGACCACTTACGGGCGTCCGGCCTCACAGAGCAGGTGTCGTGCATCGTCGCGATCGGTCCTCGTGCGTCGGATTCGCACTACGCACCCGTCGGGGACGGCGAGACGATCAACCGTGGCGACCTGCTCCTCATCGACCTCTGGGGGGCTTTCGAGGGATCGGTGGCAGCGGACCAGACTTGGATGGGTATCATGGCCCCGGAGGTTGATGACCGAACTCAGGAGGTGTGGGAAGCCGTGCGCGACGCGCGTGACGCCGCTCTCGACTTCCTGCGTACCCGTTTCGAGTCGGGTGAAGATGTGATGGGGCTCGAGGTCGACGACGTATCGAGAGCGGTGATCACGCAGCGCGGGTTCGGTGAGTACTTCGTGCACCGAACCGGCCATTCGATTGATACCGATCTGCACGGGAGTGGCCCGAATCTCGACAACCTCGAGAGCCGGGATGAGCGGAAGCTGCTTCCGGGCGTTGCCTTCTCCGTAGAGCCGGGGATCTACATTGCCGACGACATCGGTGTGCGCAGCGAGGTCAACGTCTACTGGGGAGCTGAAGGGCCGGAGGTCACTCCCGGAGAGTATCAGACCGAGATCTTCACCCTGCTTGACGATTGACCCAGCGGCGAACGCGCGTCGACGTCGCGCTCCCGCTCCCCATCTATCGCACCTTCACCTATCAGGTCGAGGGTGATGCTCCCGAGCCCGGGACTCGAGTACTCGTGCCGTTTCGGCGTGAGGAGAGGATCGGGTGGATCACCGGTGGACCTCCCGACCCCGAGGTGGAGAAGGTCAAGCTGGTGCTCGACGTGCTTGATGACACGCCGTCGGTGCCTGCCGATCTCCTGGAGCTCTGTGTGTGGATGGCCCGGTACTATGTCGCGCCCCTGGGCATCACCATCCGGGCAGCGATGCCCGCCGTTCTGTCGGATGTCTCGCGTGATTACCTCGTAACTACGGGCGCTCCCGCGCAGGCGCTTCGGGAGCGTGAAGTCCGCTTGCTCACGTGGTTGAACGAACGAAACGGTCCGCAGCGTGTGAAGACGGCACGAAAGGCACTCGGGATGGGGTCGATCTGGCCCGAGATCCGATCACTGACGGCGGCGAGACTCATCACGCACGAGACCGTTCCTCCACCGGCCCCTTCGGTGAAGGTGAGGCGGGTCGTCCGGATCACGCGGGCGCTCGAAAATCTTCTGGAGCGGGACGCGGCGTTCGGACGGGCGACGCGACAGCGGGAAGCCTACGCGTTCATCGAGGCAGCGGGTGACTCCGTGGAACTCGCTCGGCTGACGGGAGACGAAGGCTTCAGCCGTAGTGTCGTGTCCGGCCTGGAGGAGAAGGGGCTGGCCGAGGTGGTCGACGAAGAAGAGATGCGAGACCCCTTTTCTGGGGTGCAGCCGGAAACAGCTCCGAAGCTGACACCGACCCCCGCACAGCAGGTGGCCCTGGATGCGTTGATGGCAGCTCTCGACGAGCCTCAGCCGGAGCCGTTCCTGCTTCAGGGCATTACCGGGTCAGGAAAGACGCTCGTGTATATCGAGCTCCTGCGTGAGGCGCTCGCTCGTGGACGAACGGCGATCGTGCTCGTTCCCGAGATTTCACTGACGCCCCAGACGGTATCACGATTTCGGGCGCACTTCGGTGACGAAGTGGCGGTCCTTCACTCCGGGCTCTCTTCGGGGGAGCGGTACGATGCGTGGCGACTCTTGCACCGCGGCGAGCGTAGAATTGCGGTTGGCGCGCGCTCCGCGCTCTTCGCACCCCTGCACAACGTAGGCGTCGTCGTCGTGGACGAAGAGCACGACGGCAGCTACAAGCAGTCCGAGGCTCCCCGGTACCATGCGAGGGATCTCGCGGTGGTGAGGGCGCGGGCTCACGGAGCGGTCTGCGTTCTCGGGAGCGCTACACCCTCGCTCGAGACTTGGCACAACGCTTCTTCGGGCAAGTTCAGAAGGCTCCTCTTGCCGGAGCGGGCTGGCGGTGGCCGGCTGCCGGATGTGCACGTCATCGACCTCCGGGCTGAGCGAAAGAAGAAGTCCGACTCGAAAGACTCGGGTTTGGGCAGGTCAACTCGTGGTGCCGGTGTCCTCACTTCGCATCTCGTCGATGCGATCGATGAGCGGCTGACTCGATCCGAACAGGTCATCCTCCTCCTCAACCGCCGAGGGTATTCATCTTTCGTGCAGTGCCGGGAGTGCGGAGAGGTCGAGCAGTGTGAAAACTGCTCGATTTCACTCACCTACCATCGCGTGACGCAACGGATCGTATGTCACCACTGCCGCTTCGAGGCACCGGCACCGTCGCGTTGCGGGCGGTGCGGCTCGACCGACTTGTCGTTCCGAGGGTTGGGGACTGAACAGGTCGAACGGGTTACGGCAGAGACCTTTCCGGATGCGAGACTCGCTCGTATGGACGTCGACACCACGTCGGGCAAGTGGGCGCACCAAAGGATCCTGGATCGTGTAGGGAGCGGCGAGATCGACATCCTGCTCGGCACCCAGATGATCGCCAAGGGGTTGGATTTTCCCCGAGTGACCCTCGTCGGGGTAGTGAACGCGGATACCGGGATGCATCTCCCTGATTTCCGAGCGAGTGAGCGTACGTTCCAGCTCCTCAGTCAGGTCGCGGGACGGGCGGGTCGCAGTGCTCTGGGTGGCGAGGTACTGATTCAGACCTCCTTGCCTGATCACTACGCCGTCCGGGCGGCAGTGACCCACGATTTCGAGGCGTTCGCCGTGCGTGAGCTAACGGAGCGCGAGCGTCCCGTGTATCCTCCCCGTGTGCGGATGATCAACGTCGTCCTGAGCAGTCCTGACCAGCGTCTCGTCACACGTGCCGCTGAGGATGCCGCGGGTTGGGTCCGAAACGGATTGGTCAGACGTGCGAGAAGCGGTGTATCGGGGCAGGTGGAACTGGTCGGCCCCGCACCTGCACCGATCGAGAAGCTGCACGGGCGCTGGCGATGGCACTTCCTTCTGCGCTCTCCGTCTCCCGGGGCGCTCGGAATCGTGGCACGTGCTCTTGCCGAGCGGTACCGTCTACCTCCGGGGGACGTCCGACTCGCACTTGATCGGGACCCCGTAGCTCTCCTGTGACGAGCCTCATCACTCGTAACGGTCTCGTTGAAACCAAACTACGTACATCCCGTGTGGGTGGTGCGTCGAGCCAGGACGACACGGGAAGAAGTACATCCGCATGTTCCGTGGAAACGACTCGTTGGATGCTGTGCGCGCGGGAAGAGTGGAGCCGGAGTGAACGCAGCAACCCCGACGACTTCGGTCAATCCTCGAGCCAGGCGTACGGTCGCTCGCAGATTTGACCATAGCCTCGAACTGTTCCTCGGACCGTGTATTCCTTCCACTGAATCATCCAGCCGCGCACCGAGTCTTCCACGACCCGATACGAAAAGCCGGGCTGTCCGGCGTGCTCGGCGAGAAACCGTTGAAGATACGCCGGCAGGTTATTTATGCCCTCCACTTCCATCGAAATCTCGTCGGCCTTCATCATGGCGGACTCGATATTCGACTGGGACAGCTTGAGTGCACGGATCGCTTCTTCGATCGCAGTCTTTAGTTCGGTCAGATCGGGCTCTGATCCCGTCTGACCCTTGATCTGCTTCACGAGCCGATCCATGCTCGGGGCGAGTAGTTCGTCCCGAGAGCGCACAAACTGACTGAGTAGTTGCTCGTGAACGCGCAGGAGCTGCGAGTACTCTCTCGCAGCGCTGTTCGCATCGGGTCCGCCGGCCATCTCTGTCTCGGATCGATCAGGGGGCTATCTTGGTCGGGCCAAGTGCAAGTAATAAGGTGAGTTACCGGTCCACCTGCAACCTCGCTCCGATGTCCGATCAAGACTCAGAACGCCCGAAACCGGCTCGGCCACCGTCGCAGGCTCGCCCGGATGGTCAGGATCGTGGGAAGCAGCGAGGTGGCAAACGTGGCCGGGCGGGCCGGCCCAGCTCGGAGGATCGAAGGCGGCATCAACGTGGTGGACCCCCGACCCCTGCTCGCGCACCTGGTGGCTCCAGCCTGTCGGATGTGGTTCCGCTCGAGGAGACTCGACTGGTGTACGACGGTATGGAGTGGCTGGTTCGAATCTGCGGGCGCTCGGGTGGTCAGAGAGGCGGCGCGCCCCTTCTGTTGCTTGGATTCTGGCCGTTGGCGCAAGCGAGCGACGGGAAGCCCGGACGTGGAGAAGAGAACAGACCATCGAACGATCCGGCTCCGGTCGATGCGAAGCCCGAGCGGGAAGTGCTTACCGTAGGCACGTCACTCGACGAATTCGGCTACGAAGACCTACGAGCGGCCTTCGTCGCGTCCCAGCTCCCGCCGGAGCCACCACGGCCCCGGACCGAGGAGCGGCCCGCACGACGCCCCCGGCGCCGAGGGCGCGGGCGACGTTGAGCACTCGATGGTATCGAGGGCGGCCCCCCGTCCTAGATTGTCCGTTGACACATTCTGCACACGTTCCACGTAGATTGTCCTTCGACGCGTCCTCAACACGTTCCACCCCTTCAGTGTCTTTGAGATGTCCGACACTCTGACAGACAGTGAGCTGGTTCGGCTGGCCTTGGAGGGGGATGAAGTCGCCTTTGGATGCCTGGTAGAGCGATACCAACGGCCCGCGTATGCGGTTGCGTATTCTGTCACCGGACGTCATGAGGATGCGGAGGATGCCGCACAGGAGTCGTTTCTGGTAGCGCTGGGTCGGCTCGAGGAATGCAGAAACCCGGATCGGTTTGCGGGCTGGTTGATGACCATCGTGCGAAACCGATCCAAGAACCTGATTCGACGAGAGTCGCTTCGGGAGACCGAACAGGTTCCGTTGGGAGCTCGCTCGAGAACTCCCGAGCCCGACAGGGTGGCGGAAACTTCGGAACTCAGGGAGATGCTCGAGCAGGCTCTGAGCGAGCTCCCGGAGGTACAGAGGCAGATCGTGCTCTTGCACGATCTCGAAGGTTGGAAGCACAGAGAAATCGCGGAGAGACTGGAACTCCCGTCGGGGACCGTACGGTCCCACCTTCACTTTGCGAGGAAGGCGCTGCGGAAGGGGCTGGAGGCTCTGCCCGGAGTGTCGGATATGCTGAGGAAAGTGCAATGATCGACTGGTTGAAAGAGGACGGTGCGGAGATTCACGAATTCGGTGGCGATCCGGTGTTGACCGAAGCACTCGCAGCGCTAGACCCCGCATCTGCCGACCCCGACTATTGGCTCCGTTTCCGGACCTGGGTCGTGACCGAGGCGGTGGCCGAACTTGCGCGTCGTCGAATGATGGTCGAGGTCACGATCGAGGACGTGCTCGCATCATGGTCTCGTGCGGTCTTTCCCGTGGCCATGGCGGCTGCGGTAGCCGCGATCGCGTTGATCCGCAGCCCGAGCGTGGATGCGCCACCCGTAGCGGTGGCGGCTGTCGGTGTGGAGGAGCTCCTGGTCATCGAGGTGCCCGAGCAGACGAAGCCAGTGCTGCTCTCGCCTGACGCTGCGAGTGGCATCGTGGCCTTCGCATCGGATATCTACTGATGAGTCAGGAGTCCAAGACCCGTCTGATGACCGTGCTGTTGTTGTTGACGGTCTTCGGCACCGGGGTGCTTGTCGGGTTCGCTGCGGATGCCGGTGGAACTGCGCAGGCCGCAGAGGCTGAGCCTGAGGGAGCAGTCGTCTCGGACAACACGACGTCGAGTGACGAAGAGCCTCGCCGCCGGCGGATCTACGAGCAGGTCGAACCTAACGAACTTCAGCTTGACCTCATCGATTCGATCGTAACGGTGTATCGCGCCCGCACGAATGCGCTCGATGAGGAGATGCGTTCCCAGCTCAATGCTGGCTTCAGAGAGATCCTCTTCGAAACTCGAGACGCGATCAAGGGTGTTCTCACCGCGGAACAAGCCGCTGAGTACCAGCGGCTCCTCGATGAGAGTGACGCCAGGCGTGCCGCACGGGAAAACGAGGACGAGAGAGACTGAAGTCATGCGACATATTGTGCGGGCCTGTTCCCGCCCCACGGCGTGTGCCATCGTGGGCCTGGTGGCGTTCGCAGCGATCGATATCGAGGCTCAACAGAGCATCACGCTCGACGAGGCGATCCAGCGGTCGGTCGTTCGAAACCCTCAGATGGCGTCTCAGCAGCAGCAGGTCGACAACGCCTATCTGAACCAGAAGACGAGTTGGGCGAGTTTTCTTCCGACGTTGAACGCGAGCGGATCCGGGGCACTTCGGAGTTCGCAGACGTTCAACGACGTGACGGGTCGACTCGAGACGGGGAGCTCGGACTCGTACGGCGCCGGACTGAACGGGAGCTGGACGGTCTTCGAGGGCACGCGACGCTTCCGTGAATACGACGCCGCCAAGGCGGATGTGCGGGCAGCCGAGGCTCGATATGCGGATTCCCGCTATCAGGTCGCGCTCCAGACGAAGACCGTGTTCTTCGGTGCGCTTCGCCAGGAAGACCTGCTCGAGGTATCCCGCCAGCGGGTGCTGCAGGCTCAGCAGAACATGGAGATCATCCGGAATCGGACGCTCCTGGGAGAGGCGACCGTGTCGGATTCCTTGCGGGCGCGGCTTGACGTGGTGAATGCGGAGCAGGCCGTCCTGCAGGGCGAGACGGCGTTGCGCGCTGCACGTTTTGCGCTCGGCCGTCAGGTCGGGATCGGTGAGCCGGTGTCCCCGATACGGCCGGATGATCTCGAGCCGAGCGATCTTCCCCTGACCGAGCAGGAGATCATGGAACTCGCGGAGTCGGCCTCTCCAGCCGTCATCGCAGCCGCAGAGACGTCGGCGTCAGCTGGCCTCGGCGTCTCGGCTGCAAGGACTCAATATATCCCGAGCTTGCGGCTTTCATCCGGGTACAACTGGCAGAATCAGACGGCGTCGTTTTCGGGGGGAAACACCTCATGGAACATGTCACTGAGTGTGAGCTACCCCATTTTCAACGGGTTCCAGCGGGAAAACAGCATTGATCGGGCTCAGTACCTGCAGAGGGTTACTCAGCTTCAGGAGGATGACGCTCGGCTCGGAGCCCGTGAAGAGGCCGACGCTGCGCTGCAAAACCTCCTGACGGCGGAGCGGGCCATTCTGATTGCCGAGGACGCAGCGTTCGTCGCAGCCGAGGACCTTCGAGTCGTACGAGAGCGTTACGGCGTGGGTGCTGCGACGGTCCTCGACATCCTCGTCAGCCAGAATGCTGTCACGCAGGCGGACGCGGACGTCGTCACGACTCGGTACGACTACATCCTCGCTCGGGCGGAGCTCGAAGCGATTCTGGGGAGGGAGATGTGAGCGAGATTATCCGGACGCAGGGGCTGAAGAAGCACTATCACCTGGGCGCGGAAACTGTTCGGGCGTGTGACGGGATCGACCTGCTTATCGAGCGGGAAGAGTTTGTCGCCATCATGGGGCCGTCGGGCTCAGGCAAATCGACGTTCATGAATATGATCGGCTGTCTGGATACGCCGACTGAGGGCCGGTACTGGCTGAACGGGACGCTCGTCAGTGAACTGTCCGACGACGACCTCGCTCGGGTGAGGAACAAGGAGATCGGCTTCGTCTTTCAGACCTTCAACCTCCTGCCGCGTGCCACGGCGCTCCACAACGTGGAACTCCCTCTGATCTATGCGGGCGTGTCCGGCAAAGAACGTCGCCGGCGCGCGGCCGAGAAACTCGAGCTGGTAGGCTTGGGTGACCGCATGGATCACAAGCCGCCGGAAATGTCCGGTGGCCAGCGTCAGCGCGTCGCGATCGCGCGGGCGCTCGTCAACGAGCCGGCGCTTCTCCTCGCGGACGAGCCGACAGGAAACCTCGACTCGGTTACGAGCGAGGACGTCATGCGCCAGTTCGAAGAGCTTAACGAACAAGGCCAGACGATCGTCCTTGTGACACACGAACACGATATCGCCGGGCATGCGAAACGGCAGGTGCACCTCAAGGACGGGTTGATCGAGCAGGACTTCCTCAATCCGGTGGAGTTGACGGTATGAAGAAGTGGATGACCTGTGGATCGGCTCTCACCCTGGGTGCGCTCACGCTTCTGGGCTGTGAGACGGGCGAAGCAGCGGAGGAGACCGGTCCGGCCCTGCTCACGGCCGAGGCGGCCATAGGCGACCTGCTTATCCGAGCCGAAGCCACGGGTACGGTGGAGCCGGTGCGTGAGGTCGAAGTCAAGTCGAAGGCGTCTGGAGAGATCCTTCGCCTGCTCACCGACGTCGGTGATGTGGTGGAGCGGGGGACACTGCTCGCGGAGATCGATCCGCGTGACGTCCGCAACCGCTATAACCAGACAGAGGCAGATCTCGCGGTGGCGCAGGCACAACTCGACATCGCAAGGGCTCAGCTGGAGAGGCAGCAGGCGCTGCTTGAAGCCGATGTGATCACGCAGACCGAGTTCGAATCGGCCACGCTCTCATTTGCGAACGCGGAGGCGTCCCTGGTTCGAGCTCAGACCAATTTCGATCTTGCCGAGCTGCAGTTGGCCGACGTCCGGATCCGCGCACCGCTCGATGGGACCATCATTCAGAAGAATGTCGAAGAAGGGTCTGTCATTCAGTCAGCTGCGTCGAACGTATCGGGCGGCACCGCGCTCTTCGTCATGGCGAACCTCGACGATATGCAGGTCCGGACGCTGGTCGACGAGACAGATATGGGTGAGCTCAAGCCGGGGCTCACCACATCCGTGAGTGTCGAGGCGTACCCCGACCGGACGTTCACCGGCACCGTCGACAAGATCGAGCCTCAGGCGGTCGTCGAGCAGAACGTCACGATGTTCCCAGTGATCGTGTCGATCGACAACCGTGCGGGCCTGCTGAAGCCCGGGATGAACGCGGAAGTCGAGATCGAGATCGATGAGGCGAGAAACGTCGTGGTGGTGCCGAACAACGCGATCGTGCAGACGTCCGATATCGGACCTGCGGCAATGGCGCTCGGACTGGACATCGAAGCGCTCGATCTCTCGCAGTTCATGCGCGCCGGTCGTGGTGGCTTTGGGGGTGCTCGCCCGGGAGGCCCGAGGGGCGGGCAGCGTCCCCCGGCGGCGGCGAGTGCCACAGCGGGACCAGATGGGGAAGCAGCTCAGGGTGCGCGGCCGCAGACCGATGCGCAGGCAGGTGCAGGAGAGCGTGAAACGACGGAACAGGCTGCCGATCCTCGTGCCCGGATCGCACAGCTTCGTGCTCAGGTCGAGTCCGGTGAGATCACCCCGGACTCGTTGCGAGTCGCAGTGCAGGCAATGCGTGGTCAATTCGGAGGTGCTCCGGGAGGATTCGGCCGGCCCGGGGGAGTTTCGGCGGGTTCCGCGCCGCCGAGAGAGGCTCGCCCGGCGGCAGTCTTCGTGCTCGGTCCGGACAGCATTCCGGAGCCGCGTCTGGTCCAGATCGGTCTTGGTGATTGGGACAACACGCAGATCGTCAGCGGTCTCGAGGACGGAGAAACGCTGGTCATCGTCGGGGCTGCACAACTCCAGGCGCAGCAGGACGCGTTCCTGGCGCAGATGCGCTCTCGCATGGGCGGTGGTTCGCCGTTCGGGGGCGGTGGGCGCCCGAGGGGACGATAAGGTCCATGCTTCTCTTCGAGATCGTGATGGTCGCGATGGGGGCTGTACGTGCAAACGTGCTTCGTTCGGTACTCACGACTCTCGGGATCGTCATCGGCATCGCGGCTGTGATCACGATGGTCGCGCTCGGTGAAGGCGCTCAGCAGCGGGTAGAACAGCAGATCAATCGGATGGGGACATCGATTCTCACCGTTCGCCCCGGCCAACAGATGTGGGGCGGTGTATCGCGCGGAGACGCCGAGCTGTCCGTCGACGATGCGATCGCGCTGCGGGACAATTCGAACGGCCTGCTTCAAGTCTCTCCCGAACAGCAGTCCCGCATGCAGATCTCGTACAAGCGCTGGAACTCGAATACCCAGATCATGGGCGTGTGGCCCGAATACTTCGACATGTACGACCACACGCTTCTGCATGGGCGCTTCTTCGATCAGGGAGAGATCCAGGGGCGTCGCCGTGTTGCTGTCCTCGGCTTCAACATGCCGGAGACGTTGGGGGAGACCCCACCCGAGTTACTGATTGGGGAGACGATCCAGATTCGCGGCATCATGTTCGAGGTCATCGGGATCATGGACGAGAAGGGGGACGCCGCCTGGGTCCGCCCGGATGATCAGGTATTCATTCCCCAGTCGACGGCTCAGTACCGCGTCATGGGTGGACGTGATCGACTGAACTCGATCTACGCGGCGACAGCGACCCCCGACGAGTTGGATATGGCGTTTGCCGAAATCGACCGAATCGTGCGCCGGGAGCACCGTATCAAGGCCGGTGAAGACGCGGACTTCAACATCCGGAACTCGGCGGATCTGCTCGAGACGTTCAACGAGACGAACCAGACCTTTGCTTTGTTGCTCGCCGGTATCGCCGCGATTTCGCTCCTCGTCGGTGGGATCGGGATCATGAACATCATGCTTGTGTCCGTGACCGAGCGTACACGGGAAATCGGAGTGCGAAAGGCGCTGGGGGCGACGAGGCGTGCGATCATGACGCAGTTCCTGGTGGAGGCACTCTTTCTCTGTGTCCTGGGTGGATTGATCGGAGTCGCCGCCGGCTACGGGGCGGCCGAGATCATGACGCGTGTAGCGTCATGGGATACCGCAGTGGCGCCGGAAGCGGTCGCCGCGGCGATCGGTTTTTCCGCTGCCGTGGGTCTCTTCTTCGGTCTGTGGCCCGCGCGACGGGCTGCAGCTTTGGACCCGATCGACGCGCTCCGCTACGAGTAGCGGATGGAGTCGCGTCGACCCGTCGACGTCGATTGGTGCACAACGAGGTTCGGGAGCCCAGGGGGGGTGCTAAGCCTGTTCTGCCGAGGTCTGTCCGCGTTGCGCTAGCGCGGCAGCAACAGCTGGACGCTCGTCCCCTGTCGAACCAGCGAGATGGGTAGGCTGTCGCCAGCCATGGACACGCCGAAGCGCAGGTCTTCCACCGAGCGTACACCGACCTGATCAACCCGAGTGATCACGTCCCCCGGCACGATGCCGGCCATCGAGGCCGGGGTGCCCGGTGCCACGTCGACCACGAGGACGCCACGTCCCACGCCGAAGTACTGAGCAAGCTCGGGTTTCAGGTCGATCACCTCCGCGCCCGCCACGCGGTTTCGCCCGAGCAAATACGGGGTGAGCGGCCGGAACTCGCTCGCTTGTGTGCTCTCACGGACCACGGTGGACGCCTTCGGGGCTGGCGGCGTTTCCCGCAAGTAGTCGAATCCAGCGGTCTGGCGTGCCGCTTCGGCCATGGCTTCCTGCAGTTCGGACGAACGGTCCGCGACCTGGCCGAGCGCATCGCTAATCTGCCGGAACTCGTAATCCCGATCGAGATCCAGCGTACTGGATGATCCGATCTGTCGCCGAAGTTGGCGTTCACGCTGGGCGAGCATCTCTTCGAGCTCGATGGCCATACGGTTTACCTCGGCCATCTCCTGGCGGAGAGAGTCGTGGGATTCGCCGCGGAAGACGAAGAATTCGAACGGAGGTCGGACGGCTCGGGTGCTCGTGACGATTTCGCCCCCACCGTCGGTCACCACTGCAATCCCGTCACCCGAGCTCGATTGGATCCGGCGCACCTGAATGCGGCCGTTTCGCTCCGAGATGAGTTCGACACGCAAAGAGTCCATTGCGCGGACCCACGTCTGAACCATCGAGTCGGCCTCGATGGCACGCTGCACCGCGGTGCGGACGACGAACGCTGCGGGCCGGGCGGCCGCTTCCATCCGAACTTCGCGTGTACGACCGCTCCGACGGAATTCCATCACGACTTCGTCACCTGCTTCCAGATGCAGGCGAGCGCCCAGTTCGGCAAGCTCACGAGGATCGCTCAGGTCATTGATGGCGAGAATGAGGTCACCGGCCTGGATCCCCGCGTGCTGCGCCGGGCTACCAACGCGTACGTCTGTGACGACGATCTCACGGATGCTACCGAGACGGTCTGTCATGACGTCGAAAGAGATCCCGATCCATCCGGGTGTGGCACCTTCGGTGCGCGCTCCTCGTTCCACTGCGACGGACTGAGCAAGCGCGGGCGGCGTGATCCCGAGTAAGCTTGTCAGCGTAAGCGCTGCTGCGATTCCCATGGTGCGGATCATCATGCTCGTCCTCAGAACCAATTGTCCTGGCCAGACGAGACCATTCGCAGCGCGGCATCACGTTCGGCCATGGCCGACGCAAGGAAACCGTTCAGGAAGGGATCACCCGGTGCCTGACGAACGGCAGCCTGGCTCACACGCACGAGATGCTCGAGGGCGGCAAAGCGACTGATCGGATCGACATCGACCCCTTCACCCCCATCTGCCGCCAGGAGTTGACGGTACTGTGTCACGGCGGAGACGTACTCCTGCTCCGCCTGTCGGACGGCTGATGCAGCTTCCTCGACGGTGGCGATCTGGTCGGCCATTCGCCCGGAATCCTCCTCGAAGGCCGACCGCGCCATCGTGACGCCTGTCCCGGTCCCGCTGAGGAAAAGAACCACCGCGGCGGCGGCCTTCATCCACCCCGGAGTCCTCGTCCTTCCCATCCGCCGGGAAAGGCCCGGGTCGTTGACGAGCCCCTCGGAGCGAAGCTGAGCCTCGAGGACCTTCCAATCGCTCTTCGGCGGCATGATCTCAGGGAGGGCACCGAGTTGCGCGGTCTGTTCCCGGAGCTTCACCAGCTCTGTCGTGCAGAGCTCGCAGCCCTCGAGGTGTGCGCTCTCGTCTGCAGTGGACGGTTCGTCCACCAGAGCTGCGAGGCGTTCGTGGGTCAGATGCTCCATGCTTCAACTCCTGGCTCCTGTACAGCGCCATCCAGATCTGCGAGCAGAACACGCATCTTGGAACGGGCCTTGAACAGCTGCGATTTGGACGTCCCTGACGTAACCCCGAGGACGTTCCCGATTTCTTCGTGAGTGTATCCCTCCACATCGTGGAGGATGAGTACCCGTCGCATCCCCTCGGGGAGCCCGTCGAGCGCCCGCTCGAGCCGCTGTCGAAGAAGTGAATCCCGATGAGCCGGCGCGATGGGCACGTCGACCGGCCTGGGGCCTTCGCGCTTTCGACGGGTCTCGGTCTTTCTCAACGCCTGCAACGCAGCGTTTACAGCGATGCGATGCAGCCATGTCGAGAATCGGGAGTCGCCCCGAAACGTCGGTAACGCACGAATGGCCCGGATCCAGGCTTCCTGCGCGTAATCTTGCGCCAGGTCGTCGTCGCCGGCGATTCGGCGTACCACTGCGTACACGCGCGGTGCATACCGATCGTACAGGGTGCGTATGGCGCGAGCATCTCCGTCCGCCGCGAGGCGGATGAGCGCGCGTTCCGTGGATTGGTTCTGGTCGATATTCATGTCACGTACTTCGATGCCAGCTCTTCTGGACAGGGTTGCCTCCACACTGCGACCGCTGTCGAGGTGGTCTGGCCGAGTCCGAAGCCTTTCGATAGCCTCTCTTCCGTATACACCGGGTCGCCCTCCTGATCCTGCTGACATCAAGGTCTGCGCCGAACGTTCTGTTCGCTCTTTCGACTGCGACGCCCATGACCCTCCTCGAGCGCCTCACCAAGCGCTGCGGGCCGCCGACATCCGTAACCGATGTATCGCTCAAGGTGCTGGCGGGTGAGGTCTACCTCTTGCTCAGACCTCACCGGGCTGGGAATACGACCGCGCTATCTTGCATCGCCTCGCCGCCGAGCGCGACCTGGGGCACCACCTGGACAGATGGTGATTGCACCCAGGACGGTTCGGCCGTGGTGATGCCATCGGGCGTCATGGTACACACCGGTGAAGCGAAGGTCGCGAGGCCGTTTCTCTCCCTGGTCCGGGAAATGCTGTCGGTTGAGGTGGCAAGATGAGCCCGCGGCGCCTCGTCTTCTCGAAGCAGTGGCGCAAGACGTTGCGAGACCGATGGACGCTTCCCGGAGGAGGGAGGAAAGCGTCGGCGACACCCATTGGGTCATTCGTGGAGCGGTTACGAGCGCACCGAGGGCGTGGGGATGTGCCGACCCCCGGTCTGGCGATCCTGTTCAGTGCGGTGGCCGCGATGGTCTTCCTGTGGGGTGGAATCCCGCTTCAGATCCTGTTCAGGGAAAAGGGATTGTTGGCCGCTGAGTGGCTACTTCTCTTCGTGCCCGCCGTCCTGTTCGTGGTGGTCGGCGGCTTCGACCCGGTGCGTACGCTCTCTCTCACGATGCCGACCGGTCCCCAGGCGCTCGCCTCGGTACTCGTCATCTTCGGGGCCATGCCGCTGGTCTGGGTGATTGGATGGCTGCAAACCTTCATTCTGCCCGTTCCGTGGGAGTTACTCGAGGGCCTGGAAGACCTCGTGACGGCGGAGACAACAGGGCGCCTTCTCTGGCTCCTTCTGCTCCTGGCGGCGACCCCCGCGATGTGCGAAGAGATCGTCTTCCGAGGGGTTCTACTCGGTGGAACACGCACACTCGACCCGTGGCGGATCATCGTGCTCAATGGCGCAGTCTTCGGTGCATTCCACCTCTCGTTCGAGACCGCCACCCGATTCCTGCCGACAGCGGTCCTGGGCATGGTGATCACATGGAGCGTATGGCGTACCGGTTCGATCTGGATCGGAGCGCTCATGCACGCTCTCAACAACGGCACGATCGTGGTGCTTGCATCGATCCCCAGACTACGGGCCCTGTTTTCCGACCCGGAAGCTCCTCCCCCCCTCTGGCTCGTTCCGGTCGCTCTAGTGATCTTCGCGGCCGGAGTTGAAGTGTTGCGAGGTACGACGAACCCACCGGTTACCGGGCGCGAGGCGCCGGGGCTGGTATCACCCCCTGCAGAGACATCATGAGCGATCAGGATTACATGCGAGGCGCGACCCACCTTGAATGCACCGGAACAGGAGAGGAGGTCGAGAGCGAGCAACTGATCGGCCTGTCTGCGGCCGGCAAGCCACTCTTTGCCCGCTACGATCTCGACACGATTCGCCACGGCTTTCAGATGTCCGATGTGGTATGCCGTCGTGCCGATCTCTGGCGATACGCCGAGGTCCTGCCCGTCCGCGATCCGGCTGCGCGCGTCACGCTCGGAGAAGGGTGGACGCCCCTGATCGAGTCGACCCGCACGGCCGACCGGCTCGGCGTTGCCCGGGTATGGATCAAGGACGAGGGGCAGAACCCTACAGGGAGCTTCAAAGCACGTGGACTCGGGTTGGCCGTGTCGCGCGCGCTTGAGCTCGGCGCCGAAGCGCTGGCCCTGCCGTCTGCCGGAAATGCCGGTAGTGCGGCGGCCGCGTACGGCGCCGCTGCGGGCTTGCCCGTTCACGTCGTCGTTCCGTCCGACACGCCCGCTCCGATTCTCGAGGAGATGGCGGCACTCGGCGCGAACGTGCAGCTCCTCGACGGCTTGATCAGTGACTGCGGCAAGGTCGTGAAGCAGGGTGTCGAAGAGCATGGATGGTGGGACCTGTCCACGCTCAAGGAGCCGTACCGTGTCGAAGGCAAGAAGACGATGGGCTACGAGCTCGTCGAGCAGCTTGGTGGCCGCCTGCCCGATGCCATCATCTACCCGACCGGTGGCGGTACCGGGCTGATCGGAATGTGGAAGGCGTTCGACGAGATGGAGGCGCTCGGGTGGATCGGCGCAGAGCGCCCGAAAATGTTCACGGTGCAGGCGGCGGGGTGCGCACCCATGGTCCGAGCCTGGGAGCGGGGTGAGGAGCACGCTGAGATGTGGCAGGGTGCTGAGACGTATGCGTCAGGTCTTCGCGTCCCTGGCGCGGTGGGTGACTTCTTGATCCTGCGCGCACTCAGGGAATCCGGTGGAGGGGCTGCGGCCGTGCCGGATCATTTGATGGCTGAATGGGTTGCGAAGCTTGGGGCGGATACAGGCATCTTCGCCGCTCCGGAGGGTGGCGCCACCGCGGCGGCCGTCCCGATGATGATGGACAAGGGCCTCATCTCGCCGGATGACGAGGTAGTCCTGTTCAACACGGGTAGCGGGCTCAAGTATGTGGGCATGACACCCATCGACTGACCCTCGCGTATGCTCTTCTTCTTCTGGTTCGTGTTCGGCGCCGGGCTGGCGACCCTGTCTATCGCGGCGGGGGTCAGCCTGCGTGCTCGGAGTGTCGACGTCATCGGACGTAGTCGTCCGGTGCTGGACGATGTCGCGATCGATCACATCATCGAGCACGGACAGATCTGGATCGCCGAGGACGAACCACTCGACCTCGATGAGATCGATGACGAAGAGGAACGTTTCTGGTCTGAGAGCTGGGACGAGCCTCAGGGGGACTGGTGAGGCCGAGACTACCGATTGAATCGGTAATAGACTTCAGGAAGGGGGACGAGCCGGCGGTTCAACGGGACGTCGTCGTCGGGATCCGAACGCTTCACCCAGAGTCCGCGATTCACGTTCATGATCAACCCTGCGGCGTGCTGATCGGCGACGGACCAGTCGACCCCAATCGGGGCGCGGAGCACGACCGCGAAGCCGGTCCGTTCGCCCTCGCCTGCTGGCGCGGCTGCCGCGAGCCAGAGGCCAGCACCTACTACGAGCTTCGCGCTCGAGCCACCGACGTACTGGCGCACGGTCGTCGAGATACTCAAGTCCCGGAACGACCATGTGCCGACGCCGATATCGATGCTGCGGGCATCCCGGAAGAGCTCGACGCTCAGTCCTACGGTGCTGATCCCGCCGAGGGAGATCCCGAACCTGACTCCGTTGCCCTCGTCCGGCCCCTGGGCCGAAAGCGGTCCCGCGAGCATCGCGGTAAGCAAGAGGAGCGTGGCGGGCGATCGGGGCACGGTGGACGGACGGCTGAGATAAGGGGGCCGTTCGGCGCGAAGCACGCCGATTGCCCTTCAAGGTATCGCCGGAGTATAGAACCGGCCGCTCGACGGGTCTACGGACGAGGGGCCCTCGCAACGTTCATCTTCTCGGCTCTGCTGGCGGGGTGTCAGCCCCCTGACCAACCGTCGAGTCTCGAACTCGATGTTCCGTCTGCGCTGCTCGACTGGCTCGAGCCCGACTCGGCACGGACGGTAGATCTGCACCCAGGGGTCGTGTATCGCTACTTCTGGTCCCCGAAAGGGCCGTGGGCGGTCCATCTCGTACAGGCATCGATGGCGAATCGCTGCGATCTCGCATTTCAGGTCCTCCAGGCCGAAGGTCGTCAGGACGGCGGGGCAGGGCGTGAGCGGGTCTCCAGCATGACGGCGAGATCGAAGCAAGCGGTACTCGCCGCTATCAACGCGGACTTCTTCACACCGGAAGGCATGACGGTGGGGGCGGAGGTCGTTGATGGCGTCGTTCGGGCCGTCGCGGAGCGGCCCACGTTTGCCTGGCGACCCGGCGCAGGTCCGTGGTTGGGCGTAGCGGAGACGACTGACAGCGGGCTTCGCTTCGGTTGGACGGTTCCTCTGGAGTCAGGGGACACGGGTACGGAGGCCGTCGGTGGATTTCCCGATCTCATCGATCAGGGAGAGCGTGTGGGGGACCTCGAGGTGGGGGCGCGTCCGTCGTTCGCCGCGGCTCGGCACCCCAGGTCCGCGGTCGGGGTCAACTCCGGGTCGGGGCAGGTCTGGATCGTGCTCGTCGATGGCCGTCAGGTACCACACTCCGCCGGGATGACGCTGCCCGAGCTGGCACAGCTTTTCGAGGCGGCAGGAACGGATGAAGCGCTCAACCTCGACGGGGGCGGATCCAGCGCGATGGTTGTCGGCGGCGCTCCGGTGAACCGACCCTCGGACGCGACGGGCGAGCGCGCGGTGGTGAACGCGCTCGCCCTGATCAAGAGTCCGGAGCGATGTAGCGGTCTTTGAACGGACCGCCTCAGCTCAGCGGTTGGCCCACGTCACGCCCATTCCAAACCGAAAGGTTCGGCTTGGTCCGGGCTCGAAGAACCTGCTTCCGAAGGCGTTCGGGACGACTGACGCGTTGTACTGCTCGTCACCGAGGTTCTGGATGGAGATGAACGGGGAGAGAAAGAAGCGGCCGACGTCGATTTCCTCTGAGCCGACCCGAAGGTCAGTGATGAAGTACGACGGCGACTCCGCCGAGTTGGCATCGTTGACCGGGACGTTGTCCTGCCAGAGCCCCCGAAGCTCGATGTACCTGCCGTTGCGCTCCCAGACGAGAACACCGTCAAGGCGACGGGGAGCGAGGCCGGGGATCATATTCCCAGAGTAATCGTCGTTGTCATCGGTCACGAAGGCGTCGTACTCGCCATTCACGTCCGTGTACGCGAGTCGGGCGCTGACCCCACTCCCCAGGCTCGCATCCGCTGAGACCTCGAAGCCGGCATGGTGCGACTCGGCAGAGTTGCGGAAATATGTGCGACCGGGATCGCTAGCGACCTCGAACGGCACCAGGCCGTCCGTGATGTTGGTCCGGAAGACCGAGAGCTCCAGCCCGATCATCTGGTTGAGCACCGTTCGCGCACCACCCTCGATCGTCGTGCCAAGTTGCGGGTTCAGATCCGGATTGAAGCCTCCTGCTCCCGAAGCCCGATTGGCGAGTTCAGTGGTCGTCGGCGTTTCGAACGAGCGCCCGACCGAGGCGAAGATCTCCGAGTCGTCCTCGATGCGAAGCACCGCACCAAGAGACGGGCTGAACGCGCTCATCGTGCGCTCACCTGTGTCGTCCGGGTCACCACCGACCAGGAAGTTGTCCGTCGCGCTGAAGTTGATGTTGTCGTAACGCAATCCCGCCAGAATCGACAAGCGCTCTGCAGTGTCGAGACGCCCTTGAACGTAGATGCCCGCAGTTCCGACGTTCTCGAGCTGATCGAGAATCCGATCACCGGGATCGCCGCCGTTGTTTGCGAAGTTGAGGCGGTTGTCGCTTTGAAGCTCAGCTTCGAAGCCGGCGCCCCATCCGAATGTCGTGCGCTCGTTGAGCGGAGCGTCGCCCTGGAAGAGCGTCCGGATTCCGCCCGCGTTTCGTGTAAGATCGATGACACGCCCCGGAATGGGGTTGAAGAGCTCACGTCGGATACCCCAGAGAGCGAACTCTCCGTCGAGTGAGCCCACCGGGCCCATCCACGACGCCCCGAGCTGGCCCTGGCGAACATCCTTGATCGCGGCGCTGCGCACATTGAAGCCCCACGCCGCGCGGTTCCCTTCGTCGAGTACCGCCTGCGGAAGCGAGCCGGGGTTTTCTGCGTCGAGATCCATGGCGTTCGCAACGAGGCGAAGTAGGCCGTTGGCCAGAGGCAGCGTCAGGGTTCCGTTCAGTACGGTTCGGGTTGCCGCTCCGTACGGCGTTCCGTCATCGGTTTCCGGGTTGCGCCGATAGCCGTCGAAATCTGTCGTGTAGAAACCCGCTCGGTACCCAGCCTCTCCGACCGTGCCCGTTGCTACACCCTGAAGCGTCCACATCGAGTGTGAAACGTCTTCACCTGCGGTGGTACCCGTGGAGTTTCCGAGAGAGCCTCCCGTCCAACGCATTGAAACGGTCGCTGGCTCCTCAGCGGGGTCGGTGGTGCGGAAGTGCAGGACGCCACCTGCTGCGTTGCCGTACAGGGATGCATTCGGCCCTCGGAGCGTTTCGACACGACCCAGGCCTGAGAGATCGAGGTGGTCGAGCGTCGCCTGGCCGTCTGGAAGCGTTGCTGGAATCCCGTCAACGAGGACTCGAATGCCCCGAACCCCGAACTGGGCTCGCGGGCCGAAGCCGCGAATCGCGATTCGTTCACCGACCGCGAAGTTGAAGCGGTTATGGATCTGGACACCGGGTACGGCTCGGACGGCCTCCTCGATGAAGGCCGACGCCGTAGCCCTGGTAAGCTGGGAACCCGTGATGACAGAAACCGGGTACGGAGCCTGGGTGCCAATGGTGCTGGGCAAGACACGGACCAGAATCGGGTCGAGGACCACTGCAGAATCTGGGTCGGGGTCCTGGGCGATCCCAGGCGTGACGAGGGCGGCCGCGAGGACGACACTCGACACCGATGAGAACACATACTTCGAACGTGTCACGAGGACTCCGGGGATGATGCGACAACTTCTGGTCGAGACAACGTACAGCGGTACCGCTAGGTTGCCGATATGTGCCCAATGACAGCGGTCTCCGCACCCTCCGGTGAGCTCGTTCGGCGACGAGCGTCGGTCTTCGATGCACTCGGCGACGGCGTCATGGTGTTACCAGCGGCGCCGATCCAACATGCGTCTCGTGATACGGAGCGCCCGTACGTACCCGACCGTGAACTCTTCTACCTCACGGGGCTGGTGGAACCAGGGTGTGTTGCGGTCCTGGTGGGAGGCTCGAAGCCCCGAATGGAGGTCTTCGCCCGTTCCCGCGATCCGGAGGCGGAGCTGTGGAGCGGACCTCGGCTGGGCCTGGAGGGAGTGCAACGAAAGTCCGGGGCGGACGAGGTGTACCCGATTCAGGAAGTCTCGACTCGGTTGCCCGCGCTCCTGGGGGATGCCGACAAGATCCACGTTCGATTGGGATGCGGCGGTGTCATCGAGCACGCCATCATGGGGGCACTCGAGACCGCACGAGCTCGCGGGGCGCGGCAAGGGACCGGCCCGCGCGGGGTGATCGATCCCGGTGAGATTCTGGATGACCTCCGGCTGGTGAAATCGGAGCACGAGCTGAGTCTTATTCGCGAGGCGTGTCGGATCACGATGGAGGGACATCGGGCCGCCGCCCAGGTCATTGCCCAAGGGGTCGGTGAGTGGGCCATCGAGGCCGAGCTGGAGCGAGCGTTCCGGGCCGCCGGGGCCACGGGCCCCGGCTTCGAGTCGATTGTGGGTGGTGGTGAGAACACGTGTGTGCTGCACTATGTGTCGAACGATGTGTCCGTGCCGGAAGGGGCTCTCGTGCTCATCGATGCCGGAGCCGAATTCGGGTTGTACCACGGCGACGTCACACGGACGTATCCTGCGAGTGGGCGGTTCACGGAGGAGCAACGGGCAGTGTACGAAGTCGTCGACCGGGCGCGTGAAGCCGGAATCGCAGCCGTGCGGCCGGCGGCGACGATCGGCGACGTACACGATGCGTCCACACGTGTGCTCGTCGAGGGGTTGATCGACCTCGGAGTTCTGTCCGGAGCGGTCGATGAAGCGCTGGAGGAAGGAGCGCACCGTGACTTCTTCCCACATCGAACCTCGCACTGGCTTGGGCTCGACGTGCACGATCCGGGCGACTACGCGCGGCTTGGTGCGTCTCGTGTCCTCGAGCCGGGTATGGTCTTCACAATAGAGCCGGGTCTGTATTTCCGACCCGCGCTCTGCGATGGTCGAGTCGCACGGTGGGCCGGGATCGGTATTCGGGTCGAAGACGACGTAGTGGTCACGGCCGATGGAGCCGAGGTGCTGACTGCGGACCTGCCGACCGCGGCCGCCGAGGTCGAAGGTCTCGTCGGATGGTGAGCTCCTTGATCGAGGCACTACGGGCCTCTGGGCCACTGGTCACGGTGGAGCTTCGGCCACCTCGTTCCAATCTGAGTGGTGAAGCGGGGATGTCGGCATGGATCGACCTTCATCACACCTTGGGTCGCTTGACCCGGCAGGAGCTTTTTGTCTTTCTGACCGACAATGCGGTCGGTGCGGCGGAAGAGGAGAATCTGGCGCACGTTGGCGCGAACGTCGGGGACTCAGTCGACATTTCGAGGATCATCCCGATCCTGACCTGCAAGCATGCGCTCGAATATTGTGAGACGTTCGCCGTGCGGGCGGCTTCGGACGGTTTCGAGTCTCTGACCGTTCTTGGTGGCGACGTGTCCGTACCACCACCCCGATGCGTGCCGCACGGTCGAGACCTGAGGGAGATCCTCGCTGGACGAGTGCCGTCTTTGACGCTTGGGGGCTGGGTCAATCCGCACCGTTCGGCGCAAGAGCAGATCGGCTTCATTACCGCCCCGGATGCTCACGCTGAGTATGCGCTGAGCCAGATCGTATCGCATCACTCGACGCGAGCTGTGGAAGACCTCCTTGCGGAGGCTGATCGCGTCGGATCGAAGAAGCCCGTCATCTTCGGCGTCTTCTACTACCGCTCGGCGAATCCCCGGACCCTCTCGACGCTCGGCTCCTTCTTTCCGGTGCCCGCCGAAGAGATCCAGTCCGAGTTCGAAGGCGGCGCGACTGCCGAAGAAATCTGCGCGCGTACCATCCGAGCCTTACGGTCCGTCGGTGCGGAGAAGGTGTACGTCAGCAACCTCGGTGAGCGGAGCGCTGGGCGCACGCTACGCACGATCCTCGAACTCGTATAACCCAATGCGCTACGCTGTCGCTCGAACCCCACTCTCGCGCAGGACCCGCAAGGCGACCTGAACGTTCCTGTGGGGTGCGGTCAGGTGGAACCCACGCACTAATCCGCGTGTCGCCTCGATCATTTCGAGCGCGATCGTGACCCCCTCCTCCAGGGCGGTGTCCGCTCCCGAGGCCTGGGCGATCCGCATACGCTCGACGAACTCTGCCGGTACGTCCACGCCCGGCATCTCGTTGGCGAGGAACTCCGCGTTGCGGAGGTCGACGAAGGGCCAAATGCCTGCGACGACGGGGATGTCCGGATTCGTCGCTTCGAGAAAGGCCCGGAGGGCGTCGGGGTTGAACACCGGCTGGGTGATCGCAAAATCCGCCCCTGCCTCGACCTTGTAGTGAAAGCGTTTGCGTTCTCGATTCTGATCGACCGCTCCCTGATTCAGGGCGACACCCTGCACGAATTCGGTCGGGGCGCCGATGGCATTGCCTCCGGGGTCGATACCCCGGTTGAGGCCCTGGATGACGTTCGTGAGCCCGATGGAATCGATGTCGAAGACGGCGGTGGCATCCGGGTAGGGTCCCATTGCTGGTGGATCTCCCGAAACGACGAGGACGTTCCGGATCCCGGCCGCTGCGGCTCCCAGAAGATCGGAGATCATGCCGAGCATGTTCTTGTCTCGGCACGTGTAGTGGACGATCGACTCGAGGCCGACGTCCCGCTCTACGATCAGCGCCGCGGACAGTGCACCCATGCGGCTGCGGGAGCGCGGGCTTTCCACGATACTCACCGCATCCACACCGGAGACCTTGAGTTGACGGGCGGGTGTGGTCACCTGCGAAGCGTCCCAACTGTGCGGCGGGATGATCTCGACGGAGGCGACCGTCTCGCCGCGGACGAGCTTTCGACCCCACGCCGAGCGGCCCTCGAGTGGCACTGGTTCTGCAATCGATGCGGGGCTCGCGGAAGCCTCGCGGATCGTAACGACAGGATGCTTCGGCTGAAGAGCAGCCACGGCGTCACGCATCTTTCGAACATGATCCGGCGTCGTTCCGCAGCACCCTCCGACGAAGCGAACGCCGACGTCGATCATGCGGCGCGCATACTGTGCCATGTAGTCGGGGCTGGCGAGGTAGATCTTTCGGTCACGCACCGTCCGGGGTAGCCCGGCGTTCGGCTGCGCGCTCAACGGAAGCGTCGTGACCTCTGCCATCTCCTCAATGGCGTCGAGCATGACCGCAGGGCCGACGGAGCAGTTCAGACCGATCACGTCGGCGCCGGACTCCTCAAGGGACCGCGCGACTTGGGCTGGCTCCGTGCCTAGCGAGGTCCTTCCGTCCGTCCCTACGGTCATGTGCGCGAAGACGGGCAAGTCGCATGCGGCGCGAATCGCGCGCAGGGCACACCCGAGCTCGGAAAGGTCCGAGAACGTCTCGAGGACGAAGCCGTCCACTCCGCCCGCGAGCAGTCCGGCGACCTGCCGACCGAAATACGCCTCTGCCTCCTCGAGAGACGTAGGACCCCAGGGCTCGATCCGAATTCCGAGCGGACCGATGGCACCCGTGACGGCCACCGGACGCTCGCTCGAGGTGCGCATAACGTCCCGGTCGGTCACCTGCGCTTTCGACGCTGCCTCCACCGCAAGTCGAGCAGCCTGTTCGTTGAGCTCCTCTGTACGGTCATCGAGACTGTACGACGAGAGCTTCACCGGGTTGGCACCGAAGGTATTCGTCTCGAGGATGTCCGCTCCGGCGTCGACATACTCCTCGTGAATCCCCCGTACGAGTTCCGGGCGACTGAGATTGAGCTCGTCGTAGCAGACATTCACGAAGACGCCCCGACTGTAGAGCAGGGTCCCCATGGCCCCGTCGAAGATATGGACGCGATCATCGGCGATGAGGGACTTCACGAGTCACCTCCTGGCCGGTACCCGAGGTTCGGGGCCAACCACCGCTCCGCCTCGTCCAGCCTCCATCCTTTTCTGGCGGCATAGTCCTCGACCTGATCCCGGCCGAGCCGTCCCACGCCGAAGTACCGAGCCTCCGGGTGGGAGAAGTACCAGCCACTCACTGAGGCACCGGGTGTCATCGCGAAGCTTTCCGTAAGGCCAATGCCGATGGTCTCCTCGACACGGAGGAGTGTAAAGAGCGTAGCTTTTTCCGTGTGATCCGGGCACGCTGGATACCCGGGGGCCGGTCGGATTCCACGATATTCTTCGGAGATGAGCGCTTCGTTTTCGAGTACTTCGTCTGCGGCGTACGCCCACAAATCTCTACGCACGCGTTCATGTACGTATTCGGCGAGCGCCTCCGCGATTCGATCGGCGAGCGCCTTGGCCATGATCGCATGGTAATCGTCGTGCTCGGCCTCGAACCGGGCAGCGAGTTCCTCGACCCTGCCACCGGCTGTCACGGCGAACGCCCCGACCCAGTCTTCTCGAGTGCCGGCAGGGGCGATGAAGTCAGCGAGCGCCAGGTTGGCCCGTCCGTCCTTCCCGAACTGCTGCCGGAGCGTTCGAATCGTTGCGACGGGATTCTGGGCGGGCGGCCTCGTTGGTGCGCCGGACATGGAAGGTTCGAAAAGATGTACGTCGTCTCCTGTGGCAGCCGCAGGGAAGATCCCGACGACTGCGAGCGGATCGAGCACATCGCTCTCGGCCATCTGATCGAGAAGCCGGGCGGCATCGTCCAGCAGGCTGCGCGCCTGCTCACCGACGAGGTCGTCGTTCAGGATCGCCGGGTAGGCACCGTGAAGCTCCCACGTCCGGAGGAAGGGGGTCCAGTCGATGTAATCCCGCAGGTCTGCGACCGTGACGTCGTCGAGCACGTGGATGCCCTCCGATGCGGGGCGGGGTGGGACGTACGTAGCCCAGCTGCCCTCGAAGCGTCGCTCCCGTGCCTCCTCGATCGAAAGCAGTGCGGAGCGCTTCTCGCGACCGGCACGCAGGTCACGCAGCTCTGCGTAGTCACGCCGGGTCTCCTCCATGAAGCGACGACGGCGGTTGTCGTCGAGCAGGATCGAGACGACGCCGACGGCGCGAGAGGCGTCAAGCACGTGCACCGTCGGGCCCGAATACTGCTCCTCGATCTTCACTGCCGTATGCGCTCGCGAGGTGGTCGCACCTCCGATCAGGAGCGGAGCGTCGAACCCTAGCCGCTCCATCTCCGTCGCGACATGAACCATTTGATCGAGCGATGGCGTGATCAGTCCCGAGAGTCCGATCACGTCCACGTCGTGCTCCCGGGCGGCCTCGAGGATGCGCTTGGCCGGAACCATGACACCGAGGTCGACGACTTCGTAGCCGTTACACTGCAGGACGACACCGACGATGTTCTTCCCGATGTCGTGCACATCGCCCTTCACGGTCGCCATGAGCACCTTGCCCTTGCCGCCTGCGTCGGTCTGCTCCGCTTCCAGAAACGGAACGAGGTGCGCTACGGCTTTCTTCATGACCCGTGCGCTCTTCACCACCTGCGGCAGGAACATGCGCCCGGACCCGAATCGATCGCCGACGACGTTCATCCCGTCCATGAGCGGCCCCTCGATGACATCGAGGGCGCGTGGGAGGCTCTGGCGGGCTGTTTCTGCGTCCTCCTGGACCCAAGCGTCGATGCCGTGGACGAGCGCGTGAACGAGGCGGTCATGGACCGGCTTCTCTCGCCACGATAGATCCTCGTCGACCCGGCGCTGCGTCGTACCGGTGCGTTCGCCCGCGATGGCGGTGAGTATCTCCGTTGCGTCGAGGTTCCGGGCAAAGAGTACATCCTCGACCGGACCCAGCAGGTCTTCGGGGATATCGTCGTACACGGGGAGTGCACCGGCGTTGACGATTCCCATGTCCAGGCCTGCCTCGATCGCATGGTACAGAAAGGCTGCGTGCATCGCCTCCCGTACTTCGGCGCTCCCCCGGAACGAGAAAGACACATTGCTGATTCCACCGCTGGTCAAAGCGTGCGGGCATGCCGCTTTGATCTGGCGCACGGCTTCGATGAACCAGATGGCGTACTGCGCGTGCTCTTCGATGCCGGTCGCGACCGCGAAGACGTTCGGGTCGAAAATGACGTCCTCGGGTGGAAAGCCCTCTTCGTCGACGAGGATGCGGTACGCCCGGGAACAGATGTCCACGCGTCGATCGAGCGTGTCGGCCTGACCTTCTTCGTCAAAGGCCATGACGACCGCAGCGGCCCCGTACCTCCGCACGGCTCGAGCCCGTTCGCGGAACTCGTCTTCTCCGTCCTTCATCGAGATCGAGTTCACGACGCCTTTGCCCTGTAGCGTCTTCAATCCTGCTTCGATCACCGCCCAATCCGATGAATCGACCATCACCGGGATCCGGGAGATCTCCGGTTCGGATGCCAGCAGATTCAGGAATCGCGTCATGGCGGCGACCGCATCGAGCAGGCCTTCGTCCATGTTGACGTCGAGGATCTGGGCGCCGCCCAGAACCTGCTGGAGCGCGACCTCTACGGCGGTCTCGTAGTCGTTCTCACGGATGAGTCGGGCGAATCGACGCGATCCGGTGACGTTGGTCCGCTCGCCCACGTTCACGAAGAGTGAGTCCGGCCCGATCGAAATGGGCTCGAGACCGGAAAGGCGAGTCCTGACCTGTAACTGGGGAAGAACTCGAGGCTGGAGATCGCTGACGGCGGCGGAGATCGCCCGGATGTGGTCGGGTGTCGTGCCGCAGCAGCCGCCTACGATGTTCAGGAATCCGGCTTCTGCGAATTCACGGGTGACGGCGGCCATGTGCTCAGGCGTGTCGTCGTATTCTCCGAACTCATTGGGAAGACCGGCGTTGGGATAACAGCTGACGGGGACGGCAGCCGCGTCCGCGAGCTCTTCAAGGAAGGGCCGGAGCTGATCGATGCCGAGCGCGCAGTTCAACCCGACGGAGAGCAAGCCGCGGCGTCGGCCGGGACCTGGCTGCGCTCCGTGAGACACGGAGTTGTAGAATGCCTCGGGCGTCTGGCCCGAAAGTGTGCGGCCACTCTGGTCGGTGATTGTCCCCGATACCATGACTGGTACGTCCAGGGCGAGTTCCTCGAGTACGGCGGAGACCGCGTACAGTGCGGCCTTGGCGTTGAGTGTGTCGAACGCCGTCTCGACGAGGAGGACATCGGCTCCGCCGTTCAGCAGGCCGCGCGTCTGCTCCGCGTACGCGTCCACCAGCTCATCGAACGTGACGTTGCGGGCACCCGGGTCGCCTACGTCGGGAGAAATCGACGCCGTACGATTTGTGGGGCCAAGGGCTCCGGCCACCCAGCACGTCCGCCCTGGTTGGTCTGCCTCCACGGCATCGGCGGCCTCTCGAGCCAGAACTGCGGCCGCGTAGTTCAGCTCTTCTGCGATCTCGGCGAGGTCGTAGTCCTCAAGGGAAATTCGGTTGGCACCGAACGTGTTCGTTTCGATCAGGTCGGCACCGGCGAGGAGGTATTCGCGATGGATCGAGCGAATCATCTCGGGGCGCGTGAGGCACAGGAGGTCGTTGGCGCCGATCAGGGGCACCTCGTTATCCGCGAAGCGATCGCCGCGAAAATCCTTCTCCGACGGAGCGTGCCTCTGGATCATGGTGCCCATCGCGCCATCGAGGATGAGAATCCGCTCTGCGATGGCGCGGTCGAGGACCTCGATGCGCTCGTCGCGCGATCGAAGGGTGGTCATCTCTTTCACTGATCGCTCCTCTAACGACGAAACCCTGTGCGCGACGCGCTACAGGGCTTCGGCTTTTTAGCTCGTTCGCTGATGTGTAGAACTCAACACATCCTGCGGGCCGCAATACGCCTCAAATCGCCCCTGCATTGTCCTCTTAGACTACATCCGTTTCCGGATTGATTCAACGACTCATCCAGTAGGAAAGCTTGATCATGAAGATGTTGTCCGGCGCGACCGAAAAGAGGTCCCGCACGTCTCGATCGAAGTTGAATGAACGGTCCTGAACGTAGTCGTCCCGTCCCTGGGACCAGACAAAGAAGAGCGTCGAACCTGGGAGATATTCCCAGCGGAGGACGGCGTTGGACCGAAACTGCTTGAAGTTGAAGTCGGGGTTCCGAATCGATTCCTCGTTCCCGTCGCCGTTCAGGTCGGTCCGGTACCAACCAGCTTCCATGCGTGTCGCGAGGCTCGAGAAGCGCTCCGCATAGGTGGCTGCGACGGGATCCGCAATCTGTTTCAGACCGGAGTACGAACCCGCACTTACGAAGGGCTGTGCGTAGAACTGGAGTGACACGGTGGGCGTGAACGCGTAGTCAACGCGTGCAGTGAGTCCGAGGGTCGTCTGATCGAGCCGACCGAACACGTAGTGGTCGCGGTCCGTTGAGATCTGCTTCACCCACTGTCGATCGTTCACGTTCCGATTCAGGAACGCGCCCACCGTGAAGGTCGCCCGACCGGAGGGGCGGATACGCACGTTGGGCGAGACGCCGTATGCCCAGGAATCGCTCTCTGGCCGGACGTTTCCCCACCCGTTCAGGTTGAGCTGCAGCGGCTTCCTGCCATCGGTCCCGAAGCCGCCCCAGACGTTGGTCTGAGCCTCGCGCCGGAATAGCGGGCCTCCGCGTAATGCACCGTTTGAGTACGACTCGAACTCCTGGTTCATGCCCGCATGTCCGCGCCAGAAGCTCCGAAATTGCCCGTTGACGTTGATATTGGCTCCGGTGCCGATGCGGTTGCCGTCGTAGTCCAGCACGTTCCAGCCGTTCACGTTCACCATCCAGTTCCGGAACGGGCCCTGAGCCTGGTTTCGGTGATATCCGAGCCATCCCCATGTGACGACGTAGTCGGCCCGGTTCTGGAAGCCGACGTCGTTGATCTCGAAGCCCGGTGTGCGTGTTTGCAGTCCTGTGCCAACGCGCCAGAATCCCCCCGCGAATTTCGAGATTCCAACATTCGCGGATGCGCCGCTGAGCGAGGTGCGGGTCGGGTCGTACCTGAGGTGCTCCGCGTCAGGGCGATGATAAAAGCGGGCTGGCGCACGTTGTGTCCGTGCGATTGCCTCGGCCGATCCGGCCACGTGGGAGCCGAGCACGTAGCCGTCTACCTGCCACGTGTCGGCAGCGAAACGATGGCGGAAGTCGACACCGCCCGACCAGGCGTTGGAGCGAAGCCTCAATTCGCTGGCGTCGGACCCGTTTCGCACCAGGCCGGTACCGATGAAGCCGAGCGCCGATCGACCGTCCCGAAAATCCTTCTGTACCCGCAGAACACCATAGTTGGAGAACGGCTCCACGGTCTGCTGGAATGGATCACCCGCGAGCGGCGCGATCTTCGCCTGTTCCTCGGACGTGACAGCGTGCATCGCGCCGATCGACCAGCCGCTCGATGTCTTCCCCGAGAGCTTCCATGCGCCGAGAATCGTCGTGTGATCCTCGACATCGGCGTAGCCTCCCTGCGGATCAGCCCAACCTTGGGGGCTCCGACCAACCCGACGGGAGTAAAAGAGTGACTCGGTCGCTTCGGGCCCGTCCCCAAGTGCGATCGAGAAGTTGAAGATGCTCGACCCTTCCAGGAAGAACGGACGTTGTTCGGGCAGGAAGACCTCGAACGCGCTGAGGTTCACCTGGGCAGGATCCGCTTCAACTTGGCCGAAATCCGGGTTGATGGTGACGTCCAGGGTCAGGTCCGACGTGACGCCGTACTTCACGTCCACACCAGCCGTACTGTTCGCGGCGTTGCGAGCGTAGAAGGGGTCGTCGGGGTTACCTGGAGCCCGTTGGAGCGAGGCGACTGTGTACGGGAGCATCTCCATGCGGTTGGGCGCCGAGAGATTCTGGAGTCCGCGGAGTTCGCCGAACCGAGAGACGATCGCTCCGTCAGAGCGCGCGGTCGGTGCCCAGACTGTCATCTCGTCCCGCCGCGCGATCTGACGCATGAAATTGATCCCCCACGTCTGCTCGTCCGCGTCGCGAAAGCGAAGTTGGGAGTATGGAATCCGAAATTCAGCTGTCCACCCGTCGGATGTACGTGCAGTGGACACATCCCACACTGCGTCCCAGCCTGAATCTTCCTGCGTGTCGTTGAAGCGGTAGATATCGTACTTCACACCGACTGGATTCACCGCAAAATGGAAGGCCGTGCGTCGATCGAAGTAGGAATCAATGACGACGCCGAGCAGATCTGAGTAGGAGTCCTGGTCGCGACGCGTGAGCTGTCCGACGATCTCCCCAGGTGCGGTGTCGTATGCATACATGAAGACGAAGAGCGCATCTTCACCGTAAATGACTCGAGCTTCGGTCCGCTCCGAGGCAAGATCACCCTCGTTGGGGGAGAACTGGACGAAGTCGGTTGCGGTCGAGGCTCTCGCCCACGGATCCTCGTCTGCAGCGCCGTCGATGTCGATTTCGGAGTCGCCGACCGAGGTCGCATCCAGATAGAGCGGTCCGGACGTGCAACAGCCTCGCACGGTGCGCGGTGCCCCCGAGTCGGTGGCCCGGGCGGCGGAGGCTGCGCCCTCCGCCGCCTCGAGTCCGACCGGTGGCCTCGACTGGGCCTCCGCCTGGTTCGATATCATGACCAGCAAAGCGGTCGCAGCCGCCCAACCCCACATCCTCATCATCGTCATCGCCCGGTTCGTCGATTCACTCGAACGTCTCACCACCTCACGCACATCCCGTCGGACGCCCCAAGCAACATGTCGGCGGCGACCTCCATCCCGTACGGGTCGATCGCGTCGAGGTTTCAGCGGGTTCTCGTCCTCGACACTGACTGGAGCCTCGAATTGCTCTGCAGGGATGGCCAGACTCCCTCGGGATGCGCGGTCGCGACAACGAAGACACCTTCCGGAGCCGATGACCCTCATGGAGCCATCTATGCCGCAAACTCTGGAAACGGATCGCTGGCCTCCGCGCCCGCGCGTGTCGAGTCGCTTCTACAAAGGGCATGGACTGGGAAACGATTACCTGGTCTTCGAGGATTGCCGTGGGGTCGCGGAAGGAGATGCGCCGTCCGATCGCTCGTGGGTCGCAACACCGGAGAATGTCGCGCGCGTGTGTGACCGGCATCGCGGGTTGGGGGCGGACGGGATCGTGGTCGTCGCCGCCGGCGAGTCCGTCGAGAATGGGTCGCAGATGCGGGTGTCACTGCGCATGTTCAACCCGGATGGAGGCGAATTCGAGCGTAGTGGCAATGGCTTGCGGATCCTCGCGTCGTATCTCGCGAGGAAGAATGGTCAGCTTGAGATCATCCATGCCGAGGTCGGGGGCGATGCGGTACGGATGCAGCTGCACGCCAACGTCGATGGCGCGTGCGATATCTCGATCGACATGGGGCGCGCTCGTACGGGACCAGCGGCGATCCACGCCCGCCCCGGACTCCTCGCAGGTGATGTCTCCCCTTTCACGGTGGCAGGTCCGGACGGAGAGGTGTTGCGGGTCGTGCCGGTCTGGGTCGGCAATCCCCATCTCGTCGTGCTCGTGACTGATGCCGGCCCCCGGTTCGGTGAAGAGACCCTGGCCCGGCTTGGTCCGTTCCTCGCTACACATCCGGAGATTCCGCATGGCACAAATGTGCAGCTCGTGAGAGCGGTGGGCAGACGATCCGAAGCCTTGATCTGGGAGCGCGGGGTCGGGCGCACGTCCGCGTCTGGGACCAGCGCCTGCGCAGTAGCGGTCTCCCTCGTGCACGTCGGAGCCCGATCGCCGGGCACGGTCTCGATCGACATGCCGGGGGGACACCTGGACGTGACGGTAGGAGGAGCGTTGGACGTCGTGTTGCGAGGACCCGTCGAACCCGTCATGACCGGGGTACTCGAGACCGGCTTGCTCGCTACGTTCGAACCCGGGCCATGAAGAAGAGCCCGGCCGCGGCAAAGACCATGTTCGGAATCCATGCTGCCGCAAGCGGCGATACCGCTCCTGCCTCGCCCAGTGCACCCGAAACTCGCAACAGCATCATGAAGATGAGTACGGTTGCGAGGGAGAGGCCGATCCCGAACGCTGCACCGCCACGTTTGCTGCTGGTCGCGAGCGGTGCCCCGAAAAGAATGATGATGAGCGTCGTGACGGGGATCGAGATCTTCTCCTCCCGCTTCACGAGAAGCTTGTTCGCATTACCGCCCGTTCGCTGAATGATCGCTGCCATGCGGTTGATCTCTGCGTACGTCATCTCGTCCGGCTCGGGCGGGACCTCGAGAAGCTCCTCTGGTCGTTCGACCAGGTCCGCCATCACGAGCCGGTCGAACTCCATCGTCATCTCGGTACTGTCGGGATTGAGCGTTCGCATGAAGCCCTGAGCGAGCAGCCATCCATCTTGACCGTCGAATCGCGCACCCTCGGCGATGATGTGCAGGCCGTTCTCCTGGCTGGAGCCGGGACGCTCGATGACCACGTCGGTCATGCGCCCGTCGGACGCAGTGAGTCGACTTACCTGCCAGGAGAGACCCTCCTCTGAGCGATACACGAAGTCTGATCGCCAGGACCGGCCGAGCGTCTCTGCACGAAGGATCTGACCCGAAATCTTGTTGGTGTGTGGAATGATTTCGGTCAGGGCCAGCGCGACGCCCGTGAGCAGGAGACCGGCCATCAGGAGGGGCGCGACGAGCCGGTGAAACGAAATTCCACCCGCCTTGGCCGCCACGATCTCGTGATGCATCGTCATCCCATGCACGGTGAAGACCGTCCCGAGCAGTGCTGCGATCGGGAAGCACCACTGCATGAAGAGGGGATACATGTAGATGTACGACATGGCCACTTCGCCCAGCGAAAGGCCGCGGTCAATGTAGTCGTCGAGATGCTCCGCGAGATCCCCGAGGACGAACAGCGGTGGAGCGCAGAGCAGGAAGAGGGAAAAGAGCAGCAGGAAGTTTTTCAGGACCAGCCGGTCGAGGATTCGCATCAGGACTCTCCTTCGGCCCGTGCGGCCGAGCCACCGAAGAACCCGGCGATGGCTTCACCGAAGCCGGTACGACTCGTCCCTGAGGAGTGCCCCATCTTCCGGAGCAGAGCGATGCCGAGCAGGAAGAAGACCACGTTGCCCAACCACATCGTGACGGCTGGACTCGCGACGCGGCGATCCGCCAACGCTTCGCCCCCGAGCAGGCCGACGTAGTACACGAAGAAGATCACGGCGGATGCGACCACCACGAAACCGACGCCGGCGCTCGGGAAGCGAAGCGCGAGAGGTGGCCCCATGAGGACGAAGACGAGGCACGCGATCGCGATCGCGAGCTTCTTGTGGATCTCGACCTCGAAGCGATTGACCGATTGCTGGAGTGCCGCACCGCGGGCGGCTCTGGCTCGCGCGCCAGCGACAAGTTGCTGTGTCATCGCGTCACGCTGGATGTAGCGACCGCGCAGATTCGCGCTCAGCTCAATTCGGCGTTCACCCTCCCCTGTGACGGCCGAGTCCGCTTCGATGGGCCGATTCAACGCGATCCGGACCGCCTGCTCCGTCTGACTGCGGCTTTCGGACACAATCGTATCGAGCTGGAGCTGACGCTCGTTCGCGTTGGTCACGAGGAGGCTGAAGCCCATTTCACGATCCGAGCGGTCCGCACCTCCGAAGCGGCGTTCCAGTTCATTGCCGACCTCACGAAGTGGGACGATCTGCTCTTCGAAGTAGAGGCGTTGAAATCCACCGACACGGTCGTTTTGCACTTCGTGCACAACCCCGTCATGCAGGGTGAGGTAGAGGTCGGTGCGTGCGTCGTTGAACGCCATCTCTCCGGAAGCCGCGTATGTAGTACGTTGCCGCCTGGGATCGTTGGCGTCGAAAATCGCGACGTTCTCGAGTTCGTTGGTGTCGTGATCGATGCGGTCAGCGGTCAGGAAATAGCGATTCACACCAACGCCAGTACGCAACTCGTTGACGACCTGCTCACGAAGCTCGAGCGTCGGGCTCTTGCGACCGATATCCAGCAGGAGGTTCTTTAGCGCGTGGTTGGACTCCGGCAGCACGGAGTTATTGAAGAACAGCATCACGAGTGTGGCAATGACACCGAGCCCAAGGACCGGGAGCATCATCCGAGCCGGACGGACGCCACCGGCCGACATTGCGGTGATCTCGTTGGACGCCGCCATGTCGCTGAAGGCGTAGAGTACGGCAACGAGGACCGACATCGGGAGAGACAACGCGATCGTATGGGGTAGCGAAAGGACCAGGAACTCAACGATGACCTGCCAAGGCAGGCCCTTGCCCACCAGCGAATCCACTCGCTGTGCGACGGCGTTGATGAAGAGGAGCCCGGTGATAGCAGACAGCGCAAAGAGGAACGGGCCCAGGTGGGCGCGTATCAGGTATCTGGTGAGCACTCTCTTGCGCACTGCAGCGAACTCTCTTTCGACTGTGAAATCCCGTCCCCGTCCGACGCGCTGTCCCTACACCCACTCTCGTAGTGTGTTCGCGGTCCGATCGTTGCTCGGACGTTCGCGACTACATGTGCGAGCGGACTCCTCTCCATACGCCGCGTGATCCCGCAACTTCTTACTCTGCTCACGACCCTCGTGGCACCCGTCCTGGCGGGGTACGCACCAGCGCACGTCGACGCCGAGGTCAATGTAACGGACACGCCGGTCTCGGTCCTTGCCGATACAATTCTGCGACCGGATCTCGGCCGAGCTGCTGCGTCGGTCGAATCGGGCTTGTCCGCGAGCGGCAGCGAGCCGCATGTGACGCTCGGGATGCGCAGGATTCGCGTTTCGACGGCGGGCCTGGGTGGGTTGCGTAGAGATGATCGTCATGGGTCGCCTGGACGATCGGGTCTTCCATACCGAGCGACGCGCGGTGCGTTCGTCCTCGACCGTCTGCGAGCCGAGGCAGGGGTGGAGGATCGTCTGACCGCACCGACGATGTTCGATGTTGCTCTTCGCTCTCGAGTCTTTGAGGCGTCCGGCCCAGGCTCTACCTCGTATCTGCCGCCTGCACCCCCGTCGGATCCGGCGATCCCTCCGGGAGACGGCAGCCGATTCGTCACGGAATACGCGGACTTGGCTCTGAACGTCCGAAGTCGCATGGAACTCGGGGGTGACTGGACCCGGTTCGAGCCGTGCGACGCGCGATTCGGAGCTGGGTGCAATCCGTCTCTGGTTCCCCAACTCAGTCCTGATCTCCAGTTCGGGGTCCAGGTGAGCGGCACCATCCTTGATCGAGTCACCGTCGACGTCGACTTCGATCAGTCCCGTGAGTTCGATGCTGCGAACCGCATCAACTTCTTCTATGAGGGCGGTGAGGACGACGTACTTCGACGGTTGGAGGTCGGCGATGTCACGTTCCGGCTCCCCCAGTCGCGCTTCCTCACCGAGGGACTACCAGCCGGAAACTTCGGATTTCAGGCAGAAGGGCAGGTCGGGCCGGTCGATTTCCAGACCGTGTGGGCGCAGCAGCGTGGAGACCTGAACTCCCGATCATTCCAGCTCACGGGGTTCGGCGATCAGCGGGCCTTTGTGCAGGAGGATACGCTGGTGCTGGATGATGCCGACTACGTCCGTGGCCAGTTCTTCTTCCTGGTCGACCCTCGGCAGATCGACTTGTATCCCCATGTGGACGCGCTCGAGCTCGACCCGGCTTCTGCGCCGGCGACCGTCGCCCCGGGTGACCAGCTGATTCAGCTGTATCGCTTCGAAGACGATCCCGTCTTCCAGCAGCAGGTCGAGGGCTTCATCCAGCTCGACGCAGTCGCGGACGATGGTGTCAATCCTCCCGTGAGGGAGTCTGGCTGGTTCCGGAATCTCCAGGAGGGGACGGACTTCTTCGTTCACCCCAGCGGCTTGTGGATCGCGCTTCGGCAGCCACTCAGTCGGGAGGAGATGCTTGCGGTCACGTACATCACCGCTGCCGGTGATACGATCGGAGACTACAACCCCGAGCTCATCTACAATCAGGGAGAGCGCCCCGAACTCCAGCTTCTAAAGGCTTCTGGCGCGAATCACCAACCGGGGAGACCGACGTGGGACCTCGAGATGCACCAGATCTACAGGGTTTCGGGCTCCCCGGATGTTGAACCTGGCTCCGTATCGCTGGATGTCTCGCTCGGTGAACGTTCGGCGGGACGCACGTTCAAGAGACGGTTTTCCGGAGCCGACATCACATTCCTTCGCCTTTTCGGGCTCGATGAAGAAGCCCCGGTCGACGCACTCGATCCGGCCTTCGTCTATTCGCCAGGCCTCGAGTTCTTCCAGGACCAGCCAGCGGTGCAGGGGTCGTTCATCGTGTTCCCGACTCTTCGCCCCTTCGCGGAGCCGCCCCCGGTCCAGGCACTCGGGCTTACGGAGAGCGTGACTCGGGCCATCCTCGGCGACGACGCGAACGAAGCGATCTACGACGAGGAAGACCCCTTCGAGCGGGACAACGCAGGCCGGTTTCGCCTTACGCTATCGTATCGAATCCGGTCCCAAGGGGTCATCTCTTCGTTCTCACTCGGTGCGTTCGGGATCCGCGATGGAAGTGAGCGCGTCTTCCTCGGAGATCGTCTTCTGGCTCGCGGCTCCGATTACGATATCGACTACGATGTCGGTCAGGTTCAACTCCTCGAACCGGACGTTCTCTTCGCTTCCTCTCCAGACGCCACGATCCGGGCGACATGGGAGCAGCGCTCTCTCTTCCAGGTCACGCCAACTCAGGTCTTCGGTATGCGAACCAGCAGCGCGCTGGGGACCCGAGGGGGCATCGATCTCATCGGCCTGTACCAGTCCGAGCGGACCGTTGTCACCAGGCCGATCCTCGGAACGGAGCCGGGTGCGACGCTACTCGGTGGCTTGAGCGGACGGTACGACGCGCCGATTTCCTGGTTCGATCGCTTTCTGGAGCGCGTGCCAGGTCTGAACTTTTCCGGCGCGTCGTCGTTCTCGTTGGACGGCGAGATCGCGGTGTCCGTGCCCAACCCGAACACGTTGGATCAGGCGTTCGTCGACGATTTCGATGGCACGGCGCAGATCCCGGTCGCGCTCACGTCTCAGAATTGGCAGCTGGCGAGTGCTCCTGCGGTCCGGGATGGGGCTGAGACCGTTCTGCCCGGCGTGGTCGACGCGACCACCGCAGGTTCCCTGGTGTGGCAGCATCGTTGGATCCTGCAGGCGCCTAATGGGGACAGCCTGGGCGTGCGTGAAGGCCTCTTTCCCCGGACCGACATCGACAATCAGATCCGCCTCGCGGGGTCTGAACTGCGCGAAGCAGGGCTTCGCCTGACGCTGGGGCAGGGGCGCGCGGTGGGACAGCCGGGGTGTAGATCGACGATGACAC
>JAPPOV010000047.1 GCA_028873595.1 Gemmatimonadota bacterium | reverse complement strand
TCCGGGTGCGGGGGCCTTCCAATACCGGGTCGGGGGAGCTTCCGGTCAGCGGGAACGGCTGACAGGGCTCGAACTGTTCGGGGGAGGCTTCGTCCTCTTCCCCGTGCGGGGGTATCCATCCGGTGGTCGCTTTGGGCGCTTCGCGTGGAGCGCGACAGCCGAATACCGTTTTCCGGTGTGGTTCATCAATCGTGGATTTCGGGCGTGGCCCATCCATGCAGATCGCGTGATCGGGGCGCTATTCTTCGACGCGGGGAACGCCTGGGGCCCGGACGTGACGCCGACTGGCTTTCAGAATGGACTCCGCGATCCGCTCGCTTCGGTCGGTGCCGAGATCACGGCCGAGCTGCTCGGGCTCTACGACGGTCAGCTGCGAGTGCGGGTCGGCGGGGCGCTCCCGCTCGTCGAGGGGGACGGTGTCGTCGGCTACGTTCGGGTCGGATTGCCCTTCTAGCGCCCAATCGGGTCGCGTTTTCGGGCTGGGCTCAGGGCCGATCGGACTCGTTGTGAGGAGTCCAGTTTGGTGCCTCAACCCCTTGCGGGCAGGAGATATGAACCCGAATATAGACCGAAGGGTCGCAGGTTTTGTGACGTTTCAATCACAAACATATGGCGGCAAAAGTAACGGGCTTGACCACAAGATATGGGGTCCGTACTATGCCGGTGCCCAGTATCTAGTAGGGTTCTGAGCGGTTTTCCACATAGGAATGACCGGCGGGAGAGGCTTTCCCGCCGTTTTTCAACTCTGTACCCCCCGATTTTCCCCGCTTTTCCACAACGGAGCACCGAAGCGTCATGACCCTCGTCCATCAGCCGCGTCCGCGGAAAGAATCCGTGATCTTCGATGACGTCCTCCCCGAAGACATTCCGCACGCGGAACTGACGGAGAACGCCCGGATCGTGTTGGGCAAGCGCTACTTGAAGAAGGACGGGGCCGGCGTTCCCACCGAGGAGCCGGAGGTCATGTTCTGGCGTGTCGCCCGAACGATCGCCGCAGTGGACGGGGATTACGGCGCATCCGAGCAGGCGGTCGATGAGGTCGCCCGCCAGTTCTACGACCTGATGATCAACGGCAAGTTCGAGCCGAACTCGCCGACACTCATGAATGCCGGGCGGCCGCTGGGGCAGCTGTCCGCGTGCTTCGTACTCCCCGTTGAGGATGCCTTGTCCAATGGGCAGAGCGGGATCTACGACACGCTCAAGTCGATGGCGCTGGTTCACCAGTCGGGTGGTGGTACCGGCTTCTCCTTCTCACGGATCCGCTCTGAGGGCGAAACCGTCCGTTCCACGATGGGGGTCGCGTCGGGTCCGGTTTCCTTCATGAAGCTCTACGACGCGAGCACCGATGTCGTGAAGCAGGGTGGCACGCGTCGTGGGGCCAACATGGGCATCCTGCGCGTCGACCACCCCGACATCCGTAGCTTCATCGCCTGCAAGAACGACACGACGCAGATCACGAATTTCAATATCTCCGTGGCGATCACCGACACGTTCATGGACGCGGTGTCGACGGGTGAGTCGTACGACCTCGTCAACCCGCGTGACGGTGAGGTCATCGGCCAGGAAAACGCTCGCGAGATCTTCGACATGATCATCCACGGGGCGTGGCTGACGGGTGAGCCGGGAACGTTCTTCATCGACCGGGCGAACGAGTACAACCCGGTTCCGAAGATGGGCAGCTACGAGGCGACCAATCCGTGTGGAGAGCAGCCGCTCCTGCCGTACGATGTATGCAATCTCGGCAGTATCAACCTCGGCAAGTTCGTGAAGGAGAACGCGCGTCCAGGGACGGGTGCGGATGAGGGTGTCGACTGGGATGCTCTTCGGACGGTGATCCACCTTTCGACCCATTTTCTGGACAACGTCATCGACGCGAACGTGTATCCGCTCCAGGACATTCACGATCTGGCGCAGAACATCCGCAGGATCGGCCTGGGCGTGATGGGTTGGGCCGATATGCTCGTTCGTCTCGGGGTGCCATACGACTCGACGGAAGGAGTCGAGCTCGGACGACGCGTGATGGAGTTCATCAACGAAGAATCGCGGAACGCCTCCGAAAAACTCGCGTCGACGCGGGGCGTTTTCCCGGCGTGGGAGGAGTCGATCTGGGGGCCGGATGGCAAGGCCGCGGTGCGGAGTGACGGAACGCGCGTTCGCCCGGAGCGCACGCTCCGCAACTGCAACCTGACCACGGTCGCGCCCACTGGGACGATCTCGATCTTTGCCGGATGCTCCGGTGGAATCGAGCCGCTCTTCGCGGTCGCTTTCATGCGAAATCAGGCGGGGTCGCTCATGCCCGACGTCAACCCGGACTTCGTTCGGATGGCGCAAGAGGGTGGCTGGTACTCCGACGAGCTTATGGAGCGGATCGCGCAGGAAGGGCACATCCATTTCGACGAGGTTCCGGAGGCGATCCAGAAAGTCTTCCGGACGGCTCACGACATCACGCCCGAGTGGCACGTGCGGATGCAGGCGGCCTTCCAGGAGCACACCGACTCGGCGATTTCGAAAACCACGAACTTCCCACGTGAGGCAACCGAGGAAGATGTGCGCCAGATCTATGAACTGGCGTTCTCGCTCGGCTGCAAAGGCGTGACCGTCTACCGCGACGGTTCGCGCGAGGGGCAGGTACTTTCGACAGGTGCGACACAGAGCAGTGAGTCCACGGCCGAGTCTGCCGAAGAACTCACGGTACTCCAGGTCCAGCTGGCCGATGCACGAGAGGAAGCGCACAACCTCCGGATCGAGGTCGAACAGCTCAAGGACGAGCTCCTCGATCGCGACGAGACCGCAGGAGCGGCTCGCCACAAGCGTCAGCGTCCGGCAGCGCTCCGCGGCTACACGATGAAGATGATCTCTCCGCTCGGTGACCTGTACGTCACGATCAACGAAGACGTGAATGGCCGCCCGTTCGAGGTGTTCTGTACGCTTGGAAAGGCTGGCGGAGCTGCCAATGCAGATGCCGAGGCAGTGGGTCGCCTTATGTCACTGGCACTCCGTTCGGGTATCCCGATCTCCCAGGTGAAGGACCAGTTGCGCGGCATTTCCTGCGACCGTGCCGTCGGGCTCGGGCCGAACAAGGTGATGTCCGTGCCGGACGCGATTGGGCAGGCAATTGAGCGCTATCTTCAGGAGAAGGAGGGCGTGCAAGAAGATCTGCTGCTCACCGTCTCTGCGACCCAGGGTGCAACTCAGACGCAGGCGTCGACGAGTTCGTACAGCGGGGAGTCCTACGATATGGGGACCTGTCCGGACTGCGGCACCGGCCATCTCGCCTTCGAGGAAGGCTGCAAGAAGTGCCACATCTGCGGCTACTCCGAGTGCGGCTAAGGTTCACCTCAGCGAACCATTTCCCGATTTGGGTTTAGGGAGCGGGGCGGCGTTTCGCCGCCCCGCTTTCTGTATCTTTGCAGCTCGATTCTTCATGATGCGCCGTTTCCAGCTCATTCTGTGCCTCGCCGCCGCCCTCCCTGCCAGCGTGGCTGCGCAGCTCTCTGCGTTCGGCGGCCCGATTGCTCGGTCGGACATGGCGTACATGGCTGGGGATCCGGCACTCTCGTACTCGATTCTCGAGACGCATCTTGCGGTAGATTCGACGGATTACGAGGCGCTCTGGCGTGCGGCTCGAGCGGCAGTCGTGGTTGGAATCGAGCAGGAAGTGCCGCGTGACCAGAACCATTGGCTCGACCCGGCGATCCGGCTTTCCGAGCGTGCCGTAACAGTCCGGCCGGACGGCATCGACGGGATCTACTGGCGCGGAGTGTCTGCTGGCCGCAGGGCCATGAACGCGAGCCCGTCCTACGCGGTAGGCCTCGCCGAATCGGTCTACAGGGATGCCCATGCCATTCTGACGGCGGATTCTTTGCACGGTGGCGCCCACAACATGCTCGGGAAGCTGAACTACGAGGTCATGAGCCTGTCGTGGTTTGAACGGACGATCGCCAAGACGTTCATGGGTAACGATGCGCTCGATGACACCAGTTGGGAAAATGCCGAGCGCCATCTATTTCGTGCTGCAACAACATGGCCGGATTTCATCCTCTTTCACTTCGATCTAGGCGAACTGTATCGAAAGAGAGATCGTCGGGATCAGGCGATCGAGTCGTTCAGGCAGACGTTGGCGCTACGCGCTGTGCATCCGATCGACATTCGGATTCAGGATCAGGCGCGAGAGATTCTGAAGGAGTGGGGTGTGCCCGAGGTCGCACCTACGTCCGAGTCCCCCAGGGACCGGTAATCGCGAGGGTCCATCCGTCGACCTGCTTGTTCACGAACAGCGTGCTTCCATCAGGAGAGAAGCAGCAACCGGCGAACTCACCGGTACCGTTCAGGTCATGGGCCAGCTTGTAGATGTCCCCCTCGGGGGTGATGCCGAGCAGGTAATCGTCGCCCGTGCCGTCCTCGCACACGATGAGGTCTCCCCACGGCGCCACACAAAGGTTATCGGCGTTCTCGATAATCGTTCCGTCGTTCGGTTCGACGAAGAGTTCGAGCGAGCCTGGGCTAGAGCCCTCCTGAGCGGTGCCTTCGAAGGGGCTGGGTCGGTACGTCCAGATTTGGCCTTTTCGGGCAGTTCCACCGTTGGTACACGCGATGTAGACCTCGCCGGATCCGTCACGTTCACCGTAAAAGATCCCTTCCCCTCGGGCGAATCGGGCCGCCCCGGCTGCGAAGCCCCGATGCCGCAGGTCGTCGTTCGGTGAATGTACCTCGTCCAGATCAATCCATGTCGTCGCCATACGCGTTCGAGTCGGGACACCCTGGGATTCCCAGTTTCGCGTGTCGAGACTCGGCTGATCGACAACCCCCAATGCCTGTAGCCGACCGCCCCTGGAAAGGTGCCCCGGGACGTTGGGGATGAAGCGATAGAGCAGTCCGTCCCCCAGATCTTCCGTTTGGTACACGATTCCCGAAGCAGGGTGCACGGCGACGGCTTCGTGCTTGAATCGTCCCATTTCCTTAAGCGGTTCCGCTCGCTGAAGCCCCGTCTGCCCGGCTAGCACTTCGAAGTTATACCCGTGTTCACGGGTGAAGCCGGCCTCGGCCTCGGATACGATTTCCTCGCACGTGATCCATGATCCCCACGGCGTTGGGCCGCCCGCGCAGTTCACCAGAGTGCCGCCCAGGCTCAGGTGGTGTGAGACGAGGCGCTGGTTGACGGTGTCGTACAGGAGGGTCGTCGTGCCGCCCAGGGCCGGGGGGCGCCCGTTCCCTGGATCGTAGAGGAGGTCCCGATCAATCCGGTTGAGCAAGGCCATATCCGCGCCGAAGGCCCCTTGTGCAGGGTCGCCACTCGCGGTGATCTCGTGGTTCCGGACGAGTAGCGTCATCCCATCAGGACCCGGAAAGGTGGCCATGCCGTCGTGCCTGGCGGGTACGAAGAGACCATCGGACATGGATTCGCCGGAGCGGGAGAAGATCCGGTAGCTGAAACCAGGCGGGAGGGCGATGATTCCATCCGGATCATCGACAAGCGGCTGGAAGCCGAAGTCCAACTCGGGGTCGATGCCTTTCGCGATTTGCGAAGACGCGCACCCGAGTCCGGTGAATCCGAGAGAGATGGCTGCGGCGGATCCAATGAACCGTCGGCGGGACATGGTCATAGATACGACCCGTTGTAACGACACGAGCTGTGATGATTCAAAAATCTACCACGACCCGAAGCGTATTGGACCCCATGAAATTCGCTCCATGGGTAACAATCCCGGGTCAGTTCGCCCTATGGTGCACCGTGTTGGCTGTCGCCGCATGTGGTGGTGATCCAGCGACGGGCCCGACCCCGGGAAGCCCTGTGTTCGACGGTGCTTCCGCCCTGGCGCACGTCGAAACGCAGGTGGGTTTTGGGCCACGCGTGCCGGGTACCGCCGGGCACTCGGCACAGCTTTCCTGGATGATCGATCTGCTCGAGGACCATGCACCCGAGGTCGTCGCGGACACCTTCACGCATGTGACGACCGCAGGAGACTCTCTGGAACTGACCAATGTGATGGCTCGCTTTGCGCCGGAGCAGGGGCGACGCATCGTCATTCTCGCACATTGGGATACCCGACCTACTTCCGACCAGGCCCCGGACTCAGCGGATCATTCGATTCCCGTGCCGGGCGCGAACGACGGAGCCTCGGGCACAGCGGTGCTGCTGACGCTGGCCCCACTGTTAGGAGAGGTGCCCCCCCCACTCGGTGTCGATCTGCTTTTCGTCGATGGAGAGGATTTCGGCCCCGGAGTAGAGGATATGCTGCTCGGCGCAAGACACTATGCGCAGACTGTGTCGGACGGTGAGCGGCCGGTCTATGGGCTACTCCTCGACATGGTGGGTGATGCCCAGCCGAGCTTCCCGGTCGAGCAGATTTCCGCCCAGTTCGCCAATCCAGTCGTGCAGAAGGTGTGGCGCGCCGCAGAGCGGTTGGGCTTCAGAGATTACTTCCCCACAGCCGTTGGGCCGCCTGTGACCGACGATCACGTGCCGCTGATCGAGAACGGCATTCCGACGGCCAACCTCATCGACTTCACCTACGGCCCGAACAATTCGTACTGGCACACACCCCAGGATACCCCGGACAAGCTGAGCGCGGGAACGTTGGGGATGGTTGGCCAGGTGGTGGTGGAGTTGATCTACTCAGGGGGATGAGGCGTCGTCGGAGCCCTTGGCGTCGGTGACGTTGTCGCAGACATTCGGAGGCTGTTGTCGCCAGTCTCGACTCGTCACCCCGGAGCACGACGTGACCGACCATGCCACCATCCGCGTCGCCGCCGTACAGGCCGCCGCGTCTCCCTTCGACACGTGGGGCGCAGTGGACAACGTCTGCTCGATGACCGCAGAGGCCGCAGCCGAAGGTGCTCGGCTCGTGCTGTTTCCTGAGGCGTATGTCGGCGGCTACCCCTGGGGATTGGCGTTCGGAACGGCCGTCGGAGGTCGCTCGGACGCGGGGCGCAAGGTCTTTGGCCGTTACTGGGACTCGGCGGTCGATGTGCCGGGGCCGGAAGTCGAGCGCCTGGCCCAGGCCGCCGCAGACGCGGGGGTCTGGCTGTGTGTGGGCGTCATCGAGCGCGACTCCACGTACAGCGCCGGGACGCTGTTTTGCACGCTCCTCTACTTCGGGCCCGACGGGGCGCTCCTGGGGAAACATCGGAAGCTGAAGCCGACGGCAGCCGAGCGTCTCATCTGGGGCGAGGGCGATGGTAGCACACTCACCACGGTCGACACAGAATTCGGTCGGGTCGGTGGGCTGATCTGCTGGGAGAATTACATGCCGCTTGCCCGCATGACGATGTACGGCAAAGGAGTGCAGATCTATCTCGCGCCCACGGCCGATGCTCGGGATCGGTGGCAGTCCACGCTTCAGCACATCGCCCTCGAGGGTCGATGCTTCGTACTTGGCTGCAATCAGTACGTGCGACGGGACATGTATCCGCAGGATCTTGAAATTGCGGAGGAGCTCGAGGCGTGGCCCGAAACGCTCAGCGCCGGCGGCACGGCGATCTACGGTCCATTAGGGGAGGTGCTTGGCGAGCCGCTCTGGAACGAGGCGGGAATCGTCTATGCGGACCTGGACATGAGCGCGATTCCTCGAAGCCGGTTCGATTTTGACGTGACCGGTCATTATGCGAGGCCGGATGTCTTCCGACTCATCGTCGACGAAACCCCGCATCCTCCGGTCGAGTAGAGAGGGTTACCACTCGATCGAGCCTTGCTGCGACGTGTCCACGTCCTTTCCTCGGCCCCCGTCGAGGAGCACTTGCTCGATCTGCTCGTACAGGAAGTCTCTCGACTTCTGCTCGCGTGGGTCGAGACCGTAATGGTTGATCAGCACGGTCTGATGCTCCAGCCATTCCTTCCAGCAGTTGGCGCAAATACTGGTGATGATTCGCTCGCCGAGGTCCGTTTTGAACGGAGCTTTCGCGAGGCGGGGTCCTTCGCTGCAGCGGCGGCATTCGATGGTGTCGACGGTCATAATCCCTTCGAGTTGGAGCGGATAGCGAGAGGTACCCGGTGAGTCGGTCCACGATCCCCCGGGGCTCTGTATACGCGGAGTATGTCGTAGACGGGTCCTGAACCCACCATTATTTTTCGCCCAAGGTCTCAAGCGAGCTCAGATCACTGTGTTTTACGGGGCTGATCGATGCCTTTGAACAAGAAGCAACTGGACCACTTGGAGCAGCGCCTTCTCGATGAACGGGCGCGTGCGCGGAAGGCGTTGGGCCTCTTTGACCAGCGCACCCAGGCCGACCGAGACTCGAGCGACTCGGACATGTCGGCGTACACGGACCATATGGCCGACCAGGGTACCGAGGCTCAGGAGCGAGAGAAGGCCGCGGCCTTTGCCACGAAGGAAGGGCGTTACCTGTATCGACTCGAGGGGGCACTTCGACGCCTCTACGCCGATCCGGACACGTTCGGCGACTGCCACACGTGTGGTGCCGAAGTCGGGTTCGAGCGCCTCGACGCACTCCCTCATGCCCGCTATTGCATCGACTGCAAGCGGAAGGAAGAGTCCGAGGGCTGACAACCCCCTCCCGGCGGCGGGTCAGTGGCGTGTCAGCGCCCGCAGGAGAGACTCACCCGCCACATCCATCTTCCACGTTCGCATTCCGTCGACCCCGGCGAGATCCGGAAGCGTCGTGGGGGCTGCACGGGCAATTTCCAGCAGGACGGCGTTCGAGAGCAGGGTGCCCCGGGGTAGCCCGATCTTCTCTGCTGCCGTGTTCCGGACCTCCTTCAGCCGGTTGACCGTGTCTTCGAGTTCCGGTGGTGGTCTGCCGGGTCCGCGCCTCACGTGCTTCGGGTACGGGACGAGCTCGGACTCGTCGAGTTTTCGCACGGCTCTCAGGCGGTTGAGGAGGCTCTTCCCCTCTGAGCGCGCAAGTCCGCCGGGAAAGCCCTTGATCGACAGGAGATCTTCGATCCGCTGGGGATGTGATCCGACGGCTTCGATCAGGGGCGCATCTCCGACAATTCTGAAGACTGCGCGGTCTCGTCGACGGGCGATTTCGTCCCTCCAAACCAGTGCCTCCCGGATCGCCGTGACCTCGCGAGGTGGAAGGTGGCGTGCTCCCTTGATCCGGGCTACGGGATCGACGGGTTCTGCTGCGTCATCGTGTAGATCCGAGACGGACTCCAGCGCGAGACATTCTTCCTCCGCCCACGATGAGCGGCCCATGTTGGCGAGTTCCTCTGAGAGAATGTCGAGCAGGCGCTCCAGGTACTTCGTGTCCGAAGCTGCGTACTCCAGCATGCCTTCCGTGAGAGGACGGTCTGCCCAGTCGGCTCTCTGGTACTTCTTCGAGAGCTTCACACCGATGCGAGACTCGAGAAGTGACGCGAGCCCGAGTCCTTCTTCGCCGAGAAGCGCGGCATAGATCTGCGTATCGACGAGGCCGCGGATCCGAATTCCCAAATCGCGGCTGAGGAGCCGAAGATCGAAGTCTGACCCGTGCATGACGACCGGAAGGTCTTCGCGCTCCAGTGGTTCGCGCAGAAGATCCGTCGCATCGAAGGCCAGCGGGTCGATCGTCCAAGTCGAACCGAGCGCCGTCACCTGAGCGAGGCAAAGCCGGTCCGAGTATCGGTGGAATCCGGCTGCCTCGCAGTCGAGGGCGATGCGATCCGCGCGCCCGAGCGCATCGATGAGTGCGTCTGCACCTTCGAGGCTCTCGACGTGGATGTGGCTCATGCAGGTGCGGCGTGGAGGGCCCGGACGAGGGAAAGAAAGGTGAGAGGGCCTGATCCGCCACCCCTGGGAACGACAGCGGCCAGGAAGTGTTGCTCCTCCCCATGCGCGTCGCGAGAATTCTCGCACGGCGTGCCCCGACCGTCTCTCGACACCCAGGACCACCATGCTCCGCACCAAGGTCGTATGTACGATCGGCCCGGCCAGCTCGGGCCGAGAGACCATTCAGGAGATGGTCCGTCGAGGTATGAACCTCGCTCGGTTGAATATGTCTCATGGCACCCTGGAGGATCATGCACGCACGATTGATGCAGTGCGCATGGCCTCGCGGGAGATGGGGAAGCCTGTCGCAGTCCTGGTCGATCTCCAGGGTCCGAAGATTCGGGTCGGGGAGTTGGACGAGCCCATCGAGTTGCACGAGGGCGATGAGGTCGTGGTCGCGCCCGAGGCGAGTGCCGTCGATGGAGAAATTCCGACGACGTACGCGCCGCTCGCCGAAGAAATCGTAGCAAAGGATACCGTCCTGCTGGACGATGGGCTCCTCGAGTTCCGGTGTCTCCGAACGGAAGGCGATCGCACCGTCTTCGAGGTTCTGCGCGGCGGACTGCTTCAGAGTAGAAAAGGCATCAATCTGCCCACCGTGAACGTGAAGGCGCCATCGCTCACGGAGAAGGACCTCCGGGACCTGGAGTTCGCGCTCGAACACGAGGCTGAGTACATCGGACTTTCCTTCGTGCGGAAGCCCGAGGATGTCGCTGAGTTGAAGCAACGGGTGAACGGCCGGGCACTCGTCGTCGCCAAGATCGAGAAGGTTCAGGCACTTCAGAGGATTGAAGAGGTCCTCGCCGAAACGGACGCTGTGATGGTGGCGCGTGGGGACCTCGGTGTGGAACTCCCCTTCGAGCGCGTACCCCTGGCGCAGAAGCGCATTATTCAGCTGGCCAACTACCATGGGCGTCCCGTGATCACGGCGACCCAGATGCTCGAATCGATGATTGACAACGCGCGCCCCACGCGCGCTGAGGCCTCCGACGTGGCCAACGCGATGCTCGATGGATCGGACGCGGTCATGCTGTCGGGCGAGACTGCCGTCGGGAAGTACCCGCTGAAGGCGCTCGAGGCGATCGTGCGCATCGGCACGGAGATCGAGCGAAGTGGGCATCTCGAGCGAGGTCCCCTGTACCTGACGGCACCCGGGCTGCGAAAGCGTGCAGGTGCCTCCCGACGTGAGCACGCCGTAGCCGCTGCGACGGTCGACGCAGCGAAGCAGATCGGAGCGCCCGCGATCGTCGTCATCACTCGCTCAGGCTTTTCGGCCCGTCTCGTTTCGTCGTATCGTCCGGCCATGCCGGTGTTCGCCGTAACGACGGAGCCTTCGACGTACCGACAGCTTGCTGCGGTGTGGGGTGTTCACCCGGTCCTCGCGGAGGAGGTGGAGGTGACGTACGAAGGTCTCTCGAAAGTCGGAAAGCAGGCGGTGCTGGACACCGGGGTGGGAGAAGTCGGCGCATCGGTAGCGATCACCGCCGGATTCCCGTTTCAGGAGTCCGGCTCCACCAACAACATGCGACTCGATCGGCTGCAGGGGTGAAGCTCACCTTCCTCGGTACCGGTACATCCTTCGGGGTCCCCGTGGTGGGGTGCGACTGCCCGACGTGCACATCCGATGACCCGCGCGACCGGCGCACCCGACATGGGGCGCTCATCCATCTTCCCGGAGGCCGCCTGCTCGTCGATACCCCGCCTGAACTCCGCCTGCAGTTACTGGCCGCCGGCGTCGAATCCGTCGACGCGCTCTGGCTGACGCACGATCACGCAGACCATGTCCATGGTATCGATGACATCCGGGCCTTCACGGCTCGAGGGAAAGATCTGCCGACGTGGACCGCGCCGGAGTATGAGGCGAGTCTCCACGAGCGGTTTCGGTACATCTTCGATGAGGCGGTGCAGCCACCTTTGGGGAGTTCGAAGCCACGGATCGTTTTGAACACCTTCGAGGCGAACCAGCCGGTCACGATTCTGGGTGAGGAGTTCGTGCCGGTTCGTGTTCCGCATGGCGGCCCAATGGTGTACGGCTTCCGTGTCGGGAAGCTCGGGTACGTGACCGATGCCAAGACACTGCCCAGGGATGCGGTCGACGTGCTGCGAGGCGTGGAAGTCCTCGTGCTCAACGCGCTCTGGTTCGGGCGCCCTCATGGATCGCACTTCAACATCGAAGAGGCGATCACGGCGGCCGAAGAGGTCGGTGCCGAGACTACCTACCTCACCCACCTTACCCACCGCGTTCGTCACGAAGAGCTACTCGAGAGACTGCCCGCGGGTGTTCGTCCTACATACGATGGATTCGTGGTGGAGATCGAATGATGGAACGGATTCGCTTCGACTTCGGAAACCTGATGGCGTCCAACGTGGATGGTGGCGTGGACGCATCCGTCCTGGCGGGGCTTCTCGCCGACCGTTTCAAGGATGCGCACGGCTCGGTGATGGCGCGGCGCGAGCAGGGGGACCTCGGCTTTCTCGACCTGCCGTACGCCTCCGACACCGCTTCACGGGTCAGCGAACTGGCCGACGGCTTCGCCCAATGGTTCGAAGACGTGGTCGTGCTCGGCATCGGCGGCTCCGGCTTGGGCGCAATCGCGCTCAAGGAGGCGCTCCTCGGCCCGTTCTGGAACGCGATGTCCGATGAGGAGCGGGACCACTTTCCTCGCCTCCACGTCATCGACAACCCCGATCCACACACATTCAGCAGGCTTCTCGATCGGTTGGAGCCGGGTCGTACACTCTTCAATGTCGTCAGCAAGTCGGGTGCGACTGCAGAGACCATGGCGCAGTATCTGGTCGCACGCGCGTGGATCGAGGCCGGGGTCGAGGAGGAAAAGGCTCGCGGGCACTTCCTCTTCACCACTGATCCCGCGAGCGGGGTGCTTCGGCAGATCGGTGACGCCGAGGACGTTCTGATGCTGCCGGTTCCGCCGAATGTCGGCGGTCGCTTTTCCGTGTTGTCTCCCGTCGGGCTCTTCCCTGCAGCAGTATGCGGTGCGGCGCTCGATGAACTCCTCGCCGGGGCGGCCGACATGGAGCAGCGGTGTCAGACGGATCATCTGACAGAGAATCCGGCAGGCATGCTTGCGACTCTGCTGCACCAGGCGGACGTGACGTCCGGGCGACCGATCCACGTGCTGATGCCGTACGTCGACCGTCTCCGCCCGGTTGCGCTGTGGTTCCAGCAGCTCTGGGCCGAGAGCCTGGGGAAGTCGGTGCTGGTCACTGGCGAAGAGCATCACACGGGCCCGACGCCACTTGCCGCGCTTGGGGCGAGGGATCAGCACTCTCTGCTTCAGCTCCTCATGGAGGGGCCGCACGACAAGATCGTGCTGTTCGTCGACGTCGATGATCCCGGTGTCGATATGGAGATTCCTCCGCGGCACCCCGGTATTCCGGCGCTTGCCTATCTGGGTGGACATTCCATGGGGCACCTTCTGGCGACCGAGCGGGCCGCAACCGCGGAGGCACTCCGACGCGAAGGAAGGCCCAATGCGACTCTTCACCTGCCGCGAATCGGGGCCGGTGAGCTGGGGCAGCTCCTCATGCTCTTTCAGATTGCGACGGTGTACGCAGGGGCGATGTATGGTATTGACCCTCTGGACCAGCCGGGCGTCGAGCTCAGCAAGCGACTTACGTACGGGTTGATGGGTCGGGAGGGGAGTGAGATCCCGGAGATGCCGGAACACGATGCCCGGTATGTGCTGTAGCATGTGTGCAGACCAGGTGCTGCCGGGGTCCTCCCCGGTTATCTTCAATAGACGCGGCCTGACGCACGAATTTCAGTCGAATGGGAGACGAACATGAGAGACCACGACGACGTCCCCTACATCGTCATCGAGCGCGACTCCGGCGGTGGGCTCGGATCTTTTCTGCTCGGGGCCATGGTCGGGGCCGGTGTTGCACTCCTCTTTGCGCCCAAGACCGGTGAGGAGACTCAAGAGGAACTCCGAGAGCAGGCGCGAAAGCTTCGTGAAGTCGCCGAAGAGCGGGTGCGCGAGGCGCAGCGACAGCTTGAAAGTCGACTCGACGTAGCACGCGATGGGGTCGCGGCCCGGTACGACGAAGTTCGCGATGCCGTGAGTGCCGGGCGCGAGGCTGCGGTCGACGCCCGCAGTGATCTCGAGGAGCGTCTCGAGCGCTCGAAGGCTGCATATCGGGCTGGTGTTGCGGCGGCGCGGGAGGCGGTCGCAGCCGAGACCGAGGAAGCCGAAGACTGACCACGAACGCGGCCGGATGTCCGAGTCGCACGAGACGCGGGTGAGTAAACCGCGACACCACCGGTATGGGTACCGGGTCCGGGAGTTCCTCCGGCGTCTCGCGGAGAAGTGTGACGACGACGAGGTGCTCTTCATGGCCGGTGCCGTGGCGTTCAACCTCGTGATCGCGCTCTTTCCGCTCGTCGTGCTCGGCATCGGGATCGTCGGCTTCGTACTTGCTCGCTTCGGTGACCCGACAGAGGCCGTTCTCGGGCTCCTGACCAGCAACCTCCCGACCGGAGCGGGCGTCGAACTCACCGAATTCGTAGGTGACCTCACTCTGAGTCTGATGGCCGGCCGCACCAGCTACACGATCGCGGGTTCGGTCTTCCTTCTCTGGGTTGCAACGCGCCTGTCCGGGTCACTCCGCGTGGTGTTGCGCGAGATCTTCGACATCGGTTTCAAGCGAAACCCCGTATTCGGAAAGCTTTTCGACACGGCCGCGGTGCTGATCGGGTTCGTTTTGCTGACGGTGAACCTGGGTGCCACGGTGCTGGTCACGGCGGCCATGCGATACGGGGTCGACATTCTTCATCTCGAAGGCTTCGCCGTTTCGTTCGCGGATCAACTGCTGGGCATCAGTATCTCGTTCGCGTCGATCTGGGCACTTCTCTTCTTCCTGTACCGGTACGTGCCGCCCCGACCGATTTCCATGCGGACCGCAATCGTGGCTGCGACGTTTGCGGCGATCGCTCATGAATCGCTCAAATTCGGCTTTTCCTGGTACGCGACGGATGTGGCGAATTACGGCTCCACGCTTGGAAATCTCGCCAACGTCGCCGTGCTGTTGTTCTGGATCTATTACGAGTCGCTAGTGTTCATAATCGGTGGTGAGGTCGCGCAGGTGTACACGATGCGAAAAGCGAGTCGGGCGGGGGTCGTAACCTTCGAGGATGCCGTATGACAGAGGCTCGCTGATGAGCGCGACGGAGGGGCGGAAGGTTGTCGCCCGGAATCGCAAGGCGCGTCACGAGTATGAGATACTCGACACATACGAAGCCGGGCTCGCACTCAAAGGTCCCGAAGTGAAGTCTCTTCGCGCGGGAGGCGTGTCGTTCCAGGATGCGTTTGCACGGGTCGACAACGGTGAGGTGTGGCTGCACAACCTTCACATCAGTCCGTATGAGCAGGCCAATCGTTTCAACGTCGATCCGGTGCGGCCACGCCGGCTTCTCCTCAACAGTCAGGAGATCCGGCAACTTGCCGTGAAAACCGAGGAAAAGGGTCTGACGATCGTGCCGCTGGAGATTTACTTCACGCGTGGGTATGCCAAGATCCAACTCGCCGTCGGGCGAGGGAAGAAGCTGCACGACAAGCGTGAGACGCTGAAGCGCCGGCAACAGGACAGGGAGGCACGCCGCGCCATGGAGTCACGATGAACCCTCGCTACCGACGCAGACGCTGCCTCGACATCGGGGCCTGGCGGCTTCTCGTCCTACCGGCGATGACGATCTGCATGGCTTTGGCCTCAGCCGCTCACGTTCAAGGTCAGGATCGACCGCGACTCGAGATCGAGCGAGAAGGGGGATCCTCTCGCTCGGTTACGGTCCAGTTCGACCGCGGCTACGCGAGTGTCGCTGCCACGACCCTGGGCGACCTCGGGTGGAGGGTCGACGGAGACGACGGCACTCTGGTTCTGAGTGCGGCCGATGAGATCGTAGTGTCGTTCCGCTTCGACTCGCCGTTCTTCCGCTGGGACGGCGTCGTACTTCAGATGACGGACGCGCCGTATCGGACCGGTGGGTCAGCGTGGATTCCTCTCCAGTTCCTCACCGACTTTCTTCCTAGACGTTTGCCCGGGCTGTATGACTTCGTGGGTGAGGAGAGCCTGCTTCGCGCAGGTGATGTCTCGCTCCTCAGTCCGGGTGAGATCGCAGAATTCGCTTCCGCGGGTGACGAGGTAGAGGTCGTCGAAGACGAAGAGGAAGCTCCACTGGATCCATCGGAGGATACCCCGACCCCTGATTTGCCGGTCGCGGCAGAGCCAGTCAGCGACGCGTTCGACTCGGCCGGCGCGCGTGACTCGGCCGAGGAGGTTCGGAGTGCCGGACTTTCTCCGTACGACGGCGTCCGTGTCGTCGTGATCGACGCTGGGCACGGAGGTGAAGATCCCGGTGCGTTGTCTCCGGCGGGGGTCCGGGAGAAGACTGTGGCTCTCGCGATCGCGCTCGAAGTCGAGGCTGCGCTCGAGGGAAAGCCCGGTCTCGAGGTGCACATGATCCGCGACGACGATTCCTTCGTGGACGTTTGGGATCGAGGGCAGCTTGCCACGGACTGGAAAGGGGAGCGCCCGGGGGTGTTCGTTTCGATCCATGCGAACTCGTTCCCGGCACGGCGCGAAGCGCGCGGCTTCGAGACTTACTTCCTGTCCGACGCCCGCACCGAGCACGAACGTCGCGTCTCCGCGATCGAAAACGCGCCACTCAACATGAGCACCCGTAATCTCGACGAAGACGGCCTCGCAGACATGGATTTCATCCTCCGTGATCTTCGCAACTACGAACACGCGCATTGGTCGGAGAATCTCGCCAGCCTGGTGCAGGACAACCTGGACGATGTTCACCCCGGTCCGAATCGGGGGGTGAAGCAAGGCGTGCTGGCCGTCCTGACGAACGCCCTGATGCCCTCGGTGCTGATCGAGGTCGGGTACCTTTCGAACAACACGGAGGCGCAGCTGCTGAATCAGGCCGGTTTTCACCGGGATTCGGGCGAAGCGATTGCAGAGGCTGTGGTTCGGTTCTTCGACCGATACCCGCCGGGTGGGAGCACGGGGGGCGGCGCGGGGTCGCGTTGAGGCTCTGGCTGATGACGGCAGGCGCTCTCGGGATAGCCGCCTGCGCATACCACAATGTGTTGTACAACGCGGATCACCTCTTTTCAGAGGGGGAAGCGGCGCGCCGGGCGGGTCAGGACTCCCTCGCCACGACGCGGTACCTCGACGTTGTTCGCAAGACGGGGGAAGCACTGCGCGACCGCCCTGGGAGCGAATGGGCCGATGAGGCGCTTCTGCTCCACGGTCGGGCACGGCTACGTCTCGGTGAACTGCGCGAGGCTCGCGCGGCGCTCGAAGATGCAGCGCAGAGCTCCCCGGCCGTCGCGGTTCGAGCGCGCGTCTACCTTGCCGCGATTCACGCGGAACTGGGGAACTCCTCCGCCGCGCTCAGTGTCGTCAACCGCTCGCTCGCTGGTTCGCTCTCGGAAGAGTCTCGATCGGAGGCGCACCTTCTGCGGGGTCGTCTTCTCCTCGAGCGTGGCCTGTTCGATCTGGCCAGCTGGGATCTGGACCGGGCGGCGGAGGCGGGGTTCGGGGTGCGCGTAGAGGCCCGGCTGGAACACCTCCGTTGGTCCGTTGCCCATGAGGAAGAGGCTCGATCACGGGCCGCGTTCATACGACTGCTCATGGATCCGCGGGCCGGCGTGCGATCAGACACGATCGTAGGGCTGGCAGACGCAGCCGCGAAGGTTTGGGACGAGGCCAAGGTCGCCTCCATGCTGGAGGAGGTCGGGAGCTCTCCCTGGGATCGGTTGGCGCGGAGTCGGGTTGCGCTGACTCGTGCACGGCTGCTCGATCGGGCAGGGGACACGACGGCCGCGCGTGCGCAGGTTGCCGATGTTGCGTCCGGGCTTGGGGGTGCCGCCGCAGATGCTCGACGTTTACTTGCAAGGTGGCAGCTCGAACGCGCCCGCGATCTCGATACCGTGTACGGGGTGCGCAGCCTGCTCCTCCCTGCCGCCGCAAATGAACGGGTCGCTGCCGAGATCGAGTGGATCGAAGAGATGGAGTCGCTGACCGGAATGGGGTATGCGCAACCGCTCGGGTTCTTTGCGGCGGCGGAGGTCGCGCGCGACCGACTCGGAGCCCGGTACGTCGCACGGGGGCTCTTTCTCGCCTATGCGGCCGCAGCGCCGGAAGATCCATGGGCTCCGAAGGCGCTCCTTGCCGCGCTTGAGATCTCTCCGGACGAAGGAGATCGGGCGTGGCTGCGCGGACGTCTGGAGGCCGACCCCGAGAGCCCTTACGTTCTGGCCGCGTCCGGCGGGTCCTCCGCCGGATACCAGGAGCTGGAGGAGGAATTGGACGTGCGGCTTAGAGCGCTGACCGGACGGTGAGGCTCACGACCCACGTTCTCGGCGTCGAGTTTCAGAATCCCGTGTTGCTGGCAGCCGGGACCTGCGGATTTGGCGTGGAACTCATCGACGTCATCGATCTCGAGGCCCTTGGGGGCTTTGTGACGAAGTCGATCACTCTTGAGCCTCGCACCGGTAATCCGGCGCCCAGAGTCACGGAGTTCGACTCCGGTATGATGAACTCGATCGGGCTTGCAAATCCGGGCCTGGTGGGCGCACGCGATGAGAAGCTTCCCTGGATTGCGGCGAATGTGCGCAGGGCGCATGTCCTCGTGTCGGTGGCAGGGCATACTGTAGACGAGTACTTCGCGTTGATTGAGGGGCTCGATCAGTCGGACGGATTCGTTGGCTTCGAGATCAACCTCTCGTGCCCGAATGACGCTCGGCGCGACGGGGTACCCTTCGCGCTTGACCCTGATGCCGTGACCGAAATCATGTCGGGTTGCCGCGCCCGAACCCAGCGTCCTCTCGCCGCCAAGCTGGCCCCCAACGATCCAGCCCTCGGGAAGACCGTGAAGCGAGCGGAAGAAGCCGGAGCAGACGCGATTACACTCGTGAATACGCTACCGGGTCTGTTGCTGAACCCAGAGTCCGGCGATGCACGTCTGGGGCAGGGAGCAGGGGGGGTAAGCGGGCCAGCGCTGCGACCTTCCGGAATCCGGGCGGTCCGCGAGGCGCGATCGAATACCTCACTTCCGCTGTTGGGCGTGGGGGGGGTACTTGCCCCGGAGGACGCTGTGGCCTACGGACGTGCCGGTGCAGCGCTCGTTCAGATGGGGACGGCCACGTTCGCTGCGCCACGTGCCTCGACCGATCTGATCGCAGGCCTCGGCCGCTGGGGCCGTCGCCACGGTGTCTCAGCCTGGGACGACTTGAGAGCAGGGACGGAGGCCCAAGCCGGATGAACAGGGTGATCATCCCACTTGATGTCCCCTCGGCTGACGACGCGTTCGTGCTCGTCGACCGACTGGGCGACGAGGCGGACTTTTACAAGGTTGGCTTCGAGCTGTACACCCGGGGAGGTCCCGGTGTGGTGCGGGAGCTCGTCGCGCGAGGAAAGCGCGTCTTTCTCGACCTCAAGCTGCACGACATTCCGAACACGGTCGCGCGCGCTGTCGAGGCGGCATCCGATCTGGGGGCCGAGCTGCTTACGCTACATGCGTCGGGTGGACCCCGGATGATGGAGGCCGCGGTTGCAGCACGATCCGGAGACCTGAAGCTTCTGGCCGTCACAGTTCTCACGTCGTTGACCCCGAGCGAGATGGCTGCCGTATGGAATCGAGAGATCCGATCGGTCCGGGACGACGTCGGTCGGCTCGCACTCATGGCGAAAGAGGCGGGTGTCGATGGGATCGTGGCTTCGGCTCTCGAGGCGAGTTGGATTCGCCAACAGGTCGGTCCCGGCTTTCTCATCGTGACACCCGGCATCCGGCCGGCCGGGGCGGATCGGAACGATCAGAATCGTGTGGCCACACCAGGTGAAGCGGTGCGCAACGGTGCCGACTACCTTGTGATTGGTCGCCCGATCACCAAGGCCGATGAGCCTTCCGCGGCCTTCTCCGCGGTGCTCCGTGAAATCCAAGAGGAGGAATCCGAGGCGTAAGGCGCAGCTACCTCTGTTCCTTCCCCACTGCTGCGGCGATCCTTGTCGCAATCGACTCCTGGTTCCAACCGATCAGCCGATGTCATTGAAGGTCTACAACACCGCGACGCGCTCGCTGGAGGACTTCGTTCCGCTTCGAGACGGGGCAGTGGGGGTGTATGCGTGTGGCCCCACCATCTACAACCACGCTCACATCGGGAACTTTCGGACGTTCCTCTTCTTCGACCTGGTCCACAGGCACCTCGAATGGAGCGGGTACGACGTGCGGTTCGTGATGAACCTCACGGATGTTGATGACAAGGTGATCGAGGCGGCGCATGCGGCGGGCACGTCCATCCAGAAGCATACGGGTCCTTTCGGTGAGACGTTCCTGTCCGACTGTCAGATGCTCGGTGTCCGGACCGTAGACAGCTACCCGCGCGCGACCGAGTTCATCGACCGGATGGTCGACTTCATCTCTCGTTTGATTGAGAAGGGGCACGCCTACCCTGCCGATGACGGCGCCGTCTACTTCTCGATCGCCAGCTTCCCGGGCTATGGCAAGCTGAAGGGCATCGATATCTCGACGCTGATCGAGGGTGCGCGTGTCGAGCACGACGAGTATGAGAAGGAAGACGCGCGCGACTTCGTGCTGTGGAAGGCGGCCACCGAGGCGGACGAGGCCGTTGGCGCGGCATGGGATTCACCGTGGGGGCGAGGACGCCCTGGCTGGCATCTGGAGTGTTCGGTCATGAGTACGACCGAGCTCGGCGATACGCTCGACATGCATCTCGGTGGGGAAGATCTGGTCTTCCCCCACCACGAGAACGAGATCGCCCAGTCCGAAGGTGCGACAGGGCATCCGTTCGTTCGCTACTGGATGCACGTGAAGCATCTCTTCGTGGAGGGGCGGAAGATGTCCAAGTCTCTCGGCAACTTCATTCGCGTCCGAGAGCTGCTCGAAGAAGGGTACGATCCGGCCGCGATCCGCCATCTGCTCATCTCTTCCCATTATCGGGGAGATCTGAACTTCACGCGAGACGGCCTGAAGGCTTCTGCCGTCGCCGTGCAGCGCCTGCTCGACTTCGAGGCCCGTCTGGCGGAGCTGGCCACCGACGATTCGGCAGAGGCGTCCGCGCTCCCGGACCTCTCGGCCTCCGTGCTTGTCGCGTTCCGGACGGCCATGGACGACGACTTCAATTCGGCGCATGCGCTGGGCACGATCTTCGGATTCGTCACCCGGGTGAATTCCGAGCTCGATGAGCGGGGGAATGTCACCGCCGCCGATCGCGATGCCGCGCTCGACGCATTGCGATCCATGGACGAGGTCCTCGGTCTGCTCGAGGTCGCGCATGCGTCGCGGACTGTGGATGACGATCTCGTATCGTGGGTTGAGCGGATGATCGAAGAGCGGGCGGCGGCTCGCGCCTCGAAGGACTTCGCCCGAGCCGATCAGATCCGCGAAGACCTCGCCGCGAAGAGCATCGTCCTCGAGGACGGGGCGGAGGGGACGCGCTGGAAGATGATCTCGTAGTTCGCACGTTCGTCAAGCGATGTCGACACAGCGACGATGCGCGAACCCGGGGCCTGGCTGGAATCCGTGCTGGAATGAGCGGGAAATCCGAGAATTCGACGTCTCGTCGGGCCCGAGAAGGACTCGAGATTGATGGGAGGCTGGGGTAGTCACATTCAGTCGATTATCTTCTGCCCTGCGCTGGCGTAGCTCAACTGGTAGAGCAGCTGATTTGTAATCAGCAGGTTGGGGGTTCGAGTCCCTTCGCCAGCTTTCGCTTCGGAAGCGCTTGAGCCCGCTCGAAACAGGTGGCCGGCGGGTGGAGCCGGACTCCCGTAAACTCCCGGAAAACAGCACACTTTCGGCCCTTTACGCTCTGTGTGGGGTCGGTTACTTTTCTGGGCTTGGTCGCAAAACAGCCGCTCCAGCTATCAGGGGGCGGCTCTTTTCCACGTATGAGGCGAGGCGGAAAAGTGCGGCCGGATGGTCCCGGCCGGACGGTTTCGGGAACGACAAGGTGGGGTACCGAAGCGGTCAAACGGGGCAGACTGTAAATCTGTTGGCATAGCCTTCGGAGGTTCGAATCCTCCCCCCACCATTTGGCAGGACGGGCCTTTCGAGGCCCGGCAGGACACAAGGCGGGAGTAGCTCAGTTGGCTAGAGCATCAGCCTTCCAAGCTGAGGGTCGCGGGTTCGAGTCCCGTCTCCCGCTCTACGAAGGAAAAAAGAAGGACGGTTTGCTCTGATAGCTCAGGGGTAGAGCGCGTCCTTGGTAAGGACGAGGTCGCGGGTTCAAATCCCGCTCAGAGCTCTAGCAGTTCCGGATCACGGAGAGCGTGATCGTCAGCGGGGCCGCGGCCCCACCTTACGACAGCCATAAACGAAACCCCAGAGGGTAGCGAGATGGGCAAAGAGAAGTTTGAGCGCACAAAGCCTCAT